>NZ_JADKCX010000038.1 GCF_016718685.1 Haliscomenobacter sp. | reverse complement strand
CAGGTTTCCTGGAAAGGTAAAAGCATCAGTATAAAAGCTTTGATCTGGGCATTGCATCGATGAACAAGGGAACCTTAAATCGACAACAGAGTGGTGGCAAATCCCTGGACATCCGTGGCCAATGGTTATTTTGCAGCGCCGTCGCTTATGCTGAAAAATGCGGGTTATGCCATTGACAATAACTTAAATTGATTCCGATAACATTGGGCTGATTGAAAAAGATGTGTTATTACTTTGACCGCTGCGCCCAAGAATGACTCTTTGATGAGTATTTAATGAAGCTGGGTATGTAGCCACGATTGCGCGCTAACCTATACCGATGCGGCTGGAAATGGGCTCAAAAACGACCAAATCGCGCTGGGTAGTTTCAAGCAATACGGCGTTTCAGGATCGGCGCTTATCGTCTTGAAAGTGGAAGGGTATCCTGCATCGACCCGCTCAACATGGAGAGTCAAGTTTGCCAGCGCAGCGAAGGTTGTTTTTCTCAATGCTACACAAAGGTACTTAAATTTTCTATTTTTTTCCACTGAATGAGGGAGTATGAATTATTTTTGAATTTTTGATCCTAAAAACAATTAAAATCCAATATGAAAATTTTCAATTAATCGTGCTACGGCTATTTTGAAGCTTTGCCAGTTTGAATACCCAAAACTTATCTCTTCAACCCACTGAACCACAGGAGGTAGCAAGAAAGTTTTGTTTATGAACAATGCTTCCAGCAGTTGGCCGGCAGATAGAAACGCCCACCGTGCATCAACTCCGCATCCCATCGTGGCGACTGGCCTGCGGGTGGAAACCTCTACGACTGTCCCTGCCAGGCCAGGTGGGAAAAGCCCAGGTCAAAAGCCATCGCAGCAATTTTCACCGCCATCATGCCGAGCCACTGTTGAAAATGCTGGGCGTCGCGCGAGGTTCGATCCTGAAGTGGCTTGTTTGCGCTCAAACTATAGTGTTTACGGATACTCTGGAGTGACTGGAAGAACAATGCCAGCTTCATCAAAACCAATTTCAGCCAAGAATTCTCCAGCAACCGCAACGTAGGTGGTTTTCCGTTCTGGAAGGCACTACGGGTGATGCTAGCGGCTATGATGGGATATTAAAAATGACGGCGGGTAGTTTTGGGAGACAATTGCCGACATTTCATCAATCGCCCCATATGTTGGCTACCGAGCTGGCGAGTTGGTCTCTCATGAACTGGGGGCATTGCCTTTGGCCTGATGCACTCTTTGGACACTAAAAATTGCCTGGCTAAGTTGAATATTGACATGGGCACACTCCCAACTTGTTGATGCGGCAAATGGATAAATTCCGCACCTTGTATGAGTATCATCTGGCCAAAGAAGAAAAAATGCTGCTAGATTCTACCTATTCCAAGAGTTGTTTGTCCTTTTAGAGATGCACCATGGCTCCCCTGGTTACCTCCGGCTCACGAGAGTGGCGGAATGATCAAAGTGCCAATGTACCCAATGTAGAAATGATCGAATGCCACAACGGCGCCGAAAACTAACGGGGCACTTTAGCCAAAGACGCTTCGGGCAGGTAAACGGAACTGATTTACTGGGTACCTTTACCGTTTTACACCTTCAACGAGGTTAGGCGCGACGATTGGTCGAGGTCTACCTCCGGGGGCCTGTGAAGATGCAATGTCGCCCTCCAAATCGATTTGTATACCTCAAAGGTGATGTGTGGCACCATTGGCGCGACTAGTAAGTCGCCTATTTAATGGATTTCATGGTCAAAAAATCAGCTGGTTCCATCAACAATCCGGCTTGTTGCCGCAATGCCCGCTCAAACCTTCCGCAGTGTGGCAGGCGACCATGCCTGAGTGGAGTTCTGGCACTACCGAGGGGGAAACAGTGGCCAAACCATCAACATTCCTGCTGGTGCCTAGAGCAAATGCGTTTTCCCAAAAATGCAGCCGGGTTAGGTGGGGACAACCTCCCTTCAGAAGTGCAACACCAGAGTACTTGTAAATGGGAAAAAACGGCTGGACGATGGGATGCAGATGCACTCTGTACGGGTTCTCCAGGCAATAGTCCTTATGTTTTTGTGGGGGAAAAATAAAAAGATGATATACAGGAGTCGTCATTCCGAATTTTCAAGCTAACACCTAAGCGACATTTTTTTAACACAAAGAACACGAAGGCAGCACAAAGAACACTAAGCAAAGCGTCGTCAACGTCTAGCTTTGTGTCTTTTGTGCTTTTCTTTGTGGCCTTTGTGTTAAAAAGATATCACTCTTTTAAAATTAGGGATGCTAAATCTTTTAAATCGATCATTTTTCGATACTTTGAGGACGATCAGTCCACCAGCAAAACAGCTGTTGTAAAATGCGCCACCAGCTGGTTGCTGCTCGGCTAATGGACCTGCCAAAATCAAACTGACCACGACCGAATCGGTGAAGTGACGCCAGTTCATTCGCCGACGATTACCAAACAACTCAAAGCCCACGCCCCGTCATCCTCCTCGAAGACGGTGAAACGCAAGAATCCTGCTCGCCGAAGCCTGCACCAGGTAGCATGTTGTGCGGCACCGCCGCCGGGATGAAAAATTGCCAGCTGCAGCTGGATCAATCACGATTTGATCTCCAAAGGTGAATACCAGCCCGCATGAATGCCTTTGGCGGTGAAGAGCGTTTTTGGTTGGGTGGAAGGTGGGCAATACGATATAATAGCAAAAAGGTAAGTACGCTTTTTGACCTTTCGCCTCGGCAAACGCCCGGTGTGATTGACACGATGGATTATCCAGCCGTTGAAAAGACAAACGCCAGGCGCGTTTTGTCAAAAGTTTCAGTTTGGAGAACTACGCCGGTACGCCATTCGACCTCAAGATTGACATAAGGATTCGCTTACTGAAAAAAGAAGCAGCGGATCTGTTACTGGGAGTGCCCCTGAACCAAAGTAAAATGGGTGGCCTATGAAAGCGACAACCAACTCAGCCAATCAAGGCAATGAGGATTGGGACCAAATCCGAAAGGGTGTTCCATCCATCTGGTTGCTGGCGTACTCCAAAAGCAAGCGCTTCACAAGTAGTGGTTTTGCCCTTTAAAGGCGGGGAGTAGACCTCGTCAACGATGCTTATTTTGGTAACATTGATGCTACGTTTGCTCAAAAAAAGACAGCGTTTTGTTCTTCAAAGGAGGACGCCAAATCCCTTGGGGGTAAATTGTTATTCCACAACATGCGTTGAAACCTGTGGCGGGCAGTTGCGATGCCGAAAAGGCGGCATTGACCGTGATTCGCTTCAATTACCAGGGCGATGCCTGGCCTGCGTAAACTCCATGTGGGAAAACCAGCGTTACCCCTACCGTGGCGACGTGGTCAATGCCTACAACGATGGACGGAATGACAAAGGTGAACAAATGGGAGAAAACTTTTATGATTAAACCTCTTCCCGGCACAGGTGCTCAAAAAGAAGCAGTCGTACAGGCGTAATGCAGCAGACCCCTTTCACTTTGAAGGAACTGCGGAAGAACTAGATACGATTAGCAAAAAAAAGTGGGTGTTCCAGGTTGAGTCCAGTGCGAAACTCTAACCCCAGGACGCTGAGGAAGAATTTCCAAAGGCGCTGCATGCTAATTTGTTACAAGTACCGCCGCGTATTTAAGTCATCAATAGCGCAGTGGATTTTCAGTAAGGCGCTGAAAGCCCAACTGTTTTTCTCTTTTTCACTCCTTTTTCTCGCCCAAGTCAATTCCGCCAAGCCTTGGGCTTACTGGTGGTGGATGGGCAGTGCCGTCAACAAAGCCGACCTCAAAAAAAACCTGGAAGATTTTTCAGCGGCGGATTCTGGGGCTTACACATCATTCCCATTTACGGTGTGAAGGGCGAAGAAGCCAATTTTATCCCCTACCTCAGTCCGCAGTGGTTGGCCATGTTGGATTACACCTGTACCGAGGCCAAAAGACTGGGCCTGGCATTGATATGACCCTGGGTACTGGCTGGCCTTTTAGCGGCGCAGCACAAGTCAAGCCACAGGATGCCGCACAAGCCTTTCAAGGTGCAAAGCATTGACGTGTGAAGGCCAATGAAAAACTACCGAAGTTACCACCGTTCCTGAAAATGGAAAAAGCCAAACTCATTGCCGTTTCAGCCTATTCCCGCAAGGTTTCTTTCAAAAACTGGACATCAACAGACGCCAGCTGGGAATACCCGCAGGAAAGCAACCTCTATGGCCCTGGTTTGCCCACCGGGCGGTAAAACGAGCCGCCCCGTGCCGGAAGGTTGGGTACTCGATCACTTCCTACCACGGCCATCAAAGCCTATTTTCAAACTTTTGCCGGTGTTTTTATTACAAGAACTACGGCGTCCGGGCTTTTTGTGAAAACGACTCCTACGAAGTATACGGGGCCAATTGGCCAGCACTTTTGCAAAATTCTCAACAACTACGCGGCTATGACCTGCTGACCCACCTGGATGTGTTGGCGCAGACACCTCCGGCCAGATCGACCGCGAAAAACGGATTTGGGCCGACTACCACTAGATCATTTCGACGTCTTGTTGGAAGATTCACCAAACCCTCAGCGCCCTGGGCAGGCAGTTTGGCAAAATTGTGCGCAACGAAGCCCACGGTGCCCCTGCCAACCTGCTCGACCTCTACGCCGCTTCCGATGTACCCGAAACCGAGTTTTTTGGCAGCAAACCCTACGGCATTCCCGGCTACCGCGTGGATCCCGATTACGAAGTCAAACGTTTTGGCGAGCCCGATGCTTTTGTGATCAAGTGGGCTGCCTCGGCAGCGCACGTAGCGGGCAGAAGATGGTGTCTTGTGAAGCAGCCACCTGGCTAAGCAACCACTTCAAGTGGGCCTGTCGCAGGTCAAACCCACTGTGAGAAAGTGTTTGGTCTCGGCGTCAACCACATTTTTTACCACGGCGTACCTTATTCTCCGCCGGGCGCAGAGTTTTCCTGGTTGGTTGTTTTATGCCTCGACCAACTTTAACCAACAGAGTCATTTTTGGCCGTTTTACTTAACTGAATGCCTACATCGAGCGCAGCCGAAGTCGCTTGCAGCCTGCCAAACCCGACAATGATGTTCTTCTTTATTTCCCATTTACGACGTTTGGCATGCAGCTGGGCGCAAGGGCAAAACCCACCCGATGGAGGTTCACTCTATGGTACACGAGGTCAAGGACAAGTCCATTTTGTTGGAATGGCCACACTGTTGAGTGACCAAGGGTACAACCTCGATTTTATCTCGGATCGACAAATTCAAGGGCTGAAAGTTGAAAACGGCTCCATTGTCACCACCAAGATACGCGTCCTAAATCGCTGGTATTTCCGGTTTGTGAATATTTTGCCACGCTACTGCACAGGCCTTACAGCGGCCCGAAAGCAGCAGGCGCTCCGGATCTTTTTGACTTCAAACTGCAGACAAGCCAGAAGTGGGTGGTCGGGTTTGCGGAACGGCAAAAAGCCGTGCGGAAGCACTTTGGCCGATTCGACCCACCAAAACCAACTATTGAACATGGTTTTGTCCCAACAGTGGGTACGCCGGGTTCCTGGCGGAAAAGACTGAGTTTATCACTAAAAAACGGATCAAGGAACGCTGTACTTCCATCATTAACTCCTCGCGGGACAGTTTAAGCGGAGGGGGCGGATTTCGTTTGGCGTGCAATGCCCAAACCTGAAGTTGTGTGACCCGCTTCTGCACAATCAGGGAGAATCCAGCCCTTCAAAACCATCAGCGAAAATGTTGATAAGAGTTCAACCCAATTAGCCACGGTGAAACCAATGTTCATCAGAAGCCTTGAACAAAGTAGATACTTCGGCGGCATGGCCTGAAGCACTGCATCGCCAGATCGTCCAGGAGTTTTGCGGGGAGAATGGCAAATCAGGTTTCTGGAGAAGAAAACCCTTTGTTCCCAAAGAATTACCACCGAGGCGCTGGAGTCCTGGACTTTAGCACCGGATACACTCGCCCAATATTTCAGTGGTACGCCGGTATGCCCTGCATTTCTCTTGTGAACAAGCTGAGGCCAGACTGCCAGACTAGACTTGGGTGATTTGCGCGAGACAGCTAAGGTGAAGTTGAACGGTCGGGATTTGGGCGCGGTTTGGGTGCGCCACCGCTGTAGTGGATGTGCCCGCCGGGATGCTGCACCAAAAGAAAATACTTTGATAGCCCTCAAGTCCCCAACCTATCGGCAAATCGGGTGCTACCTGGGTCGACAAGGTACGCCCCTGGCGCAAGTTTTACGACATCCCAACATCGTGACGGACATTCGGTACCAACCTTTTGATGCGTCAAAGTAGAAGCCAGTGCCTTCTTCGGGTTTGTTAGAGGTAAGTAAATTTGGTTTAGACAATTAATTTAGTTCGCGCAGATTTCCACCGCGGATTTTTTCCACAGATTTTACGCAGAAAAGTCGTGGCGAGAATCTATTGAAAATCTGCATAAAATCTCTGCCGAAAAGAAATCACTGCCATGCAAAATACTGAAGAAATCGCCTTCGTGATGTACCTCAAACCAGGCAACCAGGCCGAATACTGCCACTGCTTGCGACTTGAAATCTGGCACGCCCTCTCCGCTGCACTGGGTGAAGCCGGTATTCTCGATTATGGAAATCTTCTTGGGACTTCCCAAAGTGGTCCCTTGTTAGCCTGCCAAAACCCCGCGCTGATCACCGTGTTGATCTACTGCCGGCCTGCCGATTATGCGAGATGAATTCTGGGATTACATGGCCGACATCATGGAGGTGAATTCGGATCATTCGCCGGTGGTACAGCCTTTGGATCGGGTTTTTCGATTTCCCGGATGACAAATCAGGTTTACCTTAATTTTAATATTTTCTGGACCTCTCGCTTATTCCCCTGGCGGCATTCAGCAAGTACAAACCCGCAGAGCAATTGAGGTAGGCTGTTCTTCCGTTCCCATGCAAATCCCGGGTTTCCTGCCAAAGCGGGACTCCCTGCAAATTGCGCAAGGTCAAACTGACCTCATGTGAGGGCAATACTGGTTTACGCACGATCACCATCCACAAAAGTTAGGATAAACCTAAAGATTGCGAGCAGAGCTTACGCTTCCTGTAGGTCATGATCGTGATTGTTTATAGTAATGAAGTGCATGACGTCGGGTCTTTCAAAATAATCAAACATCCAGTTTCGAAATTTTCCTCCCCCGAGTGCGTCAGGTGCAGGCCATCTTCCTTCCACGTCGGTGAACTAATCGAGTACAAAGCCATCACTTTCGCGGTTGAGCAACATTTGTCGAGTGTTGAGCCCCAAGTCCGCATGAGATATTCGCCTGAGCGCCTTTGGTGACGAAGCCGGGCTTCTCGCGGCTACGTTTTCGCTCGTAGCGACCTTAAAGCCCAACCCAAAACAGATAATCGCAGGGAGGAGAGGAGGAGGAATAGCAGCCCTTTTACCCCACCGGGCACTGGCGTAACATACCCCGCATAAGCCAGAAAAAAATAAACCACTTTAGATTAGAAATTGCTTGTCATTAAGACTTCCAACAAGAACCGGTAATCTTCCATCAGTTGTTACGGGGCGCCACGTGGAAACAAGTATCGCCCGTTTGGGTGTTGTCTGATTTTCTACCAGGCCAGCAGTGCACCTGTTGATCGCTCTCCAGATATTTGCTTGCTGAAATCGGCAATTTTTGCCAGCAGTTGTCTTCCAGGTGTTCATTTTTGCACCCCCTGTCCCTACTGAAGTATTGACCAGCATCAATTGGGAGTTGAGGTTGCTGGCAGCAGCGCAGTGAGTTTGAAGTTTTCTGGAAATTCGGGAGGTGCGTGGTTGGAAGCGCCTACCCCAATCATGGCGCGAATTTTGCCTTTGGGGTCGCTCTGGCCTTGGGTGTTCAAGGGTTTTATTTTGGCCACTTGTTCGTTGATCTCCCTTTGGCAAATGGGCAGCAGTGGTGGTTACTGCCGTTATACGGTCCGCCTGCGAACCCGATAAGTTTTCCTTGCAAAGTCGGGCAAAGGATCAAATCGGAGGGTTTTGACCCTGAATTTTCTGTGCAAGGAAATGCTGTGGGACAACAGCAGGAACGTACGTGGTAATCTGCATGAGTTTGATGGTTTTGAGGGTGTTTTGCTATTGGGATAAGCGCAGAAGCGGAGTTTGTAATCAGTAAGTGAAGTTTTTTTATACACCTCTTCAATCCAGAAAATTAAACAAAAAAGGGCAGCTCGATTGCGGAACCACGCCTTTTTCTTGTGGAAATAGGGTTCAGACCCCCTTGCACAAAAAACTCATGCAAAAATAACCCTCAAGCGCTCTACCCACTGAGCTATACAAATGAGCAAGCTTAAAACAAAAATATTTAAACTTGCTCTAAGTAGCTTCACTAAAATACAGGTGGGATTTGGATTTCTCCAAATATTTTTAAAAATATTCGTTAACCGCAGCAATCGAAAAAAACGAGCTTTATTGCAAAAAAATCCTCGAAAACTACAAGTTATTGCATAAAATAACGCCTTAACGTGGATAATTTCGCATTCATTATCGTTTTTAAGTTCTTATCGCAGCGGATTATGGAAAAATTACCGAAGCGCCATCGCAATACCGACATCTTGAAAAGATGACCGTTCGGGAGGTTATTGGAAAACATGAACCGCGAGGATCAAGCTGCCCATCGCGGTGGCAGCAGCCATTCACAAATTGGGCCGTGGTCGATGCCGTGGTTGACAAAATGCAACACGGCGGACGCGGCTGTTTACATCGGTGCAGGCGCCAGTGGACGTCTGGGTGTATTGGACGCTTCCGAGTGTCCCTCCACCTTCAGTGTTCCCGAAGATTTGGTCGTTGGGCTCATTGCTGGCGGAGACCGGGCGATCCGGCATGCCATTGAAGCAACTGAAAACAGTTGGACTCAAACCTGGGAAGATATGCTGGCCCTACGGCATTGATGAAAGGGGATGCTGTAGTTGGCATTGCTGCCTCCGGACCCACCTAAATCATTGGAGTTTACAGATTGCCGCAAGCGTGTGTATCGTTACGGGTTGTGTAACCTGTAACCTGGTTCGTCGCTGGCTGCAGATGCGGGACTTCCAGGTAGAAGCGGTGCCGGGACTGATTTGTGACCAGTAGCACCCGACTCCAAAGCCGGTACTGCAAAATGAGTACTCAATATGCTCAGTACCAGCGTAATGATCCGTTTGGGAAGGTACTGGACAACAAGATGGTGGACATGAGAAGCTCTCCCAAGATCAAATTGGTGGATCGTGGGGCAAAGATGCTGGTGCAAAACCTGGACCTCCCTACGAGGAAGCACATTCTTTATTGCTCAAACACGGTAGCGTGCAAAGCCATGGATGCGTTTTCCTTAGCGCACAACCACAGCACCGGCCTATGAAAATCCTGGTCGACAGTGGGGCAACCAAAAGCCAATTGGGCCGCCGTTCACGAAGGACGTATTGTGCATCAACTGCAAACCCAAGGCATCAGCCCGTATTTCCTCAGCGATGAAGGGATTGTGGATGTTTTGCGCGAAGTCAAGCGCAGCATCCCGGAGCCTGTCCAGGAATTGCATTTTTACAGTACGGGTTGTAAAGCTGAAGAAGCAGCGGCGACGCATGAATCAATTGTTGCGCCTCATGTTTCAGGAAGCCACTACGGTACATGTGGAGACCGACCTCCTGGCCGCAGCCCGTTCGATGGCCCAACACCAACCAGGGATCATCTGCATTTTAGGTACGGGTTCAAATGCTTGCCGGTATGACGGCAGCCAAATTGTAGAAACTGCCGGTGGCCTTGGATTTATTCTGGGCGATGAGGGCAGTGGCGCCGCCATTGGCAAAGACCTCATCCGTTCTTTTTTGAACCTAGAAATGCCCGAAAATCTCCGCGAGGAGCTCAATGAACAATATCACCTCACCCGGGACAATATCCTGCAATCGGTGTATCAACTGCCCTATCCCAATCGGTTTTTAGCCACTTTTGCCCCTTTTGCGCACCAACATCGCCACGACCCCATCCTCAAAGATTTACTGGACCGGCAGTTCAATTTGTTTCTCAAACGCTGCGTGCTGCTGCTGGAAGGCAGTCAACATTTACCCATCCATTTTGTCGGCTCAATTGCTCAATATTTTCAGGAAGAGATAAAACGCAATTCGAAACATTGGGATTACAGGTGGCCAAGATTCAACAGGATCCGATGTTGGGGCTGATCCAATACCATGAATAAACAACATTGCTCTTTTTGCAAGAAACGGCTATGCAACTGGCAAAACAGGCTGGTTTTGAAATAAAATACAGGCAAAAATTTGGGTTTTTGAGAAAAAACCTGCACTTTTGTGCAAGAAATACGAAAAAATCGGTTTGTGGATCGCACAAACTGCTGAAAGATAAACACACTATTTGCTAGCTATTACCAGCCTGCCGAAAATCATTCGGCAGGCTTTTTTATTAGACTTAAATAAGCGCATATGCTGAATGTGCTTATCTTGAGACCCATAAGGAACCTAAGTTATGCTGAAAAAAGAACGTCAGGCGCTGATTTTGCGCGAGGTAAACATCCACAATAAAGTGGTACTCACCGATCTTAGCATCAAGCTCGATGTATCAGAAGATACGGTACGCCGGGATTTGCAGGAGTGGCCGATGCTGGAAAAATCATCAAAGTCCCGCGGGGAGCACTTTCCAGAATCTTACCATGTTTATTCCTACAAGGAAAACGAGATATACGCTTATCAGGAAAAAAACCATCATTGCCCACAAAGCCATTAGTTTGTTGCGCGAAGGGATGCTGGTTTTGATCAGTGGGGGGTCTACCAACTTGGAGATTGCCCGGATTTTGCCCCAAGACTTAAAGGTCACTTTTGTCACCATGAGTTTGTCCACGGCCATGCAGCTGTTGGAACACCAGGGCTCCGAAACCATTTTTATCGGTGGACATTTGTCCAAAGCGGCCGGAATTGCCGTGGGCGGCGAAGTGGTGCGCACCCTCAAAGACATTCGCCCAGACCTCTGCCTGATGGGGGTCAACGGCATCGACGCCATCGATGGCATGACTGAATCGGACTGGGAAGTGGTCACCATCAAAAAAGCCATGATGGAATCTTCCAAAAAAGTTGTGGCTTTGTCGATTGCAGAAAAACTGGATTCCAGCCAAAAATTCGGGTATGTGGCCTGGATGACCTGGATGTGTTGATCACTGAATTGGATCCCGAGCACCAGCGTTTGGCTCCCTATCGGAATTTGGATCTGGAGATCATGTAATTTTAGTTCAACAAAAAAATGAGGCATCTGCCCAGGCACCATACCTTGAACAAATGCCTCATCACCAATTCATGAGAACCTAAAATTGGGGGATATGCATGATGGATTGTCAACACAATTATAGGTGTTTGGTGTTGCCAGATGCGTTCCACAAAAGTCAATTTTTTATTTTTTAATCAAAGCTTGCCGCCGTTGCATCAGTTCCCGCCAGGTGGTCAAAACAATTCCCTCCTTTTGCAGATATGCTTTTAGCTCCGGTGACTGCATCGCCAGGAGGTCGCTCTTGCGGACGTCTCCAGAACCTGAAATGTGTTTGAAAATGGGTGAAGGTGCGGTGCAATGCACGATCAACGTTTACCCTGATTTCAGCCGTGTAAAAGATTCCAGCAAGAGTTTGGTTTTTAACTTTTGCATTTGATGGTCATTCAGCCCTGGTGGAATGCGCATGCCGTAGGTTTCATTGTGCAAGTCGTCGAGTACAGGAAGCCCGTTGTCCCAGAGGGTTTTGCCCATACTGCGCAACAAACCTACCGTTGGTACATCCAGTTTGTTGGTTTCTGCAATCATGCTGCAATGTCCGGCGGGCATCATTACCGGGATACGCTCCTGGATGCCAACTTTGACGTAACGTTGCAAAAATGCAGGTGAAGCAAATAAAGTCCCCATATGCGAATCCATGTGGGTAGGCTGAAAACCCATGTTGCGGGCACGTTCCAACTGCGCCCGTATTTCTTGCTCTACTTCATCAGCAGAGGCATTTTTTACCACGTCTTCTACTTCTGGCCACAAGGCACCTTCAGCATCAACCAGGCCGGGCACGGCGGGCTTCCCACTCAGCGGCCCCCAACGGTAATCATCCCATTCCGAGGTAAGGGTAAGATGTAGCCCAGCGTCAATTTCGGGGTACTTTTTCAGTTGGTGTACAAAACCAGGAACCCAACCGCAGGGCATCATTACGCTTACGGAGTTGGCAACGCCCTTCGTCAGGGCCTGGATGGCACCTTCGTTGGAATCCCAAGACATGCCGGCATCATCTACGTGCATGATCAGCACTTTCGCACCTTTGGGCCAGCCCAGGCGTTCGGCGTACGTGGAATCGGATTGGGCAGAAAGGACGCCCGTGCAGAGACTAAGGAGAAAAAGAAGCGATCTCATGTGGACATTTTTGAGTATTTCACGAATCTCCAAAATTACCATTTATTACCTTTGAGCATGTTGAGACCTACGCTTAAAATCATGCGCTTACTTTACTTTACCAATGCTGTTCAAAACTGCGTTTTTCCAATTGTCCATTGGTCAAATCGAGTACAATAGCAGCGGTTCCTGCATCGTTTCCACTGCCAATGCCAATGTTGTCGTATGGATGCATCAAAGCGTGATAGGCCGGATAAAACCCGTAAGAACCAACCATTTGTACCGTTTTCTTAGCAAATAATTGGCGTTTTCCACGAATCCATAGCGAATCAGCCCTGTGTACATCAGTCGATTGAGCAAAGGGGAAACCGCCAATGAAGTTTCCGTTTCCCCAGTCTTCTCTTGCGGGATTTGGGTGGGTAATGCCCAATATTCTTCCCGGAAAAAACTTTTGACCAGGCTGCGACCGAGGCGTTCGGCTTGTTCTTGATCGGGTACTCCAGCCCACATCGGTAAGTAGTTGGACAAGGATGGACCAGGCAAACGTTTGGCCTGCACAACATCGTATGGACAATAGATATTGGTTCGGTCATCCCAAAGGTCTTCATTTAAACCAAATACGGTCAATTCTTGCCATTCGAGCAGGGTGGAAAGGTCTTTGCCCAGGGCTTCGCCCATGTCAGCCAAACACTCATTGGCGCGGCAAAGCAAAGCCAAAAATCCGGGATCTTGGACTTGAAAACTACCCGTACCATAAATCGCCTGCAAGCTTTCCGGCCACAAACTTTCTTCCACAAAATGAATACAAGGAAGTCCCAATTCATGGGGATCACGTTGCTCATACCAATAAGCATGTGTTTTCAGGAGTGCCTCGTAACACGCCTCAATGCGCGCGGTTTTAGGATCTTTTTTCCACCAGTGCCAGGCCAGAATGCTGTGGAATGGCAGTGTACTGGCTTGCGGTTGTTGCACATTGGGGATGCTCCCATGATTCGCCTGGCTGGCCAAAGTTTGTTGCAACCAATCCCAAGATCTGGTGTGATCGGTGTAAGTATGCCCCAATCCGAGTGCATACTGCTCCAGTGCTGAAGTGCAGTGATGTAATCCCCCGCAGCAGATTGCACAATTTGCAGCGCTGCTTTGAGCCAATGATGTTGTTTTAGCTACCAAGTTGTCTAGTGTTTCCGAATGAGTCTAATAGACTTGTTGCAACGGGAGCGCTTGAGAGCAAAAACAAGGGATTTTGTTCCTGATTGAGGCTTATTTTCGAGTGCGTAGCAGCGCTACGGACGAGAAAATAAACGAAAAGCAGGGAAAAAAGACCATTTTTGAGCCAAGCAGTCTCTCGTTGCAACAAGTCTAATGATTGGGCTGTAGATTCCCGGGAGGAGGGACGACAAAGCTACATATTCTATACGGGGAAAGCTATATTCAGTTTATTTTTTTTTTCAGGTGTTATTTAATGAGGTAATTTAATATTCTTCTCGATTGCTTTTTGTATCTTGAGAGCCTGTCTAAGCACCACATACACCTCTGCTTTATGCATCGTCAAGGAATCATTGAATTGCTGCGCCGAACTTTTGATGGCGCCGCCTGGCACGGCCCCTCAGTAATGGATACACTGCGCAAAGTAACCACCGATCAATTGGGACAACGTGATGTGGATAGTCATTCTCTGATTGAAATGGTCGAACACATGACCGCCTGGCGGCGTTTTGCCGTTGAAAAATTACGGGGCAATACGACTTACGATGTTGATGCTACGGCCAATTACCCCAAAGTAGACCCAACGAAGAAAGTTGGCTCATCACCCTCAACAGTTTGAAGATAGCCAGCTCCAATTGCTCGAACAGCTGGAACAAACCGATGATTCCCGATTGGAACAAGTGGTAGAAGGCCGCAATTATAGCTATTACGTGATGCTGCATGGTTTAATCCACCACGATGTATATCATTTGGGGCAGATTGTGTTGTTGCGGAAGTGAGTGTTACTTATTTATTTTTGAAAAACTTCCCCCACTCCACCACTTTCCCCGTTTCCGCCGAACGTTTGGCCGCTTCCAAAATTTGTACCACGATGCGGTTGTTGTCCAGTGCGGATAAGTCAAAAGGTTGAACTTTGATGCGCCCTCGGATGACCCCTTCCAGGTACGCAAAAGGATCGTTCAGTCCTGGGGGCAGGGCCTCCGCTACGAGTGGCTTACCCCGGTCTTCCAATTTGGGACCTACCAGCATATCTTTGCCATTGAGGCATTCAATGATCCCGTTTTGGCCGTACACTTCCATGTCTTTGCGCCCATAGGGCCAATTCCAGGAAGCCTGGATGATGACTTGGGTGTTGGCATATTCCAGCACGATGGTGGCCTCATCGTCCACTTTCGGGTACAAGTTGGGCTTGATGTGGCGCAGGCTACAAAACACACTTTTGGGCGTTTCCCCTTTGAGCAACCAGGTGGCCAGATTTGCGCCATAACAACCAAAATCGGTCAAGGCACCCCCACCATTCAGCACTGGATCGGTAAGGAAAGCCAAAAACTCGGCGCTACACCCAATTTCGATGGGTCCAGGGTGGCCATGATGGAACACCATTTTGCGGATCGGCCCAATTTTGTTGTCCTGATGAATCAGTTCATAGGTTTTGGCGTTGCTGCCGTACCAGGTGGTTTCGAAGTTGGTCAAGAGTTGAATGTGGTGTTTTTGCGCCAACTCGATCATGCGTTGGGCGTGTTTCCAACTGGCGGCGAGTGGTTTTTCCACCATCACATGAATGCCGCGTGGCGCACAATACTCTACCGTGCTGAGGTGATCGTAGATGGAATTGAAGGCAGTTACCGCTTCGGGTTTGGTTTTTTCCACCATTTCTTCGATGGTACTGTATACCAAATTGACATCAAACCCGGGCTTTTTGGCATAACGCTGCACCAATGCACGGTTGGGCTCTACGATGCCGACAATTTCGATGTCATTGGCTTTGGCCCGGCCCAAAATCCAGTTGACATGGTCGTGCACGAGTCCGATTACCCCTACGCGGAGGGGTTTCGGCGTCTGGGCATGTATGCCAAAGGTCATTTGGCTCAACAAGAAGGTTAAAACAAGTTGAATGTTTTTCATACCGCAAGGGTTTTGGGTGTCAATAATGGAGCTAACTGCTCATTTCCAATTTGCAAGGTGGCTTGTATCAGCAATTCCAGATCAGATTTTTGTGCGTTGATTCACAATGCACACCCGAATGGCGTACCGCCCTTGCAACAGCGTGGAGGAAGGGGAGGCAATGCCCTGTTCCTGCAATTGAATCAGGATTTCCCGGTTCAGGGCATTGAGTTCCAGTTCCGACAAGGTGGGATGCACGTAGCGGTAACAAACGATGCTTAAAGACACCGGAGCGAGCAATTCCAATTCTGGTGCATTTTCCACCAATTGCCCCAAATAAGCAGCTTGCAGGTTATTCTGCTGGATCATGGCGGCGTATTTGGCCAGGCCATGTTCTTTGATCGACATCCAGATTTTGAGCGCTTTAAATCCGCGCGACAATTCGAAACCGTAGTTGTTGATGGATTCCAGACCTCCGGCCAGGCCACGCTTTTCTTGCAAAAGGTAGTTGGGCGTGATGGCAAAAGCGCTGCGGTGGGCTTCGGCGTTTTTGATCAGGGTGCAGCCCACTTCATAGGGTACGTACAGCCATTTGTGCAAATCAAAAGCCACGCTGTCGGCTTGTTCGATTCCTTTTAGCGCCAAGGCATAGTGTGGATCCAATTTGGCCAAGGCTCCGTAAGCGCCATCCACGTGAAACCACAATTGGTAGCGCTGACAAATGGCCAAGAGTTCGTCCATCGGATCAATGGCTCCGGTATTGACGGTTCCGGCGCTGCCGACGATACAGAAAGGTTGATGGCCTTGCGCCAGGTCCGCTTCGATGGTGTTGACCAATTCGTCTATGTTGATTTCGTAACGCGCATTGACCGATATTTTACGCACCGCATCGCCACCCAGGCCCAGGATTTCGACCGCCTTTTGGATGCAGCTATGGGTTTCGGCAGAGCAATACAAGGTTAGTTGGGCACCGGCTTGGTACAAGCCATCTTTGCGAATGTTCTTTTGCAACTGGTGGTTACGGGCTACGGTCAGCGCGGTGATGTTGGCCATGGAGCCGCCGCTCAGTAAAATTCCCGATGACTCGGCGGGGTAGTTCAATAGTTGTTTGCACCAGTTGACCACTTGTTGATCGACGTACAGCGCGGCGTGTTCACCAATGGTCACGTTGGGGTTCATGGTGGCGGCTAGCAGGTCGGCCAAAACGCCGAGGGGGGTGCCCGTACCTTGTACCCAGGCAAAAAACCGGGGGTGAATATTGCCCTTGGTATAAGGAAAAATGTATTGTTTAAATTCCCGATAAATGGCTTCGATGTCTTGGGGTTCGCGGGGAATATCTTGGGAGAGGAAGGTTTTAACTTCTTGAGGAATGGGTTTCCAAACGGGTTGCTCGCCGATGTTTTCGAGGTAATCCATAACATCGTCGATCATTTGGTGCCCTAGTTCCCGCATTTGGCGCCAGTCGGCGGGGTCTAAAGTCAGGTTTTTTCCTACACGATCTTCAAGGTTTTCCATATTGTTGGTGTGCATTGCTTCTACCTTTTTTCAAAGATACCAGACTGGGGTTTGCTTTCCAACCCGAATCTTGCGATAATAAAAAATGGGCCGCCGATCCAAGCGAATCGACAGCCCATTTTCCAATCGCATTATTCCGATATCACAATTTGGTACCTTCAATGACCTGGTCTTCTACGGCTAATTTGACTTTGATTACTTTTTTACTTTCATCGCGGATGAAGGTTGCGGTGCCATCAAACCCTTCGATGTTAAATACATTAGGAGTGGAAGTGGGGACCAGTGGCGCACTACCCTGGCCTTCCATAGAACCAATCAGTTTACCTTGTTCCAAAGTAACGACGATGGTGCCCATACCGCCCGTATCGTATTTACCCAAGAAATCTTTTGCCGCAACCGTATCCAGCGCAGGAACCGCAGCAGGAGCAGACTGTGCTTGGATAGAACCAATGGCAAAAAAGAACAATAAAGAAAAAGTGCAGAGAAGCAATTTCATAATGGTTTTTTCAAAAAGATGATAAAATCGTTTGAATTTGAGCGGCAAAATAAGGTTTTTTAACCCTGCTCCAAATATTTTTGTCGGTTAGGAGTGTTAAGTTTTTGGAACTTAATGTGCTTGTTTAAGTTTTACCTCAAAACCCCTTAATTGAATGGAATCATGGGTGGGAATTTATTCAAACTTGGTCGCTTGCCGCAGGCGCAATACGCCGTCATTGAAACGGAATTGCGGGAATACCTCGATCGCAAAATGGGGGATCAGTACCGCATTCCTCGTTATTACCGGAGCAAAGCCGATTTTGGCGACGTAGACATCATCATTTCGGATGCCGCCATCCAAAGTACCTGGCAAGATTTGCGGATGCAGATCGTACAAGACCTGGGCATTGAGCAATACAAGTCGGCAGGAGCGGTGTTCAGCACCGTTTATCAGCATTTTCAAGTAGATTATTTCTGCAAGGAGCAGGCTTTTTTTGAATCCACCTATCACTACCTCTCCTTCAACGACATTGGTAATATTTTGGGTAAAATATTCAAACGTTTCAACCTCAAATACGGAGAACAGGGTCTGCAATACGTTTTCCGCAGGACCGATGGGCACTTTCAAAAAGACCTGCCCGTATCGCTGGATTTTGCCCGCATCTTTGCTTTTTTGGACCTGGATTACGCCCATTGGGAGCGCGGTTTTGACACGCTGGACGAGATGTTCCGCTGGGCCACGGCAAGTCCATATTTTTCCATTAAACCTTATGAGGAGCAAGATGCAACTACTGCCAAGCGGGTAAAAGAGCGCCATACCATGCAGCGTTTTATCCAGTGGTTGCAAGAAAATCGCATCACCCAAACCTTCACTTTTCAGGAAGAACGCGATGCCTATCTGCCAATGATTGAGGCATTTTTTCCAGAAGCCCATTTGTTGAAAAAAATTGAGCAAGAGCGCCAAAGAGAAGGTTTTGTGCAACAGCTGCGCGGAAAGTATTCTGGCCAGGTGGTGATGAGGCTATTTCCTGAGCTACAAGGCAAGGCTTTGGGGGAATTTATGCGAAAGTTTGAGGCGCAATGGGAAGATCATGAGGCCGTTTTGGCGGAAATGGAGGCGCGTGAAATTGAAAGCCGATTGAAGGCTTTCGGAACGTAACCGTTTAGCTCCCTGCCTGTGGCGGATTTTTTTCCCGGTTTGAATCTCAACACGCCCCCCCCCCCACCCCCCCTGGATCAACCGCGCCTGCTCCAATAAACCCCAAGCAAGCGCAAGTCCTCCCCTACCTGGTAATCCCTGGCATAATTCTGGTTTAGTTTGCGTTGGCCATATTCACTTAATACAACCTCAGGTATCGCATCCATTGGATTCAACACGCCTGGTTTGAGTTTGGGCAAGTCCGCTTCTGCATGGCTGTAGCCGACCCAGGTCTTGCGGCCAATCAACACTGGCCAGGCATTGGCCCACAATAGTTGTTTGCGCACATTCAGGAAAATACTGAGGGGGAAAGTAGGCAGCAATACCAAGGCCAGCAACAGATCCATGAGCCGTTTGTTGCGACGATTTTCAGGCCGGGAAATGTTGTATTGGGCGTCCAGACGATACCACTCCCCATTCAAATCCTTGTGGCTACTGCCGATGATGGTATCACTTCCTTCGGGTAAAATCTTGTACGCCAACTGATCGCCAATGCGCTCCATGCTGGCAATGATTTCGGTATTGCGCAGGTCTTTGCCACAAAAAATCAATTCATCTAGTCGGAAAAGCTGCACCAGGGCGGGCAGATCAGCCAGGGTTCCCAAAAACAAATGAGATTCCGCCGGGTTCATCTCTGGCGCAATCAGGCCAATGGTCTTTTTGCGCATCCCGATGGCCCGCAGCAGGGCTTCAACCCGCCGCGTTTCCTCCACAGAACCGATGATGGCCAGGCGTTTTTCCTCCTCTTCTTCCAGGGTAAAATTGCCTTTGCCCAAACTGCTGATCAGCGCGCGTAAAACTGGAATGGCCAACAAGGCCCAAACCGTGCCCAGTACAATCAACATCCGCGAACTGCGGTACACCAAATCCAGAAATCCGTAAATGGCCGCAATGCCTACTGCACCCAACAAGATACCCCGCACCACTTGCCATAGGTTGGTGCGCTGGTCATAAGCTCCGCTAAAAAAAAGGGTAAACAGCCAGATGCCGATGTAGAGGGGCGTATTGAAGTACAAAAAAGAATCATCGAAATGATCGGGGTTGTTGAAATGGTAAACCGCCCAGGATTTTTTCAAAAGCACCAAGCCCAAAAATAAAACGAGGGCATCCAGAATTGGCCACCAGGCGCGTTGGAAAAAATTGGACACCAGGGTTAGCATGGCCCGAAAATAAATCGCCATTTGCAACATGAACACAAAAATGCGCGCATTGCCCCCCCGGAAATGTTTACGGGCAAAAAGGATCATTGCCTGATAAAAAATGCGCACGTAATTGACGCTGCCTTTTTTGGTGCTTTCACCTTTGTAATGGATGATGCGGGTATCGGCCAGGTAGTGGTTGCTATATCCACCCAGTTGGATGCGGTAAGACAGGTCGATGTCTTCGCCGTACATAAAAAATTGCTCGTCGAGTAAACCCACCTGATCCAGCGCCACTTTACGGATCAGCATAAATGCGCCCGACAGTACGTCTACTTCGTGATTTTGGTCTTTGGACAAATGCCCCAAATGGTAGCGGTTAAAAACCCCGGACTTGGGAAAAATGCGCGATAAGCCGAATGTTTTGCAAAAAGCTACAAAGGGCGAAGGGAAACCCCGTTTGGACTCGGGTAAAAACACCCCCGTGCCGTCGATCATCTTCACCCCCAGCGCCCCAGCACGGGGGTGTTTTTCCATAAAATCCAGGCTGCTGCGCAGGGTGTCTTCAGCTATGACGGTATCGGGATTGAGCAGGAGGATAAATTCCCCCGTGGCCAGCCGAATGGCCTGGTTGTTGGCTTTCGAAAAACCCACATTGCGTTCATTTGCAATCACCTGCACTTCCGGAAAACGCGCTTGCACCATTTGTACCGACCCATCTCTGGAAGCATTATCCACTACCCAAACCTCTACCACCAAACCTGCTGCTGCCCGCCGGACGGCCAACAAGGCTTGTTCGAGGAAAAATTTTACGTTGTAGTTGACGATGATGATGCTCAGTCTCATAGGGTTCGGGGGTTTGAGGGTTCGGGGGTTCGTAGTTCGGGGGTTCGGTTAACCCTCGAACCTTCGAACTACGAACCCCCGAACCCCCTATTCCTGTCTCTGATACGGTATCCGGGCCACAATCGACCTCCCCAAGGTAAGTTCGTCGGCGTATTCCAGCTCCCCCCCGAAGGATACCCCGCGGGCGATGGTGCTGATGTTCACCTGCAGGTCTTTCAACCGTTTGGAGATGTAAAAAATGGTAGTTTCTCCTTCGATGGTCGGACTAATGGCCATCACGATTTCTTTGACCTCGTTTGTGGTAATTCTTTGTACCAGGCTATCAATGGTAAGTTCAGATGGTCCAACCCCTTCCAGTGGAGAAATGACTCCGCCCAGAACGTGGTACAAACCCCTGTATTGGCCAGTATCTTCGATGGCCATGACATCGCGGATGTTTTCTACCACACAAACCACCTGGTGATCGCGGCGGGCATCGCGGCAAATCATGCACAATTCCTCGTCGGAAAGATTGTGGCAAACTTTGCAGGATTTGATTTCACGCCGCATTTTTACGATGGCATCACCAAACTGATCCACCGTATCTACTTCGCGGGTGACCAGGTGCAAAACCAAACGCAATGCGGTCTTTTTACCAATGCCAGGCAGGCTCGCAAATGCGTTTACGGCGTCTTCAAGAAGTTTGGATGAGAAGTTCATAAGCACAAAGATAACGACTAACATAAAATTTTCTTCAAACAAATTGGCGTGCTATCGGTATTACTGTAAATTTGGTCGCGAATTTAGTAATTCTGTAAAAACGACAAAAAGCAAAACATATGGCTGAAGTCATCCGGATGCCCCGCATGAGTGACACGATGGAAGAGGGCAACATCATTGGTTGGTTGAAAAAAGAAGGCGACCGTGTGGAACCGGGGCAAACCCTGGCAGAGGTGGAGACGGACAAAGCCACGATGGAATTGGATGCTTTTGTAGAAGGCGTCATCCTACATATTGCCGTAAAAGAAGGCCCCGTAGCCATTGATGGGGTGATTGCCGTCATTGGTCAACCTGGCGAAGATTGGCAAGCGGTACTTGCCGCAGCCAACGGCAGCAGCGCTGCCGCACCTACGGCCAATGGGCAAAGCACGCCCGCCGTTGCTCCAGCAGCTGAAGTTCCTGCTGCCGCCGCTGTGGGAGAAGACAGTCGCATCAAGGCGTCTCCGCTGGCCAAAAACATCGCCAAAGAATCGGGCGTAAGCCTCGAACAAGTGGTGGGTTCTGGCGATCAGGGTCGCATCGTCAAGAAGGACGTGGAAGCCTTCCTCGAAGGTAAAGGTGCTACCGCAGTAGTTACGCCTACGCCCGCAGTTACACCTCAACCAAGCCCAAGTCCTACTCCTGCTGCAAAAGCAGAGAGCCAGCTAGCGTACCTTTTGCCTTCAATGCTGGCGGTAGTAATTTTGAAGAAGTAGGCGTTAGCCAAATGCGCAAGGTCATCGCACGCCGTTTGGGCGAGAGTTTGTTTACGGCACCCCATTTCTACCTGACCATCGAAATCAACATGGATCGGGCGATCGCCATGCGCAAACAGTTGAATGAGGTTTCTCCTACCAAACTTTCTTTCAACGATTTGGTCATCAAAGCCGTAGCCGCTTCTTTGACCAAACACCCTGCGATCAACTCTTCCTGGCTGGGCGATAAAATCCGCTACAACAAAGACATCAATATTGGTGTAGCCGTAGCCGTTGAAGATGGACTGTTGGTTCCGGTGATCCGGTACGCCAACATGAAGACCATGTCCCAAATCAATACCGAGGTGAAAACCCTCGCCGGGAAAGCCAAAGAACGCAAACTGCAACCCGATGAAATGCAAGGCAATACCTTCACCATTTCCAATCTGGGGATGTTCGGCATCGACGAATTTACGGCCATCATCAATCCACCAGATGCCTGTATCCTGGCGGTCGGGGGTATTTTTGAAAAACCCATCGTCAAAAACGGCGAAATCGTGGTCGGCAATACCATGAAAGTGACGCTGTCTTGCGACCACCGGGTGGTAGACGGAGCGACGGGCGCGCAGTTCCTGCAGACGTTCAAAGACATTATGGAAGAGCCGATCAAACTGTTGGTATAGCGGTCAGCCATCAGCAGTCAGCTATCAGCAATGAGCAATGAGCCATCAGCTTTATTCAGCATCAAACATTTTGACTAATCTGGTTGTTGCTGATAGCTGATTGCTCATAGCTGAAAGCTGAAAAAATGAAAAAAACACTGGTATTGGGTGCATCTGAAAACCCGACAAGGGTATCTTACGATGCGGTGCGCCGTTTGCGGGCCAAGGGCCATGAGGTGGTAGCAGTAGGTTTGCGGGAAGCCAATATTTTTGGTGTAGACATTCAAAAAGGCCAGCCTCAGGCCGAGGCAGTGGATACCATTACTTTGTACCTCAATCCAGAAAGACAAAAAGAATATTACGACTACATTTTAGGCTTGCAGCCGAAACGCATCATTTTTAATCCTGGGACGGAGAATTTTGAATTGGTTAGAATGGCCAAAGAAAAAGGAATAGAGACAGAGATTGCTTGTACACTGGTGATGTTGTCGATTGGGCATTATTAAACACTTACTTCACCTCCGGCATGCCACACTCCTCATCGGGCTTGCGGCCACACATTGAACACACCTGACCCTCTCCTTTGTTTCCACTGAAACTACTCGCACAAGTGCCCCGGAACTCCTTTCCGGTAAAGAGGTAGCGGATGTTGAGCAGCAAAAAAGCCAGCCCAAAAACCGTGAAGGCCGCCAGAAAAGTTTTCAAGATTTCCATACACTGAATTTTATTCCAATTAAACTCCGGTTGTGCAATTTAGGTTTAATTTTGCGGACTTGACCTGTTTATTTCATAAATAACACTCCATGCAACACAAACTCGATGCCTTTGCCCGCTTGCTCACCATCATGGACGAACTGCGCGAGCAATGTCCATGGGATCGAAAACAAACCTTCCAGAGCCTCCGCAACCTCACCATTGAAGAGACTTATGAGCTGGCCGACGCCATTCTGGAAGAAGACGTTCCAGGCATCAAGGAGGAAATTGGTGATTTGATGTTGCACCTGGTTTTTTATGCCAAAATTGCCGACGAGCAAAATAGCTTCAACATCGCCGATGCCCTCAACGCCGTTTGTGACAAACTCATCAAACGCCACCCGCATATCTACGGTGATGTAAAGGTCAAAGACGAAGAAGAGGTCAAAAGGAACTGGGAACAGCTCAAGCTCAAGGAAGGCAAAAAATCGGTCCTCGCGGGCGTCCCCAAATCCTTGCCCGCCATGGTCAAAGCCTACCGTATGCAGGAAAAGACCAAACAGGTAGGTTTCGAATGGGACAACGCCGAGCAGGTTTGGGACAAAGTAGAGGAAGAAATCCAGGAGTTTAAAGAAACCCTGGAAAAAGACATGCCCCAGGCCAAACGTGAAGAAGAATTTGGCGACGTACTGTTCTCCCTGATCAATTACGCCCGCTTTGTCAACATTGACCCCGAAACCGCCCTGGAACGCATCAACCAAAAATTCAAAAAGCGCTTTGAATACATCGAAGCCAAGGCCCCCAAAGACCTCAACGACATGACCCTTGCCGAAATGGATCTCCTCTGGGAGGAAGCAAAATAGTAGGGTTGATCCTGTGTGATCGCCCCATTTTACCACGCCAACCCATGACTTCGGTCGTGGGAGGCCACACACATACTCAACCCACGACTTCAGTCGTGGAAGCTAAAAAACAACCATGAAACTCGATATCCTCGCCATCGGCGTACACCCCGATGATGTAGAACTCTCCTCCAGCGGCACTGTGCTCCGCCACATCGCCCAAGGCAAAGCCGTCGGTTTGCTCGACCTTACCCGTGGAGAATTGGGTACCCGTGGCACTGCCGAAATCCGTGCCCGCGAAGCCGCCGAATCCGCAGCGCTCATGGGGGCTTTGGTCCGCGTTAACCTGGACATGGCGGATGGACTTTTTCAATACAATCCTGAAAACATCCACAAAATCATCCAGGTCATTCGGACTTACCAACCCGAAATTGTGCTGGCCAACGCCCTGGACGACCGCCATCCCGACCATGGCCGAGCCGCCAAACTCTGCGCCGATGCGTGCTTTTATGCGGGTTTGGCCAAAATAGAAACCTTCGACTCCACTGGAAATCCCCAGGAACGTTGGCGTCCCAAAGCCGTCTACCACTACATCCAGGACCGCAACCTCCAGCCTGATTTTGTAGTAGACATCAGTGATTATTTTGAAAAAAAGATGGAATTGATCCTGACGTTCCGCTCCCAATTCTATTTGCCCAGCGCCGATGAATACAGCCAGGAGCTGAGTACCCCCATCTCCGGTGAAGATTTTATGGCGTTTATGCGGGCAAAAGCGCGTTCGTATGGGCGGGACGCCGGATTTACTTATGCCGAAGCATTCAATGTAGCGCGTACTCCCGGAGTCTTGAATTTATTTGATTTAGTATGAATTAGTTGGAACTTTTTTTTTCAAATTAACATTGTATATTTATTTTATTATAAAACCCTAAACCTATATTATGGAAATCCTGGATGATCAAAACCGCCAGTTGAGTTTTTGGGGCGAAGGCTCCAAACTCTTCGGAATCTTTATTGTCAACATGCTCCTTACCCTGCTCACCTTGGGGCTGTATTACCCTTGGGCGCGGGCTGCTACCCTGAAATACCTCTACCAGGAGACCGAATTTGAAGGCAGTCGATTTACTTTTCATGGCACCGGGAAAGAAATGTTTGTCGGTTTCATCAAGGCCGTGGGCATCATTCTCGCCCTTTATCTGGTGCTTTTCATTTTTATTTGGCTGGATAATTCTTTTTCGCCTTTATTGGCTTTCTCATCTTTTTCGCGGGAATGTCTTTACTGACGCCCATTGCCATTCATGGGGCCATGCGCTACCGCATGTCGCGTACCTCCTGGCGAGGCATTCATTTCGGTTACCGCGGCCAATTGTCGGAGTTGATCCGCATTTGTATCCAGGGATTTTTACTCACCCTGGTCACTTTTGGCATTTACAGTTTTTGGTTTGAAATAAAACTGCGCCGCTACGTCATTGACAACATCCGTTTTGGCAATGCTGAATTTTCGTTCAAAGGCAACGGAACCGATTGGTTTGCGCTCAACCTTGCGGGCTATTTCATTACCCTCATTACCTTGGGTATCTATGGTTTTTGGTGGATGAAAGACCGCCTGAAGTTCCTTTTCTCCCATGTCCGTATCCAACAAGACGAAGAAACCATTAAAGTCCGCACCAGCTTTACGGCGGGCAATTACTTCGAGCTGACGATCATCAACGGGCTTTTGATGGTGTTCACCCTGGGCCTTGCTACGCCTTGGGTGATGATTCGCAACATCAAATACATCTTCGACAACCTGACCTTGGAAGGTGCTTTTAATCCCGATGCCCTCGAACAAACCGAAGATGATTACCGCGATGCTACCGGTGATGATTTGATGGATGCCCTGGACATGGGTTTGATGTAAGTGCTGGAACCTTATTAATCGACATTTTCAACTTGATCTTGAATTTCATCTTCCTTATTTTTCATTACAATCGCGCATTGCGCTCAAAACAAGTCGCTGAAATCCAAAATCTCGGCGTTGAATTCTGTCGATTAACAAAGTTCCAGCACTTAATACCACAACTCCACATGCAAGATTACGCAGTAAAATATTACGATGGTCAATCGTCCCGCAGCATGAATGCTTTTCTCATGCTGCGGGACGATCATTGGCTGATCCTCTACCGGGATGCCAACGGCGTGGAACAAACCGTTCGTTGGGAACTCGATCAGATCAAAAAAATCGATACGGGAA
Source organism: Haliscomenobacter sp. (assembly GCF_016718685.1). GTDB lineage: Bacteria > Bacteroidota > Bacteroidia > Chitinophagales > Saprospiraceae > Haliscomenobacter. The sequence continues at coordinate 32,316 of NZ_JADKCX010000038.1, read as the reverse complement.
GTGCCCTGAACACTTTCCATTACGGCGACTTTCCCCACCAAAGTATGGAAGTTGAGGAACCAGATTTTTTGCAGGATTTGGGCAAAAAATACCCTGGCCACAATTTCATCAACCCCGCTTACCACCGCGTACTCAGTGGGGGTTGGAAAACCATGTCCATCCTGATCGCAGTGACGATTGGCCTCCTGGCTTTATTTGCGTTTGTCATTGTGCCGAATGGCGCCTCCTGGATAGCGGGTAATGTACCCCGCAGTTTTGAAATCGAGCTGGGCGAAGATGCCTACGCCGCTTTCATCGCCACGCAAGAGGAAGACTCCCTGCGCTCGCGTTTGCTCAATCGTTTTGCGCAGCAAATCAATTTTGACACGGATTACAAGATCAACATTACCGTCGTTGAGTCCAGCGAAATCAATGCCTTTGCCCTACCGGGTGGGCGCATTGTCGTTTTTTCCGGACTGCTTGATCGGATCAAATCCGCCGAAGAACTGGCCGCACTGCTGGGACACGAAGTGGGGCACGTCAAACACCGCCACAGCATCAAAGCGCAAGTGCGCAGCCTTTCTACCTACTTGTTCGTATCGATTTTGTTGTCAGACATCAATGGGGTAACGGCAGTCTTGATCGACAATGCCAAGATGCTCAGCACCCTGAGTTATTCCCGCAAACTCGAACACCTGGCCGACGAGGAAGCGCTGGCGGTTTTGGAAAAAAACCAGATTGACCAGCATGGTTTGGTGGATTTGTTCAAAACCTTGCAGGGCGAAGCAGGAAAAGACCCCGAATTTTTGAAATTCATCAGCTCGCATCCGCTGACGCAGGATCGGATGGCTTTTGCTAAAAAAGTGGCGGATGGACAAAAGGAGTTAGAAGAGTATCGGGATTTGGAAGGGATTTGGAGGAAGATCGAAACTGGGGAGTAGTAACTACAAGCTTCAATGAAGATACACACCAAACTGGTAGCTATTTTAGTTACGATAGTGCTTCTTTTGACTGCATGCGGAAGGACAAACCACAAAAAAACGGATAAGGTTTCGCTTGACAGCACTTCAACCGAAGAATTCAGCGAACAACAACAGACCAGCTATTATGGCCCCCTTGTGGATACGATTCTGCATCATAGCCAAATAAAATTTAAACACATAAAAAAAGACAACATCACCTTTTATTACGAATTGGATCCTTTTTTTGATCAGCACATCCATGAGTTGGTCCATGAGGCAATTGTTTCCAGAAATCACTGTATCAGCTTATTGGGAAACAAAAAGGCATCCTACAACGTAAAGATTATTTATTTCAACGACCGAGAGAAATTGCGGCCTTTCATCAAGATGGCCCCAAAAGGTTTGGCATTGCCCGATGCTTATACCCTACTGATTGCTACCAATGATTCAACGAGGGCTTACCATACCCATGAATTGATGCATATTGTCTCTATCCATCAATTCGGAGGTTATGCGGTTGAACCAGCGAGTTGGATACAAGAAGGTATTGCTGTATCCGCCGATAATCCGTGCTTGGGTTATCCCATCCATGCCATTGCTGCGAATTTATTGTACACGAAGAAATTGGCTCCACTCGATACTTTGTTTTATCAATTCAGAACCCTTCCCGATATAGAAGGCTATCTACAAGCAGGAAGTGTGGTACAGTTTTTTTTGGAGAAGTATGGATTAGCTAAATTTGAGACCCTCTGGAAACAAGGCGTTAATAACCTAGAGCCAATCATCCATCAAAGCAAAACCGATTTTGAAAAGGAATACCATCGTTTCCTTCGAAAAACTTACCCTCAACCACCGGAGATCAATTGGGCATTGCTCAATGAAAAAGGTTGTGGTTAAGGGCAGATACCGAAGCGCAACACTCCCCCACCCTCACCACCTCTCCAATCACCACAATCCCTGGCGCATTCACATCCACCTCGTGTAAGCGAGTTGCAATGTTCCCCAATTGAGCAATCGTGGTATGTTGATTGTCCAGGGTCGCATTCTGGATAATGGCAATGGGTGTCTCTGCTCCCCGAAACTGCCCAAACAACTCCGCAATGGCCTGAATTTTGCGCACCCCCATCAGCAACACTACGGTAGCATCCGATTGTGCTGCCTTTTCCATGTCAGCGGCAAAAGCACCATCCACTGTAGTAGCCGTCAACACCCAAAAACTGTTGCTCAGTCCCCGCGAAGTCACCGGAATGCCCGCTGCTGCTGGTCCGGCAATGGCGCTGCTGATGCCCGGAATCACCTCGATCTGCGGGATGCCATGCGCACGGGCAAACTCAATTTCTTCCATCCCCCGGCCAAATACAAAAGGATCGCCTCCTTTTAGCCGCACCACATGTCCATACTGATGCGCCGTTTCAACGATCAGTTGATTGATCTCCGTTTGGGTGGCGCAATGGCTACCGCTGCGTTTTCCTACGTATATTTTACGTACACAGGCGGGAATCTCGGCAATCATATCGGGGTGAACCAAGGCATCGTACAGCACGACATCCGCCATTTGCAAGGCTTTCCAGCCTTTACGTGTAATCAAATCCGGGTCTCCAGGCCCTGCTCCCAGCAGGGTCAAACGTGGAGTTTTGTGACGCATTACCATAGTCGTAGCTTTTGTTGTGCACAAAATTAAGTATTTTTACGGATAAAAACTTGCATTACTTAAATTATTACGTAGTTTTGCCAATAAAAATCTACGTACATGATGCGAATAATCGTAATCGGCAACGGCATGGTGGGCTATAAATTCTGCGAAAAGTGGCTCGCGCAAGCCCCCCAGGGTACGTACGAACTGCAGGTATTTGGTGAAGAGCCGCGCCCAGCGTACGACCGGGTGCACCTGAGTGACTATTTTTCCGGGAAAACCGAACAAGACCTTTATCTGGCTCCGTCGGAGTGGTATGCCGACCATGGCATTACCCTCCACCTGGGCGAATTGGTGACGCAAATTGACCGCGAGGCCAAAACGCTGAGCACCCACAAGGGTCTGGTCTTCACATATGATAAACTCATCCTTGCTACAGGATCAGCCCCTTTTGTGCCCCTCCATTGTGGGCAACGACAAGCTGGGCGTATTTGTTTATCGCACCATTGAGGATCTGGAGCAGATCACTCAATATGGCATGAAGCTCGCAGCAAAAGGTGTTGCAACTCCCGCTGCGGTGCTGGGCGGTGGCTTGCTGGGGCTCGAAGCCGCCAAGGCTGTGCGCGATTTAGGGTTGGAGACGCACGTCGTGGAATTCGCGCCCCGGCTCATGCCTCGGCAATTGGACGAAAGAGCTGCTGACCTGCTGCGTGAAGCCATTCAAGGCATTGGCGTGCAGGTTCACCTCAGCAAAAACACCCGTCTGATTGCCGGGCAAGAGCGCATGAGTCACCTGGAGTTTGTGGATGGAAGCTCCCTGCCCGCTGAAATGTTGGTCATCTCCGCGGGCATCCTGCCACGGGATGAACTGGCTAGTTTAGGTGGCCTGGAAGTAGGTCCACGCGGTGGAGTCGTGGTAGACGAGTACATGCGGAGTTCCGATCCCAACGTGTACGCCATTGGCGAAGTGGCGCTGTATCAAGGCATGGTGTTGGCTCTGGTGGCACCCGGTTACGAGATGGCCGAAGTGGCTGTGGGTAATATTTTGGGCAAGGATAACAGCATGAGCCCCGTGGTAGACCTGTCTACTTCCCTCAAACTGATTGGCATCGACGTAGCCAGTTTTGGCGACGTGTTTGGCACCCAAGCGCCCCAGCGCGCCATCGTGTTTGAAGACAAACTCAAGGGCATCTACAAACGCCTGAACGTTTCGGAAGATGGAAAAAAACTCCTGGGCGGCATCCTGGTGGGAGAAGCCAGCGATTACAACCAGTTGTTGCAAATTTACAAAAACGGCATCACCCTGCCACCCGAACCCGAAGCCTTGATCGTCAAACTTGCGGGCGGAGAATCGGCCTTTGGTAGCGTGCTGGACTTGCCCGATGCCGCAGTCATTTGTTCTTGCGAAAGTGTCAGCAAAGGCCAGATTTGTGCGGCTGTGAGTGAAGCCGGTTGCGAAACCCTCAAAGCCATCACCAAATGCACCAAAGCCATTAGTGGTTGCGGAGGTTGCAAACCCATGGTGGACGACTTGCTCAAAGGCGCCCTCAAGGCCATGGGCAAAACGGTGAAAGAGACCGTGTGTGAACACTTCCCGCACAGCCGACAAGAACTGTTCGACATCGTCAAAGTAAAAAATTACACCCGCTTCGAAACCGTCATCGCCGAACACGGCACGGGTTATGGTTGCGAGGTGTGCAAACCCGTCCTCGCTTCTATTTTTGCCTCCATCCACGCCGAAACCGCCGTGGCACAAAGTGGCATTCAGGATACCAACGACCGCTTTTTGGCCAACATCCAACGCAATGGGACGTATTCGGTCGTGCCGCGTATTCCTGGAGGAGAAATTACCCCCGAGAAGCTGATCGCCATTGGTGAAGTGGCCCAAAAATACGCGCTCTACACCAAAATCACGGGTGGCCAGCGCATCGATCTTTTTGGGGCCCGCCTCGACGATCTGCCTTTCATTTGGGAAGAACTCATCGCTGCTGGTTTTGAAAGTGGTCATGCCTACGGCAAAGCCCTGCGCACCGTCAAAAGTTGTGTAGGCTCCACCTGGTGCCGCTTTGGGATGCTGGACAGCGTGAGCTTCGCCATTGAGGTAGAAGAGCGCTACAAGGGCATCCGTGCGCCGCACAAGATCAAGGGCGGCGTGTCGGGTTGTATCCGCGAATGCGCCGAAGCGCGGGGTAAAGATTTTGGCATCATCGCCACCGAAGAGGGTTGGAACCTCTACGTGTGCGGCAACGGCGGCGCCAACCCCAAACACGCGGTGTTGTTGGCTGAAAAAATCGACTCACAAACCTGCCTGCGCTACCTCGACCGCTTCCTGATGTTTTACATCAAAACGGCTGGCCCATTGGTGCGCACCGCGCCCTGGCTGGAAAAAATGGAAGGGGGCATCAATTACCTGCGCGAAGTGATTGTCAACGACTCCCTCGGCATCGGTGCCGAACTGGATGTGGACATGGCCAACTTGATCAACAACTACCAATGTGAATGGAAAGAAGCGGTGGAAAATCCGGCCATCCGGGCCCGCTTCAAACACTTCGTCAATAGTGAAGAAACGGATGAAAACATCGAATTTGTAAGCTTACGGGAACAGAAAATGCCAAGAGCTTGGTAGAGGGTTCGGGGTTCGTAGTTCAGGGTTCGAGGTTGGTCCTCCGCTCTTGAGCTTTCCCCAAACCCCGAACCCCCGAACCCTGAACCGAACCCTCGAACCCCTCGAACCTCCAACCTTCCAATTATGCAAACTCTACTTTCCAAATACACTCCCGTCACGGAGTCAGAAGTCAAAATCTGGTTCAAAGCAGGGCCAATCCATGCCTTTCCTGACAATGCGGGCGCTTGTGTCAAATACCAGGACAAACAAATTGCGGTCTTCCACTTTACAGCCCAGGGCCGCTGGTATGCCTGCCAGAACTTGTGCCCCCACCGCATGGAAATGGTGCTTTCACGAGGCCTGATCGGCGACGAAAAAGGGGAACCCAAAGTGGCCTGCCCCATGCACAAACGTACTTTTTCCCTCTTGACTGGCGAAAACCTGAATGGGGATTGTGGCACCATTGCCGTGTATCCCGTGAAGGTATCCGACGGGGAAGTGTACATTGGCTTTAGTTGAGGAGGTTGAGGAGTTGAGGAGGTTGAGGCTACCGCAAGCGACATACCAAAGCGATATGTTTTTTACATAGATTAACGGAGTACACGGAGTTTCCTTTAGGAGTAATTTTTTTACTTGCTGACACTTCAGTGAACATTCCCAGGAGATTTCAGTGATCCGTAAAAAATGTGCCCATTTGTCGCTCGCGGTAGCCTCAACCTTCTCAACTCCTCAACTTTCTAAACCTTTCCTTACCTTTAGCCAACTATGGCACCATTATTCTCCCACATCTCGAACGAAACGATTGACTCGGCCACATTTTCCCGCCTGCGTCGCCTGTACGTCCTGGCACTCGGGGCGATTGCCCTGGCCATTGTCAGCGGGCAATTGTTGATTCAGGATCACCTGCGCAAACAAACCGACGACTCGCGGGTGGTCAACGTAGCCGGGCGACAACGCATGCTCAGTCAGCGCATCACCAAACAAGTGTTGCTATTCGCTGCCGGGGCGCAGCCCGATTCCTTGCGCAACCTCCGGCAACAACTGCGCAAAGACATCTGGGTTTGGCACCAGGCCCACCAGGGTTTGCAAGCGGGCGATCTGAAGTTGGGTTTGCCGGGGTACAACAGTACGGCAATTCGCGCCATGTTTCGGGAGGTAAATCCACATTTTGAAGCCATGTACGGGGCCGTGCGTACCATCGCCGATGCCTCTACCGCCGGACAATCCCGGGTGGATTCCAATCTGCTGGCGCAAGTCTTGCGCAATGAAAAACGCTTTGTGGCCGAAATGGACCAGATCGTGTTTCAATACGACGCCGAATCCAAAGCCAAAGTCAACGAGATCAAACGCATTGAATGGATTTTGTTGCTGGTAGCCTTGTTCATTTTGTTGGTGGAGTTTTGGTTCATCTTCCGCCCGGCAGCCATCCACGTGCGGGAAGCCCTCCAGCGTTTGTTGCACTCGAGCAGGAAGCCAAACGCCTGGCCAAAGAAATGGAGCAATTGTACCGCGCTAAAGAGAGTTCGTTGCAAGAACTGCGGGCGCTCACTTTTGCGGTGGATCAGGCGGCCTTGTTTGCCAACCGCAGCACTGCGGGACAAGTGCGCTACCTCAGCGAGAAGTTTCGGCAATTGTTGGGCTGAACAAAAGCCCTGCATGGTCGCCCGTCCGAAATCATCAGCGCCGACGAGGCCGGCCAACAGGCCATCGATGAATGCATCCAAAAAGCGCGCTCGCGCATCAGCACCAGCGAAATCCAGATCAGCACCCGCGATGGCCGCAAGCTCTGGCTGGAGATGTCGGTCATCCCCGTCAGCGGCGGCGGCCTGGCGCAAGATTTGCTGATCTTGTGCTCCGACATCACCTACCGCAAAGAAGCCTTACAGGAAATTGAACGCCTCAACCAGGAGCGTTTTGACGAACAAATGCGCCAGCAGGTGTTGCGCTCCGCCCAAATCGTCGAGGCCCAGGAAGAGGAACGCAAACGCATCGCCCGCGACATGCACGACGGCATCGGCCAAATGCTCACCGCCCTCAAATTCAACCTGGACGCCCTCGACCTCAGCCAAACGGAAAAGGCCCAGGCCAAACTGGAAAAACTCCAGCAACTGACCGTCAAACTCATCCAGGGCGTGCGCATGGTGACCTTCAACCTCACCCCGCCCGAACTCAGCGACTACGGCATCGCCACCGGCCTGGCCCGCATGGCCGCCGAACTGAGCAAACTCACCGGCAGCAATATCCTCTTCGAAAACCGCAGCAACTTCAACGGACGCCTGGATACGGTGGTGGAAACCAACCTCTACCGCATCACCCAGGAAGCGGTGAACAACGCCGTGAAATACGCCCAAGCCAATTTCATCCTGATCCGCATTTCCCACACCGAAAAAATGCTCAGCATCGTCATCGATGACGATGGCAAAGGATTTGACCCGGATGAGGTGGAACAAAAAAACGACGGCAGCGGCATGGGGCTGTCTTTTATGCGGGAACGCATGCAGTTCATTCAGGGCCGGATGTTTATTCATTCGGAAGTGGGGGAAGGGACAAGGATTACGTTGAATGTGGGTTTGGAGAGTGATTATTTTTTTTTTAGTTTTTAGTTTTTTGATTTCCTGGTTAATTATATATTGCATAAGGTATTTTGATAACTCACTTAACAACAAAAATATGACAGACCGACAAGCCAAAGAACTTACGACAACAGTTTTTGATTCAATTAAAAAATCCAAGACTATTTCAGAACTTGAAAACATTCAAGATCACTACCCCAAAAAATAGAATGAATATTATTGAAACCTACCCCAAAATAGAATTCGACATCAAACCTGATGAAATTCAAGGACTAATAGACAATCACTTTATAGATAAAGAACTAAATTTAAAGACGGATATAACTTCAAAATTGAAAGACTCTCTTACTAAACTTCTATATGCAATGGTTTGGAAAAATGGCGACCTAAAAAAAATCAAACACATTATTAAAGGAATTCAAAATGCTAAAGAAGATAGTGATGACCAAAATGATGCCTTGGTTTTTTATCAATTTGGTAAATATCTAACCAAAGCGAGTGGACAACCAATCATTGACCAACATGTGATTAGAGCATTTGCCGTTTACAGAACTAAAGAAGACAATGAAATTTCATCTCTACGGAAACTGAGCACCTCCAAGAAAGCAGATAAATCGTTGATCGATGAATATAAAAAATGGTTATGCTCTGAAGAAATAACTGATGAGCTAAACAAGAACCAGAATATTCCTACCACATTGATCAAACTACTTTCGCACTGGGAAAGACAATAAAATTGGAGTAAATCAAAAACTAAAAGTCCCAAGCTGGTTCAATGTCTCTGACTTGAACCCATTATTTCCGCGTCTTTGACGCATGAGTATGCACAATGCAAAAATTAGGGCTGGTAGCAAACACACCGCGCTCCGTCAAAGCCATATCGACAAAAACCTCCACCTTGTAGTCATGTCCATTTGAAAAAGTTGGAAAATCGAAATTTCTGCTGTATTTTTGTGTCAATATTCTTCCAAATGGCAAAAAAACTAGTTCGTTTCGATTGGGCGATGAAGCGACTGCTTCGCAACAAAGCCAATTTTGATATCCTGGAAGGCTTCCTTTCCGAGTTGCTCCATGAAGATTTTAAGATAAAACAAATTCTGGAAAGCGAAGGAAACAAGGAAACCGAGGACGACAAGTTCAACCGGGTCGATATCCTGGTGGAAAATAAAAAGGGTGAGTTGGTCATCGTTGAAATCCAAAACACCCGCGAAGCGGACTACTTTCAGCGGATGCTTTACGGCACAGCAAAAGTCATCGTCGAACACATTGCCGAGGGACAGCCGTACTCCCAAGTTAAAAAAGTGTACTCCGTTAACATCGTGTACTTTGACCTCGGTCAGGGAGATGACTATGTGTATCACGGCACGACTACGTTTATCGGCATTCACAGCAACCATGAACTGGAACTGTCCGAAAAGCAGAAAGAATTGTTCAAAAAAACATCGGTATCGGACTTGTATCCAGCGTATTACGTGATAAAAACCAATCGATTCAATGAAGTCGCCAAGGATACCCTGGACGAATGGGTGTACTTTCTGAAGACGGCAGAAATCAAAGATGAATTCACCGCAAAGGGTTTAAAAGCGGCGAGCCAGAAACTTGACATCTTAAAATTAGATCCTGCCGACCGCAAGGAATATAACCGCTATCTGGAGGCTCAGCGTAGTGATGCGAGTTTTGTGGAGACGGTGAAGCTGGAAATTTCAAGTGCGATAAGAGAAGTTGCAGAAAACGCAATCAGGGTAGGCCTGTCCCACGATGTTGTCGCCCAGATAACGGGTCTTGCTGCTGACAAAATACAAGAAATTGCCGATGCCATGAAGAGCAAATAATTTTTAAAAATCGAATCCTATGGCCGCGGTGGAAAGTAAAAACATCATCCTACAAATCACCTCAACCCTTGAGGAAATTCAAAAGGTCAATGAGTTGATGCGTTTCCATCAGTCATTTGAAGAACCAGATGAACATGCGCTGCAAAATTTCATCCGCTTGAGAAGTGATTTTTTGCAGCAGCTTGATGATTTAATGAAGGAACTCAACCTTGAAGTAAAGTGGAGGAAGTGGCCTAGTTTTCCGTTTTTTGCTGATTTCCTAGTAAACACAAAACTCTCACCACTGGCGAGAGTTTTTCGCTCCCATTCCTTAGGATCGACTGTTCCAAGAAAAGCCGAAAACCCATATTCAATAGCATCGTACAAGCTTTCATTTGCCACAAAACCAGTCGTGTAAGCGACGATCAATTTTGTAGCGGTGGGTTTCAACCCGCCGATGAAAGGGTCAAGGTTTACATACAATGGAGTGCCGTAGGTACGGCTCATTTGACTTGATTTGTCGCACCTACGGCACTCCACTGACAAGGTGATGTTACTGACGGCGGGTTGAAACCCGCCGCTACAAAATCAGTCACGCTACGCGACGGTCGGATTAACACAACTCATGACGAGAACTGATCGACCCTGCGGACGACCGGAGCTATCAAAATTCAATCGCTCCGCGAATGACAGCAATCCTCAGCTTGAAGGAGGTGACATCTTTCGAGGTACGAGAAAGGTAATATTCTGTTGTGCTTTTGAGGTGTCACCTGCTCATGCCTCGCAGATGACACCAAAACTCGATTGTGCACATCAAACTGAAAATTACCGGTCGATTACAGATTTTTAAATTTTTACATTTGTCCAAAATTCCCTTTCTTTGGCAAATGCAAACCATCGAACAAGTCCTACACCTCATGACCCAGCGCGCCGATGCCTGGGAAAAAACTGGCGACCAGCGCTGCACCTTCCTGCGTTGCTACAACCTGATGAGCAGCAACATGGCCCTGGCCATCCACGAAGGCCAATTTCATGACCCGAGTTGGATCAGCACCCTGATGTTGCGTTTTGCCGAGTACTATTTCGAGGCACTGGGGCATTACGAATGCCAGGCCGAACACACCTCCGCCGTATGGCGGCACGCCCACAATGCCACGGTACAAACCAAACTACACGTGCTGCAAAACCTCTTGCTGGGTGTCAATGCCCACATCAATTACGATTTGCCCCTGTCTTTGTACGATTGTTTGCACGAGGAATGGGCTACGCTCAGCGCAGCACAAAAGCAACTGCGCCAGGACGATCACGAAAAAGTCAATCAAATCATTGCCAGTACCATTGATGCGGTACAGGATACCGTGGTGGAGCCGCAGTCTCCCATCATGGCGGTAGTGGATCGGGTGATGGGACGGATGGACGAATGGTTGCTCTCCCAACTGATCAGCAGTTGGCGCAACGAGGTCTGGAATGTGGCCATACGTTTGCTCGATGCCGGGGATTCGACCGAACGGGAGCAGATTCGCCAGGAGCAGGAGCAGCGGGTAATCGACCGTGCCGAGGGCTTGATTGCCGCGTTTTGACAACCTTCAGCCAAGCCCCTCAAAATCAGGGATAAAATTTAATCTGCATTCTTTGTAACATTGTAAATTCAGAACTACATTTACGTGCATTCGGATAGCTATTGACAAGTAAAGTATACAGGATCAGCATTATACTCAACTAAAAACCATATCGATGAAAAAAGTATTGTTTTCAATTATTGCTTCCATGATTGCACTGGTTGCATTTACACAGGATCCGGACGTTCAATTTCAAATTGACTCCATAGAAAAGACCTTCACTTACGAACACGGCACAATTACGTTAAAAAATGGAATTGGGCAGATTGTAGTACCAGACGGTTTCAAGTACCTGAATCCCGCACAAGCCGAAAGAGTTATCGTTGACCTATGGGGAAATCCGGGCGGCGAGAACATTACGTTAGGATTGATTCTCCCTGAAGATCAAGGCGTTTTAAACGAAAGAGGCTACGTATTCAACATCCAGTACGACGAGATTGGCTACGTAAAAGACAACGATGCCGACAAAATTGACTACGATGAACTGATGACTGAAATGCAAAAAGAAGCCGTAGAAGCCAATAAACTAAGGAAAGAGCAAGGTTATGAGCCGATCTACATGGTGGGATGGGCCGCAAAACCTTTTTACGACAGCAACAAAAAAATTCTGCACTGGGCCAAAGAGATAAAATTTGGAACCAATGATGTCAATACCCTCAACTACAACGTCAGGGTTTTAGGCAGAAAAGGGGTGTTGATTCTAAACGCTATCGCGACCATGGCTGATCTTCCCCTCGTAAAAAAAGATGTACCACTTGTTTTAGACATTGTCCAATTCAACGATGGTTTCAAATACCAGGATTTTGATCCAAAAATTGATGAAGTAGCCGCGTGGACCATTGGGGGATTGGTTGCCGGAAAGCTCTTGGCTAAAGTTGGTTTTGCCGTGCTGTAAAATTTTGAAGCTCATCGCGATCGCTGTATTTGGCTTTTGGGGCATTTTGGAAAAAAATCAAAGGAAATAAAGAGGAAGGAAATTCAAGTGAATTGATCCAATAAGTTTTCCCTTTCTCCTCTTTCTCCCAATCTTTCCGTAAACTTGCCGTATAAGTTTAGCACCCGCCCTCGGCGGGGTGCTAAACTTATACAACTTGCTTTGTATTCGACCCAAACAAGATGAAAAAAGAAAAATACGTGTGCATCCACGGCCATTTTTACCAGCCACCGCGTGAAAATGCCTGGTTGGAAAGTGTGGAATCACAAGACTCCGCTGCGCCTTTTCACGATTGGAACGAGCGGATCAATTTTGAGTGCTACGCGCCCAATACTGCTGCCCGTTTGATGGACAATGAGCAACAGATCATCAACATCATCAACAATTATTCCCGGATCAGCTTCAATTTTGGCCCTACCCTACTCTCCTGGATGGAAAAAGCCGATCCTGCCACGTACCAGGCCATCATCAATGCCGATAAAGAGAGCAGGTTGTTGTTGGGAGGCCGAGGCTCCGCAATGGCGCAAGCGTATGGGCACCTGATTCTGCCCTTGGCCAATCGCCGCGACAAAGAAACCCAGGTCATCTGGGGCATCCGCGATTTTGAATACCGTTTTGGCCGCAAACCCGAAGGCATGTGGTTGGCGGAAACGGCTGCGGATACCGAGACGCTGGAAGTCTTGGCCGAAAATGACATCAAATTTACCGTACTGGCCCCCCGTCAAGGTAAGGCCATCCGCAAGCTGGGGGCCGAAGTTTGGGAAAATATCCCCTCCGACAGCATTGACCCCCGGCGGGCTTATTTGTGCAAACTGCCCTCTGGGAAAAGCATCAATTTGTTCTTTTACCACGGGGGTGTTGCCCAGGATGTGGCGTTCAAGGGTTTACTCAACGATGGCATCAACTTTGCCAATTCCTTGTCCGGCTCGTTTGAAAACATCGAAACACCCCAACTCATTCATGTGGCTACCGATGGGGAGAGCTACGGACACCACCACCGTTATGGGGAGATGGCCCTGGCTTCCTGCCTGGATCATTTGGACAAAAATACCGATATCCAGGTCACCAATTACAGCGCCTTCCTGGCCAAATACCCGCCCCAATGGGAAGCACAAATCCACGAAAACAGTTCCTGGAGTTGTGTACACGGCATTGAGCGCTGGCGCAGCAATTGTGGCTGCAATACTGGCGGGCGTCCCGATTGGAACCAAAATTGGCGGGGCCCCTTGCGCGATACCTTGAACTGGTTGCGCGACAAGCTGATTCCTATTTATGAAACCCAAACCGCCAGCTTGCTGAAAGACCCCTGGGCTGCCCGCAACGATTATGTGCAGGTGGTACTCCAGCGTGGCAATGAGGAAGTATTGCAACAATTCTTTAAAGCGCATGCCAGCAAAAACCTGAGTGAAAGTGAAGAAATTTTGCTCTTGCGCTTGATGGAAATGCAGCGCCAGGCCATGCAGATGTTCACCAGTTGTGGTTGGTTTTTTGATGAAATTTCGGGATTGGAAACCGATCAGATTTTGCAATATGCCAATCGGGCCATCCATTACGCCGAACAAGTAGCGGGTATCCAATTGCATGAGGAGTTTTTGAGTCACCTGGAAAAAGCCCCCAGCAATTTTTATGAAAACGGGGCCAGTAGTTATCGGAAAAACGTGATTCCGGCAAGGGTCGATCTGGCGCGGGTAGGCATGCACTATGCGGCGTCTTCCCTCTTTGAAGAGTATCCGGAAAAGCTGGAAATTTTCAATTACGAGATGACCAGTGAAGAGTTTCAGCGCTTTGAAGGCGGCAACCAGAAGATTGCTTTTGGGCGAACCACGGTGCGTTCAAAAGTCACTTTATCCGAAAAACCCTTCAGTTTTGCAGTGCTTTACCTCGGGCAACAAAACATCATTGGCCACATCTCGGTGGATATGCCCAAAGCAGATTTTGATGCCATGGGCGAAAAATTGTTGCCCGCTTTTAACCAAACCGACCTGGGGGCAGTAGTGGGCGTGATGCAGGACTATTTTGGCTCCGATCGTTTTACCTACTGGCACTTGTTCAACGATGAAAAACGCAAGATTTTAGGCGAAATATCTGAGCGCAGTCTCCACGCCACGGAAACGGTGTTCCGTGAAATCTACAACGACAACTACCAGTTGATGACCGGCATTCAATTGAGCAACATTCCCGTGCCCGAAACTTACCTGAGTGCGGTCAAGTTTATCCTCAATCACGACCTGTCCGATATGTTTTTCAATGGCAACACCATTAACATCCGCACGCTGAAACGCTTGATTCGGGAGTTTAAAAAATGGGGGGTCAAGTTCACGAATAAATCCAGCTTGCGGCTCACCATCAGCGAAAGGGTGTACCACGAGTTGCAACTCGTTTTGCAGGAAAAGGAAAAAGCCCTGGAGCGTTTGCGGATACTGAACCAGGCCATGGAATGCCTGAAAGAAATTGAAATCGAATTGAATACCTGGAAAAGTCAAAACCTGTATTTTTCCGCTTCCCGACAAATGAAACGAATGCACTATTCGGTCATTTGGTGGGCGGAGTGGACCAAATTGGGGAAACACCTGGGCGTGAAGGCGCTGGAGTGGTAGGATGAATGACGAGTTTTTCGAGTGACGAGTGACGAATAATCGCCAGCGTGTGGCATGATTCGTCACTCGTCATTCGAAAAACTCGTCATTCGATTTAAGACTGCAACTCCCAATACACATCCCACCCAAAGCGCAGCAGCAACGCGCCGATCACACACAGAAAAAATAGCCGCACAAAGCCATTGCCCCGCAAGATTGCCGTCCGGCTGCCCAGATAGGAACCAATCATGTTGCAAACCATCATCGGAATGGCAATTTCAAAGCTGACGTACCCGTGAACCAGGAAAAAAATCAAAGAAAAAACATCGGCAACCACATTGATGAACTTGGAAATGGCCGAGCCCGTCAAAAAATTGTAGCCAATTAAACTGACGAAACCAAAGACCAACAAACTGCCCGTACCCGGCCCGACAAAACCATTGTAAAAACCACAAGTCATGCCCACCAGCAAGCCTACCCAGGGAATCAACTGTACCGCAACCCGAAACTGTTCCTCGTGCCCCAAATTCTTCTTGAGGTAGGTGTACACCGCAATGGCCACCATCAGCACCAAAATGATCGGTTTCAATACCTCCGGGCTGATCAGGCTGGAAAAACGGGCACCCAAAAACGACATGGCTCCTGCTCCAACCCCACCGTACAATACCGTCCGCCAGGGGATCGCTACTTTGCGGGAATATTGCCAGGCCGCAACGGCAGTACCCATAAACGAAGCAAAACGATTGGTACCGATGATACGGGGCACCGAAAACTGGGGAAAAAGAATGAACATCGCCGGTGCCTGAATCAAGCCGCCGCCGCCAACTATGGCATCCACAAAACCCGCCATCAAGGCCGCTAAACAGGCATAAATCATCCTTTCTCGTTCATTTTAGGCTGCAAAGTTAAGAATAGCCACAAAACCATTGGATTAACCTTGCTTTTGTCGTAAAATCGCATTATATCTGCAACCAAATTTGGCGTATTACGTAATGAGTATAGTGTGCATCAACCCTAAAACATAAAACCCTAAAACCTTAAAACCCTAAAAAAAATGACTCATTTCGATTGGCAGGAACAACTCAAGTCTACCCTCCCCCCAGAATGGCTCGCTACCCAGGGCAAAGGCGTGAAAATTGCCGTACTCGACAGCGGACTCAACCTCAGCCACCCTGCGTTCAAACATTTTGGTACCGCAGTGGGGCATCGTTACAATGCTACCTTGCCCGGTGACCGTTTGCTTTTTGGCGGCAATGACGACGTTTCGGAACAAAAAACCGACCATACCGACCATGGGACTCCCTGTTTGAGCATCATCAGCGGGGTAATAGATGGCGTATTTAAAGGCATAGCCCCTTTGGCTGAAATTTTTGTCATCAAAATCTCCCGTAAAGCCCCCGGCACCCCTTTTGAACTGTTCCAGGCGCCAGACTTTTTGAATGGGTTAAAAATCGCCAATGCCTTAAATGTCGATTTTGCCGTAGCGGCACTGACCTATAGCCGCATGAAATTGAAAGATTTTAACATCAGCAAAGATCTTGCAGACCAGACCATCAATACGCTTTCTGGCAGCAAGGCACTGCTGTTTTCTTCGATAAAAAACTACCACGTGTTTGTAGAGGGAGAGGCTTTATCGGCAAAATATTTCCCGACCTGGAACCCTCAAAGCATCAACTGCGGCTATGTACCAGAAGTTGATATATTTGACAAGCTCATCAAGGACACGGGCATCCAGTTCTTTTGGGACAGTTTTAAACCCGTCATCTGCAATGAAGCGGGTGAACCTGAAACCGTGGATGTGTCCACCAGTTTTGCCACTTATGCCACCGCCGGAGTGGCGGCATTGGCATTGGCTCAGCTCAAAGCAACGGAAAAGGAAAACTACAAGCCACGCAGTCGCAGCGAAATGTTGGACTTGCTCAAAACGGTTAGCAAACCCGTTGACTCCGTTGGTGCTCAGCCCAACCTGAACTTGTTACACAACCAGCTTTCCTGAAAATCTAAACCGATGAAACAACTAAGCTTAGTTCTTTTAGGATGCCTTTCCCTTTATTTTGTCACCGCGCAATCGTTGATTGACGATGCACTGGCCCTCAAACCCTATTTTGCGCCCAGTGGCAATCGGCTTTCTTTATTGAATATCCCTCCTGAAGAGGCCCAAAAGGTTGCCAATATTTTGGCCCGTTACACCACTGAACCCAATATGGAGCTGGCTTACGAAGACAATATTTTCTTCTCAACCGAGCGGGTACCCAACGCTGACATCCGCGTTTTGGGTGACGCGGCGGCGGGTGCTGCTCGCCCTCTTCGTTCGTCACTTATTTTGCCGATGGTTTGGCCAAATTCATCGCTACCCGCACCAAGCAGGAATTGACCAATGCCTTTTTTCGGCGTTTCAAATCCGACCTCGACAATCTCCCGGTACTGGACACACTTTTCCCCGCCACTGGCCTTTTGCTGCGGCGCATCGACACCGATATTTATTTTTTCGACAAATACATTGATGACCTGCGGGTACATTTCATCAAAGATTTGGAGCGCATGCCCACTGGTTTGCGCGAATTGGTTGTAGCCGACCGCTCGCGATTGCGGGCGGGCGAAAGATTGTGGATGGCCGATCTTTTACAGGTTTCTCAAATGTTTCTGGACGGTTTTGGCGTCAAAGAATCACTGGATTATCTGGCTTCCGACCAAACCCAGATGTTCAGTAAACTCCGTGAAATCAGTGACAATCCCACTGAGTACCGCAAAGTAGCCAATCTTTCAGCGGCTTTCCGTACCACCCAGCTCCTGGTCCAGGCCGTGCAGGTCGCGCCAGAAGCCAGTACCCTGCGCTCGGAGGGTGGTTCACCTGAAAACATTTGGATCGCCCCCGATAAGTTGTACCGCGCCCTTAACGACCCTGTCACTAGAGACTTGATTTTGGGTCTCCTGTACCAACAGGGCATCCAGATCAATTTTGCAAACAGCGAGGCACAACCCGTTCCCTTCCGCGAAATCCTGAACGGGGTGAAATCCGAAGTACCCAAATTGGAGCAATTCAAAACTGCCTTCAATGACCTGGTATCGGACCTGCGCCAAACCCAATTCAGCATGAAGGAAGTTCAAACGCTGAACCCGCAGGATCAGAGCAAAATGGCTACCTATTACCGCTTGTTCGACGCTGCGTTTGGCGCTTTTCAGGCAGGGATGAAAATCAAAAACCTGATTGCCGGCCCCAAAATGAATGACGAAAACAAGCTTTTTTTCGTCATCCGCCAGCTCAGCGAGTTGAACATGCACTTGCGCAGCAAAGCCTATGGTTCGGCCGTGATCAATGTGGGCAACGTGGTGGATACCTTGTCCTGGAAGTTGTTGACCAACCAACGCAAGAGCCTCAAAGCGGGTAAACCCGTCACCGAAACGGTGTCCTTTTCTTCCTATTTTTGGCGTTATGGGAGTTTTATGGCCGCCGTGGCCGAAGCCCAAAACTCCGATGAAGTGGCCTATGCCATCGAGCGTATCGCCTTGCCTCCTGGCAGCGCGGCCATGAAAAAAAGTAGTTCCTTTTCCTTGATGATCAATGCTTACGGTGGCATCAGCTCGGGGGTGGAGTTCTTGGGCCAGGGCATTGGTGAACAACGGGAAGCCAAAGGTTTGTTGGCGCCCTGGGCACCGCTGGGTTTTGACCTGAGTTTTGGCAACAAAAAAGGCAATGCCAGTACGGGGTTCTTTTTTCCGCTGCTGGACGTTGGTGCACTGGCGGCCTTCCCTGGCGGCCTTCCCGCCTCGGCGTTTTATAGTTTCCAGCCATACCCAGGCGATGCCCGCAGCTCTGAGGTGGAGCAACATCATCGCACCGGGTTACCATGGTTTTGGGTTTTCAAAGGCGGCACCGCTTAGCTTCAGCATTGGCGAGTGGGCAACCTCCCCCCCCCCCCCCCCCCTTCCCCCCCCCCCCCCCCCCCCCCCCCCCCCCCGCCCCCCGCCCCGCCCCCGAACGCCCCCCCCCCCCCCCCGCCCGCAGGCCGCCCCCCCCCCCCCCCCCGCCCCCCCAGGGGGCACCCGCAAACCCCTGCATCTCTAGGTTGGGGAACACCAAAGTTGGCCCAAGTCAATAGAAAACTACAAGGGATTTCCCTGGATGACCAGCGGGGGTACCGCATTGGCGCGACGCTGGCGATTGATATTCCGGTGCTGCGGCTGGTGGGGGGGCAGAGGTAAAAGTTAACGCAGCAATGTCAACGAACCGCGCACAATTTCCGTTTTTCCCGTACGCAACAGCGCCTCCGCCACAAATACATAGACCCCTGTCGGCGCTTTTTGCCCTTTGATTGATCCATCCCAACCACTGCTGTCATCGTTGCCCAGGTTTTCGGCGGTAAACACCATATCTCCCCAGCGGTCAAAAATGTGCAAGGTTTTGATGCGCTCAACTTCAGGCCCGTAGAACAGCGTAAATCGATCGTTTTGGTTGTCACCATTGGGACTGAATACGTTAGGGGCAAAAATGCGCAGCCGTTTTTCCACCAATACAGTGAGGTTGTCCCGCAACACACAACCATTGGCGCTTCTAACCGTGAGTTGAAATACCGTCGTGGTGGTTGGACGGGCAATGATGCCCGCAGAATCCAGGCTTTCAAACCCTGAGCCAGGCAGCCAGGTGACGGAAGCCGGATTAAAATTAAGCTGGGGTTTGATCAGTACACTGTCACCAGCAAAGATGCTGCGATTGGGGCCCAACTCCAGGGTCAATGCTGATGAAGCAGGTACCCGGATGCTGCGTTCAGCGATGCAGTTGTTGCCATCTCTTAAACTTAGTCTGCGGATTCCCGAGGTCAGATCGGAGATGGTCAACCCGCCATTGAATTGCGTAAAAGCCGCGCCATCCAAAGCATAGGCATAAGGCCCTCCTGCTCCGGTTATCCCAAGAATACTCAACTCATTTTTTTGTCCCGGACAAACTGCGGTATCCAGTGCAAATTGAAAACGCAGAGAATCCGGCTGGGTCAGGGTGACATCTGCGGGTAGTGCCTGACACCCAGCACTGTCGGTTACAACAACCTGATAAGTCCCCGGCCCCAAATTATTGATGTTTTGGGTATTGGCATTGTTGTTCCAGGCATAGCGAAAAGGTGCTTTCCCTCCTTGCACGTCCACCGTGGCGCTGCCGTCCCTGACCCCAAAACAACTGATGTTAAAGCGCCCAAAATTACTGCTTGCTCGCGCCGTGGCTACGGGCTTACTGATCGTGATGGTTACCTGGCTATTGGGATTCACCTGACAGCCCCCCGCGGTAGATTGTACCGACAGCAAGGTAAAAGTGGAAGTCTGCGCGATGATTACAGGCAATACCGTACCATTAACTACATTGAGAAAAGGGATGGTATCATTTCCGTTGCTGAGAATCAGGTCAAATGTTCTTGCCCCACTGAGTTGGAATCGCAAATTGCCCACCCCATCGCCACAAATGGTGGTATCCCCACTGATGCTTCCGCTGGGGCGTGGTGTAAAACGTAAACTCACAATAACAACGCTATCGCAACCCAAGCTTGTGCTCAACAACTCCGTACCACTGGGGCGATTTTGGTCGTATACCGTGCCATTGACAATCACTTGGTCGCCCTGGCACAAATTCCTGAAAATTCGGGTCGTGTCGGCACTTTGACTAAAAACAGCTACACTTTGGTTGATCAATCCCGGACAACCATTGCCATCAATGATGGAGGAAAAAAGAATATTCGCTCTGCCCGGACGAGTAGAACAAAAAACCAAACTGTCCTGAGTCGTATTGGCCACCAGGCCTTCCGGTCGGATGTTGCCAGCTTCATTGACGATATACCCCAGGATAAAAGGAGCTTTTCCCTGAAAAGTCAAAGGCAGCGTGGTGCAACTACCGCCGCAGATTGTGTCACCAGCAGGTACCGTGATGCTTGGCGGGTTGGCCAACTGGAGTTCAATTGGCGTCGCCTGGCTGCGGCAAACGCCATCGGTGGTAATGGCATAAACCGTGGTAGCCCCTGAAATAAACTGGTCTGGGTCAACAATGGAATTCTGCAGTGCCGCATCGCGGTACCACTGGACAACCAATGCTGTATTGCCCCGAATTTGTCCATCCAATGCGGTAAGTGCAAATGTTGCTTGTTGGTTACCTCCTGAACAAGCAGCTACCGGGTCAACGACGGGTTGAATGCTCACCCCTGGTGTAACGGTGATGGTGACCGGGCGATCAAAATTGGAATAAACCGGGCAACCATTTTTATCGGATACTGAAACGATAAAAAAGACCGTAGTTTCCCCTATTCTTAAGCGGATGGAATCATTGTTTCGAGCCGAATCAATACGGAAAGTATCCAGTCCATCACTGTATTCAAATACAAATGGGCCACCAGTAGCTGGCAGACGTAAGGTCAATACTTCGTCGAGTGTATCACAGCCCTGGCAAGTGGTACAGCTTATTCCTATTCCACTGGTAGCAATGGTGATACTCGTTGGTAAGACTGGTAAAGCAGCACAACCTGCAAATGTGCGCCAATTGTTGGGATTAGCAATGCGCGAAATCCAATCCAACTGCGTCGTGCTGCCCATGGGGCCAGTGTAGGCAATATAGTCTGATATAATACTGGCAGGTGCCATATTGAAACAGTTGGCCACATCCGGGTGGAGTTTGGACTCCTGAGGGGAATCATCATTGAACCATTGGGTTTTGGTATTGAACCCAAAAAGAATTCTTCCACCAACATAAGCGGCATCGTGATTAAAACTGCCTACTGAACTGGTTCCCTGATTCCACACGCCACCTTGCATAAAATAAAATTGGTCGCCACCAGAATTGAGGTTGACCGTATTTATGCTGCCGTGGGTGGTAAAGTTCCAGTTAACATCGGGTAAAATCGCTCGATAGGGGTTATTACCAATCGGAGGGAACTCAAAGGTAATAATCGTGCCCGCCGGAATCGTTGGCCCGCTCCAGGTAGCCCGTACCAATCCTTCCGAATTGCCCCAACGTCCAGTAGTCGTGCGTTCCCAGCCATTGTCGGTAATGTCGATCGTGGTACCTGCGGTAATGTCTTTGAAACAAATAAAACTGACCCGGTCGGCTAAAGTGCCCCCGCAGGCGTTGTTGTTGGCGTTCACCTGAATAATGGCGAGGTCACCCGGTTCTAAGCGGGTTTGGGCATTGATCCAACACAGTTGTACAAAAAATAAAACACTTACTAGGAGTGGCCTCAAGGCAGTTGGCTTCATGAAAAAAAAGTTAGTTGGGTTCGGGGGTTCGGGGGTTCGAGGGTTCGGGGGTTCGTGAACTGCGCAACTCGGCTTTACTTCGACTTCGCTCAGTGACCAGCTCGGCGACCGGTTCCCGCCCCCCCGAACCTTCGAATCCCCAAACCCTAATTCCTTCCTGAAAACGCCCAAGGTCCGTTTCAAAGTGTTAACCCGAGATTAAGTTTATTTTCAGTTGTTTTTTTTCTAAAAAGACTTATCTTTGCGGACACTTTTGACAAAAGTTCTTTAACAATGAACGGGCTCATACCTTTTTCCTTACCAATCAAGGGTTTGCGCAACGGGGTACACGAGTTCCAGTATGAGCTAGGAGCAGAGTTTTTTGCCGAGTTTCCGGAATCGCCGGTGCAAGATGGAAAACTTTCTTTAAAAGTTATACTGGATAAACAACCTACGCTCTTTGTTCTTTTTTTCGATTTTGCCGGAACAGTACGCACTGATTGTGACCGCTGCCTGGCCGAAATCGATCTTCCCATTGCCGATCAGCAGCAGTTGATTGTCAAATTGAGTGAAGAGAATGAAGTTGAAGACGCCGAGGTCATCTACATTCATCCCGAATCTTCGGAATTGAATGTGGGTACTTTCGCCTACGAATTCATTATTCTGGCGATACCCTTGACCCGAACTTACGATTGTGTAGCGGATAATTACCGGCAGTGCAACAGGGAAATGCTCGATTTATTGAGCAAAAAACTAGTCGCCGCTCCCGATGCCCAGGACAATCCAGAAACCGGAGAAAATCCGATTTGGAGCGCCCTCAAGGATTTGAATATTAACAACACTAACGAACGGGATTGATTCCCGATAAATTTTGGAACGATGGCACATCCCAAGAGTAGAGGTTCGAAGCAGAGAAAGCATAAGCGCAGAACGCACTTCAAAACGGTTGCGCCGAACGTGGCTACTTGTAAAACTACAGGTGAAAAACACCTGATGCACCGCGCATATTTCGACGCGGAAGGTAACATGTTCTACCGCGGCAAGATGTTTATTCAGTCGAAAGAACAAGAGCAGGAAGAAGAGCAGCAATAAGCTACGCTTTATACTGTAAGGTCTATGAAGACGATAAGAAAATAGCTCCCATCAGCTCGAATTGATGTGGAGCTTTTCTTGTTGAAAAGTTTAAACGCTTCAACTTATTTTCATGAAAAAAATCATCAAAACCGATAAAGCTCCCGATCCGGTAGGCCCATACAATCAGGCCATCATCCACAATGATACCTTGTATGCCTCGGGGCAGATTGCGCTAGACCCTGCAACTGGAGTGCTGATCACCGATACCATCGAAGCGGAAACCACGCAGGTGATGGCCAACATCAGTGCCATCCTGGAAGAAGCTGGGCTTTCTTTTAAAGATGTGGTCAAAGCCTCGGTTTTTGTGACCGACATCAACAATTTTTCCCGCATCAACGCGATATACTCCACCTACTTTGATGAAGCCACTGCTCCCGCCCGTGAATTGGTGCAAGTAAGCGCCCTTCCCAGAGGTGGCAACATAGAAATATCGGTCATCGCAGCTTTCGACTAGCCCAATATTCCAGCAACCATGAGTGATAAAAAACGTGTACTCTCCTGCATTCAGCCGACTGGCGATATGCATTTCGGCAACTACTTCGGTGCGGTAAAGAACTGGGTGGAATTGCAAGCCACCTACGAATGCATGTACGGGGTGGTGGATTACCACGCCATGACCATGCCTTTTAACCCCATCAAACTGCGGGAAAATACCTGGGAATTGATTTTCAATCTCATGGCAGTGGGCATTGAGCCTCAAAATCTCTTCATTCAATCGCTCGTACCCGAACATACGGAGTTGTGCTGGATTTTCAACTGTTTTGCCTCTTACGGCCAGTTGTCGCGCATGACCCAGTTTAAAGACAAAAGTGCAACTTCTGCTGAAGGTGAAGATGGATTTATTTCTGCGGGCTTGTTTGATTACCCGGTTTTGCAGGCTGCCGACATCTGCGTGTATCGTGCCGATTACGTGCCCGTCGGCAAAGACCAGGAGCAACACCTGGAATTGGCCCGCAACATCGTCCAGCGTTTCAACAACCAGGTGGGCAAGGAATATTTGATCATGCCCGAGCCGCTGTATACCGAATTCACCAAAATTACCTCTACTGCCGACCCTTCCCGCAAAATGAGCAAAAGTGCGGGTGAAAAGCACTACATCAGCCTTTTTTCGGATAGCGACAAAATCCGCAAACAAGTGCGTTCGGCGGTGACGGATACGGGGGAAAATACGGGAGGAGAAATGAGCCCAGGTGTAAAAAACCTCTTTGAGTTGCTGAAAGCATGTGAAAAAATTGAGACGTACACTGCGCTTAAAGCGGATTATGACGCGGGAAATTTGAAGTACGCCCCGCTCAAAGAAGCTGTCGCCGAGGCACTGGTCGAAATTTCCGAAGCCGTACGCAGTAAACGCGCCGAGCTCAATACCCGAAAAGAAGTCAAAGAAGAAATCAAAGCTTCTTCGGCACAAATTCGTGAACGCGCTCAACATACTTTACGGAATGTGAAGGAGTTGTCGGGGCTGTTAAATGTAAAATATTAAGGGGTTCGAAGGTTCGAGGTTCGGGGGTTCGGGGGTTGAGGCAATGTGCTTGGAACCCACGAACCTTCGAACCCCCGAACCCCCGAACCCTCCAAATAACCTTTTATGAAAATCATCTGCATCGGGCGCAACTACGCCGAACACGCCAAAGAACTCAACAACGCCGTACCCGAAGATCCGGTGGTGTTTATGAAGCCTCCTTCTGCACTGTTGGTGGGCGATAAACCTTTTTATTATCCTGAGTTCACCCAGGATTTGCATTACGAAGGGGAAATTGTATTGAAAGTATGCAAAAATGGCCGCCACGTGCAGCCGGAATTTGCACACGAATACTACAATGAAATCGCTTTCGGGATTGACTTTACAGCGCGTGACATCCAGGCCAAGTGCAAAGCCAAAGGATTACCCTGGGAAATTGCCAAAGGGTTTGATGGTTCCGCTGTATTGAGCGACTTTGTTCCCTTGGAGCAAGTGGAAGACACTAAATCCATCCATTTTTCACTGAAAAAAAATGGCCAAACCGTGCAGCAAGGCGATACAGCCGACGTGATTTTTTCTTTCGAAAGCATCATCGTCTATGTGTCCAAATTTTTCAAGCTGCAAATGGGGGACATCATTTATACGGGAACCCCCGCAGGAGTTGGACCAGTGAAAGTTGGTGATACCCTGGAAGGATTTATTGAGTTGAAAGGAGGAAGCAAGCAGTTTTTGACTTGTGAGATCAAGTAGTGAAGTAATGTTAGTCAGCTAGCGGATTTTTTGAAAACGACTTCAACAGCTGGCTACATTCTTCGTGCAATACCCCGTACTCAGCGTCGTTTTCGGGTTAGCAATTCTTTGCCAATCCGCATAAAGCCCCGTTTTTCATCACCAGCGCCGTAGACCAGCCGCCCCATCTGTGCCCAAAAGATGGCTCCTGCGCACATATTGCAAGGCTCCAGGGTCACATATAGGGTACAATCAGGCAGGTATTTACTGTTCAGGTAATTTGAAGCAGCTGTAATCGACAAAATTTCGGCATGCGCCGTTACATCCAATAATTTTTCGGTGGTATTGTGTCCGCGGGCGATGATGCGGTTTTCTAGCTTGATCACCGCACCTACGGGTATTTCGCCTTCATCAAATGCAAGTTGCGCTTCTTTGAGTGCTTCCTGCATAAAATATTCATCTCCACGAAAATGTAACATAAATTAAGGTTTTTTATCAGCAGCTTACCATCGATTTGCCACGACGAATGTACAGAGGACAGGGATCAACAAGCCTTGACTTATTTTCTTTTATCCAGACAATTCCTATTTTTGCACCGTTTTAGCGGAAGGGGGACTCAGGAAGGGTTTTTTCCGTAAGCATAATCTACTATAATCATTAGACCATGCCTTATCTATTCACATCTGAATCTGTATCTGAGGACATCCGGACAAGATCGCTGATCAAATTTCCGATGCATTGATTGATCATTTCCTGGCATTTGACTCCAGTTCTAAGGTTGCTTGCGAAACGCTGGTAACCACGGGTCAGGTCGTGCTTGCAGGGAAGTGAAATCAAAAGTTTACCTTGATGTACAGCAGATTGCTCGCGATGTTATTCGCCGCATTGGTTACACCAAGTCGGAGTACATGTTCGAAGCCAATTCTTGTGGTATCCTGTCGGCTATTCATGAGCAATCTCCCGATATCAACCAGGGTGTAGAGCGTGCCAATCCAGAAGATCAGGGTGCTGGAGACCAGGGCATGATGTTCGGTTATGCGACCAGCGAAACCGACAACTTTATGCCATTGCCATTGGATTTGTCACACCGCATTTTGCAGGAGTTGTCCAGTATCCGCAAAACCCACGCTGATTTGATGCCTTACCTGCGCCCCGATGCCAAAAGCCAGGTCACCATCGAATACTCCGACGATCACCAACCGATTCGCATCGATACCATTGTTGTATCTACCCAGCACGATGATTTTGCTGAAGATGCAACCATGCTCAACCGCATTCGTGAAGACATCATTCACATCCTGATCCCTCGGGTGAAAGATCAATTGCCGGAGCGCCTGCAACGCCTGTTTACCGATCAGATTACTTATCACATCAACCCAACGGGTAAGTTTGTGATTGGTGGCCCACACGGTGATACGGGGCTGACTGGCCGTAAAATCATCGTGGATACTTACGGTGGTCGTGGCGCCCACGGCGGTGGTGCTTTCTCTGGAAAAGATCCCTCAAAAGTAGACCGCTCTGCGGCCTATGCTACCCGCCACATTGCCAAAAACCTGGTTGCTGCGGGTGTCTGTGAAGAGATTTTGGTACAGGTTTCTTACGCCATTGGAGTAGCCAAACCAACCAATATTTACGTCAATACTTATGGCACTTCCAAAGTGAAGCTGAGTGATGGCGAGATTGCATTGAAAGTGAACGAAATTTTCGACCTGCGTCCATACGCGATTGAAAAACGTTTGAAACTGCGTTCTCCGATTTACTCCGAAACCGCAGCCTATGGCCACATGGGGCGCAAGCCAGAAATCAAAAAAGTCCAATTGCGCGATGCTACGGGTCAGTTCGTAGAACACGAAGTAGAGACCTTTACCTGGGAAAAATTGGACTACGTGGATAAAGTGAAAGCGGCTTTTGGGCTGTAGTAGTTAAGTTGAGGAGTTGAGGGTTGAGAAGTTGAGGCTACCGCAGCGACTTAGACATCGACATGGTCAAAATCACTGCGGTAGCCTCAACTTCTCAACCCTCAACTTCTCAACTTTCTTCTATACCCGTAAAAACACCTTCTTTAAATACATGAAATACAAAAAGCCCCATTTGACCAACAAGACCATCAGCGCGAGGACCACCGCAGCATAAGGCTCACTAAACAGCTGCATCAACCATTTGAACAAAGCCTCGGCGGTAAAATACCAGTCGATGAACCCATCTGATAGGTAAATCAAAATCGAGTTCATCCCAATTACGGCAAAAAAGAAAGCCCAACGACGGTAGCCCAAAACGTCGATCACGTAATAAAATAGCGACAAGAGGAGCAAGCTTAAACCGCCTACCTGTAATACAAATGAGCTGGTCCAGAGGTTTTTATTGATAGGGAACACCAGATTCCAAAGCTGCGCCAAAACCAGGGCAACCACCCCCATAATGGCCAAGATCAGGGCCTTCCGGGGCTGGGTCATGGTGCCGTGTTTGAGCAAATTCCCGGCGTAGATCCCTAAAAGAGCAGTGCCAATGGCGGGAGTGTGCTCATCAAACCTTCGGGATCGTGTATGGTTAAATGCAAGTGTCCTGGAATGATCAAGCGATCGACATAAGAAGCAAAATTACCTTCCATCGTCAGGTCTCCCATCGGAAACCCAGGCGCAGACGTGAAACTCAACAGCAACCAATACCCAATCAATAAGGCACAAAACCAAATGATTTGCCCCAGCTGTTTGGTGTACAAGTAGATGATGTTGGCAAACATGTAGGCCAACCCGATCCGCCCCAGTACGCTGGGGAAACGGATTTCGGCCAGGGGTTTCAGCACCAGTCCGTTGTTGTAGATGATGCCCAGGAGCACCAATACCAGTCCCCGCCGGATGACCCGTAGCAACATTTGTTGTTTGGATTTTCCGTTTTCCAGGTCGCGCCCAACGGAATAAGGGGTGGCTACACCCGCTAAAAATAAAAACAGGGGAAAAATCAAGTCGTACAATCGAAATCCATTCCAATCGGGATGGGACAATTGGTGGGCGGCGGCTTCCCAAATTGGGGAACCCGTTGCGGTGGCGAGGCTGTGTACTACTGCTTCGGCGCCCATGATCCAAAACATGTCAAAGCCGCGTAGGGCGTCGAGGGAATACAAACGTTGCCCTGTGGAGGGAGGTGTCATTAGCGTTGAATTTTAAGTGTGCGTAAGCAAAGCTAATTTATTTTTCCACTCCTATGATTTTTTTGAATCTGCCGATACATAGCGCATTTCATCCACATGATTTCTAGGGTATCTCTTTGGTGTCTGAGGTTTCTAAGGTCGCCTAATTTTTGGGTCGCACCCGAATCGCAAAAGCCGCCCGCGGATTGACAACCATTAATCCATCTATCTCTTTTTTAGTAAATCCTTTTTCCCGCAAAATGGGCAACAAATGTGTAAAAATCAGCGTATACGGCTGAAATCTTCCCCCGCCAGGCACACCGTGGGTATACCAGCCCGCATCGTGCGAGAGCAAGACCCGCTTCAACAATCCCGTTTTTTTCAAATGGACAATGGCGTTGACATAGTTCATCAAACCCGTTGAATCACCGGCCCGTTCGGCGGGATCCACCCAGCCTAACCCATCTAGCGAAATCCAGGCTCCTTTTTGGGCCAATGCTACCCGTACCGCATCGCTCCCACCTTGAGCGTGTGTCCATACCCAGGCATCGAGGGCGACGCCTTCCTGCTGGAGGATTTCTACCTGGCGCAAGGCCAACTGATCCGGTCCGGTGTGTGCTACAATGGTCAAGCCACTGCGCAGGTGGGTACGCGCTGCCGCACGGACAATTTTTTCATCGATCTCCGAAAGCAGGGAGTCCCCATCCACCCCAATTTTGATGAATCCGGGGCGGATGGTAGTGCCGTCAATTCCGTGATTGAACTCTTCGAGCCAGCGTGCGGCAATTTGGTCGACGCTTTCCCGATAAGCATGCGCAGGAATATGGTTATCCCACCGTGCGCCGTAGTAACCGGTATTGGTTAAGATGTGTAGCCCGGTACTATCGGCCAGCCGAGCCAATAACCGTGGGTTGCGGCCAATGTAGTTCGGTGTACATTCCAGGATGGTTTTTACCCCATGGCTTTGCATTTTTCGCAAATAAGGCAAAATGACGGCAACAGCAGAATCATTGTTCCAAGCCGATGCCTGCATGCGTTCCGCACCCGTCCAGTCCAAAAAAACGTGTTCGTGTACCAGGGTCAGGCCCATTTTTCGGGCGGGCATTTTGCCGCGGATGGTTTGTACGGATTGAGCCATCGTGCATTGAATTGCCCCTAAAATGAAAAAGAAAAATATAGTGGTTAGGATGCGCATACCAGAGGATTTGGGTTTGGAAAGTAGAGTTTCTGCGAAACTGATGATGTTTTTAGGACAATCGACTGCCGCTTGAAACTTTTTGCCGCTATTTTTGGCTTTTCAATCTTATTCAATCGTTGTTTCACACAGATTTGACGCAGATTTACACACAGATTCTACACAGATGCGTTCTGCGTAAAATCTGTGAATAGATCTGCGTCAAATCTGTGTGAAATTCCAACCCACAGCCATGGACAGCATCCTGGAACAACTCCACCTCACCCGTCAAGCGGCACGCAAACTGATTCAACTGAGCAATGAGGACACCAATGCCATTTTGAACCGCCTGGCCGATGAAACCGTCCGCGAAACGGCTCGTTTATTGGCCGCCAATCAACTTGATTTGGAGCGCATGGATCCCGCTGATCCCAAGTACGACCGGCTCTTGCTCAATCCGCAGCGTTTAGCGGACATTGCACAGGACATCCGCAAAGTGGCTCAATTGCCTTCACCCCTGGGGCGAATTTTGGAAGAACGCACCCTACCCAATGGACTCGAGTTGAAAAAAATCAGCGTGCCCATGGGCGTGATTGGCATCGTGTACGAATCGCGGCCCAACGTCACTTTTGACGTGTTTGCCCTCTGCCTCAAATCCGGCAATGCCGCCGTGCTCAAAGGCAGTCGCGACGCCCATTTTTCCAATCTGGCCATCGTTGAGTTGATCCAAAACATCCTGGCTGAATACGGTTTGTCACAAATCGTTTACCTCGCGCCCAGCGAACGGGAAGCCCTTTTGCCCATCCTCAATGCCAACGCATACATCGATCTGGTCATCCCTCGGGGCAGCCAGGGTTTGATCGATTTTGTGCGCAAAAACGCCACCGTTCCCGTCATCGAAACCGGAGCGGGCATCGTACATACCTATTTTGATGTCAGTGGAGATTTGGCCAAAGGCCGCGTCATTGTCAACAATGCCAAAACCCGGCGTGTGAGTGTGTGCAACGCCCTGGATACCCTGATTGTCCACGCAGCACGTTTGAACGATCTGGCCGAGCTGCTGGCCCCCCTGGCCGAGCACCAGGTGGAGTTGTTTGCTGATGAAACGGCTTTGGCACAATTACAAGGAAAATACCCGGCGGAATTGCTCGCCTTGGCCGAAGCACAGCATTTTGGCACCGAGTTTTTGTCGTACAAAATGTCGGTAAAAACTGTGGCCAATCTTCAAGAAGCCCTCGACCACATCGACCATTACTCATCTCGCCATAGCGAAACCATTGTCGCTGAAGACCCCGCCGTGCAAGAACAATTCCTGCGCAACGTAGACGCCGCCGTAGTATACGCCAATGCCTCTACGGCGTTTACGGATGGGTCACAGTTTGGGATGGGTGCTGAAATCGGCATCAGCACGCAGAAGTTACACGCGCGGGGCCCGATGGCTTTACCGGAATTGACCAGTTATAAATGGGTGGTGAAGGGGACCGGGCAGATTAGAAGCTAGGTGCTCGTATAATGTATTTTGGCATTAGCGGGAAGGTTTTGCGGTAAATGTAGGAGTTTTTTACCGCAAATTTGCGGGGATTGTTGTATTTTTTTGCCGCATTGGGGATGAAGGTGGTGAGATATGTGGTTTTTGGAGGGTGTGAGGGTATTGGCATAGATCGGTTTGCAGATTTGCGAGACACTACCAAAATTTCCAAAATGTTTTTTTGTTATTATTTGTTTTGGTCAAAATACTTATAACTCTCTCTGAGTCCCAATCTTCATTGTCAGGTATTTTTTGCCAATTGATGTTTTTAATTTCAATTCTTTGGTCAACAGTTCCTGTCCAACTTATTTCAAAACTGTTTTCTTTCAGTGTCGAAACTATTTTGTTTGCTACTTGCAAAGCTTCATGGTCATCTTGTGTCGGACTGTCAAAACCTAAATATAAATTTCTAATGTCTTTGTCAACAGTTCTGGCTAAGTCCTGCGCATGATAATAACAAAAACCAATAGCTTTAATTCCAAGTTTATTTAGTTTTTCGATTGTTTCCATACAATCACCTTCGCCATCTTGTTTTGTATAACCTGCTTTGTGTAAGCAAACGATTTTGTTGTTAATTAGTTGGTCAAACGATTTGGCAAGTCTGTCAAAGTCGTTTGGTCTTGTCCAAGTTAAACTGTCGTTTTGGTGTTGATTGTATTTTTCAGAAATAGTTTTTCTAAGCCAATCTTCATCAAAATCGTCTTCATTGTAAAACATTTCTTTGATGCTTTCAAAAAGTTCATCTTCATTTTCAAACCCAAATTTGATGTCAAGCTCCAGTTGTTCTAATGCTTCGCTTTTGATGTCGTCTGTCATTATGTAAGAGGTTGTTTAAAATTGCCATTAACTGTTTGGGGCTTTGCGCAGTGGCGGATTTCGGAGCACAAAACTGTCAATATACCACAAAAGTTGATGCGAGGTAGAATGCTCAATTAACCACTTCACCCGCCATTGAGCCAAACGCCTGTTACCTGCTGTGCTTTCATTTCCATATTTCCCACCACGCTTTTCTGTTTTAGTGTCTGCCGATTTAGGTTTTGTCAAAGATGATTGAAAAGAAGTAAAAGCGAAGTCGATGGATTAATTACGGGCTTTACAATAGCTTTTCTTTCAATCAATTTATTAAAATCTTCTTCAAGTTTTTCCTTGTCGAGATACTTTTGTATTTGTCTGTTGGAAGAAACAAACTCACCTAGTCGCCATAAATCAAAACCGTCATGGCGTTGCTCTGGAAGAAATGCAAAATCAAAATCTACTGATGTGTTGT
>NZ_JADKCX010000037.1 GCF_016718685.1 Haliscomenobacter sp. | reverse complement strand
AAACAAGCAAGGGCAACCTACTTTTGTTTACTTGATCAACAACTCATAGTTCCCTGACTTTAAATTCTTTAAAAAGCCGCTTTTCGCCTCACTCGGCCACACCTGACCTTGATTAAAAACCGTTTGCCCTGCCTCTAAATCCAGCCTCAACGTAGCACTGCTATTGGGTGGCACGGTAAGCACATAACGGATACCCTCCTCCGTTTTTTTCCAACTGGATACCAATTCTCCCTGCGGCGTTTTGAACCTGACATTGAACGCTTCCAGGCCCTCCACAAAATGCGGCTGCAAGAGGATATTTTTGAACCCCGGCATGGCCGGATCCGGCTTGATGCCGCCCAAGGCTTTGTAATACCAGGCTCCGATTTCCCCAAACATGATGTGGTTCATGGAAATATCGGACTTGGCGTCGATGGGCCAGTTTTCGAATAGTGTGGTCGCTCCGTTTTTGATCCACCAGCCCCAGGAGGGGAAAATCTTCCTGGGCGGCAATTTGGTAAGCCAGGTCGGCATAGCCGTTGTCGCTCAGGGCATTGAGGATGGTTTTGGTACCCAGCAGGCCTACGTCCAAGTGGGCATTGTCGGTCTTGACACGTTTGGCCAGGTTTGCAGCTACTTTGGCTTTGAGGATTGGTGGTACGAGCCCCCAATGCAAGGGAGCGCTCAATTCGGTTTGCGTGCCGTTTCCATACATACCCGTCTCGGCATTGAGGTATTTGGCATTGATGGCGTTTTGAATTTTTTGCGCCAGGGCGGAGTACTTTTGGTAATCGGCAGGCTTTTTCAGAAGCTTGGCCGCCTTGGCTAAAATCGTTGCATCAACGAAGTAGTAAATCGAGGAGGTGAGTTCGACAGGGGCTTTGGATTTTACCGGAACCCAGTCACCGAGTCCCCAGGTGGTCAGACCATCAGTGCTTTGCGCGGTAATGGCATCCACGTACCGTTTGATGTTGTCGTAACAATCGCTCAACAGTTTGGCATCCCCATAAAACAAGTAAATGTTCCAGGGAATGATGGCAATCGTGCTCGTCCAATCGGGGCCATTGCCCCATTCATAACCCCAGCCACTGGTGGGAATGATGGAAGGCAACACGCCGTTGGGTTGTTGTTCATCGCGGTGGTCGGCCAGCCATTTTTCGTACACGGTGATGCCATCGTAATTGTACAAACCCGTTTCGCTGGCGATGTGGGCGTCTCCCGTCCAGCCATTTTTTTCACGCTGAGGGCAGTCTGTCGGGTAACCAAAGAGGTTGGAGAGATAGGCATTGTTGGTGGCCCACCAGATTTTGTCCAACGTAGGATTGGAAGAATTGACCTGACCCAACTGCGGCAGATCAGTATGCATGAAATACCCTTTCAAGCTGCTTGCAGAGAGGTTGACCGGGTGGTCAAAGCTCACTTCTACATACTGAAAACCTTTGTAATTGAACCGGGGCATAAAAGTTTCTTCCCCTCCTCCTTTGAGGATGAAAATGTCGGTTTGAAAAGGGTCGGAGTTATCCGTGGGGCGGTAATGCACATCGATGTTGGACATGTCTGCCCTACCCTGTTCGTTCAATCTTTCGGTATGTCGCAGGCGAATTTGTGTTCCCGCTTCACCCCTCACCCGCAGGCTACTCACGCCAGAGATGTTGCGCCCCAGATCGAACAAATAAGTGGTATCGTTGATTTTACTCATTTTTTTCACCTCAATTTCCTCCACATTGCGGATGGGGTGCATGAGTTGGGAAACTATGTTGGTGGAAGGCGCGGCACGGTAGGTCACCGTTTTCCATTTGGCATCATCAAAATCCGCGGTATTCCAACCTGTTTGTTCCAGGCGAGCATCGTAGTGTTCGGCGGTATAAATGCTGTTAAAAATGACCGGACTCAGGGCCGTTTTCCAGTCTTTGCCCGAGCTGATGGTTTCCGCCGATCCATCGGTGTAAATAATACGCAGATCGAGACAAAAAGTAGGCCGATTGCGCCAGGGAGCTTCGTGAAAATACCAAACCGCCGTAGACTGATGGTTGTACCAGCCGTTGCCCAGCAGTACCCCAATGGCGTTTTTGCCCTGCTGCAGCTGAGTGGTCACATCGTGCGTCACATACAAGGTGCGCCGATCGAAGCGGGTGTACATCGGATCAAGGCGATGATTACCGATAATTTGACCGTTAATGGACAACTCGTACAATCCAGCTACTGCAATGTAAGCGCGAGCTGATTTGACTTTTTTTGCTGTGTCAAAAGTTTTGCGGAAATATGGCGCAGGTTTAATTTTGACGTCGCGGGTATCCGAAATCCAGGCACCTTTCCAATTGGAAGCATGCATCACTCCGGTTTCGAAATGGGCAGTCGTGGACACCGATCTTTGCCCATCACTGCCCCAGGCCGCAACTGCCCAATAAAACTTGCTGAATGCTGGTAATGGTTTGCCAGCGTAGGCAACCAGTGTCTGGCTGGATAAAATCTTACCCGAAGTCCAGGCCAAACCTTTGCCTTGTAACAATCCCACTGAATCGGTACCTACCCAGATTTGGTAAGCACTTTGTGCCGCGCCACGACGCACATCATCAAGCCGCCAAGTGAATCGAGGAGCGGAAACATCTACACCCAGTGGGTTGTGGAGGTATTCGCAGCGGAGGTCGATGGGCTTGGCAAAACTGTCAACTTGAAGCAAGATATTGGTAAATAGGAATAGTAGGGCAAGCAGTGTAGACTTCATAACTGAAAAGTAAAAAGTGAAAAAGGAACTACTATTTATCGGCGATGGTCAATAAGCCAAAACGCCTGGGCCGGTGGAACGCAGGTTTTTTGCCGCTCAAGGTCGAATTCCAACAGAGAAAGGCACAATTGTCGACATTGCACTTCCAGTCTTTTTGGGTCTGCGATTGAGTAGAAACGATGCGGTAAAAATTGATGCGGTACTGCGTTGCTTTTTCTGCCGAAACCAAAGTCCAGGGAATGGACAAAGTTCCTGACCAGGATTTTTTGCCTTTTTCGACACTATGAATGATCTTGCTGCTGGAGGGTTCTACCATTTCTGCACTGATGCCACTTTGATCCCCTCTAGAAGGGTTGCTGATCTGACCCACCCAAATGGCATTATTGGGGTTGATCTCCAGTTCGAGATATTGATCGGGATCAGCGGTTCCCGGAGCAACAAACACCTCAAAAACCTCCTGATTGTACAAGGGCTGGTTGTGTTCGGAATAAAAATTCTGCTCGACATAAGTATCTTTTTCACAAACAAAAGAAACGTGCAGAAACTCCTCATCCGCTTTTAATTTTACCCCTGTAGGAAAATCCGCAGCAGCGCCATCCGTGGAGTGAAAAAACGAGGAGATTCAAGTGCAGTCCATTGGCCTTGCTTGATGATGATGGCCTGATTGGTTGGTTGGTCCATAACGAGTGTGCATAAGAGTAGAAAAAGGTATTGCATCCCTGATGGTTAAACGGTGTGGTAACAAATATAAACAAGCCTGTGGATTTTAAGTACTAAAAACAAAAACCAGCATTGTACCATAAAAAACCCGTACCTTTGTAGCGATTTTGAAATCCTTGATGTTGATTTGTACCTCAAGATACGGAAGAGCCACTGTTACATTAGTTTTTCCGGCTCGGTATTATTGCCTTGCTCACCTTGCGTTTCATTCAATTTCAGGCTATTGTTTTGCAGTGCTGTGGAGTAAACAATCTCCTTGGCTGCATCATTATTTGCTACTGAAGCAATGTGTCCAAAGTAGCAGCATTAAACTCAAAAAATGACGTTTAAGGAATTAAATTTAATTGATCCTATTCTTCATGCCTTGGAAAGTGAGGGCTACACCACTCCAACCCCGATTCAGCAAAAAGCCATCCCCGTACTTTTAGAAAGAAAAGACCTCCTGGGTTGCGCACAGACGGGTACTGGAAAAACCGCCGCTTTTGCAATTCCTATTTTACAATTGCTTTACCAAGATAAAGGCCTTTCCAAAGGACCTCGACAACTCAAAGCCCTCATCCTCACCCCTACCCGCGAATTGGCCATCCAAATCAGCGAAAGTTTTGGTGCTTATGGCCGCAATTGTGGTTTGAAGCACGCTGTCATTTTTGGCGGTGTCAATCAATCCAAACAAGTGGAAGCCATCCGGGGAGGTTTAGATATTCTGGTGGCTACTCCAGGGCGTTTGTTGGACTTGATGAACCAACAATTGCTGAGTTTGC
Source organism: Haliscomenobacter sp. (assembly GCF_016718685.1). GTDB lineage: Bacteria > Bacteroidota > Bacteroidia > Chitinophagales > Saprospiraceae > Haliscomenobacter. Next base: position 57,477 of record NZ_JADKCX010000037.1, on the reverse strand, counting down.
AGCACATCAATACCTTTGTACTGGACGAAGCAGACCGCATGCTGGACATGGGTTTTGTACACGATGTTAAACGCATCATTACCCGCTTGCCCCAACGTAGGCAGTCGCTCTTCTTTTCTGCTACCATGCCGCCAGAAATTCAAAAACTGGCCAATACGATTCTCTCTAACCCTGTAAAAGTAGAAGTTTCCCCTATTTCCTCCACGACGGAGATGGTGGAGCAGATGGTTTATTTTGTGGAAAAAAGAGACAAACGCAACTTGTTGATCCAGCTTTTGAGAAACCCCAATGTCAAATCGGCGCTGGTGTTTACCCGTACCAAACATGGAGCAGATAAAATCAATCGCGATATCGTAAAAGCAGGCATACGTTCCAACGCCATCCACGGCAATAAGTCGCAGAATGCGCGCCAAAGCGCATTGAATGGTTTTAAAGAAGGTAAACTCAGGGTGCTGGTCGCTACCGATATTGCCGCAAGGGGCATCGATGTAGACAACCTCAGCCACGTGATCAATTACGATTTGCCCAATATTCCCGAAACATACGTGCACCGCATTGGTCGTACCGGACGGGCTGGAGCCAGTGGTATTGCGCTGTCTTTTTGTGATTCAGAAGAAAGGGCATATTTGCGCGACATTAGTAAACTGATCGCCAAAAGTATACCGAGTGTCACCTACCATCCAGAAATGGAATTGAAATAACCGGTGAAGAAATAAAACAAAAATCCAGTAATCTGGTTTTTTTTATTTTAAAACACTAAAGGGTAGACTTTTATGCAAAAGTCTACCCTTTTTATATTTCCAAGTTTGTAAAAAAAATGTACTTCTTACTCCTTCCGTCCCGCTGCATATTTGTATCATCATTACAAGGCAATGATTATTGGGACTCATTTAAACAAAACCTGGTTACCCCAGTTTTCTTTTTTTCTTTCGTGCACTTCAGGCACACGGTTGTTCATTTGGTTTTTCCAAGTTTTATGTAGTTCTTTGCGCAATTGAACCATTTTCCTGCATGGTTGTTTGGTGCTAATAACATCAAGAGGGAAGTTAAAGAACGCCAGGTATGAGCTTAGCGAAAAAAGTAAACTTGATCATCTATCGCTTCCGTGAGCGGGGCTTGGAAATTTTTTTGGTAAATTCTCCCGATAGTGAAGAATGGGCCATTCCACAAAAACACGCCGAAGACAACAATCCACTCAAAACGGATGTAGATCGCTTCATTGAGTTAGATCCGGTACAACCAGAAAATGGTGCAGCTGAAGAGGCCTTTGCCGTGGAAGGGGAATGGCACGACATCCCCTCACTCAAATCCATGTTATTCGAAGACGCGGTATACCTCAAGGATAAGCTCAAAAACGAGATGGATCAAGGTACTTTTGTGGTCTTTAAAGAAGCATTTAAGAAAGTCATGCCGCACCAGTATGCTTTTCTCAAGGAGTTGAAGGATATATTGACGGATCGGAACTCGGTGAAGGATTTGTAGTTTCCACCCTTAGGAATTAATTGATGGGTTCAGGAAGCTGCCGCGCCTCAAACGCTACGCTCCTGCACCAAGCCAGATAGTCTTTCATATAAAAGCAAGCACGCTTGATTTTTTTGTTCAGGACCTTCGTTTTTCCCGCCGGTATTTGACTACTATCTACCTGTTTGCTCAAAGCACCTCTTAAAAACGTCACTGCCGCAATGTGCTGTAAAACAGCAGAATCACATTGTGATGTTTCGGGAGATACCAGTTTTTGTCTTGCTTGTTGATAATATTGCGGGGCTTGGTCCAGGTGTTTTTCCAGCATTTCCAAATGAGCTGTCTCCAACTTTTGGTCATGACCATACAAAGTATACAGGCGCAAGCCCAGATTGTATACGCTGGGATCGTGTTGCTGAAGTTTCAAGCGATTTTGAGCGCGCTTCAAGCGCTTGTCCAGGTTTTCGATGTTCTTTTTGATGGCAGGATTCAAAGGTTTGTCCACCCAGGCCATAGCCTCCTCCTGGCTCATGCTCAAAAACTGCAATTGATTCTCCAAAGAATTGGCATCTAAGGTTTCCAACCATACGGGTTGTTTTTTCTCCAATTTCGCCCATTGGTGCTCCGTTTTACGCATCCAGTTTTGCGCATTACGATCGGGAGAACAAGCAAAAAAATTGACAAGAACAAATGAGAGGAGTGCAGCTAAAAGATGTGAAGACTTGACAGGGAGCATAGGTTGGTAGGTTGTTTATCAAACATGGAAAAGGCGATGCCGAGCCAACAAGGCACATATGGCCAGTTGTTCCTCCGGACTCAGGTTGCTGTTGTCTATCAGTATAGCATCGGGGGCTTTAATCAAGGGGCTGTCCGAGCGAGTGGAATCGATGTAGTCGCGTTCGTAAAGATTGTGCAAAATGTCTTCATAATCAATCACATGACCTTGTTCAAGGAGCTGGCGCTGGCGGCGTTCTACCCGGCGATCGACGGTCGCAGTAAGGAATATTTTCAGGGCCGCATTGGGAAAAACTACGCTCCCAATGTCTCGTCCGTCCATGACCACGCCTTGGTTTTGAGCCAGCTCGCGTTGCCGCTTTACCATTTTGCGTCGTACTTCAGGGATGGTGGCTACGGGACTTACTTTTGCAGCGACGTCCATTTCACGGATGCGTTCCTCAACATCCCGTCCGTTTAGTAAGGTGCGGTTACCTGTTTCAGCAAGCACAAAACTCACTTCCAGTTTGTGCAAATTGTCCAGAATCTGCTGCTGGTCGTAAAGGTCGACGCGATTTTCCAAAAAAAACAAGGTGACAGCACGGTACATTGCCCCGGAGTCGATGTAAATATAGCCTAGCTCGTGAGCGAGCGCCCGAGCCAGGGTACTTTTTCCGCAGGAGGAATGGCCATCGATGGCAATTTGGAACATGGCGTGTAAAGTGAAAGTTGAAAAGTCGAGGTTGAAAATTGACCACGAAGAAAGTGCGGTCAGGGGAGCGAACGTGCTTCAACCCTTCAACTAAAAAAAAAACACAAAAAAGCCCTGCTGGTGGGCAGGGCCTCTATGTCGTGGTTGAATTGGGCTAAGCCCAGGTCAATACTCGTCATCGTTGAAGAGAAAGTCATCCTTCTTAGGATAATCGGGCCAAATGTCCTCAATACTTTCGTACTCTTCTTCCCCATCATCTTCCATTGCTTGCAAATTCTCGATGACCTCCTTAGGAGAGCCAGAGCGGATCGCGTAGTCAATCAGCTCGTCTCGAGTTGCCGGATATGGTGCGTCTTCAAGGTGAGACGCAAGGTCTAACGTCCAGTACATATTGATTACAGAATTTAAATGAATGCCACTTTAAGCGAATAATCCTGGAATACGATTAAAAGTTGCGCAAAACAACTAAAATTTTTGCAGGATTAATTGAATTGCCCCAAAATTTCGTATTCCTGGCCAATAAATTCTTCAGGAAGCCGTCCAATCTCGTGAGAATTAGCAGGCCCCGTCGGGTCACAAAAGTAATATTTTCGTCCCTGATATTCAATAGCATCGCCATCGAAATCTGGAATAGATACAGCAATGGTCAAATGATCCGGAAAACCAATGATCAACATGGGCCAACCCAGGAGTTCTTTCACCAATGCATAGTACAATGCCGAGCGATCTTCACAATCAGAATACGGGTAGTGAAATACTTCATCTGGTATCATCGGTTTACTGCGGCCAAAGAATTCTTTGTCTTCTTTGTATTTAAAACAAGACCGCGTAAATGCAGTAATGAGTTCTAGCGCTTCAGTGCTACTTCTCCCTTTGATCAATTCAGTCAACTGGGGCAATAAACTACTGCGCAAGACCTCTGACATTGGTGCCTTGAGGTACTCCCGTTCGTCAATCAGCGGATGGCGTTCCATAATCCGCACCCAATTGCGATCGAAGTTAACCTCTAACGGAAATTGTTGTTCTTTAAACCTAAAGTTTAAGGTTTTTTTTTCAAGTAAAGGTTTAATTCCCGGAAAAGTTCCCAAATGAAAAGAAAACGCTCGTCCATTCGGTTTAGCCGCAAAGTCTAGTAAAAAAACACCTTCTTCATCTGCTTTGATTTGGGCGATTGCACTGAGGTTAACAAAAGTGCGGCCGCGGTCTTCGATGAGCGGTGCTTCATAAATTTCATCTTTGGTAAACACACATACAAAGACGCGTTGATCTCTAAAAGTCACTCGAGTATCAAAACCACTTTCGGAAAGGCAAAACCAAATCAAAAGATTTTTTTCAGCATTGGAGCGGCCACTTAAAATTTGATCCACAGCTCCACGCACCAATTCAGCATACAACCAATCATTAAGGGCAAAAGCTTCGCGTTGTAATTTGAGGTCTGTGAGTAAACTTTGATGTGTGGTACGTTGCAACGACAAATAATGGTTCTTGATGCTTTTTCCTTCAATGCTGGGTTTAACGACCTGCAGAATGTCGGTATTGAAGTTGATGCGTATTTTTTCGGTATAAAAAATGAATTCCACCGTACGGGTTTCCGCCTGGGCAAGGTTGCCGACAAACAGCAACAAGGTAAGTAGGTGGAGAAAAAGCTGCACGGGAAAGGTTTTTAAAGTTTTAGGTTTTAGGTTTTAGGTTTTAAGTTCAACACAATAGTGTTCATCAATCGAGAATTGTGGACCTTAAAACCCTAAAACTAAAACCTAAACCTTTATATAATGAGCATCGAGTCTCCATACGAAAAGAAGCGGTATTCTTCCTTAACAGCTTCTTCGTAGGCTTGCATGATGAGTTCATAGCCACCAAATGCACAGATCATGATCAGCAGACTGGATTTTGGCAAATGGAAATTGGTAATCATCGAATCAGCAATACTGAACTCATAAGGCGGATAGATGAATTTATTGGTCCACCCTTCAGCTGGTTTGAGCAAACCTTCCGCCGATACCGCTGATTCAATGGCCCGCATCGAAGTAGTACCTACTGCACAAATGCGGTGGTTTCGTTCTTTAGCGCTGTTGACCAAGTCCACCGAAGGGGCAGGGATACGGAAGTACTCAGCATCCATTTTGTGTTTGGACAAATCTTCTACATCAATGCTGCGGAAAGTACCCAGTCCCACATGAAGTGTAAGTTCGGCGAAGTCAATACCCTTGAGTTCCAAACGTTTCATCAGCTCCCGGCTGAAGTGCAAGCCAGCGGTAGGTGCTGCAACTGCACCAATTTCCTTGGCGTACACCGTTTGGTAACGATCGCGGTCAATGTCTTCGGCTGGTCGTACAATGTACTTGGGCAGCGGGGTATTACCGAGGGTGGCCAGTTCTCGTTGGAACTCATCGTCGGTACCATCGTACAGGAAACGGATCGTCCGTCCGCGAGAAGTGGTATTGTCTACTACTTCTGCTACCAAAATATCGTTGTCGTTGTCGTCGCTGAAATAAAGTTTATTCCCTACGCGGATTTTACGTGCGGGGTCAACCAATACATCCCAGAGCCGGGATTCATTGTTGAGTTCACGCAGTAAAAAAACTTCGATTTTTGCCCCGGTTTTTTCTTTGCGCCCGTACAAGCGCGCAGGAAAAACTTTGGTGTTGTTGAAGACCATTACATCGCCCTCACTAAAAATATTCAGAACGTCTTTGAATACTTTATGCTCAATTGTGCCAGTTTGCCGATTGACCACCATCATTCGGGCTTCGTGTCGGCTATCTGCGGGGTATTGTGCAATGAGTTTTTTGGGTAGTTCGTACGTGAATTGAGAAAGTTTGGTCCTCATCTCTCCTGTTTGGTTTTCCTTTTAATGGTCAAAGATAAAAAGCACAAAGATAGAAATATTGTTGGCATTAAGCATGTTTGCAATTTTTTTTACATTACTCCACAAGCGTGAAAACGCCACTTGTGAAACGTTCAACAGGAAAAAATAGTTGTTGATCGATTGAAAATGAAGCTTTGATGTGCTTTATTTATGTTTGCAGCATTATCTTCTACCACAATTTACGACTATGGGCATTGTTTTACGGATCATTTACGAAAGTATTGTTCAAGCTTTGGGCCAACTCAACGCCAATCGTCTGCGCAGTTTTTTGTCCTTACTGGGCATCACCATTGGGATATTTTGCATCATTGGGGTGTTTTCGGCAGTTGATTCTCTCGAAGACAACGTAAGGGGCAGTTTGGCAAAATTAGGGGATGATGTCATCTACATTCAAAAAATTTCCTGGGCGGAGAATCCCGACAACTGGTTCAAATATTTGCGGCGGCCCAATGTGGATTACGAAGATTACGAAGTCATCAAAGAAAAGGTTCGTTCAGCACAATTGACTACTTTTTATGTAGGCATTGGTCAAAAAACCGTGAAATACTTCCAAAGTAGCGCCGAAAGAGCCTATATGCTTGGGGTTACCCAAGAATTTTCGGAGATGTTTAAACTCAATTATGAGCAGGGGCGCTTTTTTTCTCCCAATGAATACCATCGTGGTGCCAATAAATGTGTACTGGGTTTCAAGGTTTCGGAGGCCGTATTTGGAAGCCTTGATCCGATCGGTAAATCGGTTAAAATCAATGGCCGAAGTTATGAGGTCATCGGCGTCTTGGAAAAATCAGGGGAGAGCATCATCAATGTAATGAATTTTGATGAGGTCATTTTGGTGTCTTATGAATTGGCACGCAAAATTGCCAATCTAAAATCGAATAGCCTATTTGGAGATGTTTCCATTTGTGTAAAGGCAGCAGAAGGGGTATCTGTCGATCAAATGAAAGACGAGGTTACGGGTAAACTGCGCGCCCACCGCCGCTTGAAGCCCAAACAAGACGATAACTTTTCACTCAACCAATTGTCCATCATTTCAAATTTCCTGAGTGGTTTTTTCAACGTACTCAATGTATTGGGCGTTTTTATTGGCGGCTTTGCCATTTTAGTCGGGATGTTTAGCGTAGCCAATATCATGTTCGTTTCCGTTAAAGAACGCACCCGCCTGATTGGCATCAAAAAAGCTCTCGGGGCAAAGAGATACATCATCTTGTTGGAATTTTTGATTGAATCCATCATCCTCTGTATCCTGGGTGGCTTGGCCGGCCTGGCCCTGGTCGTAGCGGCTATGGCCGGGTTGTCGCAAATAACCGACTCGTTCCAAATGTACCTTTCCTTCAACAACGCCGCACTGGGCATTATCCTGTCTACCGTTATTGGCGTGCTGGCTGGGATGATTCCGGCTTTGCAAGCTTCGAGAATGGATCCGGTGGAGGCGATGAGGAAGTAGGGTTCGAAGTTCGGGGGTTCAGGGGTTCGAAGTTCGAGGGTTGAGCTTTCCAGGTCTTGATATTTATTGTCAACATAAGGAATGAAAGACCATCCAGCGCTGAACCCTCAACCCTCGAACTTCGAACCCTCGAACCCCCGAACCCTAAAAAAGAATTATGTTCCTAATCTAAAAAAACTGCATCTTTGCACTGAATTTTGATTTTTTTTCCAAGTAAATATATTTACGTTGAATTTCACTGAATTTGGCCTACATCCCGACCTGTTAGATGGCGTTGACGCGATGAATTATAAAACGGCCACCCCGATACAAGAAAAAGCAATCCCCATTATTTTAGAGGGGAAAGACCTTATTGGCATAGCCCAGACAGGCACAGGCAAAACGGCAGCTTTTATTTTACCTGTTTTGAATGAAATCATTGAATCTGGCGAAGCCAATTTCATTCAAACCTTGGTTATCGTTCCTACCCGCGAATTGGCCGTACAAATCGATCAAGTCATTGAGGCATATTCTTACTTTACCGGGGTATCCTCCATTGCCATTTATGGTGGGGGCGATGGCAAAGAATTTGCCCAGGAAAAGAAAGCGCTGGTCAGTGGGGTTGATATTGTCATCGCTACGCCAGGACGTTTGATTTCCCACCTCAACATGGGGTACGTCAATTTTTCCAAGCTGCGGTTCCTCGTCCTGGATGAAGCCGACCGCATGATGGACATGGGTTTTCAGCCCGACCTCATGCGCATCATTGGAAAAATTCCGCAAAAACGCCAAACCTTGCTGTTTTCAGCAACCATGCCCGAATCGGTCATGAAACTGGCGCGCCAGTTGACACACAATGCGGAATCGGTCAGCATCGCCCTATCCAAACCCGCCGAAGGCGTTACCCAACGGGCTTATGTGGTGTATGAAGAACAAAAGCTTCAGTTGGTGACCGAGCTACTCAAAGATCGCAAAGGCCAACGAATCGTGGTTTTTTGTTCCTCGAAGGCATCGGTTAGTTCGCTGTACAGCAAACTTCACCGTAAAAACCTGTCTGTAGGGCAAATGAGCAGCGATGTTGAACAAGACCAGCGCGAAGATACCATGCTGGCTTTTCGCAACAGCAAAATCGACATCATTGTAGCCACCGACGTCATCAGTCGGGGTATTGATGTGGACGGAATCGATCTGGTCGTAAATTACGACGTACCCCGTGACCCCGAAGATTATGTGCACCGCGTAGGACGTACCGCCCGAGCAGAACGCAAAGGCGAAGCCATCACGCTGGTTTCACCTGGTGATCAACTCCGTTTTCGGAGAATTGAAAAACTCATCGATAAAGACATCGAAAAACTGGGACCCCCGCAAAACCTGGGTCCTGGTCCTGAATATACCCCCAACGCACGTCGGGGCAAAACTTTTGGCCCACCACACCGTCAGGCCAATGCCCACGGGAAAGGCGGCAACAACCAAAATTCCAACCGTTCCAATAGCGGAGGTGGAGGCCCACACAAGAAAAAATCCGGATCGGGTTCTTCCCGCTGGAACAACAAACCGAAACCAAGCGGAGAAAAGACGGAACCGAGAAGAGATGTATAACGTCGTGAAACGGGGTTAGGAAACGGGTTGTTGAGCATATTCTGCCCGCTGCAACTCATGAATTGGTTTGGTGCGACCAACTATGAAAGTTAAAAATCGACAAATTTGTCCTGGCCATCATCGCCGTAGTTTTACTCGCTTACTTCGTACCGCAGTGGGGAAGCAGCGAAAGTCCTATCCCCCTCGACCAGATCGGGAGCATTGGGATATCGATGATCTTTTTTTTCTACGGGTTAAAACTGAGTCCTGAGCAGATCAAAACCGGCTTGAAAAACTGGAAGTTACACCTCCTGGTACAGTCCTCTACTTTCCTGATTTTTCCCTTAATCGTTCTTGTATTTTACCCATTCATGCAGTCAGCGCAGGGGCAGACGGTGTGGCTGGCCTTTCTATTCCTGGCAGCCTTGCCTTCAACGGTAACCTCTTCGGTAGTGATGGTGTCTATTGCCAAAGGGAACTTACCTGCGGCTATATTTAATGCCAGTATTTCAGGATTGATCGGGATTGTCGTCACCCCGCTTTGGATGGGTTTGTTTATGCAGCATACCGCTGGCGATTTTAACCTCGGAAGCATTTACCTCAAGCTGATTACCGAAATCCTGTTACCGGTCACGCTCGGAGTCATCTTGCAGCGGTATTGGGGGAAATTTGCCCGGGAATACAGTCGTTATTTGACCTTGTTTGACAAGACGATCATTTTGCTGATCATTTACAAAAGTTTTGCCGAATCCTTTGCAGAGAAGGTATTCAGCTCGGTAGATGCAATGGATTTATTGCTGATTTCGGTCGCCGCAACAGCGTTATTTTATGCGGTTTATTTCCTGACCGGATACCTGGCTGATCGGCTGGGATTTAGCCAGGAAGACCGCATCACGGTACAGTTTTGTGGTTCTAAAAAATCACTGGTACACGGGACGGTTTTCTCCAAAATTCTATTTCAACATATGGCATCAGTGGGAATTATGCTGCTCCCCTTGATGCTGTTTCACGCCATACAGATATTCATTGTTAGTGTTATTGCTGCGAAATTGTCGGGGCGAAAAAAAACATAAAACATCCCCAGCCTAATTAAAAAAGCCGAACTCCAGTGCGACCAGTCTGATTTTTATTTATAGATTTGACCATTGTCTTTTGGTACCAACCTAACCAAGTTTAGTATGAAAAAACTGCTTCTTACACTTTGTGGCCTGGCCATGCTCAGTGCATTACAGGCCCAAAATCCTACAACTTACACCAACCCTTACGAAGCCAAATACTTCGAAAAATTCAAATGGCGCAACATCGGTCCACTGCGTGGCGGACGCTCCCTGGGTTGTACCGGGAGTCCTGGTCGGCCCAATGAGTACTACTTCGGCGCTACAGGCGGCGGCTTGTGGAAAACCACCGATGGCGGCCAGGAATGGGCCCCCGTTACCGATGGGCAAATCACCTGCTCCTCGATTGGTGCCGTAGCCGTAGCCGAAACCAATCCCGATGTCGTTTACATTGGCGGCGGTGAAGTCCAGTTGCGGGGCAGCATCACCCAGGGCGATGGAGTCTACAAATCCACCGACGCAGGCAAAAGTTGGCGGCACCTGGGGCTGAAAGAAACCCAGGCCATTTCCCGCATTCGGGTGCATCCAACCAATCCTGACATCGTGTACGTGGGCGCACTGGGGCATCCTTATGGCGACAATGAAGAACGGGGACTGTTCCGCTCTATGGACGGCGGCAATACCTGGAAAAAAATCCTCTACGTCAGCCCCAAAGCCGGAGTAGCTGACCTGATCATCGACCGCAAAAATCCCAAAATCATCTACGCCACCACCTGGCAAGTCTACCGCAAAACCTGGAAAATGTGGGGAGGCGGCCCCGATTGTAAACTCTGGAAATCGGTTGATGGTGGGGATACCTGGATCGACCTGAGCCGTAATCCAGGGATGCCCTCGGGTACTTTGGGTAAAATTGGCATTACCGTATCTCCCGTGGACAACAACCGCCTTTGGGCCATCGTGGAGGCCAATGATGGTGGTGTATACCGCTCTGACGACGCGGGTTGGTCCTGGAAAAAGGTCAATGATGAGCGCAAACTGCGTCAACGTGCCTTTTATTATTCCCGCATCTATGCCGACCCATTTGACAAGGATGGCGTATACTGCCTCAACGTTGATTTTTACAAATCTACTGATGGCGGGGTCAAATTTGACAAAGAAATCAGTACCCAGCACGGCGATCACCACGACCTTTGGATCGACCCGAATAATCCCATGCGGATGATCATCTCCGACGATGGCGGAGGTGTAGTTTCGGTCAATGGAGGGCAAAGTTGGACGGAACAAGACTACTGTACCACCCAGTTTTACCACGTCACCACCACCAACGATGTGCCTTACCATGTGGCTGGTGCCCAGCAAGACAACAGCACCCTGGCCATGCCCAGTGACGGCTGGGGTTTTATGCAAGGAGGAGGCCCCAATCACGGCTGGTATTATGAAGTTGGTGGTGGCGAAAGTGGTTACATCGCGCCACATCCTACCAACAAAGATTTGTTTTATGCAGGCAGTCAAGGGGCGCTGCTTACCCGCTACGACCGCAGCAATGGGCAAGTTCGGGATATTCAAGTGTATCCTCGGTTTTTTTCTGGCGAACCTGCCAGTGCCCTTCCCGAACGTTGGCAGTGGACTTATCCCATCGTGTTCTCGCCCAAAGACCCTAACGTACTCTTCACTTGCTCCCAGCACGTGTGGCGTACCAAAGACGATGGGCAAAGTTGGGAAAAAATCAGCCCAGACCTGACCTACGCCGACCCAGAAACCCTCGGGCCAACGGGTGGTGAAATCACCAAGGACATGAATGGGCCAGAGATTTACGCTACTGTGTTCGCCCTGGCCCCTTCCAACCATGACATCAACACCATTTGGGCTGGTTCTGATGATGGCAAAATCCACATCACGCGGGATGGTGGAAAATCCTGGCAGGATATTACGCCTAAAGATTTGCCCAAAAATTCCGTAGTGGGCATCATTGACGAATCCAAACACCAGCCAGGTACCGCTTACGTGGCCGCTTTCCGCTATCAAGTGGACGATCGTCAACCTTACGTGTACCGCACTCACGACTTCGGCAAAACCTGGACCAAAATTGTCACGGGTATCGCTGATGGACATTTTTCCCGGGCGGTACGTGAAGACCATGTGCGACCAGGGTTGCTGTTTTTAGGTACCGAGCATGGGGTATACGTGTCCTTTGACGCTGGCGATCATTGGCAACCACTACAATTGAACTTGCCGGATACCCCCATCCGCGATTTGGTAATCAAAGACAATGACGTGGTACTGGGCACCCATGGGCGGGGTTTCTGGATTCTGGACGACATCCATCCCTTCCGACAACTGACGCCTGACAACCGCAAACAAGCCGCCATTTTGTTCAAACCTGCCGATGCCATGCGAGGAGTAACCACAGCGGTATTCCAGTATTATTTGCAGGAAAAAATGGATTCGGTAAAAATTGAAATCCTGGATGCGCAAGGGAAACTGATTCAGGCCTTCAAGGGCGACAATGCCCCACGTGGAAGTGGTGGCGGCCCTGGCGCTGGCCCCAAACCGGGCGTGGAAGCGGGTCTTAACACTTTCTCCTGGAACCTGCGTTACCCTGGTGCAACCGTTTTTGAAGGCATGATCCTTTGGGGTGCGCGCCCACAAAATGGCCCCAAAGCACCACTGGGACAGTATCAGGTAAAATTCAGTGCGGGTGCCTATAGCCAAACCTATCCTTTCCAAATCCTAATGAATCCTAACTTGAAGGGTATCAGTGCAGCGGATTTACAGGAGCAGTTTGAGGTGGCGATGAAAATTCGGGACAAAGAAAGTGCAGGCAATGAAGCGGTGATCCGCATCCGCAATCTCCGCAAACAAATGGAAGCGCGGATGAAAGAAACCACCGATGCTAGTTTTACCACCGCTGCCAAAGACCTGAACACCAAGTTGACCGTCATCGAGGAAGATTTGTACCAAACCAAAAACCAAAGTGGGCAGGATCCGCTCAACTTCCCGATCAAATTAGGCAACCGGATTTCAGCCGTGCGCCGCAGTTTGGAATCGGGTGATGCCAAACCAACTGCCGGAGTACACAAGGTTTTTACTGAACTGAGCAAGGAATTGGAAGGGCATTTGACCAAATTAGATGCTACCATTTCCGGGGCATTGCCGGGTTTGAACAAACAGTTGCTGGCTTTGCAATTGAAAGGAATCAAGGATAAGTAAAGGAAGATCTCCAATCCCTATACTAGGTGCTTGAGGTTTGAGGTTTTTAATAAACTCTGTGAAAGAGCCTTCATTCCACCTTAAACTCAACCCTACAAAATCAACTTATTCATCTAACAGTATTTTAGGCATAACTTTTATCAACCTTCAACAACACAACAGCACCACATGGAAGCATCTAACGCAAGGTTTCGTCTATCAGAGGATTGGACTTCGGTAATTTTAGGATTTTTGATCATCGGGCTTGCCCTGAGCTCCTGGTTTATTTTGCCAGCGCCGCAATACGGCTGGTCAAACGGGGGAGAATTGATAGGCAGCGTATTTTCTGCCACAAACTTCAGCATAATTTTCAATCAATTTGCCTTCATCTTGCTGTTTGGTGTCTTGGGTGCTCGTTTGACTGGGATTAAGATAAACAGTTTTATCAGTACTTTACTGCTATTGTATTCAATCACCTTGTTGGCTCAAATCCTGGCGGGAAATGCTTTCATCAAATCCCTTAACCTGGAGGCAGTGATCTTTAGTCTAATTCTGGGTTTGCTCATTCGCCAGTTTTTTAATTTACCAGAATGGCTCACCAAAGCCTTATCCACTGAGCTGTTTGTGAAAATTGGCCTGGTGCTCCTCGGTTGCAGTGTGATTTTTTCTGACATCCTCAAAAACGGCTCCCTTGGCTTGATTCAATCTCTAGTGGTGGTTTTGAGTGTATGGTACTTTTCCTATTGGCTCTGCAAACGTTGGAAAATTGATGAAGAAATGGCCTTCATGCTCTCCAGTGCGGTGTCCATCTGCGGCGTTTCAGCAGCCATTGCCACGGCCGGAGCCATCAATGGCGATAGCAAAAAACTGTCCTTTGTAGTATCTATAGTACTTATCGTGGCCATCCCCATGATGATTTTTATGCCCATTTTGGCCAATTACATGGGGCTTTCTCAGGAAATCACCGGAGCCTGGTTGGGCGGCACCATCGATACTTCTGGTGCGGTAGTTGCATCCGGAAGCATGGTCGGTGAAAAAGCGCTGGAGGTCAGTACCATCGTGAAGTTTTCCCAAAACGTTCTGCTGGGGCTTGCCGCTTTTTTCATCAGTGTATACTGGACGCTTACGGGCAAACAAGCCGAAGGGATGGCGGTGGAAAAACCGACCATCAAAATCATCTGGGATCGTTTCCCCAAGTTTGTGCTTGGCTTTTTAGCGGCCTCACTCGTTTTTTCCTTCCTGCTGGAACCCGATACGGTCAAAGAAGTGAAAGGGCATTTGAAAAACATCCAGACCTTGTGGTTTGGCTTGGCCTTCACCAGCATTGGCCTGGAAACTAAGTTTTCCGACTTGTTTAAGGACGGTCTCCGCAAACCCTTTTGGGCCTTTTTGATCGCGCAGTTTTTCAACATCATCGTTACCTTGATCCTGGCTTATCTTTTATTCAGGTAAAAGTAAAAAATGGACATTGTTCAACAATTAACCGAAGCCCTTGGCGCGGAATGTGTTTTATCACACGCCGAAGCCGCCCAGCGAATAGCGAGCAATTGGGTTGGTGCAGAAAACCTGAATTGTCGGGCTTTACTTTTGCCGCGAAATACGGAAGAAGTCTCGACTGCATTGAAGATTTGCCATGCCGCCAAACAACCCGTAGTGCCGCATGGCGGCTTGACCAATGTAGTGGGCGGCGTATTGACTCAAGGCCACGAAATCGCCCTCAGTCTGGAACGGATGAACGCCATTGAGGCTGTCGACGAAGCCAATCGAACGGCAACCGTACAAGCTGGAGTCGTTTTGCAGCAGCTCCAAAATCAGCTCCAACCCAAAGGTTTGTTTTTCCCACTCGACCTGGGTGCCAAGGGCAGCTGTATGATCGGGGGCAACATTTCTACCAATGCAGGTGGGTTACAAGCTTTGCGTTACGGTGTCATGCGCAATTTGGTGCTGGGCCTGGAGGTCGTCCTGGCCGATGGTACCATCATTAGCTCCATGAACCATTTGCTGAAAAACAACGCGGGTTACGATCTCAAACACCTGTTCATTGGTTCGGAAGGCACCCTTGGTGTCATCACACGAGCCGTGCTCAAACTGGAGGATGTACCACTCAGCAAAAACACCGCGTACATTGCCCTCAGCAGTTTCGCGCAAGCTTGTAATTTTTTGGGGTTTGCCAAAAAAACACTCGGCCATACCCTCACGACTTATGAACTAATCTGGCAGGATTACTACAAACTGATGACTTCTTCAGCTTCCCGTTATGCTCCTCCCCTGCCCCGAGACCATCCCTATTACGTGTTGCTGGAAGCACAAGGTTACCATCCGGAGAACGACCAAAAACTGTTTCAGGAAACCCTGGAAAAAGCCTTTGAAAGTGGGCTAATTGCTGATGCTTGTCTGGCACAAAGTCAGCAGGAACTGGACTGGTTTTGGGGCATCCGCGAACAAGTCGATTTTATTTTTTCGGTACATCAGCCCGTGTTCCTTTTTGATGTCAGTTTGCCCATTTCCACCATGGAAACGTATACCCAGGAAATCTTAGCGGACTTACTAAAAATTTGGCCGGATGTCTTCCTCTACGTGTTTGGACACATGGGCGATGGCAACTTGCACTTGTTCGTGTCCTGTGGGCAAAACGACCAGGCGACCCGTCATCAAGTAGAGGAAATCGTATTTAACCCTTTGACCGCTATTGGAGGTTCAATCACCGCTGAGCATGGTGTTGGTTTGGAAAAAAAGGCCTGGTTGCATTTGAGTCGGAATGCAGCAGAAATTGCCCTGATGAAAAGATTGAAGGAGGCATTAGATCCGGTGGGAATTTTGAACCCGGGGAAGATTTTTTAAGCCTGGTCATGCCCAAAAAGCCAATTCCCGTACTAAATTCACGATTCGTTATCGGTCCACAGACCTAACTACCGCGCCATGTACTTACAAGCGAGCATACGAATGCTATCCGTTTTTTTCGCCTTTACCACCTTGATTGCCAAAGCACAAGATGCTGAAATATTCAAGCCAGATTCCATCAAAAAAACCATCGAAGCAGTTAAAATCACCACTACGTTGAACGTGGATGGGCGTTTGAATGAAGCCGAATGGATAAAAGCCCCCAACTCGCCCCGTTTCATCCAGGTTGAACCCCTCCAGGGAGAGGCGCCCAACCACGAAACCGATGTTAAGGTCTTGTTCAATCGCCAATACTTGTATGTCGGCATTTTTTCTCACGATTCACTTGGTAAAAAAGCGCTGCGGGCGATCGACTTCAAGCGGGATTTCGATTTCCGTCAACACGATCTAGTCAACCTGAGCTTTGATGGATTCAACGACCAGCGCAATGCCATGGTCTTTGCAACAAATCCTTTTGGTGTGCAACGCGATTTACTGGCCTTTGACGATATTTATTACGATACCGATTGGGATGGGCTTTGGCGGGTGCGCAGTTCCCGCACCGATTCGGGCTGGGTAGCCGAAATCGCCATTCCCTGGCAAACTTTGCGTTATGCCAAATCGGCGGATACCCTCCAACACTGGGGTTTCAACGTATTCCGCAATCGCCGGCTGAGCAATGAAATTAGCGCATTTTCTCCTTACCCCCGAGCTTTTACTGCTTCAAGAATGGATTATGCAGGTCTTTTAACAAATCTCCAACCGCCACCTCCCAAGCCCAATATCCGTTTTCAACCATATGTATTGACTTCCTATGACCATTACAAAGGTTTTGAAGCCAGTGTAAAACCAGAAGATACCCAATTTAAGATAGGTGGTGACCTGAAGTGGGCCATCAACTCCAACAGCGTCCTTGACCTGACCACCAATACCGATTTTGCCCAGGCCGACGCCGACCGACAGGTCAACAACGTGACGCGTTTTTCGGTCTTCTTTCCCGAACGACGGCAGTTTTTCCTCGAAAATGCTTCCCTTTTTGGGGTGGGGATTGCCCAAAGTACCGATGGCTCGGGCGGCTCCATGCGGATCCAGCCCTTTTTTAGCCGCACCATTGGCCTGGACAATCAGGGTAACCCCATCCCGATTGATGCGGGCGGGCGATTTGTACATCGCTCACTGAAACACAATTACGGCGCTATCTTGATGCGGCAGCGCGAATTGGGCGAGAGTCCGGCAACCAATTTTTTCGTAGGCCGGTTTTCCGAAAATTTTGGCAAACAAAACCGGATTGGTGGCTTGTTGACCGTCAAAAACCAGCCCGATCGGACAAATTTCGTCAGTACCCTGGATGGTTTTTTCCGCCTGGGCGAATCCCATTCCCTCAATACGATGTTCACCCATTCCAGTTCAACAAATGGTGGACAACAAGGTTTTTCAGGTTTTGCGCAGTATTTTTATTCGACCAACAAAACCAAAATCTGGTGGACCCAATCGCTGGTCAGCAAAAACTTTAACCCTGAAATGGGTTTTGTATCCCGTACGGATGTTATCGGCACCACACCTGGCATCAATTGGTATTACAGAGGAAAATTAGTCCCTTTTAAAAGATCATCCGCGCTTTTGAGCCCGGTTTTTTGCCGGAATTTTACCACCAGGCTTCTACTGGAAAATTGATTGAAAGACAGCTCTGGTTGTTTCCACTCTGGATCAATTTTCAAAATGGAGGATATTTGGGTTATGCCATTAATCCCACCTTCCAACGTTTGACGGAGGTGTTTGAGCCGCTGGGGATTGCCATCGATGCTGGTGAATACCATTATTTACGGCAACAGCTTTGGTACAGTACCGATCCTTCAAAAGTAATCAGTTTGACGGGGCAAACCGATTGGGGGACTTATTTTGATGGCCGTCTTTTTTCTACTAATTTCACTTTGCAGTTTGCTCCTTCGCCCCATTTTTCACTGGCTTGGCGTTTCAACCGCAATCAGTTCAAATCCGTAGGTGCAACCGAAACTTCGGCTACCATTGATTTGTATGGCCTCGAAGGGCGTTTTGCATTGAACCCTCGTTTGCAACTGATCGGTTTTTACCAACAAAACGCGGAGAATGATGCTAAGAATTACAACATCCGCCTGGCCTGGGAATATAGCCCCTTGTCTTATGTTTACCTGGTTTTGAACAAACGGGGCTTCAACGGTTTAAACCAAATTCGCCAAATCGAAGAACACGCAATTATGAAACTGAGTTATTTGAAGCAGTTTTGAGCGTTTGTCTAACTATTTTTATTTTTGGAATCTCATTTTACCCTAAAAATATATCCTGTGTCTCCATCTATAACACCCATCATTCATCCTCAGGAATTGTTGGCCCTGCAAGGGAGCCCAAACCTTGTGCTCATCGATGCCAGAAGTGGCCCGGATGTCAAAGCGCGTTATACCGCCAGTCACCTGGCTGGTGCTTTACACGCTGATTTGGACACCGACCTTGCCGACATCAAACCCAATGCCGCCGACGGAGGCCGACATCCCTTGCCCAGTCCCGCTCAGTTTTCAAAAGTGTTGGGCAAATTGGGGATTACCCCGGAAAGTCTGGTGGTGGTTTATGATGATAAAAACGGTGCCAATGCCGCCGCCCGGTTTTGGTGGATGTTGCGCGCGGTTGGACATCAACAAGTACAAGTGCTCAATGGAGGGTTAAATGCCGCAATTGAAGCTGGTTTTCCGCTTGTGGCGGGTGAAGAGCTTGCGGTGAGTGTTGAAGCTTACCCCATCCAGAACTGGAGTTTGCCCCTTGCAGATATTGCCGAGGTGGAACAAGCTGGACAAGACCCCCGCCGCCTCATCATTGATGTGCGGGAAAAAGTGCGCTACGATGGCATCAGCGAACCGATTGATTTGGTGGCAGGTCATATTCCTGGCGCCATCAATGTACCTTTTGCCAATAACCTGGACAGCCAGGGTTTTTATTTGTCACCTGAAGTGTTGCACGAACAATACGCCGCTGTACTCAACAATCGAAAACCCGAAGAGGTGATCGTACACTGCGGCTCTGGGGTGACGGCTTGTCATACGCTGCTGGCATTGGATTATGCAGGATTTGAAATTCCAAAGCTTTATGTAGGCTCCTGGAGTGAGTGGTCACGGAGTGAAAAACCGAGGGCGTAAAATTATGATGGAAGAACAAAATCAAAAAACAGCGGTGTTGAGCGCCAAAGTACTTCACTGGGCAGGCACAGCATTGGTAGCAACCGTTTGGATCAGTAGTGGTTTATTCGGGTTGTACATACTTGCTTTTTATGCCGCAGCCCTTTACCAGGGAAATATGGAGCGCTGGAACAAGATTTTACCAGAATTGTATGCTCCAGATTCTGGCGCAGCAAGTGCGGGTATTGGCCTACATTTTGCGGCTGGTGGCATCATTCTCATTCTGGGCAGCATCCAATTGATCAGTACAGTACGTAAGCGCTACCCGGCATTTCACCGCTGGGTTGGGCGTTTGTACGTCCTTTCTTCAGTATTCGCAGGCCTGGGTGGTTTAACCTTTATTTTCATCAAAGGAACCATTGGTGGTACAGTAATGGACATTGGTTTTACATTGTATGGGGTATTGATGCTTATTTGTGCTGAAGAAACCTATCGACACGCCGTGGCTAGACGAATCGACCTACATCGAGCCTGGGCACTGAGGCTGTATGCCCTGGCCATTGGCTCCTGGTTGTACCGCATGGATTATGGGTTTTGGATATTGCTAACCGATGGCTGGGGCCATCAAGATTACTTCGGTGGGCCATTTGACAAAGTAATGGCTTTTTTCTTTTACCTACCCAATTTGTTGGTGGCAGAAGTATTCATCCAAGCACCTAAGTTTAAAAGCTTAGCGGTGTTCAATGTCCTTTCTGCCCTTTTCCTACTCTGCATAAACGGTTTTTTGCTTTTGGGCACCTATTTTTTCACCAAACACTATTGGGGTCCTGCTATTTTGGAGTGGTTCGCACTTTAAAGACAGCTCCATCTTCTTTCAATACGCGCTCCAACGTCCCCAGCAAAAAATCCGCCTGTATTTTGCCAAACACCATCGGCGGTTTGATTTTTAGCACGTTGTGATCCGGCCCGTCGGTACTCATCAAAATGCCCAGGGCACGCATGCGGTTGGCGATGTAGTCCGCGATGGATGCTGCAGGTTGTTTGGCAATGGGGTCATGCACCAATTCGATGCCCAGAAACAAACCGCTGCCCCGCACGTCACCAATTTGAGGAAAACGCTGCGCCAAATCAGCCAGGCCCTGCTTTAAAGAATTGCCTACCGCCAGCGCGTTTTCTTGCAACCCTTCTTCCTTGATCACCTTGAGCACTTCCATGCCAATGGCGCAAGACACCGGGTTGCCACCAAAGGTGTTGAAGTACTCCATGCCATTGGCAAAAGCATCTGCTACGGCTCGGGTACACAACACTGCTCCCAGCGGATGGCCATTCCCGATGGGTTTTCCGATGGTGACAATGTCTGGCACCACGCCTTGGGCTTCAAAAGCCCAAAAACACTCTCCCGGACGGCCACAACCCGTCTGCACTTCATCGGCAATACACAAACCGCCCGCAGCCCGTACGCTGGCATAGACCTGCTGTAAATATCCTGGAGGAAGGGGGATTTGGCCGCCACAACTCACGATGGTTTCGGCCACAAATGCAGCTGGTCTGCGACCTTGGATATGTAGGTGCTCCAGTATTTCATTTACATACTGAGCGTATCGTTGTGCTGATTCGGGTGTATTTCCTCGATACAAACCACGATAAGTATCAGGCAAGGGCACTACGTGTACCCTTGGAGAAGCCCCTTTCCCACCGGGGCCATCAAATTTGTATGAACTGATCTCCACACAGGCATTGGTGTTACCGTGGTAGCCCACTTGCAGGGCGATGATGTCTTGTTGGTTGGTATAGGTTTTGGCCAAACGCAAGGCCAGTTCATTCGCTTCACTGCCGCTGTTGACAAAAAACGCCACTTCCAGGGGTTCAGGAGCCGTAGCCAATAGGGCTTCGGCAAACTGCGTAATCTGGTGGTGTACATAACGGGTATTGGTGTTGAGTACCGCCATTTGGCGCTGCCCGGCGCCCACTACCCGCGGGTGTTCATGCCCCACGTGGGCCACATTGTTGACGGTATCGAGGTAGCGGCGTCCGGTATGGTCATAGAGGTAGGCGCCCACACCGCGCTGTATGTAAAGGGGTTGGGTGTAGGAAATGCTGAGGTTTGGAGAAAGCAGTTTACTGCGTTTTGCCATAATTTCATCAACGGCTATGGTGGGGGCAGAGGGGGAAATTCGTCCCGCAATCAAGTACCAGGGATCAGGACAAATACCCGTCCAAACCGCCCTTTTGTCGGGGAAAGCCACTCCGGGGAAATCACCAGCCAAATCCAGCATGTCCAACATTACCTGAAAATGCAGGTGCGGCGACCAGTTGCCATTTTCTGGCATCGGCCCCATCCAGCACAAACGTTCCCCTTTGGCGATGGGTTTACCTAGGTACAAGCCTTCCAAAGACGTACGGCTCAAGTGCCCGTATAGGGTGTAAAAAGTCAATTCTGGACTGACGTTGTGTTGCAAAATGATGGTTGGGCCGTAATCTCGATCTGCGGCATTGTCTTGAAAACTGTGTACCACACCATCCCATGGTGCAAAAACGGGTGTACCAGCAGGCATAAAAACATCCAGACCAATGTGGATACTGCGCCATTCCGGACCCTGGTTGCCCTCCACGGCAAAGGCATTGGTGGTGTAAAAAGGCCGCGCTTCATTGTACCGGCCAATGCCAACTTTGGCCTGAGCGGCTTCCATCGTTTCTACGATGCGACGGTGCAAGCGTTGGGCATCGGCGATATCGACGTAATTGCCCAAATCAGCGCTGCCTACACTGCAATCGAGCCAGGTAGTATCGGGACCTTGCAGATCAATTTCTACCAAAGGAGCAAACTGATGTACGTTTGTTTTGGCCCAGTTTACAAACAGCTCTGCATGTGGATGAGGCGGCCAACCACAGGCTTCCCGAATGGTGCAATGGGCCAACATCGGTGCAATCCGGTGTAGTTTTTCTAATAAATCCCAGGCTGGGCGGTCGCTGATCTGCAAATAAACGTTTTCGGGGTTGGCCACCATGTTTTGTGCCGAGCACACCACGCTGATCAACAAACGCGCTACAATCAAGGAAATAATACCTCGGCCTCTACTTCCTGCAAAGGAAATTGGTGGTGGTATCCGCGCGTCATTTGACTAATGACGGCCAAGGGATCGGGTTTATCCATGGCGACATAAGCAATCGCGATGGCCAGCTCGTTGATGGTATGGGAATAAACAGCGTCGCCAAAATCGATTACGCCCGGCACTTCGGGATGTAAGGGATCAAAACTAAGCAAGATGTTGTAGTCGTTGGCGTCGTTGTAGTTGACACTTTGTCGCAATTGGGGCAAGCGGGGCAAGGCGTTCTTTTGGAACAATTCCAGTGCCCAGGTGGCCAACTTATTCTTTGCTGGGTTGTCAATGGCGTGCAAATGTTCTTTGGTCCAGTATGCTTCCGAAGGGTCCCATTTGATCCAGCGGTGTGCGGCGGGGTGCTCAAAATCGGACAGGGCGGCGCTGAGTTTGCCACATAAAGCCCCTACCCTTTCCAGTAATTCAGGGGTATGTGGACTGGCTTCCGCAAAAACGCGGCCATCGACCCAGGTCAGGGCACGAAGGTAGCGGAGTTCCCCGTTGGGAAACCGATGGGTGATGATTTTTTCATTTCCAACACCAGTTACGGGCAGCGGGATTTCCAAACCCAGCTTGGCGGCCTGCAAGTGCTCCATCATGGCGTTTTGAAAATCCAGTTCAGCAACTGAGGTTTGTGAGTGCGCAATTTTGAAGCAGTAGCGTTGACCTTGATCGGTTTCGATTAGGTAATTGAGGTCAACCTCTCCGCTGAGTGGGCGTACCGTTCCTTGGATTTGAAAGTATTGCGCGGCTAGTTGCTGAACTTCGGAGGTAGAAAAAGACATGACTAAAATTTGGTTTACGTAAAAAAAGTAGCAGACCCTGGTGTTTTTCAAATTACCCCCAGCCGCTTCAACTCCCAATAGCAGCGCGCCGTAGCCGTGATGTCTACCAATGCATCGTGTGCACCTTTGATGCCTTCCTTGAACAGTTTGTAGTGCAACTCTTCCAACTTAGGCCATTTGTAGCCACCCCGTGGACTATTGGCGGGCAAGGCACAATGATAAATCACTTCAGGACTGGTCATCGTACAAAACTTGGGAATCAGCAAAAGGGGATCTTCCTTGACATAACGGTGGTATTCAGCGCCCACAATGGCGTGGTCAAAATTCACATTATGGGCTACCAGGAGTTTACTTTTTTCCAAAATGCTTCGAAAATCATTGAGCACTTGAGCAAGAGGGGCCCCCTCTGCCAATGCGCGCTCGGTCGTAATCCCGTGAATGCGCACTACGGCGGCAGGGATCGTGTATCCCTCCGGACGAACCAGGTAATTGATTTTTTCCAATAAATTGCCCTCTTCATCGTAGAGCAAGCCCGCCAATTGCACCATTCGTGGCCAGTTGTTAACCCTGGAAATGGGAGCACTCCAATTGAGGGGCAATCCGGTAGTTTCAGTATCGAGAAATAAAATCATAGAATCGCATTGAAGGAAACAAAGTACACAATACCTTTAGAGTTGAAAAGTTTAGGGTTGAAAAGTTGAAAAGACGGTCACTGAGCGGATCCAAAGTGAGGTCGAGAATGCAAGTCTTTTCAACTTTAAACTTTTCAACTTTTTAACCCTAAACTTTTCAACTCCAATGTCCAATCCAACCCGTCGCCAATTCGTCAAACAGCTGAGCTATGCCACTGCGGCAGTGACCATTCCAACCTGGTTTTACATCCAGCGTAGCCCTTCCATGCGTCCGTTAATGCCGTCCGGGCTCAGTTCGGGGGATGTAATCAGCGATCGAGCGATGATTTGGGCCAGGGCGGATCGGCCATCGCGCATGTGGATCGACTGGTCCACTACCGAGAGTTTTGCCCGGTTCAAAACCGTTCAAGGCCCGGCAGCATTGGCAGAATTTGATTTTACCACCAAAATGGACATTACCGATTTGCCAGTCGGTCAGGAAATATTTTACCGGGTGCGTTACCAAAGCTTGCAAGACCTCAAACTTTGGAGTGAGCCAGTGATCGGTCGGCTGCGTACCGCACCGGGGTCTTTGCGCAACATTCGTTTTCAATGGGGTGGCGATACCTGCGGGCAAGGTTGGGGCATCAATCCTGAGTTGGGGGGGATGAAAATATACTCGACGATGGCCCAGCGCAATCCCGATTTTTTCATCCACAGCGGCGACACCATTTATGCCGACGGCCCCATCCAGGCTGAAGTCAAACTCCCCAATGGCAAAATTTGGAAGAATATTGTGACGGAGGAAAAATCAAAAGTGGCGGAAACCCTGGCCGAGTTTCGAGGCAACTACCGCTACAATTACCTCGACGAAAACCTGCGCAATTTCAACGCCAAAGTGCCCATCTTGTACCAATGGGACGATCATGAAGTGCTCAACAATTGGTATCCCGAAGAAATCCATACCGACAACCGCTATACCGAAAAAAATGTGGCCCTGTTGGCCGCCCGTGCCAAACGTGCTTTCCTGGAATACAACCCCATCCGCAGCAATGGCGACGACCCAGAGCGCATTTACCGCAAAATTCCTTATGGCCCAATGCTCGATGTGTTCATGATCGACATGCGTTCGTACCGCGCGGCCAATGGTCCGAACAAACAGACTAAAGCTGGAGCCGACACCGCATTTTTGGGCAGACAACAAATCCAATGGCTCAAAGAAGGGCTACTTGCCTCAAAAGCTACCTGGAAAATCATCGCCTCGGATATGCCCCTGGGTTTGATTGTTTATGATGATTATGTCAACAAATCTACTTTTGAAAATGGCGCAAATGGCAATGGTCCGGCATTGGGGCGTGAGCTGGAAACCGCAGATTTGCTGCGTTTCATGCTGCACAATGAGATCAAAAACGTGGTGTGGTTGACGGCGGATGTTCACTATTGCGCGGCGCATTATTACGATCCAGCTAAGGCGCAATTCAAAGATTTCAGCCCATTTTATGAGTTCGTGGCTGGCCCCTTGAATTCCGGCACTTTTGGCCCTGGTGAAATGGACAATACTTTTGGCCCGCAGGTGCTCTTCCAAAAAGCCCCTCCAGCCGGACAATCTAATTTATCCCCTGCTGCGGGCATGCAGTTTTTTGGCGAAGTGAATATTGATGCGGCGAGTCAGGAAATGAAAGTAGCGTTGTGGGACAATGCGGGGGTTAAATTATTTGAAAAAACAATAAGTACAACATAAAAACTTCCCGTTTTCGTTCATATTTAAGCTGTTTTTGCGCCCCAATCAGGAATTGATCAAAGCGCAAAACAGACCAATTATCTGCAATGTAACAAATGATATACCCAGATGATCCCAAGAATACTTACGCTCGTTCTATTGTTTTTCAGTAGATTATGTTTTGCTCAATTTACAGAACATTACACAGTTGATACACTTACTGAACCAGGGCAACCCAGTAAATCCATTTTTTATCAAAACCACGTTTATGTTTTAGGTATTTCTACCGACAATGAAGGCCCCGAGTTCATTGTGCGCAAATTGGATACTTTGGGCAAGGTAGTTTGGTCGAACGTTCTGCTGACTCCACGATTGGGTTTTCCTCCTACCTATCAGTGTTTTCATTTATCTACACTCGATGATCAATATCTGTTGGTTGGGATTTCCGATTACTCCAGTCTTGCCTATACGATGCTAAAAATAGACTTGAAAACCGGGGCAATCATCAGCAAAAATTTGGATACCAATGGCGGCTATACGTATACTGAGTTAAGTTTTGCCAGTAAAGACACCGCTGTTTTTATAATTGAAGCTTACCATGACCTTATTTTGGCTACTTTTGATAAGCTTAGCGGGAAAACCGTTCAAACTTACAAGCTTGGCGGAAGAGACCAAAATCCTTTTGCAATCGTTGGCGATAAACGAGGCAACGTTTATTACTCAAAAGGGGATACAATATTTAAAATCAATTATCAAAACCCTGGCTCGAAGCTATGGACTCTCCCCTTTCCTGCGCTGGATAAAGTAACCATTTCCAAGCTTTACCTCGATCCTGACGATGGTGCGTTGTATGCTTTTGGTCAGGCCAAATACAATTATACCCTACCCATTGTGGTAAAAATTGACCCTCAATCAGGTAAAATTTGGAGCACCAAAATCGAAGACCTTGGTGATTTCATTTTTAGTGCCATGGATGTAAGCCCCAGAAGCCTTTACATCAGTTGGAACGATCGCTTCGCCGGTGGTGCTTATTACACCCCTACCAGTAAAATAGATAAACAAACGGGAGC
The DNA here is from genome assembly GCF_016718685.1 of Haliscomenobacter sp. Classification (GTDB taxonomy): domain Bacteria; phylum Bacteroidota; class Bacteroidia; order Chitinophagales; family Saprospiraceae; genus Haliscomenobacter. The sequence goes on along the minus strand of NZ_JADKCX010000037.1, from coordinate 31,166 downwards.
AATCATTTGGTCAAAATCGCATCGCTTCGACCCTAGTCTTCCTATATCCCAAAGGACTACGGTCATTACTGCTGGTTCAGATGGAATCTATCTTCTGGGGCATGATTGGGGCATCATGAAACTGGATACCTTGAGTGGAGCAAAAATCTATTCTTTTCAAGTCAATGTTTACGAAAGCATTTACGACCTACAAGGATATAGCCCTGGTCGGAATATTTTTGAAACGCCAACCAGGCTCATCTCGATCGGACAAAAGCCCTACCGAAGTATTTCATCCAAAGAGGTTTTTCTAACCCTGGACAAAACCACGGGAAAGATCATTGTTGAAAAAGATTATGGTGGCCTCAAACAGTATGATGCGCAGACCATTCAAATGTTGGCAACGCCTCATGGGCAATTTATTGCACTGCAACAAATTGGGGCAATGGGAAAAGTCTTGCTTTTTGATGCAGACAACACCCCTGTGTGGGAATATTTCCTACCCCAGGAAAGAAAGCTGATTTATGCAAAAATTTTGAATGATAGCCTACTTGCTGTACTTAGCGGTGGCTTTAATCTCGACTTATTCAATTTTGTAAAAAAGAAATTTCTTAAAAATTTCCCCATATCCAATACTGATTATTCCACTTTCTTTTTGGCAAAACCAAGTATTGTATTTCATCCCCCAAATATGATTTTCGTCGCAATACACCGCAATGCCTCTGAACCTCAAACGGCCATGTATCGGATTGATTTGCCTGAGAATTTCAATAGCCTCAATGAACATACCCTGTTCATCAGGAATTCGGTTTCACTACCAAGTGATAAATTTTCGGTGAACAATGTCTTGGTTCCCCTCAATAAAGACACCATCATTTTTATTAACGGCTACAGTATTGAAAAAAGGTCGATTCCTAGTAGTGACATTCGGGATGACTACAAAGCGATACCAACCGGGTTTGTGCAAAAAGTTCATCTTGATCATTATCAACATAATTTTCTATTGGCACTTGGCTATGACCGTTCTGAACAGGTCATGCTCACCAAAATCAATCGAGCTGATTTTACAAAAGTATGGACGACCTCTTTACCTGTTTATGGACAAATTTCAAAATGGATTCCAAGCGAAGTCAGCAACATGGTCTATATCATCGTAAATCAGACAAACCGACGTTTACACTTACTGAAATACAATACTGAAAACCAAACCGTTATTTGGCAAAAAACGTTGTTCGAAACGCCAACCGAATCCGTACATTTCACCGATATTTGCTTGAATCAAAACGACCAGTCCTTGTTGATTGCTGGTTATACCGAAAGTACACCTCAAAATAAAAAAGCAATCTTCATCAATATCGGTTTTGATGGCACCATACAATCCAATCTGCTCGCTGAAGGCGATTTTCCAGGGAACAATCAGGGCTTGTGCGTCCTTCATCTTGAACCTGCCAACAAATCATATTTTGGGGGAAGCATCAACAAGTCTCCACAAAAAGCCAGCTCGGCGTTTATCTATTCCTTTTCAGCTGATCAATTAAACAATTCGATTAAAGGGCTGATATTTTGGGATAAAAATAGCGATGGCAAACAAAGCAAAGATGAACCTGGAGTTGCTTTAGGTGATGTTTTTCTTGGCTTTAGCACCCGTGTTTATCACAATGCGGAGGGCCAATTCAAAACACTGGTTCCATCCGGACAATTTACCTTGAGATACCGTGTGCCTGAGCACTGGATACTTACAAGCGGGGAGTTTTCTTATCCCATTGATGCTTCAAATATTCAAAATTTAAAAGACACTTTCCGTTTTGGGATCATCCCCATTCAAATCGTCAATAAAATTGATGTTTCAGCAACCAGTCAACAATTGGTTTGCAACGAAGAAGCTCCACTTTATGTGATTGTAAAAAACAAGGGCACCAGCATCCAAAATGTAAAGTTGCGGCTTGACTTTGAGGGAACGCCTATTTTACAAAACATGCTTCCTGATTCCATTCGTCAGCGGGCAATGTATTGGACTTTTGACTCGCTTTCGCCTGGCGCTACACGCTGGATAAAACTTGATTTTTTAATTCCCGGAGTTGGGCAAATCGGAGATTCTTTGGTTTACAAGTCCACTGCATTTTATCAACAAGCGCCTAATATTGTCGATTCTACCATCTATCGATACCATGATATTTTACTTTGTTCTTACGATCCCAACGATAAATTGGTACGGCCCGAGGGCCTCCAAAAAAATAAATTGACCTTGTTCAACCAATACCTCAATTACACCATCCGCTTTCAAAATACGGGGAATTTTCCCGCTCGTCACATTACCATCATTGATACCATCGATCGTGATTTGGATTTTGCTACCTTGAGTTTTTAAATGCCAGCCATCCCATCACTGGAGGTAACTCGGTAAAGGCAATGTCGCTAAGTTTGTGTTCAAAAACATCAATTTACCCGATTCAACCAATAATGAACCAGAAAGCCACGGGTTTGTAAGTTTTAGAATCAAAGACCGCAGTGGTTTGGCAGAAAAAACCACAATCGACAATACCGCCTATATCTATTTTGATCAAAATCCCGCTATCGTTACCAATACCACCCAAAACATTATGGTATCCAAGTTTGAAGATATCTCCACTTCAAGCCAGGATAAATTCTTCCCCCAAACTTTAAGTTATATCCCAATCCAGCCCAAGATTATTTTATTCTGGATGCTTCGATGGATAATTTCAGCAACATCAAATGGAAAATGATCAATACTCTGGGAAAAACATGCATTGAAGGAAATACGCAAAGTTTTCCCCTGCACATTTCGACGCATAATCTTCCCAACGGCATGTACTATTTGATAGTTGAGGGGCGAAAAATAATGAAAGTGGTCGTTACCCGCTAAGCAAGTAGGTTTTAAGTTTTAAGTTTTAAGTTGCACACAATTTTCCATGATGAGCAAAATTGCGTGCAACCTAAAACTTAGAACCTAAAACTTAAAACCTATTTACTTCAACGGTATCGCCAGCACCGGAATCGCAGCGTGGTTGATGGTATCCTCGGTCAAACTGCCGAGCAAAACGTGGGCCAAGCCGCGGCGTTGGTGCGTTCCCATCACGATCAGGTCAGCATGCTGTTCTTTGGCAAAATCAAAAATCACTTGCTCTTCGTTGAGCGTAAAGGTTTCGGTTTTGTAGATTTCAACATTCTTCAAACCAGTAGATTCAACGAGTTCTTTTTCGCGCGCTTCGATGTCTTTATCGCCCCGATAAGCACCTGGATTGTTGATGTACAAGAGGTGATATTTTCCACCAAAGATGGCTTCCCATTCGCGCAGGCTTTCAAACAATTTCTTCTGATCCGCTTCCAGCGTGGTAGGAACCACGATGTTTTTGAATTCGAACGTTTTGTTGTCATGAACCGTTAGCACGGGGCATTTTGCTGTACGAACAACCTTTTCTGTATTCGAGCCTACGAAAAATTCTTTCAAGCCGCTTGCACCTTTAGTCCCCATGATGATGAGGTCGACACCCTCGGTTTGTACCACGTCTTCAACAATGGTAGAAAATGGACCACCAATTACGGCAGTGCGGATGTTGTGTGCGTTAAGTCTGGCCGCTACATCACCCAGCATTTTTTCCAAGTTTTCGTGAACCATGTTGAGGTATTTTTCCTCAATAGAGCGATCGTATGTATAGTAGTATTCAGATACTGGCAAGGCTGCGCCAATTTGTTCGTTGACGTGCAGAAGCACGATCTCAGCGTCGATTTTTTTGGCAATTTGTACAGCTACATCCAACGCCTGTTGGGCATTTTCAGAGAAATCGGTAGGAACAAGGATCTTTTTCATGGTTACTTTTATTTTCTAGTTCAAAATTAGCTAGATGAACTGTTGGCTACATTGATGATCTTGCTATGAGGTGAATGATTTTTGTCACCATCAGGACTGGGTGTAACCTTTAATAATTTTTTCAAAAAGCCGCCCACTCAATAAACGTTTCAGCGTCAAAGAGAGTTTTTGGTACGACTTTCCAATGGGATATATCTTTTGTAAATGATTCTTGTCGAGTAATTTAATGATCTCTGTGGCCATGTATTCCGCTGTTGATCCTTTGCTCACCCCCTCGTTCATATTTTGGGCTACTTTGGCGAACACGTTATTGTACGCAGGATTGTCCGCAGCATACTCCATGATGCGGTGCGCAGTGATGGCCGTTTGAATATCCCCGCACTGGACGCTGCACACCTGAATGCCAAAACGGTCTATCTCCAGCCTTAATGCCTCGGTGATGCGGTCTACTGCGGCTTTACTCGCACTGTACACCGCGCGATAAGGCAGAGCCACTTCCGCCGCGATCGAACTGATGTTGATGATTTTTCCGGTTTGCGCCTCGCGCATAGGTGGCAACACGGCTTGTATGACCCGAATCAATCCAAATACATTGGTGTCAAAAGCACGCTGAATGCTGTTGATGCTCATTACTTCCAAGGGTCCGGCTATGCCTACTCCCGCATTGTTGATCAAGACATCAATTTGCCCCTGTTCGCGCAAGATTTGAGCTACAGCCGCTTGTACACTGGCCTCGTTTTGCACATCCATGATCAGGAGCTTGAACCTGGTTTCCGCAGCGACTTTGCGGCTGGTGCCATAAACAATGTATCCTTTTTGTGCCAAAAGACTAGCCAATGCTTCTCCCAAACCCGAAGATGCTCCCGTTACCAAAGCTACTTTTTTCATGATCAACGTGTAAAATTCTGGGCAGGAATCAATTCTTTAGATCCTGGCGTATACTTGTAAAATCCTTCTCCACTTTTAACACCCAACTTACCCGCAGTGACCATGTTGACCAACAGCGGGCAGGGGGCGTATTTGGGTTGGCCAAAACCATCCTGCAACACCCTTAAAATGGACAAACAGACATCCAAACCAATAAAATCGGCCAGTTGTAAGGGCCCCATGGGGTGAGCCATGCCCAATTTCATGACGGTATCTATTTCCGTAACCCCAGCCACCCCTTCGTAAAGGGTGTAAATCGCTTCGTTGATCATGGGCATCAGGATGCGATTGGCTACAAAACCCAGGGTAATCATTGACCTCCACGGGCACCTTACCCAGTGTTTGGGAAAGTTCCATGATGATCCGCGTGGTATCGTCGCTGGTATCAAAACCCCGAATCACTTCCACCAATTTCATTACAGGTACCGGGTTCATAAAATGCATGCCGATGACCTGCGCTGGACGTTTGGTGGCAGCAGCAATCCTGGTGATGGAAATGGAAGAGGTATTGGTGGCCAAAATGGCCTTTTCAGGAGCAAAAACATCCAAATCACGGAAGATTTGAAGCTTCAGTGCACTGTTTTCGGTTGCGGCCTCCACCACTAAATGAGCGGTAGAAAGTCCTTCTTCCAAACTGGACGCTGTCCGAATGTTGCTCAACGTGCGGTCTTTGTCAGCGGTACTGATCGTTTCTTTTTTGACCATACGGTCCAAATTGGCGCTGATGGTAGCCAGTGCTTTTTCCAAGGCGGCCTCCGACACGTCAATCAGTGTAACCTGATGATCGTACTGGGCAAATACATGAGCGATGCCATTTCCCATGGTACCCGCTCCAACGACACTGATGTTTTTCATTCTATAACGATTGAAGTGCCGAAGGTACAGCGAACTACCGTCTTTTTTCAGCGTTGGCTTTGGAAATGCCGGCTTAGTCGAATTTTCCAGCATGCCTTTGGGTGAGCGCATAGTTTTGTAAGCATCACAAAAAAAACCTGTACCCTAATGGAAGCAAAATTCAAACTAACTGGCCTCTTGGGCCTGCTGATTGGGCTAAGCCTATTTTCTTGCAGCAATGCAGCCAACGAAAAAGCAGCCCGTGAAGCCGAAAAAGAAGAAGATGGTTTTCACCTGAGTATTTCAACCAAGGATGGTGATGTCAAAATTGACGCCTCGGGGAAAGGAGATAAAAAAGCTGCAAAAGACAAGGATGGTTTTCACTTAAGCATTTCTACTGATGAGGGTGATACGGAAATTAACGGAAAAGACCTCGAAGAAGGGTTCAAGAAAAATTTTGACTTACAAATCAATGGCTCCGGAAAAAAACTAGACGCTGAAGTTTTGCGCAGCCTGTTTCCCGAACGGATTGGCTGGTTCAAACGCACGGAATACAATTTCCAAAATGCCCTTGGCCTCGTGTCTAATGCTGAAGTAGAGTACACCAAAGGAAATCAAAAGATAGCCGTTGTGGTGATGGGCGGGGCCATTGGCAACATTGCCGGAGCCTTTGGCGATCTGTTTGAAGGCGAGTTAGATCTGGAAGATGCCGACATGAAACAAAAAACGGGCGAATGGAATGGCCAAAAGTACGTCGAAGGTTACGATGAAAGCGAGAAAAAAGCCTTCATGCAAATGGTCATCGACGACCGCATCATGGTCGTTGTGGCAGCGGAAAACATGTCCGCATGGAATTTCAACTGGTGGTGGAAACGGATTGATTGGAAGAAGTTGGAGCAGTAATCCACTTGGGTTTTACTCAATCCGTTTGTATTTCAATCGAATGGCATTCCCAATCACCACTACATCCGAAAAGGCCATAAACAAAGCCCCCCACATTGGATTGAGGTAACCCATCGCCGCCATTGGAATGGCCACAATGTTGTAAGCAAAAGCCCAGTACAAGCTCTGCTTGATGGTCAATACCGTGTGAGTACAAATGGCCAGTGCTTGTGGCAAACGTTCCAGGTTGCCGTTGAGCAACACGATTTGCGCCGATTGTATCGCCGCCTGAGAGGCGTTGCTCAGTGAGACACCAATGCTGGCTTTGGCCAGTGCTGGTGCGTCATTGATGCCGTCGCCCACCATTGCGGTAGGAGCTTCTTTGCTCAAACGGGCAATGATGTCCAATTTTTGTGCGGGTTGTTGCTCCGCAAAAAAATGGGTAACGCCCAATGCCTCGGCCACGCTCGCCGTTTTGGCTTGTTTGTCGCCGCTCAAAATGTAACTAGCTATATTTTTGGATTTGAGGTAATCGATACAAGCTTTGGCCTCGGGTTTGATGGTGTCGGTTAAGCTCAGGGTCGCCAGTTTATCGCCATTTTTACGCAAAACGAGTGTGCCCTGGCCATTATCTGAAGCACCAAATTCGTAGGTATTGCCCGTTTCATCCTGGCCACGCATGCCTTTGCCCTTTTCTTCTTCAACGTTGGTTAAGGTAATTGGTCCCAGGCGTTGACCATTGAGGCTGACCTGAGCTTCCATTTCCTGCACCAGCGATTTGGCGATGGGGTGTGAGGAGTGCATTTCGAGGTCATAAATCAAATTGTTCACCTCTGCCTCACGAACTCCGGGGGCATAGTCAATGTGCTCCACGACAAACTTACCTGTCGTTAAAGTTCCCGTTTTGTCAAAAACAATGTTGCGGATGCTGGCAAAAATCTCCAGGGTTTTGCCCCCTTTGACCAAAATGCCGTTGCGCGCAAGGCGCCCTACGCCTACCATGACGGCAGTTGGTGTGGCCAGACCCATGGCACAGGGACAAGAAATGACCAATACTGCAATGGCGTTCATCAAGGCATTTTTAAACGCAAGGTCAAAAACAAAATAGCTGAGTAGAAAGGTCAATGCTGAAATACTCACCACCACTGGTACAAAAATGGCGCTGATTTTATCGGCCAAACGTTGGATTTCCGGTTTGTCCTGCTGGGCCGTTTTGATCAATTCGATCATTTGACCCAACACCGATTTTTTACCCACCGCATTGACTTTGAGCTGAAAATTGCCACTCAAGACCAGAGAGCCTCCAATGACTTGATCACCCAGCTGTTTGTTGATGGGCAGGCTTTCTCCGGTCAGCATAGATTCGTCGATACTGGCCTGGCCCAGAAAAATTTCCCCATCAGCTGGTACTTTATCTCCTTCATTGACCTGTAAAATGTATCCGGTTTTTATTTCAGGATAGTGGATACCCACAATTGTACCCGAAGGCATGATGCGTCGGGCGTGCTCCACCTGAAGTTTGCCAAGTTCAGCGATGGCGGTGGTGGTTTGGGCTACCGCCCGTTTTTCAATCCAATTGCCCAAGAGTACCAGCGTAAAAATGGTGGCGCTGGTTTCGTAAAAAATGTACTGGGTTTCGCCGCTGAGGGTACCCACCAGACTATAGACAAAGGCCGCGGTTCCTCCCATAAAAATCAATACGTCCATGTTGGGCATGCCATTGCGGATCGAACTCCAGGCACTTTTGCCAAAATGCCAGGCACCCAATACAAACACGGGTAGACAGATCGCCAATTGGATCCAGGCATTGTGCATAAAGGCCAAATGAATGCCCGCCGACATCAAAAGATGCCCCAACAAAAGGGGAAGGGTAAAAAAGGCCCCGATCAAAAGTTTGCGCTCGAGGGTCCAAAAATCGGGCTTTTGTTCGGGTTCAACCACGGTATAGCCCAATTTGTTGATCCCGCCTTTGGCCTCTTCCAATGAAATACTTTCATCAACCAGACGAAAACGCACTTCTTTGGTTTGGAAGTTGACGTATACCTCTTCTAAACCCTTGCGTTCCAGGTAGCGGGTGATGCCCGCTGCACAGTTGGCGCAATCCATTCCTTCTACGGTTAATTCCACCAGTGGCTTCATTGGTTGACAAGTGTTTGTACAAGTTTAACACCTCGCCTTGGGCGAGTTTATTTTTTCCCGCAGATCGCGCAGATTTCCGCAGATTAATGTCCTTTTGAAGAAAATTTGCGTAAATCTGCGCGATCTGCGGGAAAATATTTTTATTATTTCGCGGCGTTGTACCGCTTTTCTACCTCTGTCCAATTCAAGACGTTCCAAAAGGCTTTGATGTAATCGGCCCTTTTGTTCTGATATTTCAGGTAATAGGCGTGTTCCCAAACGTCAAGTCCAAGCAGCGGCGTACCCGCCTGTTTTTTAACAATTTTGCTCATCAATGGGTTGTCTTGATTGGGGGTTGAGCTGATGAAGATTTCTCCCTTGCTGTTGACACTCAACCAGGCCCAACCCGAACCAAATCGTCCGGTCGCTTCGGCGGTGAAGGTTTCTTTAAACTTGTCAAAGCTACCGTACTTGGTACTAATGGCATTGGCCACATTCCCAGTAGGTGTTCCGCCACCTTGTGGAGAAAGTAAAGACCAGAATAGGGTATGGTTGAAATGCCCACCGCCATTGTTGCGGATGGCGGGTTGTTTGGTGGTAACATTGCTCAGCACCTGTTCGATGCTCATTGTGGCAAAAGCTGTTCCCGCCACGGCCTTGTTCAGGTTGGTCACATAGGCGTTGTGGTGCCGATCATGGTGAATTTCCATGGTCATTTTATCAAAGTGAGGCTCGAGGGCGTCATTGGCAAAAGCCAAGGGGGCCAAAGCAAATGGCCCAGTTTGCTCCTCGTCATTGTTGTCAAAATCGGGTGCTAATGCCCGATCAGCCCATACATTCCGTGGTTTGAGCAGGGATGCTGCTGCGACTAATAAACCCGTTCTCAAAAAATTTCGCTTATCCATTGGTGGTTCTTTATTGATGAAACAGTCTCCGGTCAAGAGGAGTTCTATCCAGGACTAAATATAAACAGCTTGGAGATTTCATTCGATTTTTGAAAAAAAAATCCACACAAATCTTCACTCAATGCCCCATATCGCTTGCATTAAATTTTACCTTCTATCAATTTTTACAGAATTAATTTTATCAAACCAAAAACTATCATTATTATTATGAATCAAAATCGGATTAAACCAAATTTAATCCAATTCTCCCAATTTAAACATGCGCTGCTATGTTATCCGTACGCCGTTTGCTAGACAACAAAAAAATCAATTCGGTTTGGAGTGTCCGACCTGACCACATGGTAATTGACGCCCTTGCATTAATGTCGCAACAAGGGATTGGTGCGGTATTGGTGATGGATGGAGATCAGTTGATTGGTATTTTTTCGGAAAGAGATTACGCGCGCAAAGGCATCATTGTTGGGCGCAAAGCAAAAAGTACGCCCGTCACGGAAGTCATGACTGCCAATGTATTTACGGTGTCTCCCGATATGGACATCGAAGATTGTATGACCCTATTTTCAGAAAAACGCATCCGCCACCTCCCGGTGATGGAAAACCAAGAGGTCATTGGTATGCTGAGCATTGGCGACATCGTGACCGCCATCATCCAGGCTCAGGATCAACAAATCAGATATTTGGAAGCTTACATTACTGGTCAATGATCCGTACACATCCAAGCTTCTTATTTATAGCCCCAAACGCACAGCATGTGCGTTAGGGGCCTAACCTATATTTATTACCTCCATCCTTTCAACACCTTTACCTATGTCTATTCTGATTGTAATTGTGTTTGTTATTGGCTACACTTTAATTGCCTTGGAGCATCCACTAAAGTTGGACAAAGCCGCCTCCGCCATGTTGACTGGTGTATTTTGCTGGTTGGTTTTGGCTTATGGTTTTTCCTCCATGCCAGCAAGTGCGGGCGTAACGGAAAGTTCCACGGTTTATTTAGAGCACCAGCTTTTTGAACACCTGGGTGAAATTGCTGGTATCCTCTTTTTCCTGCTCGGTGCCATGACCATTGTAGAATTGGTGGATGCGCACGATGGTTTCCGGGTCATAACCGACCGAATCACGACAACCGACCGCATTCGGCTCATCTGGATCATTTCCTGGGTCACTTTTTTCCTTTCGGCAGCATTGGACAACATGACGACGGCGATCATCATGTGTGCGTTGCTCCGACGCCTGGTTAAAAAGAAAGAAAACGCCTGGTTATTGGGGGGCTTTGTGATCATGGCCGCCAATGCGGGCGGAGCATGGTCGCCCATTGGCGATGTCACAACCATCATGTTGTGGATTGGCGGTCAAGTGTCTACGATTGCCATTATGAAAGCCATATTCCTTCCTTCCGTTGTGAGTTTGTTGGTTCCACTGTTGATGGCCAGTTTTTACCTGAAAGGGAAAATGGAATCACGGGAAATGAGCGAGGAAGACCTCAAAACCAGTCGAATTTTTTCTCCCTGGGAAAAACAGCTGATGTTTGTTTTGGGCGGTGTAGCCCTGCTTTCGGTGCCCATATTTAAAAACATAACCCATTTCCCTCCCTACATGGGGATTTTGTTGTCGCTTGGACTACTTTGGTACATTACTGAATATTTGCACCGTTATCGGGAGGAAGAAATCCAAAAAGAATATTCCGTTGCAGCGATGTTGCACCGCATTGACACGCCCAGCATCCTCTTTTTTCTGGGGATTTTATTGGCGGTAGGTGCTTTAGATGCATCCGGGCACCTCAAACTCGCTGCTAATGTTCTCAATCAATCGATTGGAAACATTTACCTCATCAACACCATCATTGGTCTGCTTTCTTCGATCGTCGACAATGTTCCACTGGTAGCTGCCGCGATGGGCATGTACGATTTGTCCACTTATCCGATGGATCACCCCTTCTGGGAATCATTGGCCTATTGCGCTGGTACCGGGGGAAGTATTCTGATCATTGGTTCCGCTGCAGGAGTAGCTTCCATGGGGATTTTAAAAATTGACTTTTTGTGGTACATGCGCCACATCTCCATCTATGCATTGGTCGGTTATCTGTGCGGGATTGGAGCCTATTATTTGATGAGCCATTAGACTTAAACGATTGTGAACGAGCAGCAACTGTTGGCAAGAAAAATGGTGGCTGCTCGTTTACAAATGCCTATAAAAAGAAAAAGCTGCCCTCAAACGGACAGCCCCCAATAGAACACTGTAAAATACTGTAGCACAAAAATAGAATAAGGATTCTAAAATGTCAAGAGAAAAATGTCAAGAATGTGTACTTTTTACACTTTCGAAGTATTACTCTCAAAAAGAATAAAAAATAAATTATTGACATTCAATTTTTTACAAAACAACTTGTCCATAATTTTTTATTAAAAATCTATCAAATTTCTCTCACTATTTGCATTGACAAGTATCATTTGGGGGGAAAGGATATTTTTTTTAGTTTACACCCGATCAAATGATTGACCCATTTATGAAAAAAATACTCATTGCCAATCGAGGTGAAATTGCTTTAAGGGTAATGCGCAGCGCCCGAAAAATGGGCATCCAAACTGTTGCTGTCTATTCAGAAGCCGATCGAAACGCTCCGCACGTTCGTTTTGCTGACGAAGCAGTGTTGCCATGGTGCCCGGTGTCGACCATTCCGTTAGTGATGTGGAAGAAGCCAAAATCATAGCCCAAACCGTTGGCTACCCCATCTTGATCAAAGCTTCGGCTGGTGGTGGCGGAAAAGGCATGCGGGTAGTCGAAAACGAAGCGGAACTCGCAGAGCAAATGGCCCGTGCCATCAGTGAAGCGACTTCTGCATTTGGGGACGGTTCGGTTTTTATCGAAAAATACGTCACTGAACCCCGGCACATTGAAATACAAGTACTGGCCGATGCCCACGGCAATGTGGTGTACCTTTTTGAACGGGAATGCAGCATCCAACGCCGCCACCAAAAAGTGGTTGAAGAGGCTCCATCCGCAGTACTTACCCCCGAAATCCGCAAGGCCATGGGTGAAGCTGCCGTAAATGTGGCGCGGTCTTGTCAATACCTGGGCGCAGGTACGGTAGAGTTTTTGGTTGATGCGGGGCTCAATTTTTACTTTTTGGAGATGAATACCCGCTTGCAAGTTGAGCATCCAGTAACAGAACTCATTACAGGTCTAGACCTGGTAGAGCAGCAAATCCGCGTTGCCCGAGGAGAAGTATTGTCTTTTACCCAAGAGGATCTCCGTATTCATGGACACGCCATCGAGTTGCGGGTGTGTGCCGAAGATCCCTTGAACAATTTTTTACCCAGTGTGGGCAAATTGCAGCGTTACCGTCGCCCGGAAGGGGAATACATTCGGGTAGACGATGGCATTGAAGAAGGTATGGAAGTCCCCATTTATTACGACCCCATGCTGGCTAAGTTGGCGGTTTGGGGCGTGACCCGCGAAGCAGCCATCAAACGTATGCTGGAAGCGATCAGCATGTACCAGATTGAAGGCGTGGCCACTACCCTACCCTTCGGGCGTTTTGTTTGTCAGCACGATGCCTTTATTAGTGGTAAGTTTGACACGGGTTTTGTCAAAAATTATTATTCTCCGGAAGGTATTCAGGCCCAACAACACGCTGAAATTGAAGTTGCCGCACGTTTGGCTTTGGAAGTATTGTATCACCACAAGCGACAGCTGATGGTTCCTGATCCAGGGGGCGTGGAATGGTATACGCAGCGGTAAATAACCTAAGCCATTCTTGGATTTTTCACCACAGATGGCCACAGATTCACACAGATTTTATGTCATATCTATAAAATCTGTGTGAATCTGTGGCCATCTGTGGTGAAATCATCGCTATATTTTCCGCCGTAGGCGGGTGCTAAACTTTTACGGTCTTTTTCAAAATTCAAGACACCTCATGTTGATCACATTCCAAATGCGTAATAATACTCCCCGGGCAGGTCTTCATATACCCCTTCCAGCATTACTCCGCCTTTCTTTTTGCCAAGTATCCTGGTAAGTTCATCAACGTTGGTTACGGTTTGACCATCCACTTTGGTGATGATGAACCCTTCGCGCATGTCGGTGCTTTTGCTCAGTTTTCCAGCATTGAGCGCTTTTACTTTTACCCCGCCGCTGATGTCCAGTTTTTTAGCGGTTTTGCTATCCAGCGTCTCAAAATCTGCACCGAGCAGGTCCAATACTTCAGGCTGATCATTCTTAACCAGGGCAGTGTTGCCTTTACGGTTATTCAAGGTCACTTTAAATTCTTTTTCTTGCCCTTTGCGGTTCACCACGATGTTGACGACATCACCCGGACGGTGGCGGGCAATCGCCTCTTGCAATTCCGGCGAGCTTTGCACCTTTTGCTCATTTACCGCTACAATGACGTCTCCGGGTTTGATACCTGCCGCAGCCGCTGCACTTTTTTCCATCAGGCTATCTACATAGGCTCCAGCTGTAGTTTCCAGATTTTTTTCCTTTTTCAGATTGCCATCAACAGTGCGAATCATGACCCCAAGCACCCCGCGTTGAACGGTACCAAATCGCAACAAGTCTTCCACCACTTTACTCACAATGTTGCTGGGTACCGCAAAACCATATCCGGAATAGGCTCCGGTTGGACTGGCGATGGCGGTATTGATGCCAATCAGCGCACCTTCCAAATTGACCAATGCCCCGCCACTATTGCCAGGATTGATGGCGGCATCGGTCTGGATGAAGCTCTCAACCGCAAATTGTTCTTTTAAAATATTGATGTTGCGCCCTTTGGCACTGACAATTCCTGCTGTAACCGTAGAGGTAAGGTTAAAAGGATTACCGACCGCCATCACCCACTCGCCAACTTTTACCTCATCCGAATTGACGAAGGGCAAACTGGGCAAGCCTTTTTCTTTGATTTGAATCAGCGCCAGATCCGTACTCGGGTCTGTTCCGATGACGGTGGCTTTATAGGTACGGTTGTCGTGCAGGGTGACTTCCAAATCATCGGCATCCGCAATGACATGGTTATTGGTAATGATGTACCCATCCTGGTTGATGATCACCCCACTGCCTTGCCCGACTTGCACCTCAGGTTTTCTACCCTGTTGAGGAATTTCCTCTGGGCGGAATTGATAACGTTTTCCAAAAAAGTCATTGAACAGATCGTCGTTCGGAAACATGTCGCCGAATGGATTGGGATTTGCTCGATTGGCGGCAGACCGAACATGGGTTGATTTGATGTGCACCACCGCATCCATTACTTTGGCCGCAACCTGGGTGAAATCCAAGGGCACCATTTCGCCTTTGCCGTTCAACGTATACACCGCTTTGGCCGCAGGAGTGCTGTTGACGTGTTCAATTTTGATGGATGCTTTGTTCTGAATAAAGTTGTAAATTCCAAGGGCGGTCCCTGTGACTGCCAGGGAAATGAGACCGGAGAAGATCAACATCTTTTTCATTGTTCTCATCCAATTAAAAAAAGTTTGACAATTGATTTTGTTAAAAAAATCGACAAGCAGTGAAGAAGTGGTTTTTTATGAAACCTTCGTGCCGTCGCACAAAAAATGCGTAGGCAATTCAAATGCCAATTGCTTTTTTAGGTCAAAAATGTCCTGAAAAATGAAAAAATGTCAAAAGAAAATGTCAAAATGACATTCCAAGCCAAGCACCAAAAAGAAGTAAAAAATACTCAATCTAAATTTGATTCCTTATTTCGTTTGTGTTCCTTATTTTTGCGCCATGGAAAAGATCCTCATCCTCGACTTTGGCTCACAGTACACCCAATTGATCGCCCGACGCATCCGGGAATTGAATGTGTATAGCGAAATTGTGCCTTTCAATAAGGTGCCACATCTCGACGACAGTTATAAAGGGGTAATCCTTTCGGGTAGCCCCTTCTCGGTAACCGACGAAAATGCCCTCAAAATTGATCTGGAACCCATTATTGGTAAAAAACCGGTTTTAGGGGTTTGTTACGGAGCACAGTACATCGCCCAATACTATGGTGGGCAAGTACAACGTTCGGAAAAACGGGAATACGGCAAAGCCAAACTGCATCGCATCTTTCAACAAGATGCTTTGCTCCAAGACGTTCCGGTTGATTCCCAGGTATGGATGTCGCATGGTGATACGATTATGAGTATCCCGGAGCAATTTGAATTATTGGCCGGCACCGAAAGTGTGAACGTAGCTGCGTTTAAATCCAAAGATGGTGCCTACGCAGCTCCGGTGTACTGTATCCAGTTTCACCCGGAAGTGACCCACAGTCTGGATGGCGCTACGTTGCTCCGAAATTTCGTCGTCAACATTGCCGGGTGTCATGGCGAATGGACACCTAAATCTTTTGCGGAGCACAGTGTTGCCGAGCTTAAAGAAAAAATTGGCAGTGAAAAAGTGTTGATGGCACTCTCAGGTGGAGTAGATTCAACAGTCGCCGCCACCCTTTTAGACCGCGCCATAGGCGACAACCTGATCTGTTTTTTTGTAGACAATGGGTTGTTGCGCAAAGACGAATACCAACAAGTCCTGGATTCATACGAACACCTGGGTTTGAACGTACACGGCATTGATGCCAAAAACCATTTTTACGAAGAACTGAAAGGGGTTACCAACCCCGAGGCCAAACGCAAAATCATCGGGCGGCTATTCATTGAGGTGTTTGAAGCCGAAGCGGCCAAATACCCCGGCGTAAAATGGCTGGGTCAGGGTACCATCTACCCCGATGTCATTGAGTCTGTATCGGTACACGGCCCCTCGGTTACCATCAAGTCGCACCACAACGTGGGGGGCTTGCCCGACAAGATGGGTTTAAAAATCGTGGAGCCGCTGCGGATGTTGTTTAAGGATGAAGTACGTCGCGTGGGCAAAGAATTGGACATTCCGGTGAACATCCTACAGCGCCATCCTTTCCCCGGCCCCGGATTGGGTATCCGCATTTTGGGTGAGGTGAATGCAGAAAAAGTAAAACTCCTGCAAGATGCCGATGCCATTTACATCGATAACCTGCGTAAATTTGGTTTGTATGATCAAGTTTGGCAGGCGGGCACCATTTTGCTGCCGATCCAATCGGTAGGCGTAATGGGAGACGAACGAACTTACGAACAAGCCGTGGCCCTTCGTGCCGTGAATTCAGTAGATGGAATGACTGCGGAATGGAGTCATTTGCCTTATGAATTTTTGGCCAAAGTGTCGAGTGAAATCATCAACAATGTTAAAGGCATCAATCGGGTTGTTTATGATATCAGTACCAAGCCACCAGCTACCATCGAGTGGGAGTAATCTTCGATTCTGGAGCCACCCCCGTGCATTTGGCCGCACCTCAATTTTTACTTACATGAATCTTCTTTTGGCTTTACTGCTGTCGGGCTGTAGTTTTTAAACCAGCCAGCTCGACGGGTACTACAACGCCTGACAAGGTTCCTGCGGAATATGGCACTACGCCGCGCCAAAACAATCCTGCACAAACCGGACCGGTGAGTGTATACGACCCCGTAAAGCGGGAGTGGGTGGTGGTGCAAACCAAACCTCAGGAAAAAATCGATACCATCCGTTGGAAAGAGGGGCCTGGTGCGGTACCGATTACAGCTGATGGACCTCGTTTGCCAGTACCCACCGACCGGGGCAGCGTTCCGGTGATACCAGGGGTTTCAAACAACAATCCCAATCCCGTTTCACCAGTAAATCAGCCTGGTCAATACCGCAACACAAACCCCTACAACATCGCCGTTTTGTTGCCCTTTATGAGTGGGCAAGTCAGCGGCTCGGTAGAGGGCAATTCTGTAGCTGAGTGGGCTATACAGTACTATGGAGGTTTAAAAATGGCACTCAGCGCGCTGGATTTAGAAGGAATTCGCCTCAATGTGAGCGTATTGGATACCAAAGCGGATACGAATGAGATGTATCGGTTGCTGCGCCATCCCGATGTGCAAAACGCTCAACTTTTGATGGGACCATATCGACGCGACAACATCAAAATTGTTGCCGAATACGCCAAACGCAGCAATAAACCCATGGTTTCTCCTTTCAGTGCCGTAGGAACACTCACCCAGGACAATCCAAACTACATCCAGATGAACCCCAGTCTGGAATCGCATTGTCAGGCTTTATTGAATCATGCACTGAGCGAATTCAGACCCGATGAAATTGTGGTCGTTACCCGCAATGTCGTGGGCGAACAAAACTGTTTGGAGTTCTTGCGCAAAGCTTATGCCCCCAAACGTGCAATGGGTAATCCGGCTATTCAGGAATATTTTCTGCAAGGTGACGAGAAATCGTACGGGACCATCAACTTGCGGCCTTATATCCAGAATAAAACCCAGGCCGCCATCATTGTGCCTTCCTGGGCGGATGAAACCTACATTTTTTACTTGCTGCGCGCCGTAAAATCGGCCAAAGCCAATGGACAAAAGGTGGTGGTATACGGCATGCCCCAATGGGTTGATTTTGAACACATGGAGTTTGATCTGTACGAGCAATGCCAGGTACGGGTCAGCCAGGTGGCATTCATTGACGACCAATCGCCTGAAATATTGAATTTCAAAAAAGAGTTTTTTGCCCGTTATGCTGCACTGCCCAATCCAGAAGCTTTTGCTGGCTATGACCAAATGATCTATTTTGGAAGGTTGTTGGCCAATTTTGGCCCGAATGTCAAAGACAATCTGGAGCGCAATCAGGGTAAGGGTTTACATACGGGTTTTACGTTTACCCGGGTAGTCAATAATGTGCCTTTTGGCAGTGAGCAGTTTGCGCCAACCCAACGGTACGAAAACCGGTTTGTGCATATTCTGGAGTTTGCAGGGTATCAGTTCAGGCCACTGCCGACTATACCGCGATAGTTTTTTTAACACAAAGGACACCAAGAAAAGCACAGAGGACACAAAGCAAAACACGACAATTATTCAATTTGTGTTCCTGGTGCTTTTCTTGGTATCATCTCTGCTCCATCCGTTTAACATGCAATCATCAAGAGAACAAAAAATCCGCCAACTGGCCCAAAATCGCCAATTCGATCTCACGGTCATTCTCGAAAATGTTGATGATCCGCACAACATCGGCGCAGTATTGCGCTCTTGCGATTCGGTGGGCATTCGGGAGATTTTTGTTTTGTACACCCGCCCTGGCTTACAAAACCACAAACTGGAATTGGGAAAACGTTCTTCAGCAGGATCGCGCAAATGGATTGACGTTTACCTGTACCGGGAAGTGGATGCTTGTATGGAACACGTGCGCCGCAATTACCAGCGGGTTTATGCTACCCATTTGGCCCATGACGCAAAGTCCTTATACGAGCTCGACCTGTCTCAATCCGCAGCCCTGATGTTTGGCAACGAAGCTGATGGCTTGTCTGAACTGGCACTGAGTCAGGCCGATGGCAATTTTATCATTCCGCAGGTAGGTATGGCCCAAAGTCTAAATGTATCGGTAGCTTGTGCGGTGTCCTTGTACGAAGCATTCCGGCAACGCAATGTCAAAGGTTTATACGGTGTTGGAAACCCCGCGAGTACTGATCAACAAGCTGCCCTGTTGGAAGATTATTTTCGTCGGCAGGAAGACGTAGAGGAAGCCTGGAAGACGACCAAGTAGGTTTTTTAAGCCTTCCGCGTAGCCTAGCTGTTTGAATTCTTTTGAATAAATTCTATATTGGGCAAAAAGAATCCTATGCTACTTAAAATCAATGCCGACAACCCGGAAGGCCGAAAAATCAATCAAGTTATTGAAAAACTCAACGAGGGCGGGATCATCATTTACCCTACGGACACTGTTTATGGTTTGGGATGTGACATCAACAACCAGGCTGCAGTAGAAAAAATCTGCCGCTTGCGCCGTCTCGACCCCAAAGACGCCATGCTGGCCATCATTTGTAAAGACATCAGTCAAGTTCAGGAGTTTACCCAACAAATTGACAATCCAACCTTTAAATTGCTCAAGCGGAATTTGCCCGGAGCTTTTACCTTTATTTTGCCTGCGGCAGGCAGTGTGCCCAAAATGTTTCGCAACCGCAAAAAGACCATCGGTATCCGGATACCCGACCACAACATTCCGTTGCAATTGGTAGAAGGTCTGGGTCGCCCCATCTTGACCACTTCGCTCAAATCTGACGATGAAATTCTGGAATACTTTACCGACCCTGAATTGATTTACGAAGATTTCCAAAAACTGGTGGACATCGTCATCGACAGTGGAAATGGTGGCAATACCCCATCTACAGTAGTGGATTGTACCCAGGAGAAACCAATAGTACTTCGTTTGGGTGCAGGTATGTTGGAGTTTTCCTAACGCATGTTTATCTATTTTCCCGTCAAAAAAGGATCATGAGAATATTGTTGTGCTTGTCCCTTTTGCTTTTGAGTAGCTTTTTAATGGCTCAAAATGCAACGTTACGGGGCAACGTTTACGATGAAGAAACCGGTAATCCAATTGGTTTTGCCAGCATTTCCCTGGCTAACAATCCCAGCCAAGGCGCCATAAGCGATGCCAACGGTTTTTTCAGCATTGCCAATTTGGCTCCTGGAAAATACCAGATCAACATTTCTTATCTGGGATATGAAAGCGCCGTTTTCGAGCGGGAATTGAGCGCAGGTAACATCTCCTACCAACGATTTTTGCTCAAACCTACCGCTATAGAACTGGAGGGCGTAGATATTTCCGGGAGGCGTTCGCAAGCCCGATCGCAGGTCCAGATCTCCAAGTTGACGGTTTCGCCCAAACAAATCCGCAGTTTACCTTCAACTGGTGGAGAATCAGACGTTGCCCAATACCTGACCGTCCTTCCGGGGGTGGTCAGTTCCGGCGACCAGGGTGGGCAATTGTACATCCGCGGTGGATCACCCGTACAAAACAAGATGCTCCTGGATGGGATGATCATTTATAACCCGTTTCATTCCATCGGGTTGTTCTCGGTTTTTGAAACCGAAACCATCCGCAACATGGACGTTTACACGGGCGGATACAACGCTGAATACGGCGGACGTATCTCCGCTGTGGTAGATATTAAAACCCGCGAGGGCAACCGCAAACGACTGAGTGGTCTGGTTTCGGCCAGTCCTTTTCAAGCTAAGGCACTGATTGAAGGGCCGATCAAGCCGCTAAAAAATGAAAATGGAGGGAGCATTTCCTTTATGTTCACAGGAAAACACTCCTTGATTGACCGTACTTCAGCTTCGCTGTACAGTTACGCTGTGGATAGTAATTATTACTCTTTTGCCCAAAAAGACACCAGTTTAAGCGTGGCCAAAAGTTTGCCCTTTCGGTATACCGATTTGTATGGCAAAGTCTCTTTCAATGCAGACAATGGCAGCAAGCTGGATGTATTTGGGTTCAACTTTACAGATCAGTTCAACTTTGCCGGACTGGCCAAATTGGACTGGAGCTCTACCGGGGGAGGAGGCAATTTCACCTTGATTCCAAACAACTCCAATGTTGTACTCAATGGCGTAGTGGGTTTCAGCAATTACAACATTGCCTTATTGGAAAAAGACGGAGGACCACGGCAGAGTGGCATCACGACGTACAATGCCAACCTCAATTTCACCTATTACGGCGACCACAATCAACTGAATTACGGCTTTGAGTTCGTGGGGTTGAATACCGATTTTCGCTTTCGCAACTTGGTGGGTTTAACTTTTGCCCAGGAAGATTTTACCAGTGAATTGGCGGGGTACGCCAAATTTAGGCAGGAATTGAAGAATCTGGTCTTGGAGCCAGGTTTCAGGGTTCATTATTACGCTTCCCAATCGCGCATGTCCCTGGAACCCCGCTTTGGGCTGAAGTACAACGCGACTCCTTTCCTGCGCTTTAAAGCAGCCGGAGGGATATACGCTCAAAATCTGGTCAGTACCGTCAATGATCTTGATGTAGTCAACTTCTTCGTCGGTTTTTTGGCTGGCCCTGAAGAAAGCCTGTTCAAACCCAATACCCGAGAACCCGTCGAGCATCGACTGCAAAAAGCCTGGCACGCTGTGACCGGGATAGAACTCGATTTGGGGCAATACCTCGAGTTTAATGTGGAGCCTTACTGGAAACAGTTCACCCAACTCATCAACATCAACCGCAACAAACTTAGTGCTCAGGATCCGAATTATGTTACAGAGACCGGTGAAGCTTACGGGATTGATTTTACGCTGCGTTACAACAAGGGTAATGTGTATTGTTGGGGCACTTATTCTTATGCCAAAGTGAATCGCCATGATGGCATCCAGGAATATCCTCCCATTTTTGATCGCCGCCACAACATCAACCTGCTGAGCACTTACCGTTTTGGTGGCCAAAAACAATGGGAAGCCAGTGCGCGTTGGAACATCGGCTCAGGATTCCCATTTACCCAAACGCGGGGTTTTTATCAAGACAACCCTTATGGCCAATTGTTGCAAACCAACGTCTTGACGGGCAACTTCCCCCTGGGTATTTTGTTGGCGGATGACATCAATGGTGGTCGCTTGTCCTGGTTTCATCGCCTGGATGCTTCCTTGAAATATACCGCTAAATTCTCACGCTTTGCGGCGCTAGAGCTCACCGCGAGCGTAACCAATGTATACAACCGCGAAAATGTATTTTATGTGGATCGGATTACGAATCGGCGGGTGAATCAGTTGCCGGTGTTGCCGAGTTTGGCGGCGGCGGTAAGGTTTTAGGTTTTAGGTTTTAAGTTGCACACAGTTTTCACATGATGGGCAAAATTGTGTGCAACTTAAAGCTAAAACTTAAAACCTATTTTAACGTAAAAGCGCTACATCCCCGCTCCGCGTTTCACGCCTTCCTCCGGGGAATTCAATGACCATGTTGTAAATGTAAACGTCTACTGGTGCAGGATTGCCGCCTACATTGCCGTTCCAACCTGTATTTCCGTTGTAGACCATTTTTCCCCAACGGTTAAAAACTTTCAGTTCTACGAGGCGGATATTTTTATTGTTGGTCACTGGTCGAAAAATATCATTGGCTCCATCCCCATTTGGGCTAAAAGCATTGGGAATAGTTACGCTAGCCGGTACTACGTTGATGGTGATTTCCTTGGTAAGGGCGCAGCCGTTGGGGCCAGTTACCACCACTTTGAACGTCATCGCACCCGGAGACGCGACAGTGGCAATGGTTGGATTGGTATTGTTACCTGGATTATTGCCATTGATGGTCCAATTGTAGGTAACCGCAACAGGAGGTTGAGGTTGAACAAGCAGGATGCCTGCGGTTAGTGGATCGCCTTCTTGTGCTCCACGAGTACCAACGGAGTCCGGTGCAAAGAAAATACCATTCTCGGTAGGCATTTGGATGACTTTTACCGTTGCGGTATCGGTCAAACGGCCACAAGTGGCACCACCAACCACGCCGTAGGTATAGGTTACATTCACCAAAGTGTTTTGGCTCAGGCTATTGATGCTGTAGGTAGTTGCATTTGAAACAGAAGAACCTGCTATTTGCCAGTTGTAGGTTTCAAATAAAGCAGGAACAGTACCAGGTGATTGATTTACCCGAATGCTGAGTGGCGTGCGGTTGCGGTCATTGCTGCACACCGTAACCCCATTGATGTCCACTGAATTTACAGTGGGTACGACGTTGATGGTGATGTCTCCGCTATTGTTGCAACCCTTGACCACATCTGTTGCCTCCAGGCGATAAGTAGTGGTAGCAGTAGGGGTAACCCGATGCAGTGGGTCGGTAGAAATGACATTGCCGCCTTGGGTCCAACGGTAGGTCACCCCAGATTGTGATGCCCCATTGAGTTGAATACTACCTCCTTGACAGACCGTACGCAAGTTGGGGAAAAGAATCGCGGCCCGCGGCAATACCGTCACCGTTTTGCTGGCATTACTCGGGCACTCTTTTTCCTCCACCATGATGCTGTAGGTAGTGGTTTGTCCGGGGGTCACGTTAGGGTTTTTACAATCCGTACAAGAAAGACCAACCGTGGGAGTCCAGGTGATTTTATCAAAATTTCCGGCAAAATCTGCATTGAGGCGGATGCTACCGCCTGGGCAAACTTCAGCGGGTTCCGGCGTGATGGTAATGGTCTTGGGTTTGATGACTGGTACAAATATCGCTGCGCTATCGATACAACCATTGTTCCTGGTATCGCGAATCAACACAACACTATCGATGGTACCCATCACCATGTTCCAAAGGGTATCTGGTGTTTGGAAATCATAACCAGGCGTACTGCCGTCGGCGCGAAAACGAGGTCTCCACAGGTGTTTGATGTCTGGATAAGCTGCCGTTTCGTAAGTATCCGATTTTAGGGTGATGATTTCACCAAAACAATATACTTCTTTTTTGGGATCGATCGTGATCGTTTGGGTAGGCAAAGAGTCCACTTTTACCACTACAGAATCAACGATAGTACAAGGGGTAGCCACCAATGTGACGTAATATGTTGTGGTAATTTTGGGTTCTACATCGAGGCTCAATACATTCTGGCGGGTGATGCTGCGATCTTTCGCCGTCCAGGTTACCCCAGTAGCCTGGCCAGTGTTGGTGGTAGCAGCCAACTTGACTTTGGTTGCACCTTTACAGACTTTGACGGTATCGCCATTGGTGATGTCAATTTTTTGCGGTGCAATAGTGACCGTAATGGTAGCGTCAATCTTGCAACCAGTGATGTCCAACTCCGCTCGATAGGTGGTGGTATTTTCTGGCAACGCAATTACATTGGCTGCATTGGGATTGTTGAGCCCTTCAACAGGATCCCAGGTGATACCTTGCCCACCTGCGTTGTTAACCGCCCGTAAAAGTACAGGAGTACCACGACAAACTGAGGTAGCGTTCAGGGCAATCAGTTGCAATTGTGGCCGAACCACCACCAAGGTAATCGTATCACGGCGCAATTGACCGTTGACAAAACCTTCCACAAAAATGCGGGTATTTTGAGTAGGCTTGGCTACTACCACATTGCCATTACTGCGGTTGAGGATATTTGCCGGGCTCCAACTGTAATTGAATCCACCCGTGACTTCCAAAGTAATGCTGCTATCGGGGCAAACATAAGTAGTATCTACGTCTGGCCGAATTTTGATGCGGCCAATCTGGGCATTGAGTTCGCCAAATCCAAGGGCAAAAAAACAAAAGCAAAGAAGTGTAATCAACCAATTCTTCATAAATAATGGTTTGGAGGGTGTTTTAGCGTACCTTCGATCACAACCCCTTTGCTTCGCTCGGGGACCGTTGATCGAGGGTAGGCTAAAACACCACAGTTTGTCGGGTCGGAAATTACGACCTTTTACCCAAAAACAACGGAGAAAGCAGGATTTTATTGATTACCGAGGTGTAATACACCTGACGATTATTTACATTTTTCCAGCGCCTGTTGTACCTTCTGCACCGGAACGTATTCAGATTCATTGCCCCAGGCTTGATTGATGTAATTGATGATGTTGGCAATTTCAAAATCAGTGAGCTGTGGAACCCCTGGCATAGGCTCCTGGTATTTTTTACCATTGACCTCAATTTCACCCGCTTTTCCATACCGAATGATACAAGCTAACTCTGAAGAATACTTTTTAAGGTAATCGGAGTTGGCCAGTGGGGGAATCCTTCCGCGTAAACCGCTACCATCGTCCATATGACAACTGGCGCAAAAATTGCCATACATGATTTCCCCTTGTTTGTAGGGACTACCCTGGCAAGCCAGGATGAACAATAACGCTAGCAACTGGGCAAACAGGATGTATCGGTACATGAACATGATTTTGACTCTTGCAACGTTGAAGGCCCCTAATAAGTTTTGGTCATTTTGGCAGGTACACAGATGATGAAATCTGCTTTTTTGAGGTTTTCTTCGTCCAGCTTATCAATGTTGTCCTGCTCAACGGTGGAGATGGTCACAATGTCTTTGCCTGGTGCGTATTTGCGCACATACCAAACCGTTCCTTCCTTGAGATCGGAGTGATACGCCCCATTAAAATGGAGGAAAATGTGCCCTTTTTTCAAGTTTTGGGCGATGAAATAACCCATCGTGGCGTCTTTTACAGCCTGGGATTTGACCAGATTGGTGGTTGCTGCTTCGCCCCCGTGTCCACCCATCATTTTGGCCATGGCTTGATAAGAAGGCAGGTTCATGTCCACTTCAATGGGGAGGGGCGCAATCCAGGATTTGGCTTCGCTGGTCAATGGGTTCAGAGACTCAATGCCTTGTTTGTAGACCATATTCGCATAACGGCGAGGTACATTGGTGGCAATGAAGGGCAGTTTTTTGCTTTTGGCCAATTCGACCAAAGGTTTGTAGTCAGTGGCGTAATTGTCCCAAACCCGAGCCTCTTCTTCAAAGTTTTTGGTACTAATTTGCCCATTGAGGTATTCAGTCAAGATGGCTTGATTGTCGCGCTCAAACATTTCAGCGCCCATGATCAGTTTGCCATTGCTTTCTTTTTCCAGATCCTGGGCCAACTCGATTTGCAGCCAATGGGAAATGGGGTTGTTGTGCTGTTCGCCAAAAAAGACGACATCGGCTTTTTTGCTGTTTTTGAGCATTTGCCCATAACTCACTTCTTTTCCGGATTGATCAAAAAGGCGGTAAGCGGGTTTGTCTTGTGCGGTGGCCACGAGCGTAGCCAAACTCAGCATACAGATACAAAGTATTGGTTTCATGTTGGTTTGATTAAGCAACGAGTGTAATCAGTTTTGGCTTAATCTTCCTCTTTTGGCGGGATAATTTTCTTGCGCGCGGCTTTTTTTTCACTTTGAACGGCCTTGGCCTTTTTGCGCTTCCGGGGATTGGCTACCAAGCGTTCGGGCACTTCTTCACGTTCGGGCTCGGGAATGAGGGCGGTTTCCAGGAGGCTCAGTAATTTTTTGATGGCTTTTTCCCGATTGCTTTGTTGGGTACGGCTTTCTTGTGAAACGGCACTCAACAGGCCTTCTTTGCTGATGCGGCTGGCCAATTTTGTAGCGACGATGGCTTTTTCTTCTTCATTCAAACCTTCCGAAGTACTGACTTCAAGTAAGGCTTCCACCCGTGTTTCCACTTTATTGACGTTCTGCCCACCACTGCCGGAACTGCGGGAAGTGCGGAATTTGAGTTCTTTTTGTATTTGCTGGGTATCCATGTTGCGTGATTGAGCAGCGATAACAGTAAGGGGAAGGTAAAAAGTTTCAGAATGCACTACAAAAGTACTTAGAATTGAAAAAAGCTACTCAAAAGAAAAGGCTGCTTAATTTGCTCAAGCAGCCTTATCTTTTAAGGGCGGAAATAAAGTTGCATCTCCGTTTCTTATTCAATCCGTTTCTTCTTTGCTTCCACTTCCTGAATTTTTATCTGTTGTCTTTCCATTTCCTGGCGGCGGTTACTTTGGTTGGCGGCATTGATTTCCAGTTCTTTTTTGGCCTGGTTGATGCGCTGCTCAGCATCGGTGATTTCTTTTTTGAGGCGTTCTTCCTCTTTGACCAGCTTGTCAAACTCCTTTTTCTGGTCTTTAAAGATCAGTTCTTCGGATTCCAGTTCAATTTCTACTTTGCGCACCCGGGTACGGCGGCCAAATTCGGCCATCCATTGCTCAAAAGCATCAATTTTTTCGGAGTGCTGTCGGCGGCCAAAATGCACCACCCAGGTCTACCCAAACCACCATTTCGGTTTGTTTGCCTCTTTCGGTAAAGGTGGCGTATACATCCATCAAATTGCTGCTGATGGCAGGCACCGATGCATCGTCAGCGAATACCTCATCCGTTTTACGGTCTTTTTTGGTTTTGGCTTTGGTATCTTTTAAGTACTCGATCCACAAACGTTCTACTTCTTTGGTACTGACATCGTCAATGTTCATGGAAAAGCCAGGTTTAGAACCTTGGCTCATGGTACGTTCGTTTTCCTGAAGATTTTGAGCCTGCATGGTCAGCGGGATCAAAACAATCAGCCAGGCGGTCAAGTTGAACACTTTCTTCATAATGATTTCTTTTTTAATTAGACTTGGAAAATTACCCTTGGTCACTAGTCCCAAGTGTTTTGTTGAGAACAGGTGAAAAGCTGAAGAGTTGTAGCGTTCTAGCGTTTAAAAGCTGTAGTATAGTGCAAAATTAATGCTTTGATCTCACACTACCGACAACCCTTCAACTTTTCAACGCTAAACTTTTCAACTCTTTACAAAGGGATATTCCCATGCTTCTTCCTAGGCAAATGCAGCACTTTGTTCTCGATTGAAGCAAAAGCTTTGATGAGCTTGCGGCGCGTCAGGCAGGGATCAATGACTTCATCGATGTACCCGCGTTCAGCAGCCTGATAAGGGTGAGCAAAAGCTTCCTGGTACTCCTTTTCCTTTTGGAGCAACATGGCTTCTGGGTCTTCTGCTTCGATGATTTCCTTGCGAAAAATGATTTCTGAAGCTCCTTTTGCGCCCATTACTGCAATTTCAGCAGCTGGCCAGGCATAATTGAGGTCAGCTCCAATGTGTTTGGAGTTCATCACATCATAAGCACCACCATACGCTTTACGAGTAATCAGCGTGATGCGCGGCACCGTGGCTTCGCTGAAAGCGTACAGTAACTTCGCCCCGTTGACAATGATGCCATTCCATTCTTGGTCGGTACCCGGCAGAAAACCCGGAACATCCACCAAAACCAACATGGGGATATTAAAGCTGTCGCAAAACCGCACAAAGCGAGCGCCTTTGCGGGAACTATTGACGTCCAGTACCCCCGCTAAATTCATGGGTTGGTTGGCAATGATCCCGATGCTGCGACCCGC
The DNA here is from genome assembly GCF_016718685.1 of Haliscomenobacter sp. Taxonomy (GTDB): domain Bacteria; phylum Bacteroidota; class Bacteroidia; order Chitinophagales; family Saprospiraceae; genus Haliscomenobacter. Next base: position 3,055 of record NZ_JADKCX010000037.1, on the reverse strand, counting down.
TAGGCGTGCAAAACCAACTACAATGTTTTCAGCAAAATTTTCATGGATTTCCATAAATGAATCATCATCGACGATCCCCTTGATGACATCGCGCATGTCATAAGGCTGATTTGGATTGTCAGGAACGATATTGCGGAGTTCCTCCCGCCATTCCTCGGTCAGGGCGTAAGATTTGAGCGCCGGTTTTTCCTCACAGTTTTGTGGCATATAGCTGACCAGACGCCGCACTTTTTGCAAACAGTCAATGTCATTGGCAGCGGTCAGGTGTGTTACCCCCGACTTGGTTGAATGCGCACTGGCCCCCCCCAATTCTTCGGAACTGACATCTTCATTGGTCACCGTTTTGACCACGTTAGGCCCGGTTACAAACATGTATGACGTGTCCTCTACCATGATGATAAAATCGGTCATGGCTGGTGAATACACCGCACCACCTGCACAAGGCCCCATGATGGCGGAAATTTGAGGCACCACCCCTGAGGCCATGACGTTGCGGTAAAAAATATCGGCGTATCCTCCGAGTGAAGCTACCCCTTCCTGGATACGTGCACCACCGGAATCATTGAGGCCAATCATCGGAGCACCATTGCGCATGGCCAGGTCCATGATTTTACAAATTTTTTCCGCATGTGCCTCAGAAAGTGAGCCGCCAAATACGGTAAAATCTTGTGAAAACACGTAAACCAAACGTCCATCGATGGTGCCATACCCCGTAATTACCCCATCACCCAGGAAATGTTGTTGTTCCATCCCAAAATCGCGACAACGGTGTTGAACCAGCATGCCCACTTCTTCAAAAGACCCAGGGTCAAGTAAAAAATGGATGCGTTCTCGTGCGGTGAGTTTGCCTTTTTTATGCTGGGCATCAATGCGTTGCTGCCCGCCACCGAGTCTAGCCTCGGCGATTTTTTGCTCTAATGTCAATAGTTGATCTTTCATTGGAAGTATGCTTCTTCTCTTTGAGGGGGAAAGATAGCAACTTTTCACAGGCCAGGAAGTAAGCAAATGTCAATTAAATGGGTTGACATTTGTAGATTTCAGGTAAATACCTGCTACAAAAATAATTTTCTTTGGTTCTTTGCAACTTTGGGGTTATTTTTGCTGTCGATTGTCCTGATCGCATTAATTCCCAGGGTTTCTTCGCCTAACCATTTACTGACAACCCTTGGTTTAATTTTCAACATTCAATTTCTAAAAACACAAAACATGTCTGTTGCGACCACCTCTCGTCTGTCTCAGCGCGTAATGCAGATGGCAGAATCCGAGACGCTAAAAATGGCGGCTATGGCCCGGGAACTCAAAGCCCAAGGCCACAATGTGATCAACCTAAGCCTCGGTGAGCCGGATTTTGATACACCCGTGCACATCAAAGAAGCTGCTAAAAAAGCTTTGGACGAAGGTATTACCAAATACACACCAGTGGCGGGCTTGCAGGAACTGCGCGAAGCCATCAAGGTAAAATTCAAACGCGACAACAACCTTGATTACAACCTCAATCAGATTGTTGTTTCCAATGGTGCCAAACAATCACTGGCCAATATTTTCCTGTCCATTCTGGATCCAGGTGATGAAGTGATCATCCTGGCACCGTATTGGGTTTCTTACTCGGCCATCGTAGAGTTGGCGGAAGGAAAATCGGTCATCCTCAAATCAAGCTTTGAGCAAGACTACAAAGTGCCTGCTGCTGAAATTGCGGCGGCCATCACCGATCGCACCAAAGCCATTGTTTTTTCCTCTCCTTCCAACCCCACTGGGATGGTTTATTCTTACGAGGAATTGAAAGCCATTGCGGATGTAGTCGCCCAGCATCCAGACATCATCATCGTTTCTGACGAAATTTACGAGTACATCAATTTTGGAGAAAAACACGTCAGCATCGGTGCATTTGATCAAGTAAAAGACCAAACCGTGACCGTGAATGGTTTCGCGAAAGGCTTTGCTATGACGGGCTGGCGTTTGGGTTACATCGGAGCTCCGGCCTGGTTGGCTGAGGCCTGCGTTAAGGTACAAGGTCAGGTCACTTCAGGAGCCAATTCATTCAGCCAAAAAGCTGCAGCTTACGCACTTTTGGCCGATATGACGCCGACTTATGACATGCGCGAGGCATTCCTTAAACGCCGCGATTTGATCATCAGTGGCCTGAGCAAAATTCCCGGATTCAAAGTGAACAAGCCACAAGGTGCGTTCTACATCTTTCCTGATATCAGTGCCTATTTCGGTACTTCTGATGGCACAACCACCATCAATGACGCCAACGATTTTTGTGATTACCTGATGATGAAGGCCCATGTGGCTACCGTTTCTGGTGCTGCATTTGGTGCCGATACTTGTTTCCGCATCTCTTATGCTGCTTCTGAGGAAGAGCTGAACGAAGCCATCAAACGCATCGCCGAAGGGGTGAGCAAATTGCGTTAAAATCTTTTAAAATACGTTAAAGTTCCTCTAAGATGCTTGCATCGTTGAGCAGATTGGAGGAACTTTACAATAGCCTTGATACAAAAGAAATTCAAGCTCATTTTACCTTTTCTCGAACCCTAAAACAACAACTCATCATGCACAAAAAGTTTCTTTTTGTTGCAATCATTGGAATGATTGCAATCAGCCCTTCTTTTGCCCAGGTCGATATAAAAGTAGGCCCGCTCGGCCCACTCTTTGGCACCCTGAATTTGCGCAGTGAATTTGGCCTGGCCGACAACTTTGGATTGGAAGCCATCGTAGGCGGATCATGGAACAAAATCAATTTCGATGAAGGAGAAGACCTGAAGAATACTACCTTACGATTTGGAGTCAATGGTCGGTATTACTTCAACCCCAGCGATATTGGTTTGGACAAATTTTACCTCGGTCTTTATTCTCGTTATTCCTCAGGTAAAGCCCGGGGTACTGGCGAAAATAGTGACGAATACAACACCAACCGCTTCTCGGGTGGATTCTTGGTTGGCTTCAAAACTTTCTCGCGCAATGAACGCCTGCATGTTGACTTCAATCTGGGTTTTGGTCGTGCCTTCGTGTACAACATCGATGCACTCAACGATTCCGAACCCGTCAATCTTAG
>NZ_JADKCX010000036.1 GCF_016718685.1 Haliscomenobacter sp. | reverse complement strand
CAACGCGGGCGGTACCGCCTCCGACATCCTCAACATCCCTCTGTTTCGGGTGGATGGTGAAGGGAACGTCAAATTGCGGGAGTGACAATGTACAACAGCCGCTATCCTCATCGATGGCAAGCCCTCTGGGCTGGTGAGTTTTAAGGGCGGCAGCGGTTTGCAGCAGTTGCAAGGCAGTTTGGTCGACAAAGTGGAAGTGATCACCAACCCGTCGGCGCGTTACGAGGCTGAAGGCCAGGCGGGCATCATCAATATCGTGTTGAAAAAAGACCGCCGCCAGGGATTCAACGGATCTTTTGACCTGATCACGGGCAATCCCGACAACTTTGGGGCGGGTGCCAACGTGAACTACCGCAAGGACAAAGTCAACTTTTTCCTCAACTACGCCCTGGCCTATCGCTTGCAACCGGGCCGCAGCGAACAATACCAGGAGGTGTACGACGGAGCCACAACCCGCATCCTGGAGCAAAACAACGAGGGGCGAATACGGGCTGCCAACAACAGCATCAATGGCGGGCTGGACTATTATTTTGACGACAAAAACATTTTCACAGCCTCCTACCTCTGGCGCCGCATCGATGCCCGCCGCATCACCGACATCAATTACCGGGACTACATCAACAGCCTCAGCAACCGCTTCAGCGTCACCGACAGGCAGCAGGATGAAACTGAAGATGAACCCAACTCGGAATACGCCCTGAGTTACAAACGCAGTTTTGAAAAAAAAGGGCCACGAACTTTTGATCGACGCCCGCTACCTCGACTACTGGGAGCACTCCGACCAAACTTTCACCCAACTCACCGTTTTTGACGATGGCATCATCAACAGGGTGGCTGGCCTGACCCAAAAATCGCTCAATGATGAAACCGAAAAGCAGTGGCTCTTTTCGGCGGATTATGTGCAACCCTTCGGCAAGGAAGGCAAATACGAACTTGGCCTGCGCAGTAGTTTCCGCGACATGAGCAACGACTTTTTTGTCACTGAAAAAGACAGCACGGGCTTGTTCCAGCCGCTGGACAGCCTGAACAACAACTTTCTGTACGACGAAAACATCAACGCAGCTTACGCCATCATTGGCAACAAGATCAACCGTTTTTCTTACCAATTCGGGCTGCGCGCTGAAAATACCGACATCAAAACTACGCTGGAACAAACCAACGAATCGAACCCCCGCAACTATACGAACCTGTTTCCCAGCGCCCATTTTACGTATAAGCTGGCCCATGAGAATTCCCTGCAAATCAGCTACAGCCGCCGGGTGCGCCGCCCGCGCTACAACGATTTGAGCCCTTTTATGACCTTCAGCGACAACCGCAACTTCTCCAGTGGCAATCCCGATTTGAATCCTGAATACACAGATGCTTATGAACTCGGGCATGTGAAGTTTTTTGACAAAGGTTCTTTTGCTTCTTCATTGTATTACCGCTACACCACCGACAAAATTGACCGCATCCGCCGAGTCAACAGCGAGGGTTTTGCCGCAACTCGCCCCGAAAACCTGGTGGATGAGCATTCTTTTGGCGCTGAATTCACCAGTTCTTTCACCCTCACCAAATGGTGGAAACTGGACTTTAACGTTAATTTTTTCCGCGCCATCACCGATGGCTCCAATATTCAAGCGGACTATCAAAGTGATACTTACGCCTGGTTTACGCGCCAAACTTCAAGGTTTTCATTGGCGAAAAAGACCGATATTCAAATCCGTGCCAGTTATGAGGCTCCGCGTAAAACCCCACAAGGCGAGGTTAAATCGCTCTTTTTTACCGACCTATCTGTCAGCAAGGATCTGTTCAAAGGCCAGGGCAAGCTCATCCTCAACGTCCTGGATGTGTTCAACAGCCGCCGCTTCCGCAGCATCACCCGTGGTGAAAACTTTTTTACAGAAAGCAATGGCCAAATGCGCTTGCGGCAGATTAACCTGACGCTGAATTATCGCTTGAATCAGGCGCAGCAGGTGACGAGACGGCGGATTGGCGGGGAAGAAGAATAATGGGTGTGGGTTTGGATGTGATGGTATCGGTGTTTGTGTTATCGGGTCTTTGGTCGGTATTCTACTTGAATAACCCAATCTCATCTCTTCGATACCCCTCCGGCAAATCCCCTGTCTCAAACACCAAAACCCGATACCCCTTCTCTTGCAACACCAATAATTCATCAACAGTAGGTAACGTTGAATAGGCGGTACACGCGGTATAAAACATGGCCTCAATGGGGTGAGGAAAATTAAACACTACGGAATGGGCATTTGGAGGGTAAGCCTCAATTTTTGGACCAATTCCAACTTGTCTTGTTGAGTAGGATCAACTTCAAAGGGCTTGATCCGTTCGATACAATACCGAATCGACAGCCCAAGCATGAGCACGGCAAGCACTTTGCCCCAATTCGGGGAGTAGCTGACTATTTTTTGTATAAAAAGCGCCATGGCAATAAAAACCGCTGGGGCACAAATGATGATGTAGCCCGTCATCTTGGTAGGTACCATTGAAAAGAACAGGTAGGGAATCAATATCCAGGCCAGTAGAAAATAATGCGCTCGATTTTTTGAGCGCCATGCCTCATAAAGCAACCAGAGAAAAGGCAGATAAACCAATTCATTCCAGATCATTCGCGCCTTCAATAGGTGGTAATACCACTCACCATCATGGCCTTCGATGGCTTCGAAAAGGTGTCTGGAATTGTAGTTGTACTCCCATAGCGCCTCTTGGGGAAAATGCTTCAGAATGTACAACTGCCAAGGCAAAGCGAGCAACGTAGCCACCATACCAATGAGCGCCCCGCTGAAGACCAGCTTGCCCATTGCTTGACTCCGCCACAACAACAATCCAAAAAGAGGCAAAACAAATAATCCAGTCAGCCATTTGGTTAAAATGGATAAACCCAGGGCAATGCCAATACCCATCAAAAGCCAGAATTTTGCTTGTTTAGCGTATAAACAAATCAACAATACACTCAATTCTGTGAAAAAAAGGAACTGCGCATCCACGTGATCGGTGGGGATTCTGCCCACTGCATTTTCAATCAGGAAGCCGTTAATAGCCTGGAGAAACGCAGCCAATATTGCCGCTTTTTGGTCTTTAAACAGGAGTTTGCAGATCAGGAAAGTAAACCAGATGCAGCATACGGACAGGATGACCGAGGGCAGGCGCACGGCCAAAGCATTCAGGCCAAAACACTGCAATGAAACATGCATGATCCACAAAGACAGGGGTTGTTTGTGCAACCAAATGTGATTGGCCGTCCAGTTCTGGTAATTGTAATCAAGCACAGGATGCTGGTAAAGGCTCGGAGCCAGCAGGTTCTTGCCCATATTTTTAGCCACCAGGGCATGAAATCGCTCATCCCATTCGTGCAAAAAGGCATCTTGAGCGGGGATAATCCGCAGGGTAAAACCCGCCAAAATAATGATCCATAGTGAAAATTGATTGACCCGTTTGTACTGCCAGACGAGTGCCAATATTGCGCTCAGCAAGGCTAGGCTAAGGAATAAACCATTGATCGAAGTCCATGAAAGAGGCATGTTAAATGGTTTACTATTGCTGCAATTTAGTGCTTGTATTGGGTTTTTGTAACAACTAAGAAGCACATTTTGAAAAAATTTTGCGTGTAATCGTTTAGCGCCTCGCCTTCGGCGAAGCGCGACAAGATTTTTAGCCACAAATGACACAAATTTCGATTAAGGCAAAAACTTAATTTGTTCTTGCGGAACGTTTGTCGTTTTTTTAAACATTCCAGAGAGGTATCTGCGAGGGATACCCTTATTGGCGTCGTTTTTCAACACCCAAACCCAAACTTAAATAGTCCGCTTCAACCTCACTGCAATACCCCATCGGCAAATTCGCCAAACCCGAAACTGTCACTTCGGCCATGATCGAAGAATGGATCGATTACCTGGCCGGGTTTCCCCAACTTTTTCGCGCTACAGCTGAATCCCTCAGTGAAATTCAATTGGATACGCCGTACCGTCCTGATGGCTGGACGGGGCGTCAGGTGATCCACCACGTGGCCGATAGCCACATGAATGCCTACATTCGCTTTAAGCTGGTGCTGACCGAGGATTACCCGACCATCAAACCTTATATGGAAGATAAGTGGGCGGAGCTGCCGGATTCAAAACTCCCCATCGAAGTCTCTCTGCGCATTCTGGAAAGTGTACACGAGCGCTGGGTAGTCATCTTGCGCGACATCAAAGACTGGGAAAACCAGGGGTACTACCATCCTGAGTTCGGCACAGTGAAGAATCCCTTGAGCAAGGTGCTGGCCTTATACCATTGGCACAGTCGGCACCATTTGGGGCATTTGGAGTCTTTAAATAACCTCAACACTAAAACCCTTTTCGAAAGTTTCAGACTTTCGAAAAGTTGAGCAACGTAGATCAGTGCACAAGGTGCAACATCCTGCAAATTTGACCTTTCCAAAAGTCTGAAACTTTTGGAAAGGGTTTTTTGAGTAGATGTTAGGTCCAGGCCTGCCCAATCGTTACCTTAATCTCCGGCGTGAATTTTAATCTTCAGGCGAATGATCAGCGGATCGCTCAAGGGGTTACCCGTGCTTTTGTACAAGGTATAGGTACTTTTGACGGTGGTAAAAACCGATAACAACGCGGCATTCCCTTTGCTTTCTTTGAGTATTTGCTCCACTTTTTCGGGGGTAAAATCCTCGTGCCGGCCGCGCATTTCTACTTCCAACGATGGGCTCAAGGCCACCGTCAAGGAAAAATTGACCATTTCCAGGCCGTAAGCCTGCATGCGGGGGAAAATGCGCAACCATTCTTCAATGAGTTGATAGCCGCGTTCTTTGGCGTTTTCACCAAAACTCCCCGCTTGTTCTACGATGGCATCGGAGGCCTCTTGGAAGGCTTTTTTCAGTCGGTCGATCATTGTTTAAAATTGAAAAGATTAGCGTTGAAAAGCAGAAAAGTTTGGCAGTGCGATACTTGTACCAAGGTCTTTGGTGTAATGTCCAGTATAGTCTGTAAATGCTTTTCCATCATAAAGGTACAAACCCATAACTCTTATGCCAAACCAAAGGTTTCCAAACACCTTTATTTTAGCGATTGTTTAATCCTCGATTGCCTCGATGCCTTGTTGTTTAAGGCGCTCCAGGGTATCCTTCATGGCTTTGAGTTGCTCGGGGGAGTGTCCTTGCCATGCTGTAATGGCTCCAACGACCCTGAAAGGATGCAGAGAGCGGTATGATTTCGTTGGATTACCAGGGAATTTTTTGTCCGTCAAATTGGGGTCGTCCTCAATCGGACCAGTTGGTTCTACAATATAAATTCTTTCCCGTCCTTCGCCAAGGGCAAGTTCAGCGCCCCAAATAGCCGCATCCAAGGTGGCGGTCAGGTAGATGTATTTTGCTTTGTTTCTTTGTCCATAGTTTGAATGAAAGCCGGGTTCAATCAGGTCTCCCGGTTTTAGATCGGCTTTGGTGCCGTGGTAGAACTGCTGCGAGGTGAGCTCGTTGGTAGTGGCAGCCTTGTCTTCACTTTTGTTGGTGTCCATGTCGTTGTGTTGTTAGTGAATACCTTTGTACAACGGTACGGGCTTCACATTCGTATTCAAATTGCAGGTTAAATATGTGCACTACAATAATTTGAAAAAATGTCAATGGCCTCATACAATTCAAATCCAATGCCTTGGGCAAGTTGGTTTGGTTCGGTCATGCTGTGCGTTAAAAATATGGAAATGGTTTTTTTCGTGGGGTCGGCGGACCACCAACCACCATATGCACCTGGCCAACCAACGGAGCCAATTGAACCTGCACATGGAATTGACCCATATTGGGTTTCTTTCATTACCACCGCTAGCCCTAAACCAAAACCATAATGCTCCTTGAACATTGGTGTACCCATCAATGTGGACTGTTCTCTTTGAGCAGCGGTCAATTGGTTGAAACACATGAAGTCAATGGTTTCCGGTTTTAAGATTTGAATGCCATTTGAATTTCCGTTTTGTACAAAAAGGGTGGCAAATTTCAAATAGTCGCCGATGGTTGACCAAAGCCCCCCACTGCCTGATTCAAATTCTAAACCGCTAGGGCGTTCTTTGAAAGCCATGTTTAAGGGAACGGTTTCAAGATTTATTAAGTTTCCGGATTCGTCATATCCAAAATTGGCGGCACATCTGCTTTTTTTGTGGTTGGGAACCTCAAAAAAGGTATCGGTCATGGCCAATGGACGGAATATTTTTTCTTCCATTACTTTGCCCAAGGGTTTTCCTTCTATGGTTGAAATGAGCATTCCCAATAAATCGGTTGATTTGCCGTAATTGAACAGTTCACCCGGTTGATTGACCAAGGGTAAACTCGCCAATCCATTGATCCATTGTTCATTGGTCAATTCCGAGTCAATGTCGCCTCCTAAAACCCTACGGTAGTCGGCTCTAAGTTTTCCCTGCTGAAATTCACTGTACGTAAAACCTGCGCGATGGGTGAGTAAATCAAGAACAGTAATGAGGCGGTTGGCATCTTCATATTGCTCTTGATGGTTTTTTAGGACGTTCATGTTCCTAAACTGCGGGAACCACTTGGTGATCGGGTCATCCAACTTTAATTTCTGCTCTTCCCACAACATCATTGCGAGGACTGAAGTAATGGGTTTGGTCATGGACGCAATTCTGAAAATGGCATCAATGGTCATTGGTTCACGCGTCTCCAAATTTTTGTAGCCGGAACTTTCCTGGTATACAACTTGCCCATCTTTCCAAAATGTGCAGTTGAGGCCGCCCAGTTTGTTGTTGTCTAGTAATTTTTTGAACATTTCTGTTTAGGTGTTGGAGGTGCTTTGGTTTTTTCTTGTCCTGAGCGCTAACAAGGGGCGGTTGTGGGAAGTTCCTTAGTGCTTGTTCAATTGGTAGCGAAGTACCGTAACGCCACATTCATATGGTGTGGCACTGATTAAAGAAAGTTTCTGGCGCTGGTCAAGCAGGTCAAAAATTCTCATTCCTTTGTTGATCATGACGGGAATGACCAGAAAGTAAAACTCGTCAATGTGTCCGCCGGCAATCAGGGAAGAAACAAACCCAGCACCTCCGTAAACCAAAATGTCTTTGCCGTTTTGATTTTTCAGGTTTGCCATTTCGTCAGCCAGGTTTCCTTTGGCAAGGGAGGTGTTTTTGCCGAATGGTTTGTCCAGGGTCTTGGTAAAAATAACTTTCGTAATGTTTACCATTTTCTCGGCGAAAGTAATTTTGGGGCTGTCGGGCGCAAATCCTTCAAAATGGGGGATGAAGTTCTCGGCCATTTTCTGCCAAGCAGCAGGGTATCCGAACTATCGGGTAGTTCATCAATGAGTTGCCAAAGCTTTTCATCTGACTTTAGGTCCCAGTCTTCTTCACCATTTGGTCCTGCCACGTATCCGTCGACAGAGATGCGCATTTGTAATTTTAGCTTTCTCATTTTCTGTTTTTTATGAAATATATGGCCCCTAGTTTCACCCCAACCCCATTTGGGCATAGGTTCGTTCGTGTCCATTGGGTTTTCGGTCAATTGAGCGTTTATTACTGCGAGTCTTGTTCCCCACTCGATGTAGCCAACAAAGGCAGAACGAAATTCAGGGTCGCTTTTTAAGCCCACTTCGTCAGCTGTTTGCAACAATAAGTGGACCCAACGTTGCCGCATTTCTTCGGTCAGCATTTTGCCAATGTGTTTGCCAATCATTTTAGCGTGCGTTCCTTGGTCTTCGGTTGTGTACAATTTGTCTCCACCAAAAACTTCGGCCACAAAGTGAGCAACGTGTTTTACATGTTCAGGCGACATGTTTTTAAAAACATCAGCTAGTAAGTCGTCTTTCAAAACTTTTGCATAAAACTGTGTAAACAAGGTTTCGAAGGTTTGCATGTCGCCTGCCCATTCATATAAGGTTGGTATATTTCCCATTTTTTTCGGCTGTTTGTTTTGGCTGCTTATTTGTCGCGCTACAATGACTGGTAACGCGCAGTGGCTTGGCAAAATTCCGAAAAAAAAAAGATCGAAGCGGAGCTTTTTTCGGAATTTTGCAAAACCGCAGGTATACGAAGGGCGATCGGCAGGCGAGCTTTGTACATTTGTAGTGCAACTGTTACGTGCTGGCCATCTTACTGGCATTCTTCATTGGTTAATTTCAGTTCTTTCTTTTTTAGATGGCACTTTGGTAAATGGCATTATGTTGAATTTTATGACTGTTTTTAGCCAGGACGAAAGTGTCCGTTGTCTAAAAGGTGAGGCATCAAAATATTGTCTGGTAATGGTTTCAAAGTCTTCCGGTTCTCTGCCAGTCAGTTCTTTCACTACGTTAGTAGGTTCAATATCAAATCTATTCATTTGCATTTGTCGATTGTAAAACGTGGATTGCACGATGGCAAACTTGTCAAAACCAAAATCCATTCCACTCATGATTCCTGCTTTAAAAAACAACCAGTCAGGAATGTCCATCTTGGTTACTTTCATGCCACGCACTTTGGTGAAAATTGCCACCATTTCTTTGGGGGAAATTGATTTATTCCGGTAGGAAAAAGTTTTTGTCCAAAGTATGGTTCTGGTTTTTTAAGCAACGAAGCAATACAACGACTCATATCCTCAATAGAAATCCAAGGGTTTTTACCTGTTCCAAATGGATTAGGCATTAAGCCCAATTGTAAAACATATTCAGTAATCACAAAAGCATTGTCTGCAAAGTATCCAGGTGCAAAAAATACCACGTTGAGTCCTGAACTCGTAAACAAGTCATAGGATTTTCTCACATCAGTGGTCAGTGCACTTCCCGTATCAGCAAATTCTGCAATGCGCTGCCCCATAAATACAACAGCATTGATATTGGCTTCCTTGGCGGCTTCAATAAATAAGGCAACATCTTTTGCCATCCCTGACTTATAGGGATAGCAATAATAGATATTGTCGATACCGGTTAGTGCTCGTTTTAGTTGTTGCTTGTCACTAAAACTGCCCGAGGTAAGCTCCGCACCAAGTTTTTCTAGCTCAAGTGCTTTTGCATTTCTCGACCGAACATAAATTCTAACAGGATAACCTTCTTGCAAAAGTTGTACGGTACTCGCATAGCCCGTTTTGCCAGTGGCTAAGGTGATTAATATTGTCGGCTTCATACCAGTGGACACCGAAAAAGGGATATTTTCCATTTGCATTGAAATTTTGTTAATGCAAAGGACGGGCGTCCATCTTTAAATCGGTACGACAAATGGCGTAAAATGAGAAAGGCTTACTTCTTTGTAGCGTTTTGTCTTATTCTATTCAGGGTTCGCTCACTTATGCCGAGGTAAGAGGCGATGTGATTAAGGTGAGCATATTGGAAAACATCATTATTGGTTTCAATCAATTTGAGATAACGTTCTTCGGCACTTTGGTTGATCATCGAAAGTGTTCGTTGCTTGTAAGCTACAAATTCGTTCACGATCATTTGTCTGCCAAACTCTCTGAATGCTGCTACAGAATGAAAGAGCTTGTTTAGTTTTTCAAAGTTGGTTGAATAGACGGTACAATCTGTCATGGCTTGAATGTACTCGCTGGAAGGCCGTTTTAGGAAAAATGAAGCGGCATCAAAAACGATTCGATTTTGCGAATAAAAATAAGTAGTGACTTCATTTCCATCTGTGTCAAAAGTAAACACCCTTAAAAATCCTTTGGCCAGAAAATAGTAACCACTAATTTTTCCCTCTTTTAGAAGATATTCGTCCTTGTGAAGATTCTTTTCTTCAAACTGTTTTGCAATGAGTAGAAGCGATTGCTCGTCAATGGGAACATTTGGAACGTTGGTCTTTATGAAGTTGATAAGTACTGATTCGTCCATTTTGGTATTGGTCTATTCGTGGTTTCTTCTACAAGGGTCTTTTGGGCCGTGGTTTGGTACTGTCGTTAATAATTTGTATCGTTTTTTGAATCTGTTTATCAATGTCTTTGATTTTGTTGATGGAGTGGATCACGTTTCTTTTTTTACCCAGGGTTAGGCTTTCAAAAATAGCCTTCAAGTCTTCGTCCTGTTCCAATAGTGCTTCCAATACTTCTGGCATATCCACGCCCAGGGGATTGGGGTCTTCGAGCAGTTCAAAGGAGATGATGTCGCCCAAATTTTTCCCAACTGCATTCAGGTTTTTAGTAGACAGGATGATGAAAAAATTACCATCTCCCAAATGGTTAAGCCCACATTGAAAGGTAAGTGTTTGATCAAGCGTACAAATGAAGCGGGTATGTCGTTTGTTTTTAAATTGGTTGATGATCTCAGCATCAATTTTTAGGAAGAAATATCCCCCTTTTCGTTTCTCTAGCTGCCCAATCGCTTGTTCACTTTGGTAGTTTTTCATTTCTTCATAATTGTGAGTCGTGCTGTTCTTTTGAATAACCATCAATTGTCCGCCCACTATATTTCCAAGCATCGTCTTTTTCTTTTTGCAAGAGGGCTGCAAAAATATCATTTGGCGTAAAATTCTCCTCCGCTTGTTGAGCCAACTGGGTTAATTTTTTGATGGCGGTTTGTTTGTCACTATCCCCTAATTTCGCTTTTTCTACCGAAATTTTTAGTGTTTCAATGGTTTCATCATACACCTTTGTTGGAACAGGAAATGGACGACCACTTTTACCACCGTGAGCAAATGCAAACCTTGCCGGGTCTGTAAATCTGGAAGGCGTGCCGTGGATTACTTCGCTAACCAGTGTCAATGATTGTAAAGTTCGTGGACCCAATCCTTTGAGTAACAATAAGTCTTCAAAATTTTGGGTTTCGGTTTCTTGTGCCAGCCACAAAATGCTGCCAAGTCGCTTCAAATCAACATCTTTTGCTTTTATGTCGTGGTGTGACGGCATGGTTAGATGCTTGATTTCTTCCAGCATTTTTTCTGGGGCTTCTTTGGCGATGGCAAGTATTGCCGACTGGGTGGGTTTGGCTTGTTTGTCTACTAAGTTTAAAATTTCACCTTGAAAATCGCCACAAATGGCCGTGTGCGGTTCTTCTACAAAGGATTGTATGCTGGCTGAATTCCAGTGATAACGCCTGGCTTTGGAGGTTTCCGGTTGCATTCCTTGCTGTATCACCGACCAATCCGCATTGTCGCTTACTACAAAATAGTGCAGGTACACTTGAAACCCATCTTGAATGGCGGTGCTATCCACTTTGGCCGTAAGTCGGCTGTATTTGGCGAGTTCATTACCATTTATTCCCGTTTTATCTCCAACGGCAAGCAATTCATTGGGGGTTTGTAAAGAATCTTTTCCTTTACCGCCACAAACATAAATTCCCAATGCTTTGGAATGAGGATTTAGCGATTTTTTCAAGGCACTCATTACAGCGGTGGTTACTCCTGATGAGTTCCAATCCATGCCAATCACTGAGCCAAAACTTTGAAACCAAAAAGGGTCAGAAAGCCTTTTCAAGAATTCTTGTTTACCGTATTCTAAAAGGATGGATTCTACAATAGGGAGGCTTAATTTGGTCATTCTTTCAAATAACCAGTAGGGAATGCTGCCCCCCATTAGTGCCAAATCGGCTGACCCTGTACGTTTCATAGGCTTTTTTGGTATTGCTTCCAGGCTAACAAATAAAGCACCGCTAATGACTTTTGATTCCCCCAGTTTTTAGCAATTTCTATCATTTGAGCCTTCAATTTTGCTTTGGGATCTAAGTTATACAACGAAACCATTATTTGTTTGAGACGAAAATCATCGTAAGGGAAAATATTCGGTCGTTCCAACGTGTACAATAAAACCATATCGATTGTCCATTTCCCAATTCCTTTTATGGTAGACAATGTTGAAATTATTTCCTCGTCTCCTAACAGTTGCCAATCCATTTTGTTTGCTTCCCAAAGCGCTAAAATACCAACGATTGTTTCATATTTTCCGGCAGCTAATTTTATGTTGCCCAAAGCCCGTTCCTCAAATTGCCGAAAATTATCTGGGCTTAGTTTTTCCAAATTAGCTGAATTCAGCATTTTCAAAAGGCCATAAGCACTTAATCCCAATAATGCTCCGAGCCCCCAATACAAACGCATCCCATAAATACTCGCAAATGTGAGGTATCGCCCCGCAATAATCATCATCATGCCCTGAAAAAACCATTCGGTCTTAATGAAAGATAAACCATAAGCCAAAGGGATGCACATAATCATCCAAATTGTACCTTCCATGGCCAGGTTGCCTAGTGGGTTAGCTTTGTCGTGACCGCCTCTATGCCCCAATAGTTTTTCAATCAGCGTTCCTAAGGGGTAAATAAACATCCCCCCAATAATTAGCGTCCATATCGCATATTGGGACGAATAAAAATACCCAGCCAAACAGGAAACAAACCAAACTAACCCCGACACAATAATCCCAATTGAGCCGTAGGCATAACCGTCCCTCATATCGTGCTGAGCATCTTGCAAATTTTGCATTGTGATATTTTTTGGTTTCGAGAATGTTTTGATTTAAAACAGAAGACTAGGACTATGGGTTCGTTGTGCGTAAGCGATATTTTTCCGGCTTGGTCCCCGTTCTTTCAATCATTTTTCTTGCTTCCAAATCCAATTTTACCGTCTCTCCATACCATTGTACTCCGCCTTCAAAGGTGTCTTTTACATGGGCATACAATTGCTCCATCAACTCCGTATGCGTCAGCTCGGATTGGCTTAAAATGGATAACATCTGCTCCTTGATCACCGCGTATTTTTCCAGGGCAATGCGTTTATTTGTCTTGCCCGGTAGAGGATGCAGGGTTTGTATTTGTTCTCCTTTCATGGTTGCTTAATTTTGTACCCAAACATTATCCGCAGCATTGGCGTCCGGAAAACGGCCATGCGGATCAAAGGTGATCTTTTTGATCTTGCGTTTCCCAAAATTCATGACGGCATTGAACGTGCGCTGGCCGTCAAACCAAACCGATACCGGCCAGGTAACTTCGGCGGTAGTCGCATCAATCATTTTGGCGTTGGGCATGGTTTTGATGGCTGGGCCTGCTGCTTCAAACTCCACCTTCAACACTACCGGTGAAGGCATCTGTCCCGCCTGATGAACGACGACCGTAGTTTTGCCATTGGTGTTTGTTACTTCCTGGATCGATCCTTCCACCGCCTCCGTCGTCCACAACCAGTAGTACCAGAACCATTCCAGGTTCTGCCCCAATTCATTGTTCATAAAAAAAATGTAATCCCAGGGCGAGGGATGTTTGTACGCCCAGGTTGCCGTGTATTTTTTCATGGCATTGATAACAGCCTCATCCCCCACAATTCCGCCCAGCATGGAGAGCATCAAGGGTGCTTTTTGGTAGGTTTGAAAGCTGTAGCCACTGCCCGCGTCATTGGCACTCCACATCATGGGCGCTTCACTTTCACTGCCGCTCATCCGGCCATAACTTTGGCCCAGGCCATCCAGGTTGTAGGGCTTGTTTTGGTTGTCGGCGGCAGAGAGGATATTCATGTACTGGTTGAAGCCCTCGTCCATCCAGCCGTAGCGGGTTTCATTGGTGCCCAGCATCATCGGCCACCACTGGTGGGCCGTTTCGTGATCGGCAGCACCCTGGTTCGAGTTGATGACCATGGGGTATTCCATGCCCGCGCTGGGGCCATCTTGCAGGGTCAATTGAGGGAAAGGATAGGGTGCCCAAAGTTTGGAATAAAACTCGAGGGCATGGCGGGAGATCTTGCCTGCGCGTTCAAAGAATTTGGCTCTTTCGGGCAGGTAAAACAGGTGAATCGGAACAGGCCCTTTGCCTGGAATGGTGGCGCGGGTGGCTTTCCACATAAAACTATCCGCAGTCGCCCAGGCAAAATCATTCACCTTGTCGGCCATAAAATGCCAGGTCAGTTTGTCGCCCGGCGCAGTGGCCTGACCAGGGCCTTTTTCCTTTTCACCCACAATGGTCACCTCTTCATCGGAGTTGAGCACGGTGGACAAGCGCTGTCTGGCCGTTGCCGTCAACACCTCATTGGGGTTTTGCAGCAAGCCAGTACCACTGACAATCCAGCCACCGGGCACGGTGATGCGTACATCAAATTTGCCGAAGTTGTTGTAAAACTCGGATGGCCCCAGGTAAGGACTGGTTTCCCAGCCGCGCAGGTCGTCGTATTTGGCCAGGCGTGGGTACCATTGGGTGGGTTGAAAGAGTTTGCTGTCAAATCGCTGGGTCATGCGGTGGCCTCGTCCATTGGGGCCGCCGGGGAGTTTGGTGTGCCATTCTATGTCCAGTTCAGCCGTGGTTCCGGCTTTTATTGGTTCGGTCAGGTTGATGGTCGCTATTGTTTGCGTGAGGCCAGAGATGCTCACTTTTGCAGCTGTAGCATTGCCAACAACACCAGGGCGGCCCATCGTAGGCGCTACCTTCAGATCAGCCACCTGACCCGCTACCTTCAAACTGGTCAAAACCATGCCATCGGTGGCTTCGGCGGGTACGGATGCACCACGCTGGGCTTCCGGGCGAAAGAGGTTGTGATCGAGGCGCAATACGATCGTTTTCAGGTCGTCCTTGCTGTGGTTGTGCAGGCTGATTTTTTCTGATCCGGTGATGGTTTGGGTGGTGGGGTCGAGGCTGGCCTGAATGGTGTAGTCGGCTTCCAATTGCCAGTAGTTTGGACCAGGTTTACCTGAGAAGTCGCGCGTTCCGGCCTGAAAGGCTTTGCGGATGGTGTTGGTCATGGGGACGTCGAGCCGGATGGAACGTTGGGACGTTTCAATGGTTTTGCGAATCGGAAGATTGTTTTGTTGGGCGGATGCAGCGGTGAGGCTGACCAGGAGGAGCAGAAGGGTGGATTGAATGAGCATGGTTCGTGTGTGGTTAGGAGATTTGAGGCTAATTTATGGATAATTTTTGGGAATGGGAGTGGAGCTTATAAACCGTTATTTATACCTTTTATGTCAATGCTCTTTTCCTCGTCTGCTGTCGCAATTGTCAACTTGCTTTTCGTCAAAGTTATCTTGTCATAAAAAGGGTAAATTCCATTCAATAAATACATTGATGTCTTTCGACTCATCAACAGTGTTTACCTGATTTATGGAGTTGTTTTTGCCACCAACCGCCAAAATTAATATTGTCGTTATGTAAAGTAGGTGTTTCATACCAAGTGCCTGTTGTGCAACGGGTTTATCTCACTAACTGACATTACTCAGCCGCCGAAGGCGGGCTGAGTAATGTCAGTTACTGCTTTGCGGCTGCAATGGTTTGCTCAAACAATCATTCACTTCAGCAAAATCTTCCTGGCTATCGGCAAGCACCATTAATACATCTTTTGCTTCAATTTCTGTTGAACCGCCCGGTCGAATGTATTCACCATTTCGCCTGATCATGACAATGAAAGCAGATGTTGGAAAATTCAAATCCACAATTCTTTTGTTGACTGCATAGAAGCCGGGCAAAATTTCGATTTCTTGCGAGACAGATTTCGGAAGCTCCAGAACAAGTTTATCAATTTCCGTTAAAGGCTTAACGGTTTCGGGCAGAGCAACCTTGAGCCATTTTGCCACAATGGATAAAGTTGTTCCCTGAATGAGCACCGAGGTAACCGAAATAAAAAACACAATATTGAAAATCATATTTGCTTTGTCAATGCCAGCCAATAGGGGGTAGGTGGCAAACACGATGGGAACCGCCCCACGCAAACCAACCCAAGAAATATAAAATCGCCGGCTTAGCTCCATTTTGAAAAACATCAAGCTGAGAAAAACACTTACTGGTCGGGCTACCACAATTAGGAACACTGAGATCAATAAACCAATACCCATATATGGAAAGACCTGAGAAGGGAAAACAAGCAGGCCTAAAGTCAGGAACAAAACAATTTGCATCAGCCAGGCCAAACCGTCATACATTCTAAAAATGGTTTTTTTATGGATGAGGTCTTGATTGCCCAAATAAACCGCACAAATGTAAATGGCCAAAAAACCGTTCCCGCCCACAACGTCGGTAGCGGAAAAGGTAATGAACATCAGCGCGATCACCAACACCGGATAAAGCCCATCAAAGTCGAGTTTGATGTTGTTGATGATGAATTTACTTAACCTTCCAAAGGTAAGTCCGGCAATTCCACCCAAAATCATTTGTTGGAAAAACAAAGGGATAATCGACACTAAACTTCGGTCTTGGTTAATGACCAAGGTCAGAAATGCAATGGTCAGCACATAGGCCATCGGGTCGTTACTTCCACTTTCTAACTCTAAAGTAGGCCTTAGGTTGGACTTTAATGCCAGACTTTTTGAGCGTAAAATGGAAAATACGGCTGCTACGTCGGTGGAAGAAACAATAGAACCCAATAGCATACTTTCGTAAACCGTAAAGTCGGTAACATACCAAACGAAAGTTCCAAGGGTAAGGGCAGTCAGCAATACGCCTAATGTGGATAAAACAATTCCTTCTTTGAGAATTGGTTTTACGGAAGCCCAATGGGTATCCAATCCTCCTGAAAACAAAATAAAGTTAAGCGAAACAATACCAATGAATTGTGCGATTTTTGGGTTGTCAAATTGAATGCCGCCAATGCCGTCAGAGCCTGCCAACATCCCGATTGCTAAAAAGAGCAATAAAGTAGGGACGCCAAATTTGTATGAAGTTTTACCTACAATAATGCTTACAAATAGCAATATCGAACCAACCAAAAGTATATTTTCAATTGTTAGATTCATTATTTTTTTTCTTATATCTGTTTGTGCAAAGATACCTTATTACTGTTATTCCTCCTTTTTCTGTAAGTTGATCTTATGAGCAACGGTAAACCTTAAAATATCCCGGTTGTAAAAATCGCCATTTGGTCTTTGTTGAAACCAATTCAAATAACCAACTTCAAAGCTTAAATTTTGTGAAATGTCATATCCTACGCCAGCATAGATCCTATTTTGTTCAAATACATTTCTAGAAATTTTATTGCCCGCATTCAAATGAATCTCGTCACTGACCTTGAGTTTCAGGAATCTTTTATCCGCTATTTTGTACAGTGGTATTGTTGCTTGTAGCCTATAACGGAGCCGGAAATTACCGAAGTCAAATCCGTCTTCAAGTTCGGTTCTGGTCGTGTTTGTGTTGTGGAAAAACCGGGCTTCTGCTCTATATCTATGGTCAATAGTTACTTTCCCTAATTTCTGTTTGTAGGCAAATTCCAGATGGGGCCTGAGTTCTGGAACCGTCAACTTTTCCACTGCGTTTGGGTCGTTTGGATTTTGAAGAAACAGGCACATCCCCAAAGATGTCTCCCATCCACTGGTACCCAACAAACGGTGAAGGTGAGTTCTGATTAAAAATTGATGTTGTGTAGTCGGGGCCACGTAATGGCGCTCTTGAAACTCATTTTGGAAATACCATTTTTTATTGATTTCAAAAGTTGTAAATAATCCATACCATATTAAGTCCTGATTTGTACTGTTTTTTTGCCCGTAGGTATAATTTGCAGCCATTGTTAAAAGGGCAATGCACAGTACTTTTTTCATGCTAATGTTATGTCCGTAAACAGTTCCAGTTGACATCCAACATTTTCCCATACTGCCAAGAAAAGAGCTAAACAGGAAACGGTTTTCAGCTTGTCAATTTGCGCGTTGAATGTACTTGATCCAGTTTCCAAAGTTAATGGTTTTAGTCGTATCGGCATGGTCAAAAAACAAAGCAAGTTCTTGGTCTAACCAATGTTCAACTTGCTCGTAAGTCGTTTGGTTTTGCTCAACTGCGGCAATGATGTTACTCTGGGTTGTAAAGTATAAAGCAAGTTGCTTTTTGTTGAAGGTAATGGCGTTTTTAAATTTTTCCTCGCCTACAAAATTAAAATTCTTTGGCTGTAGATTTTCATTCGTCCAGGCATAAGCGTTGTTGCGCGGGGGCGAAGGAAACTTTTTCAAATAAACCTGTAGAAACCAATGGGGGAAGTTTTCACTACCCTGCACGTCAGCAATAAAGTGATTTTCGTAAAGCACAAGCCACGATTTACTTTTTAAAAGCCGGTTTGCTTCGATTAAGAATTGGTCAATGTCAAACCAGTGCACACCCGAACTTACTGTAATCAAATCAAAGGTATTGCCCTCAAAAGGTTGCTGTTCTGCTGATGCTAAGGCATAGTGTATCTTGTCTTTTTCCCAAGCATGGTTCAACATCTCTGGAGATGCATCTGTCCCGTAAACATCTTTTGCAATTTCTAAAAGTGCTTTGCTGGAAAGCCCGGTGCCACAAGGCAATGTCCAATGCTTTATCCAGTTTATGGTCAATTTTTATAAAGTCCTTGATGTGTTTGATGGTATTGCCGTGAAAGTCAGGTCGTCCCTTGGCATATCTTTCCGCTGCTGTTTTTGGATTAAAGTAGTTCATAGAGGTTTGGTTGTTGGAGTGTTGTATTTGCCTTACCGACTGTTACCCCAACACCATCTCCACAAACTCCGCCGTACTCTCCGCCACCTTTGGATTGCTCTTCAGCGCCTTGATGTACGCGCTCCCAATAATCGCCCCATTGGCGTACTGGCAAGCCGTTTCAAAGGTCTCGTGATTCGAAATTCCGAATCCGATCAGGCGTTTGTTTTTCAACTTCATGTCGTTGATGCGGTTGAAATAGGCCAATTGAGTATCGGTGATGTCGCTTTTGGCACCAGTGATGGAGGAACTCGACACCATGTAGATGAAGCCGTGCGTCAGCTCATCAATCTTGCGGATGCGCTCGGGTTCCGTTTGGGGCGTGATCAGGAAACTCACCGCCAGCCCCAGCGATTCCACGATGTCTTTGAAATACGTTTCATACTCGAACAAGGGTAAATCCGGCAAGATCAAGCCATCGACGCCCACTTCGGCTGCTTTTTCAAAAAAGGCCCGTTCGCCGTACTGCATCACCTGGTTGAAATAACCCATCATGATCAGGGGCATTTCGGTTTTTTTGCGCACTGCCGCCAGTTGTTCAAACAGCAGGGGCAAGGTCATGCCGTTTTCCAGTGCTGCGGTTCCACTTTCCTGAATGGTGGGCCCGTCGGCGAGCGGGTCGGAATAAGGCATGCCCACTTCCACCAAATCTACCCCCGCTTTTTCGAGCGAAAGGATGATCTCTTCGGTGTCATTCACTCCCGGATAACCCGCGGTGAAGTATATGTTGAGTACGTTTTTGTCCTTGTTTTGGAACAATTTTTCGATTCTGTTCATTGGTAAAAAAGTTGAAGAGTTTAGGGTTGAAGAGTTGAAAAGAAGTTGAAAAGTTTAAAGTTGAATGGATTGATCTAATGGTTGAAAAGATGGTCATCTAGCGGAGCCAGGCATCTGCTCAACCTCTAAATCTCACCTCAACCTTCTCAACTCCTCAACTTCTCAACCCAAAGGTGTTTCATGTAAGTCGCTAAATCCTTATCCCCGCGCCCGGACAAACACAGCACCAGCACGTCGCTAGGCTTGTATTCCATGACCCGCAAGGCTGAAATCGCGTGTGCTGTTTCCAATGCCGGAATGATGCCTTCCCGACGCGAAAGGAACAGCGCTGCTTCCAGCGATTCCTCGTCGGTGATGCTGATCGCTTCGGCACGACCACTGCTGATCAGGTGTGCGTGCAGGGGGCCAATGCCGGGGTAATCCAAACCCGCTGAGATGGAGTGTGGTTCCACGATTTGTCCGTCTGCGGTTTGCATCAGCAGCGTACGGCTGCCGTGGATAACGCCCTTGGTACCCAATACGCTGGTCGCGGCACTTTTGCCACTGTGGATGCCTTCACCCGCAGCTTCGACAGCGATCAGGCGCACCCGATCGTCGTTGAGGAAATGGTAAAAAGCGCCCGCAGCATTGCTGCCACCACCCACACAGGCAATCACGGCATCGGGGTGATCTTTGCCCGTATGCTCTTCCAACTGCCATTTGATTTCTTCACTGATGACGGATTGAAAACGCGCCACCATATCGGGGTAGGGGTGGGGCCCTACCACAGAACCGATGATGTAATGGGTATCGACCGGATTGTTGATCCAGTCGCGGATGGCCTCGTTGGTTGCGTCTTTGAGGGTGCGGCTGCCGCTGGAAGCCGGGCGTACTTCGGCACCGAGCATCTTCATGCGCGCCACATTGGGGGCCTGGCGTTCAATGTCTACTTCGCCCATGTACACGATACAGGGGAGTCCCATCAGTGCACATACCGTGGCCGTGGCTACACCGTGCTGCCCCGCGCCAGTTTCGGCAATGATGCGGGTTTTGCCCAGGCGTTTGGCCAACAGGATTTGCCCGATGGTGTTGTTGATCTTGTGTGCGCCCGTATGGCACAGGTCTTCGCGCTTGAGGTAAATGGTTACCCCGTAGTGCTCCGAAAGGCGCTGGGCCAGGTAGAGTGGGGTAGGGCGGCCTACAAAGTCGCGCAGCAAAGATTGAAACTCGCGCTGAAATCCAGGTTCTGCGACCAGGCTCAGGTAGTTTTCGCGCAATTCCTGCACATTGGGCCAGAGCATCTCCGGGATGTACGCGCCACCAAATTCGCCATAATATCCTCTTTCGTCTACCGCTATCATGATGATTATTGATTTAGTACTTGAATAAATCGTTGGATGGAAGCAATGTCTTTGAGTCCGGGGGCAGTTTCAAACTTGCTGTTGACATCAACCCCGGCCAGCATCGGGTGTTTGAGGCGTTTGATGGCTTCCGCAGATTCTTCCGCAATGCCTCCGCTGAGGAAAAAAGGCACCTCGCCCTGGTATTTTTCCAATAAACTCCAGTCGAATTGTTCACCATTGCCGCCAAAAGAAGCCCCTTTGGTATCGAACAAAAAGTACTTGCAATACGGCTCGTAAGCTTTTACGGTTTCAAAATCGAAGTTGGCATCTACACTGAAAGCCTTGATGATCGAAGCGCGGCGAATGCTGCTGAAACTCCACAAACTAAAAAGTTCCATACAATATTCGGGTCGTTCGCTGCCGTGCAATTGGATGTAGTCCAACTCGTAATCATGAACCTTGTTGAGGACGTCTTCCAATTCTGAATTGACAAAAACCCCCACCCGGGCAATACTTTTCAGCGCTTGCGGTGATTCTTTGGCCAGCCACTTTTCCAGCTTCTTGTTGGCGGCGGCAAAACGGGGCGAAAGTGGATAAAAGATGAAGCCAATGAAGTCGATGGGGACTTGACTCAGGGCCACAATGTTTTCCATATCGCGCATACCGCATACTTTGACTCTCATATCGTTTGGCTTTCAATTGCGTTTAAGCTTTGCACAAATTCTACAAAGCGTTGCTGGGGTTGCGGATCACTCATGAAGTATTCTCCGATCAAAAATCCTTGAAAACCAACCTGTTTTAACTCATGGATGGTTTGGGGATTGTTGATGCCACTTTCTGAAATCTTCAGAAATTCCGCCGGAATCTGATCAAAAAGATCGATGGAGGTCTGTACACTGACCTCAAAATTCTTCAAATTGCGGTTATTGACACCCACTACGTCGATCTCCGGGCAGAGTTTTGCCAATTGATCGCCCGAATGGATTTCCATCAACACTTCCAAACCCAGCGATTTGGCGGTTTTGGCCAAACTGCGCAGTTGATCCGCTTCCAGGCACTCGGCAATCAGCAAGATGGCGTCAGCACCCATGGCCCTGGCTTCAAATACCTGGTAGTCGTGTACCATAAAATCCTTGCGCAACACTGGAATTTGATTGGCCTCGCGCCCGGCAATCAGGTCGGCAGTGCTGCCACCAAAAAACTGCTCATCGGTCAGGATGGACAAGCCCGAGGCACCGGCATCGGCGTAACCTTTGGTCACCGTAGCCGCATCTGCACGGGTATTGATGTCGCCCTTGGAAGGGGAGCGGCGTTTGAATTCCGCAATGATGCCCGTGCGTTCAGGATGCAGCAGCGACGTGCGCAACGAATAGGTCTGCCGCCCAAAGTAGGGGCTTTTTTCCAGTACGCTGATGGGCGTCATGGCACTGCGCTCCGCTATTTCAATGTGCTTGTGGGCAACGATTTTGTCGAGAATGTTCATTTCTTTGAGGGTTCGGGGGTTTGGAGGTTCGGGGGTTCGGAGCACAACCCCCGAACCTTCGAACCCCCGAACCCTATTATTGTACCAATTTTTTCCAACCGGCTAAAGCCTTTCCACTTTCAATACTCACCCGCGCTTCTGCAACACAGTCTTCCGCGGATTGTTCAGGTTTGATCACTTTGATGGCCATCCCCGCATTGGCGATGACGGCAGCTTTCTGGGCTTCGGTGGCATGGTCTTCCAATACCGCCATGAAGATTTTGGCCGCATCTTCGGAACTATCTCCCGCCATCGAGGTCGTGTTGTTGGAGTTTTTTTAAGCCCAATTCTACGGGCGACCAGATGCGTTCACTGTCGTTGCTGACCATTTTGAAATCGCTGGTTAGCGAAATTTCATCGTAGCCATCCAGGCCGTAAACGATGGCAAAACGCCGCCCCGAATGCTGCATGATGTACTGGTACATGCGCAACAACTCCATACTGAAGGTCCCAAACATTTGGTATTTGGGCTGCACCGGATTAACCAGTGGCCCCAACATGTTGAAGAAGGTACGGGTACCCAATTGCCGCCGGATCGGGCCAACTACTTTGAGCGCGGGATGAAACAAGGGCGCGTGCAAAAAACACATGCCTGCCTCATCCAAATGGCGGCGTAAAGTGTCCTGATCGGTGGTGAACTGGTAACCCATCTGGATCAACACATCCGAGGAGCCTACCGAGGAAGAAACCCCATAACTGCCGTGTTTGCTCACCGGATAACCGGCTCCAGCCACCACCACACAAGAAAGTGTGGAGATGTTGAAGGTGTTTTTACCATCACCACCAGTGCCAACAATGTCGATGGTTTCGCGGCCTTCAAGGTCGAGGGGGACACAAAGTTCCAACAAGGCATCCCGAAAACCTTGCAGCTCCGACAGGGTGATCGGACGCATGTTAAACGCTGTGGCGAAAGCAGAAATCTGGACTTCGTTGTATTGTTCAGCGGCGATGTTGAGCAAAATTTGCCGGGCTTCTTCCCGGCTAAATTTATCGTGTTCGTACAGCCGATTCAGCAGTTGTTTCATTGTAAGGACTTGTTCGTAATCATGATTCGCCTGGGGAGTTTCTTTTACATAAAATTACTGAGGTTGCATTACAAACTTCGTTTGCCTTAGGTTCCTTAAAAGACACGAACGAAGTGAGTGTCTATTTGTGCAATTTGTGCAATTTGTGGCTAATAAAATTGCCAGCACCGCCGCAGGCGCATGCTGATTCGTTTATGCTACCGCCGCTTTGGCTCCGGTTTTTTCCGCACAATAATCGATAAAATTGCGCAGCATTTTTTTGCCATCTGGCGTCATCACAGATTCGGGGTGAAACTGTACCCCAAATACGTTGTAATCGCGGTGACGCATGGCCATGACCTCGTTTTGGTGATCTACCGCCGTGACGATCAGTTCGTTGGGCAAGGTGTTTTTGGCCACGACCCAACTGTGGTAGCGCCCCGCTTCAAAAACCATGGGCACATCCTGGAAAAAATTGGCGTCATTGCCCAATTGTTTCATCAAGGTAGCCACGCCGTGGTATACCCGCGAAAGGTTGTCAAGGGTAGCGCCAAAGGCTTCACCAATGGCCTGATGACCCAGACAAACGCCCAGAATACACTTGCTCGGTGCGTATTTTTTGATCAATTCCGGCATGATGCCCGCTTCGTGGGGCAACCCAGGGCCAGGTGAAAGTACAATCACATCGTAGCGCGCTACGTCTTCGAGCGAGATGGCGTCATTGCGGTAAACGTCTACGTTTTGCCCCAGAATTTCCTGGAAATATTGGACCAGATTGTACGTGAACGAATCGTAATTATCGAGAACCAGCAGTTTCATTTTGATGGTGTTTTTAGAGGGGAATATTTTTTCAGCTTCAACCAAGGCTCTGGTCAAGGCACCTAATTTGTTGTGTACTTCCTGCAATTCACTTTCTTCCTTGCTATCGACCACAATTCCGGCACCAGCCTGGTAGTACAAGGTATTGTCCTGACTGAGGAAAGAACGAATCACAATGGCCTGGTTGATGGATCCATCAAATCCGATCATGCCCAAAGACCCGCCATAAAACGAACGGTTTTGGTTTTCGTATTGATTGATCAACTCAATGGCTTTGTATTTGGGTGCTCCGGAAAGTGTACCCGCCGGGAACGTATCGCCAAAAATCTGCACCGGGTTCGCATGCGCTGGTAAATCACCCGTTACCGTAGAAACCAGGTGGATCACGTGGCTGAAAAACTGGACCTCCTTGAGCTTGCGCACTTGGACGTTTTCAGCGTGACGCCCCAGGTCGTTGCGTGCCAGGTCAACGAGCATGATGTGCTCGGCATTTTCTTTGGGGTCTTCAGCCAGAGCCAGCGCACGGCGGGCGTCCTCAATGGTATCTCCCGAGCGGCGGTAAGTACCCGCGATGGGGTTCAGACGCGCTACACCATCGCGCACCACCATTTGTGCTTCGGGCGAAGAGCCAAAAATTTTGTAGTTGCCGTAATCGAAATAGAAGAGATAGGGAGAGGGATTGATGGAGCGCAGGACGCGGTAAACATTAAATTCGTCGCCTTTAAAATGGCGGGAGTATTGACGGGAAAAGACGATCTGGAACACATCTCCAATTTGGCAGTGGCGCTTGCCTACCCGCACCAGTTCTTTAAATTCTTCGTCGCTGAGGTTGCTTTCTTCTTTGCCTTCCAGGTGAAATTCGTGGGTGGGAATTTTTTGGCTGCGCAGAAGGGCTTCCAGTTTGTCCATTTCCGAAGCTTGGCCAGGCATCAAATTTTCCAGGAGGTACAGCTCGTTTTTGTAATGGTTGATCGCAATGATGAAGCGGTGCAGGGTAAAACGGATATCGGGAATGTGGAATTTGCGCTTGCTGGGGTCAAACTTCAGGGTATCGAAATATTGCACGCCATCAAATCCCACGTGGCCAAAAAGCCCGTTGTACACCGGATAAGGCGTGTCCTGTTCGATGCTGAATTGCTGTGCAAAATGTTGCAGGGCTTCGGGCACTGTCGTGACATCGGTGACAAATGTCTTGCTGGTTTCGCCATCGGGCAGAAGGGTGTTGATGACCCCATCTTTGACCATAATTTCGGCGATGGCCTGTAAGCCGATGTAGGAAAAGCAGTCAACAGCGCTGCTGAAATCATTGCTCTCCAGCATCACGGGCTGGGTGTAGTGGTCGCGTACCTTCAAAAAAACGGAAACAGGGGTGACCATATCCGCCAGTTGTTTTTTGATGTGGGTGCGCAGGTGAATTTGTTGGGTCGTGCTGATCATGGTATTGTAAAAGTTGAGGAGTTGAGGCGTTGAGGAGTTGAGAGATTTAGGCTTACGTTGCTCGCGGCAGCCTCAACTTCTCAACCACTCAACTCCTCAACTTTTTTCAAAAATGGTTTAAAAACAAAAACGGCTTGCCGAGTGATCCGACAAGCCGTTTTTGCGCTGTATGTTCTTGAACATCATCAATGGCTATCTACTTCACCCGAGAACGGAATGATTCAGACGCCACCACCAAATGTTTTGAACAGATACAGTCATTGATTGAAAGTTTTTCATTTCGCTTGCAAAGATATGGGCTTTTGAGAAATATGCAAGAGGGGGAGGGATTTTTTTGAATTATTCGCAAAAAATGAACTGCCGATCCCCTTCTTCAAGGAATCGGCAGCCGGATATGCATCATGGAAAACGAAAAAAAAATAGCATGGGATTATATGAAAAACACTCACTAACGTTAGTTTTCGGGGTTCGCAAATTTGGCACTCGATCCGCTCGGACCGATTGAACCCCGAACATCGAACCCTACTGCTTAACCACCCGCTCAAAGAATACTTGCTGACCAATCTGAATGCGCAGGAAATACATCCCCGGGCGGAGGTCATCAATGTTGAGCTGGTTGCTATTGCGGAAGGTTTTCACCACCGTTTTGCCATCCAGCGCCATCACCTTTACATCGGTAACGGAACCAGCGACACTGGCGATGTTCAGCTGACTGTTGGTCGGGTTGGGATAAACCGTTACGCCACTCAGCAAATCTTCCGGGCGGACTGCACGAGGTGCATCCACAATATTAAAGGCAGTTTCTTCGGTATTCAGCGGTAGAATTTCACCATCCAGGCGGTTGAGGATTGCGTCGTCCGTTTTGAGCTTGGTTTCGGCACGCCCCACCAAATCGATGATGATGCCCTTCATTTTGGCCACTACACCATAACCCGATACCTCGTTTTGATCCGTACGCGTGATGGCAATATCGATTCTTCCTTCGTTGGGATAAACTTTGAAGATCGACTCTAAGTTGACTTGCGGTTGACCCATCCAGGAAGTAGGTACTTCAATGGTCAGGGCTTTGGGATCAATGAGTTTAGGGTCAAATTTGACACTGAAGGCAACACCATAAATGTCTTTGATGACTTGATTGTTGGCCCCCAGAATGATTGGTATCTCAAAGCGGGTGCTATCTGCTAACTCACCCTTCGCTGGCATTTCGACCAGGATTTTGGGATCCAAATCCGTAGCTGGCAGGGATTTGGGACGGGTGAATGGCCCGTGTGACAAACCAAAGTTGAAAGACAAGGCTTCAATGTCAAGACGGTTGATTTCCCCATCACCATTTACGTCAGCGTGCTTGTAGTTGATGGCATCGAAGAAAATTTCGGGCCAGTCCAAAGCCGGTGTAGGTTTCCAATCCCAGGAATTGGGCTGGAAGCGGGCAATTCCTTTGCTGCCAAAGGCCTGACCAATATGCAAAAGGTCAAAGTGATTGGCTGTATTGTCCAGGTTGACATCACCAGGCCATACATCGGTAATGCGCATGTTGCGGCACTTCACGGGGCCAAAGGTTACGGTGCGTTTGCAGCTCGTATCTCTGAGGTTGAGTAGTTCAACTTTGAAGAAGGTCACCCCGTCGCCCAACAAACCATTGATGGCAAAGATATTTTTACCAGCCTCAAGCGTGTCCAGTATTTTGCCATTGATGGCAATGCGCAGAGGGCCCGGGGTTGGATTTTTGAAGATCAAATCTGCACTGAAAGCACCGCCAGCGTTACAAGGTTTTTGCTTCACATCCACAATTAGATCGGGGCAAGGCCGCTCACAAGGCAACTTGACCTCCTGGGTTTCACAACACCCCTTACTGTCGTTGATGCAGACGCTGATTTTGAATACATCCTTGTCTTGGGCCAGTTTGAAGTTGGCTTCCAAAGGCAGGCGGATCAAAGGGAAAGTACCAATGATCTTTCCATCAACCAGGACATCGAATAAGCGGTTGAGGACATTTTCATACTTGAAGTTGATGTACAAACGGCGTGATCCATCCGGATTACAGCCCAAGCCGCGAATCGCCAGATTGGAAATTTTGCAAGGATTGGGGTCAACACATTTTGGCGCTTCCGCTTTGGCAGCAGCAAAACAGGTGGGGTTGGTCACGTCTACCGCCAGGAACTCGATGTAGCCGCTGGGCGAATTGGGGAAGGGGCCAATTTTTTGGGCTTCGCCATTGTAGGGAAACGGCCCAAACAGCATACCATTGGCGTAAATGATGTAGCCTTTTTGCAAACTGGAAGTTGGTCTTGAAACCACCCAGGCTTTGGCGTAGAACTGCCCTTTTTCGCAAGGCAGCAGGTCTACTTTGATGCCGTCGATTGGGCAGTTGGATTCACATTTTTCAACTCCAAACGGCCTGCTTGCGTACAGCCTTTTTCTTTGTCTTCAACTTTGACTTCCAATACTGCTACATCGGCACTTAGTACCTGTACGCGCAAGGGGAGCAGGTTGTAAGCAAACGTGCCATAAAGTTTGCCATTGGCATATACATTGAAAAAAGTTCCCGTGTTTTTGTGCTCAAAATTGAGGGTGATGTAGTAACCACCCGTGGGCAAGCATACTTGTTCCAGCTTTAATGCGCCAATTTCACAAGGCGATTGGGTACAAGGCACTTCGTACAGCCATTTAATGCAACAATCCGGTGAATTTTTATCACAAACGACTATCCAATCGGTACGGCTATTTTTGGGCAAAGGCACTTTATCGATGCGTACCGCCTGACCCGTGTATTTAAAACGGGATTCAAAACCGGTAGAAGTTTGTAGCCACAGGATGGAATCCGTGTTGGTCGCTTTGAGCTTAACCAGCATGCTGTACGTCCCGTCGTTGTTGCACTTGACTTCCGTGACGCTGATGTCACTGAGGGAGCAGGGGCGTTTGCAGTCGAAAGGTTTGATGTATCCTTTGCTGCTGCAGGAACGGGTATTGCTATCGTACACCTCCAAGCGGATGGTGTCTTTTTGTGGTGCAGGCAAGATTAAGCGAATGGGCAATTCTGTATACTTGTTCTTGCTGATTTCTTTGCCATTTTGCACCAATACGAAATAATCGGAATTGGTACGGAAGTATTTGAAATCCAGGTAAGCATACACTTCACCTTTGTCATTACAAGGTGCAGTTTTGATGACCAGCTCGCCCAATTCACATTCAGGGCACTTGGGCTTGGTGACTTTTACCGAAACGCAACATTTTTCACTTTGCCCTTCTACACAAGCTTTGACCTCAAACGTAAGTGCATCGGTATTGATGATGACGTTTTCAATCAGCTGAGGCGTATTGAGCAATTTAAAGGGACCGTATTTCTGCCCTTCGATTTGCAAATAATAAGTAGTCAATAAGCTGGATAGACTCAAGTTCGGTACGGGCGTAACCATTAGATCGTAACCTCCTTTGGGGCTACAACCACGGATGACCACTTTCAGCTCTTTAATCCGGCAAAGGGTATCGGAAGCGCAAACTATCTTATCCAGTACAACTGTATCCGCGCATGGCTTTTCTACATCAGCAGCGTAAAAAACCTGACGTGGACTGGTCGTTGCCCGTGTAAATGGACCAATCACCTGTGCTTTTTGGTCGTATCCAAAGGGGCCGTATTTTTTGCCATCGGGACCCAACACGAAGTAGCCCCCTTTACTGCCATTGCTGCTTTCGGTTTTAATTGAAGCGTAGTATTTGTCTCCGCTACATTCAACGGGAGTGACACTGATGTTCAGTTTGCAGTCACAATCCTTGTTGACGATATCGGGGATGATCTCCAGGCAACAGGTATCCACCAAACTTTCAGTGCAGACCTGGATTTTGAGCGGAATGATGCCCCCTACAATCAGCTCCAGCGGTTCTAACTTGAGCGGGAAACTACTCGGTTTAAATGGCCCCAATATTTTTCCGGGAACCTTGATGTATACTTTTTCTGTAGTGAGCAAGTTTTCATCAAAGGCGGCATTGATTTCCAGTTGATACTTTCCAACCACACCACAACCCGTTGCCACAGCCTTGATTTCTTTGATGGGGCAGAGGTCTTCAGGATTTGCACAAGATTTACGGCGAATGATTTTGGCCTGGGTTTCCAAACAACATTTCTCCACATTTGGCAAACAAACCTGAACTTTTAGCACATCGCTAATGAGGTTGGGAATGGTTTTGGAAATGCTGATGCGCAAAGGCATCTTTTTTAGGGAATAAGTACCAATGTTAATGCCATTGATGGTCAAGGTATAAGCAGTATCTGCCGTTGGTCCAGATAAAAGATTAAGCGTGAAAATGTCTTGCTTTTCTTCTTCACAGATGATGTACGCCGCACTCAGATCACGGATGGCGCAGGGTTGGCAGAAGAATTGTTTGATCTCTACCCTGTCGGCACAACGCTCATTTTCGACATCACGCATGACCACAAGGTAATAACCATCAGCATTTGGTTTGATTGGGCCAACCGAACCACCATTAACGGCATAGCGGAAGGGACCAAAGCGCTGGCTATTGACATAAATGTAATAACCAGAAAGCCCTTTGTTTTCACCACTAAACTTGTACAATACGTTGAACGTACCGTCATTTTTACATTCGGTCGTAGTTGCCGCAAATTCCTTTATGCCACAGTAACTTGGATCATCCAGACAGGAGGTCTCGATCCTGATTTTTGGCACAGCGGTTAAACAACAGCGGCCATTCGGCGTGCTGACGCAAGCCTGGATCAAAAAAGTGGGAGCAGCACTAAGGGTAATGTATTTTTTAGAAATGGGAATTTCGAAAGGTAGTTTTTCTGCTGGAAATTCGCCTAGAAGGATGCCGTTGAGCGATAAAATTACATTGGCATTGCTTGGCGCTACAGTGCCCAATTTGACCAGCAGGGTAGCAAAGGTGTCGCGAGGACAAAATTTGATCTCTACTTCGAGTTCTTTTAGTTCACAAGCCGCATTGGAGCCACATTCGTAGGTAAAATCTTCGATTTTTACACACTTGGGATCTTTGCTGTCAATAATGCTAAGGATGTACTTGCCGCTGTTGTTGATCTGGATGGGACCAATGGCTGGAAAAACATCCTTGTATTTAAATGGACCAAATTTTTGCTCGTTTACCGTAACGTAATAAGTAGCGGTGTCGGCCTTTGGATCGGTTTTAAAGGTAGCTGCAAGGTAAAATATGCCGTTGGGCGTGCAGGGACGAGGTAGTATTTTCAGATCGCGAATGCAATCAAGGGCAACCACATCCTTTTCGAATTCAATACAAACATTGTCGATCCCGAATTCTTGACCACCGAAGGAAATCGAATCTAGGGCTCCTTCAAAACAGATGGTGCCTTGTAATAAATCTGAATCCTCTTTGATGGAAACACTCGCTTTTACCCCTTTTGCAACTTCTTTGCCTTGTAATGAACCCCAATCGTTCAGGACGGTAATGGCTTCTCCATTGATGGAAAAATTTTCTTCTCCACCGCCATCAATAAAGTTGAGGCAAACGCGTTTTGCCTTGCCTTTGGGTAAGTTGGTAAAGTTCCACTTCAGGTTTACATTGGATACAAATAGCACTTTGCCTTCAGCTTCGAGGAAATTGCCATCAAACAGCAGCTTCTTTTCTTCTACGGTGATGGAACCAAATTCTTTGCTAGCGTTGGCGGTGATAAAGGATTCGATGGAAGTGATTATGCCATCTTTTTTGAAGATAGGAGTACCTGGTTTTTGATTGGCATCACTGCCGTACTTCGTTTTATCTGCCAGGTCATTGAAGTTAAAACAAACCTCTTGTTTTTGCGATTGAGCCTCTACCTGCGTCGAAAACAACCCAAAACAAAAAAGCAGTAGATAAACCCAATGTGTAGAATTGTTCATGGTGCGATTATTTTTTGATACTACACTTTGCTCTTGATACAAAATGCTACTTTTTCCAGACGTTAAAATTGACATAATCGTTGGAATTTTGGAAAAAATTCATGATTATTGACCCAGTTAAACGTCGTAATTTTTTGTCAATCAGTGTTTTGATGACAAAAAAAGAGCGTCAAAAATTGATTTTTTGTGAGTAAAAATAAGCTGATCAGCAACCTGGAAAAATTATCTCGAAAAGAAATGACTCGTTTCAAGGAGTTCATCTTTTCACCCTACCTCAACAAACATGAGGAAGTACGCCGTTTGGTTGCCTACATTTCTGAGGTTTATCCTCGATTAGACGAAAAAAAGTGTTCAAAGGAACATCTCTTTAAATCGGTTTTTGACAGGGGTAAATATAATGAAAAACTATTGGCTCCAGTGTTAACATACACCCAAAGATTGCTTGAACAATTTTGGGCTTACGAAGAATTTAAAGAAGACCACTATTTTCAACGCTACATTTACCTGCGTCAGCTGCGTACTCAACAGGCATTTGGGTCTTACGAACGCTTGTTTCAGGAATTGCACGAAAACCACAAGCCCTCCTCTTGTCTTGGTGCCGACCAGGCCCTGATGCGTTACATGCTGGCTGGAGAAGGAGAACGGTATTGGTCGCAATACAATAAGTCAAATTTTGAAAATTATTTTCAACGCAGGCAGGAAGAGCTGGACGTGTTTTACCTGACTGAAAAATTGAAAGATGCCTGCGAGGCGTTATTCCGACAAGAAGTGAGAAGGGATGAATGGGCGCCCCGCTTGGCCGAAGCGGTTTTGCAGGAAATCGAACAAAACCTGGACAGCTACCGCCGGGTGCCGTCCATCATTACCCACTACATGGTGTACCGCATGCTTTCTGGAAATGATCCGACTTATTTTCAGGAGGCTTTAGAGGTTTTCCGGGTGCATGAAGGGAATTTTACCAAAGCGGAGGTAAGTGAGTTGTACAACCAGTTTAAAAACTACTGTTTGATCCGCATCAATCAGGGCGATCAAGCTTTTTTGGATAAACTTTTTGAATTGTACCAATACCAACTGGATCGTGGATTGCTGCTGGAAGAAGGTGTTTTATCGGAATGGAATTACAAAAATATTGTAGCCGCAGGTATACGTTTGCGGCAGTTTGATTGGGTACGCAAATTTATCGAGGATTATAAAGATAGCTTGACCCCAGAATTTAAAGACAATGCATACCGCTTCAATCTGGCAAGTTATCACCTCGCTATGGAAGAACACCATGAAGCGATGTTGTTGCTCCGCGAAGTGGAATACAGCGATTTGCGCTACAACCTCGGCGCCAAAACCATGCTTTTGCAATCTTATTACGAGCTCAAAGAATACGAGCCCCTATTTTCGCTCACCGAATCGTTCCGGCAGTTGTTGATGCGCGACAAAACCATGTCGGAAAATTTCCGCAAAGGCTATTACAATCTGTTTCGCTTCACGCGTAAAGCGGCTTATCTACGCTCCCGTCTGGAGTACCTAACGGCTGAAAAAGCTTTACAAGAACTGGAAAGGCTAAAAGGTAGCCTGGCGAAAACGAGCGAGGTTTTCAGTCGAGCCTGGTTTGAGGCCAAACTAACGGCCCTGGCCGAAGAGATTTAATCTGGGGAATTCATAATCGTACATATTGGCATCATCAGGTGTACTGGATAATCCGATCCATCCATTCTTTTCCAAAAAAGACCTGGCTTTTGGATTGTTTGCATTAACAGCAGTTTTCCAGGATTCCCCGCCTTTTAGTGGATGTAGGTTTATCAGTGCTTTGAGAACTTTCGAGCCCACTCCTTGGTTTCTAAGCCCGGGCTTAATGGCCAAATTGGTAATGTAATATGATGGGTACTGCTGATTTGGAAATAGAATGCCAACTTCGGCTATCATTTGGTGTTCGTTAAAAATGCTGTATTCAACTCCCTCATTATTGGTCAATATATAATCAAGCCAAGGATCGTTTTCTTCCATTGGGCCTAAATGCGCGTTGAGTTCTGGATCTTTGAACCAGCTCTGATATTCAGCAAAATCTTGTGGTTTAAACTTTGTAAATATCAACTGTTCGGACTCCATGATCACCGGATATGAATGGTTTTGTAATTTTACTCCATTTCAAATTTACAAAAACGACCTAATGAAGGCGCTTACAACCATTTTACTCTTGTTGCTCTCCAACACGTTTATGACCCTGGCCTGGTATGGCCACCTTAAATTCAATCAAATGAAATGGACGAGCCAATTGGGCGTAGTGGCCATTATTTTCATCAGTTGGGGCATCGCGTTGTTTGAGTATTGTTTTCAGGTGCCCGCCAACCGAATCGGCTTTAAAAACTACGGGGGGCCGTTTTCATTGATTGAGCTGAAAGTCATTCAGGAAGTGATCACCCTGGTGGTTTTTTCCGTATTTACGCTATTGGTGTTCAAAACAGAAACCTTCCGCTGGAACCACATCATTGGTTTTGGCTTTTTGGTGCTGGCCGTGTATTTTATTTTTAAAAAGTAGCCAAGATATTGTCGATAAAGCGATCACAATCCCCCAACGCGTTGGCAGGTTCAAATAAGTGATCAATCTCCGTTTTGCTGAGCAATGCCTGGATGCGGGAATCTGCCAATACGATGGATTTGAGGTGAGTATGCGTAGCACTAGCCGTTTGGCAAAACGCTTCAACCCATTCGTGGGCGGTGGCCTTGCCCACTTTATCCGCCAAGGCTAGTGAGATGTTTTCGGCGAAAATCAGGCCATGGGTCAGCTCCAGGTTCTGGCGCATCCTTTCGGTATCCACCTCTAATCCATTGGTCAAAATAAGGGCTTGATCCAAAGCTCCTGCGCTGATTTTGCACAGCTCTACTAGGGGTAACCATTCGGCGTGCCAAAGCCCCGTGGCGCGTTCGTGGTCTTGAGGCATGGCGTGCAACAGGGTGGCAACCAGCGCTGGCGTGCGTTGAGCTGCCGCCAAAATGGCTACACAACCTACCGGATTGCGTTTGTGCGGCATGGTTGAAGAGCCGCCCTTGCCAGCAGCGGCAGGTTCAAAAACTTCGCCTATTTCGGTTTGCATCAACAAGCTGATGTCTTTGGCGATTTTGCCCAAATTGCCGCTCAGAATGCCCAACATGCAAGCCAATTCTACCAGCCGGTCGCGTTGGGTATGCCAGGAAATATGTGGTAAGTTTACGTCAAGTTTTTCCGCCAGGCTATGGGCGATGGCTTCAGATTTTTCTCCAAACCCTGCCAAAGTACCCACTGCGCCACCAAATTGAAGCACCAGATTGTGTTGTAAGTTGTACTCCAGCCGCTCGGCAGAGCGAATCAATCCATCCATCCAGGTCGCCACTTTAAATCCAAAAGTGATGGGGCGTGCGTGTTGCATAAACGAGCGCCCGGCCATGATGCTGTGGCGGTGCTTCTCGGCCAGGTGCCGCAGTTGAGCCAACAATTGTTTCAGGTCTTTTTGCATCAAAAGCAAGGCGGCTTTGAGTTGCAGTACCATTGCGGTATCAATCACGTCCTGGCTGGTGGCACCCAGGTGTACGAATTTGGCAGCTTCGGGATCAATTTTTTTAACGGCCTCAGTCAGTTGTTTGACGAGGGGGATATTGGGATTGCCCGCCAAACCGATGGCTGGGATTAGGCTGGGAATATCAATGTGATCCAGAGTACAACAACGAGTGATGCTGTCAGCAGTAGCTTTGGAATCATCCCTTGTTCGGCTTGGGCTTGGGCCAATGTAGCTTCAAAGCGCAGCATGGCCTCCAGGTAGGCTTCAGCACTGAATAGCTTATTGACTTCAGCTTTGTAAAAAAGAGATTCAAACAATGATTCCATGTGTTGTTATTCTAAGGTGTTTCTTGAGTGTCTTAGGTTTCTAAGGTGGTGAAAAAAGCTGAGCGCAGCATATTTTCACCACCTTAGAAACCTAAGACACTTAAGAAACACTTTAGTTAGATATTGTCGCTGTTGTACTCATACTCTTTCCAAAATCACCGCATAACCCTGCCCCACCCCAATACACATCGTCGCCAACGCATAACGCTTTTGTCGTTTTTGCAACTCCAGCGCAGCACTGTACGTGATGCGCGCACCTGACATCCCCAGCGGGTGTCCCAGCGCAATCGCCCCCCCGTTGACGTTGATGCGCGGATCGTCATCGGCCAAGCCCAGACTGCGGATACAAGCTAAGGATTGCGCAGCAAAAGCTTCATTCAATTCAATGACGTCAATTTCTTCTAATCGCAGGCCCGCTTTTTGCAGCGCCTTTTGGGTGGCTGGCACCGGGCCAATGCCCATGATACGCGGTTCTACCCCGACTACCGCTGAGGCTACGATTCGGGCTTTGGGCACAAAGTTGTGGTCTTTGACCGCTTGTTCGGAAGCCAGCATGACCGCGATCGCGCCGTCGTTCAATCCCGAGGAGTTCCCGGCTGTGACTGTACCGCCTTCCTTTTTGAAAGCGGGGCGCAGTTGAGCCAATTTTTCCAGCGTACTACCGCCTTTGATGAATTCATCCTGGTCAAAAACCTGGGTTTCTCCCTTGCCCACGGTGATCGAAACTGGACTTATCTCTTGGGCAAAACGCCCTTCGGCCTGAGCTTTGGCGGCTTTCATTTGCGAGTTGTAGGCAAAAAGGTCTTGTGCTTCCCGGCTGATGTGGTGGATCTCCACCAAATTTTCAGCAGTAACGCCCATGGCATCTGTGCCGTACATGGCCTGCATGCGGGGATTGACGAAGCGCCAGCCAAAACTCGAATCGTACATTTGCGCATCGGTACCGAAGGGTTTGGCACTTTTGGAAATCACCCAGGGCCCACGGGTCATGTGTTCCACGCCACCAGCCAGATAGACGTCGCCGTCGCCAATGGCAATGGCGCGATGGGCGTTGACGATAGCGGCCATACCAGAAGCACAAAGGCGATTGACGGTTTCACCGGGCACGGTATAAGGCAAGCCCGCCAGTAGCAAGGCCATCCGCGCCACGTTGCGGTTGTCGTCACCCGCCTGGTTGACACAGCCGAGGATGACGTCGGTAATTGTAGCGGGATCGAGTTGGGGGTTGCGGTGGAGCAAGTCCGCCAGAACCTGTGCCGCCAGGTCGTCGGCACGAACGCTGGATAAACTGCCGCCAAAACTGCCGATGGGGGTGCGGATGCCGTCGATTAGGTAGGTTTGCATGAGTTGCTTATTCGGGTAATGGATAATCTGGGGGCTCAGATTTAAAAATTTGTTGGAGGAGAACGTGGATTCTGGTGCAGAAGGTTTCAAAAGTCCAGTGGTTTTTCCCACTCTAACTCAAAGGTTGTTGAAGGGCGAGAGGTATTTTCAGGTGTGCTTTGAAATTACCCCTTTGCGTAACCTTCGCCAAACTCTTTTAAGTATTTATGGAGCACTTGCTCAAGATGATTTTTGGAAGAGGTAGCCTTGGGATTTTTCAATAAATCATTTTTTGCAGCCTCATCAAGGGTTTTAAAATCCAGATAATGAAGCAAAGGCCATAGCTCGAAGCAAGGATTAGTCATACAAAATTCATATTGCTTTTGCTTGCAGAGTTGTTGTGCCTTGGCCATGTTTTTCTGCCACTATCCGCATCCACCAAGCACCACAATTGATCTTTGTCATCAAGCTTGTATTTTTTCTTGTAATCATCCAGCATTGCTAAGACCCGGCGAAAATCACTGGCATTGTCTTCCCTACGCAAGGCTTCTATTTTGATCAAACGTCCTAGAGATTTGGTGTTGATAAAATCGGCCACGTGAGCAAAATATTGCGGCTCACTTTCTCGGCCTTCCGAGGCAATGACGAAAAAGCGGGGTCTTTGCGCCCCCACTTTGCGGCTTGGCCTTTTTATCCTCGGCATCGGCAGGTTCCCAGTTTAGTTGTTGTACGTCGGAGATGAAAGGAATGGCGCCATATCTGCCTTGTAAATAGGCTTTGCGGATTTCCTTGTCAAACCTCGGTTGAAATTCTTCGAGAGAATACAGATGGGATTCGCCATGGTTGTTTTTTTCAACGAACCAGATTTCGTCCCGGCGTAGGAGGCTGAGATCAAGGAGACTGGATTCGTGGGTTGTGACGATGAGTTGGCTGCTTGCTTAAGTTGTAAACCATAAATTGAGTGAAAGAAAAGAATTTTCGGCCATGTTTGTTCCTAGAATACCAATAGAACTCATTTTTTGCTGAAGGTCTGTATAAATTGAAAAGAGTCTTCCCGTAGGGCAAAAGAGATTCCTGAAGTCAACTGTCTTCAAAAATTGCTTTTGTGTTTTAATTTAAACAACCATTCTCATACCTTTGCTAGTTCACCAAATACCATAGCTAAACTTTCCTTAACTTCAAATCAAACTCAAATTTAGTAGGTTTTTCTTATTTCCCAACCAAAATGATCATCAAATGAAACTACTTTTTATCCCCTGTACTATCACTTTTGCAAAATCAATACTCACTAAATTCGACTTCCCAAGCATTGCCCGTAAATCATGCCTTCTCTACCCAGCCCAGCACGCGGCGACGGGCTTACGCTTTCCGCCAACATGGAGAACTCCTCTCCTCATTAAAGGAAAGAAAATTGATACACGAAAAGTGATCAGCATAATGATTTTTCTGAATTACGTGATTTTTCCTATGCATTTTTTACAAATAACTTTAGATAAAGATGAAAACCCAATTAGCTAACTTCCACAAATTTCGCCTGCGTCTTCATCCTCACCTCCTCCAAATTCGCCCCCGGCATCAATTCCACCAAAGTCAGCTGCCCTTCCAGGTATTTAAACACTGCCAACTCCGTAATCACTACATCCACTACACCAATCGCCGTGAGCGGTAGCGTACATTCAGGGACAATTTTCGAAGTACCATCCGGATCGGCGTGGGTCAGGGTGACGATGAGTTTTTTGGCACCTGAAGCTAGGTCCATGGCACCACCAACGCCCAGCAGCGGTTTTCCAGGCACCGCCCAGTTGGCCAGGTTACCTTTTTCATCCACTTCCAGTCCACCCATGATGGCCACGTCTACGTGCCCACCGCGAATCATGGCGAAGCTGTCGGCGCTGTCAAAATAGCTGCTGCCGGGGAGAGCGGTCACCGGAATTTTTCCCGCATTCACCGGATAATCCAACGCGCCGCCGCCGTCGGCAGGGGAGGGGCCTACACCCAGCATGCCGTTTTCAGTGTGCAGAATGATGCCATCCTCTGGCTTGATGAGATCGGCAACCAGGGTGGGGATGCCGATGCCGAGGTTGACTACATCGCCTTTTTGCAGTTCGGCAAAAGCGCGTTTGGCCATGTTCATACGGCTTTCACTCACTTTTTTGGCTGCGTTGACCGAGGCTGAAGACCCCAATACATCCAGCGAAATATTGGCTTGCACCAGGTAATCGACAAAACAACCAGGGGTATGGATGATATTGGGATCCAAAGTTCCTACGGGTACAATTTCTTCCACTTCCGCTACCACTATGTCTGCGGCAGTAGCCATGGCGCGGTTGAAGTTTTGTTCGGTCATGCGGTAAGTGAGGTTGCCCGCTGTATCGGCTTTCCAGGCACGGATGAAGGCTACATTGCCCCGAATGCCGGGGATAAAAACCTGTTCCTGGCCATTGATCAGCATGGTTGGTCTTCCTTTGGCAATGACAGTGCCCGCCGAACTGGGTGTATAAAAACCGCCAATACCCGCACCGCCCGCCCGAATGGCTTCGGCCAGGGTGCCTTGGGGCAACAGTTCATATTCCACCTCGCCGGATTGTGCAGCTTTGACCGCATCGGGATTGGAGGTGAAAAACGAACCAATCATTTTGCGGAGTTGCCCATTGCGCAGCAAGCGGCCACCACCCAGGCCAGGTTCCCCTACATTGTTGCCAATGAAGGTCAGGTTTTTGGTGCTGGTTTCAGCCAGGGCATGCATCAGGTGCACCGGGTTGCCAGTCATGCCGAAACCTCCGCCGAGGATGGTGTCGCCGTCTTTGACGAGTTCGGCAGCTTGTTGGGGGGTGATTTGTGGGACTGATTTCATGTGAGTCAAGGGAAGTTGAGGAGTTGAGGAGTTGAGAAGTTGAGGCTACCGCAAGTGATATTGACAAAATTATTGTCTAAGTCGCTCGCGGTAGCCTCAACCTCCTCAACTCCTCAACCTTCTCAACCATTTTCTATACATCAAAAAATACGGTTTCCAATTCTCCTTGCATGTAAATATCAAAATGATACTCGGTGTGGCCATTGACCTGATGCCTTTGAGCAATGAGGGTATGACGCCGCTCCTGGGGTACGCTGTTCAACACGACATCCTGCGCATTTGTTGCCGCCTCATCGGAAAAGTAGATGCGGGAATAGGCATGTACCAATAAACCCCGCATGAGGACAATAATCGCCAGATGTGGTGCCTGTCCATCCAGACTTTGAGGTTTTACCGTTTCAAAGTGGAAACGATTTTTGGGATCAGTACCCGTCCCCATGCGTCCAAAGGCTTTGATGTCGGATTGCCAAACTTCGATCATGGCATCGGGAATGAGGTTGTTTTCGCCATCAAATACCCGTCCGACGATGTGAATCCGGTCGCCTGGCATGTCATCACCGACCAGCACATCATTGGCAATCTGGTCAAAATCATATCCGTACTGCGCCGCAGTCAGGCCATAAGCGAAATATGGCCCTACGGTTTGAGAAGGTGTTTGTAAAGCCATGTTTATTTGTTTTCAAAGGGTGTTTCATTATTGCCGCGCAGGACGATATTGAATTCATACCCCAGCGCAAAACTCGGTTCGGTCAAATCCAGGGTAAATTTGGAAATGAGCAATTCCCGGCCTTTGGGTGGCACGCCCAGAAAGATGGGATCGTACTGCAACAAAGGATCACCCGGGAAATACATCTGGGTCACCAAACGGCTTGAAATATTGTTTCCAAACAGGGAAAGGTGAATGTGGTTGGGCCGCCAGGCATTGGGGTGGTTGCCCCAGGGATACGCGCCGGGTTTGATGGTGTAAAACTTGTAATAGCCTTCGTTGTCGGTCAAACAGCGGCCCCCTCCGAGGAAATTGGGATCAAGCGGAGCCGCGTGTTGGTCTACTTTGTGGATGTAACGCCCGGCCGCATTGGCTTGCCAAATTTCCACCAGCGTATTGCGCACAGGTTGCCCCAACTCATCAATTACCCGCCCGGCGACGACGATGCGTTCGCCGAGAGGTTCACCATTTTTTATGCCATTTTTGGTGAGGTCATTGTCCAGGGCACCAATGGTGTCCAGGCCGTACACCGGGCCCGTCCGCTCAGACAGGGTATGTTTGATCGGGATCAAGGGCTTACTCGGTGCCCGCAGCACCGTGGATTTGTAACCGGGATGTAGATAGGGCGGGTGTACGCTCCAGTCTCGTTTGTTTTCCATAAACGCAATTTTTATCACTCTTTTTTAAAAACCTTCTTTGCCACCCGAAAAGCGGTATTGCTCACGGGCACTCCGGCATAAATGGCGATGTGCAACAGGGTTTCTTTGATGTCTTCCAGGCTAGTGCCTGTATTGGCTGTGGCACGCAGGTGCATGGCCAGTTCTTCTTCTTGCCCCAAAGTGGCCAAAACCGCAATGGTCAGCATGCTCCGTTCGCGTTTGGTCAAACCTGGTCGCGACCAAATGGCACCCCAGGCATTGTTGGTGATGTATTCCTGAAAAGTGCGGTCGAACTCGGTTTTGTTGGCTTCGGCCCGATCCACGTGGGCATCACCCAGAACGGAACGGCGGGTGATCATGCCTTTTTGGTACAGGGATTTTGTATCAGAATACACCACGAAATCCAGGATTTCATGCACGATTTGATGAGGTGCTTCCACGCAGGGGATATGCCCGACGTCAGAAATCAGTACAAATTGAGCATCGGGAATGGCATTGGCCATACTTTCCACCAAAACTGGCGGCGTAGAACCATCTGCGGTGCCGCCAAAACACAAGCAAGG
Source organism: Haliscomenobacter sp. (assembly GCF_016718685.1). Lineage (GTDB taxonomy): Bacteria > Bacteroidota > Bacteroidia > Chitinophagales > Saprospiraceae > Haliscomenobacter. The sequence continues at coordinate 5,699 of NZ_JADKCX010000036.1, read as the reverse complement.
CAATTGGATTTGGGTAATTTCTGCGCTCAAATCATTGTCCCGAATGGCGGCACAAGCCATCAGGTAACCTTCCAAAGGCGAGTTGGCCAACATGTTGCGATAGCCCAGCAGTTCTGCACTTCGTTCACGATGGAATTGTTCCGAAAACCAGACTTTCATCACCATGTCGGCGATGCTCTCGATGCCTTCGTTGCGTACTTTTTCGATGCGGGTATTCCAGGTTTCGGTGCTGCCAATTTTGGGGGCAGTGTTGCTCAAGATCAGCTTTTCGACGCGCTCTGGGTGGTACACGCCTAGGTACTGGCCAATTATTCCTCCAATCGACAACCCATGAGAACCGCTTTTCGATTTGTAAAAAAATCCATCAGCTCAGGGTGAGTTCCGCGTAATCTTTGATTTGAAAGGGCGTCTGGCAGTCGAAAGCCCGTGCCCGGGTTTGTCAAAGCGTAGAATATTGCCGTGGTCTTTCAACTTATCTACCACTGCATCCCAAATCCGAAAATCGGTGCCCAGGGAATTGATGAATACAAAGGTGCGCGGACTTTGGCGGTCGAGGTACGCGTAATGAATGGGGATGCCTTGCAAAATGGTCCAACTCATGGTCAAATGTGTTTTAAACCTACATAATTTTCGGCAATCGTTGTGGCTTGCGCCCTGGAGGTGCCGATGTAGTCAAATTTAGCCTTTTGTAGCAAGTTTTCATAAGAACCATGTTCGGCTTGCTTGTGGAACAGGCGGGTCATGAAATTGGAAAAATCCTGAGCGCGCCAAATGCGGCGCAGACAATTGGATGAGTACTGATCCAAGAGCTTGTTTTGTTGGGTGTCATAAAAATGGATCAGTGCCTGCGCCAGCCAACGGATGTCGGCTACGGCCAGGTTCAAACCCTTTCCACCTGTGGGAGGCACGATATGCGCAGCATCACCCGCGAGGAAGAGTCGCCCATGCTGCATGTTGTCGATCATAAAACTGCGCATGGGGGTGATGGACTTTTCAAAAATAGGCCCATGTTGCAGACTCCATCCTTCGGTACCCAGGCGAATGGAGAGCTCTTCCCAAATGCGCTCATCTGGCCATGCTTCAATTTTGTCATCATTGTCGACCTGAATGTACAAGCGACTTACCGCATTGGATCGCAAGCTGTGCAGGGCAAACCCTCGCTCGTGATAGGCATAAATCAACTCTTCGGATGAAGGAGCCACATTGGCCAGGATACCCAGCCAACTGAAAGGATATTCATGGCGAAATTCGCGGTATGAACCAGCGGGCATGGTTTTGCGCGAGATGCCATGAAAACCGTCACAACCCGCTACAAAATCGCAGCTCAGGGTATGGACTTCGCCATTTTGGGTGAAATGAATGGAGGGTTGAGTGCGCTCTCAATGCCCTCAATGGCGGTCGCTTCGGCTTCAAAATAAATGTCGATGCCACTGCTGAGCACGGCGGCGATCAGGTCTTTGACAACCTCTTGCTGGCCGTAGATGGTGATGCGTCTTCCGCCCGTCAGTTCATCAAAAGGGACTCGAATGCGTTTGCCATTAAAGAAAGGATAACGCCATGGTGCTCTAAACCTTCCTTATCTAGTCGTGCGCCTGCACCCAATTCTCTGAGGAGGTCGACGGTATTTTGTTCCAAAAGACCGGCCCGCACCCGGCTTTCCACGTAGTCGCGGCTGCGGTTTTCCAAAATGACGCAAGGGATGCCGCTGCGCTGGAGTAAGAGGGCGAGGGTGAGGCCAGCTGGTCCGGCGCCGATGATGCCGATTCGGGTGTGGTGGTGCATGATGTAGGTGTTGACAAACAAAAACATCGCCTCAGGCGACACGATAATTTCACCACAGATTACACAGATTTACACAGATTTCATGCAAAACAGCTCATTATTTGTGTAAATCTGAATAATCTGTGGTGAAAAAATGCTTCGCTACAGGCGGTGAATCAGTTACTTATCCTCGACGTGGAAAAGCATTTGTTGCACACGGAATAGAGCATTTCGGAGATTGCGTACTTGTTTAATTTTATTTCATCGGCAGGCTGTATTCCCAGTATTTCCAGATGAAAGCGGATCAGCACAATTGCAACACCAAAACATCAGATTGAACTTAAAGGAGCATCTGTAATCTGGGGATTGTACTATTAAAAAACAAATGCCCATGGCTGAGGTCACCGCACCGCGCTCAAACCCAACCATTTTGATGACTTTGTCGCCAGTTCTATCAAAGCCATTTTACAATTCCCCGGTGAAGGTTCCGTGATGATGGCCCAGTTGTGGTATTGGAGGTAGTAGAGGGTGATGGTTCGTACTTTTAAACTGAGATACAGGAATTCAAACTGAGTTGTTCTTGTCGTCGTAAGAAAGCGGTGGTATAAGCCCGGATTTGATCTGGAAAGATGTGTTGCTGGAAAATTCCGCATGTATGGTTCCATCACTGATGCGGATGCGGAATACCCGCGCCAAAGAGTAGGATAAAGAAGGGCCGGCAAAACATCCGCCATCGCTGCTTTAAACCTGAGTCCATCTTGGGAATGCCCGGACTCGGCTATTCCGCGACCATGAATAAGCCCAAAAAGCAAGGAATGTACAACAGGTGCCTCAGAACGGAGGTTGTAGGATGACTGAGTTGAATGGTGTTGCATTGTTTCGCGTTAGGGTTTGAGGTACTGTGTTTTTTTGATTGAAGTAAAAAATATAGATAAATCTAGTCTGTAATTTGTGATTTTCCAAATTTGACGTGTTTTGCTTGCTTGCTTATGTTGTGCATAAATAAAGCTAAATCGTAAAGAACATTTCACTGTGAAACTGTACCCCGATTTCACCAAGGAACAGCAGCGTTTCATGGTCCATGATGATGTATAAATCCAGTGGATTGCTCCAAAGTACCACGTCTAGCTCACAGATTAAATCGGGATCAACTTGTTTCATGGCAATCAAGCGGTCTTTAATGGGGATCAGGCGGTTCACAATCCTTTGAACCAGGTTGGCTGAAACGGAATTTTGAGTTATCGGGGTGCGGATTCTCCAAACGGTCGTTTTTGTGCCGTTGATCTCGGTATTATAGGTATCGCCGAATTCGTCGGGTTCCAGTCCGAGCCAATGCATAAAATCCGCTTCCCTCAGGATGCTTGAAGAGAGGTTGAAATGAGCATAACCGGTCCTCCTGATTGGTTCTTGTTTGCTGGTCAGCAAGAATTTTTGCTCATAATAGCTGAGTACCCGGTCAACGATGGCGTCAAAATCCGCGGCACCGAAATGTTTGATGGAAAGATCAATCATTTGCCTTAAAGATGCTCCTGCTTCTTCTTGCCACCACCCCTCCACTTTTATCCTATTGATGCTCCTACTATCCACAAAGGTGAATGGGTCACCAAAGTAGTCCTTAAATTCTTGGATACATTTCACTATATCGCGGCTATTGTCGGTCGGCCAGTCTCTCAGGGCACTTATAAAAAGCTGCGCAATGTCCTTGAGTACATGATCACTTTTGTCTTGATTGACGAGGAACATTAATGAGTCGTAAGAGTTGATTTTACGGGTCATGGTTAGTTGATTTTTGAGTTTCTCTCAAGTTTATTAGGTTTTGAGTTTAGGCAATCATCGTTGTTTTGACTCCGAAACGGGTACCCAATCCAACATGTACAGGGCGTCAGAAATTTCTTGCGCAAATTCAGGATCAATGGTCTCAAAGTGGTAAAAACCTTTTTCAAGGAGGTCTTTTTTTTCTATTATCCAGCTTAAAATTTTATGGACTGAAGCGGAGTTAAGTTCTTCAAAGTAAGATTTTTGGCCAATCAAATAGTAGTAGTTAGTTGGATGAACCAAACCAAATTTCGGAAGCTCTGGTCTTCAAAATTAATGACCCAGCAATAGAGTAAAGGGTCTATATCTCCAAGAAGAGTGTATAGGTCAACAAAATCCACTAGCAAGCCTACTTCTTTTGTTACAGACTCCGTCCACCAGGCCAATAAAATGAGCGTATAGCATCTTTTTCTGTTTCTTCCCATTCGTTCCATTTTGCGTAATCCAATTTTCCGAGCACAACCTCGTAACCATAGGCAAGGCCCGTGGTGGCAGAGAGATCTAAAAGTCGGGGCAAAAAGTGTTTAAAATATTCTACCTCGCCCCAGGTGGTCATGGCTTTCGAAGGAATAGCGGGAAATGTCTTCGGATTCCATCAGGTTTAAGGCCTTGGCAGACAGCTTCTGCTGGTCTTGCGCAGTGACACAACAAGGACAGCCATCGATTTCTGGACGAAACGGATATTGCGCAAAAGTCGTGTAAAGATTGGTTATGGCGGTTTTAAGTTCTGGTGCCATTTGCTTTATCTGGTTTTGTCAATCCTATCGTCCAAATACCCCATCCGAAACTCTCCACTTACATCACTTTCCTGCCAACCATCGGCTATCCCCATTTCTATTACTTGCCGAATGATATGGGGCGTAATGGTCTGCAAATCAAAATATCCTATCAAAAGTGCACATTTGCCTTCGACCTTTTGAACATATACCGTAACATAAGGCTCATGTTGCGATACAAAATAGCTGTATACAATGCCTTCAACGGTTATTTTTCTTGTCCCTCTTTTTGGAAATGCCATGATTGCTTTTTTTACAAGGGTTTCATTTATCCATAGACAAGCACTAATCGAAGTGCTGTTTAATGTGTTCAAGCTGCCAAGGAAAAAGCACCTCACTTAATAGTTCCAGGTCAAATTCGAGCTCCACTTTTGACGCTGGCAAATGGGTTATTTCCACAATAACTGGAAGTTTGCCTAGGTTTTGATAGGCGATCAGCTTATGATGTCCATCAAAACAAAGTGATCTGATTCAAAATCATTGTAGGCAAAACTCATATGATAGCAATTGTAGACAATGATAAATGGCTGCTTCCCCTGCTGTATCTCGCCTTCAAAAAACTTGACTCTATCCTGATCAATCGATGCCAAGGGTTGTGTAGCAATGAGCGGTGTATTCTTTGCTTCGTAAAAGCCATAGCTCGTGTAGTCAATGATTCTTTCGCCCCATTGCTCCCTTCCCTCCCGTTCTGTTTTGCGCTCATTGTGCTTTTTCACCTCTTGATCAAGGTCTTCGACAATAGTAGCATCAGCAATTTTCAGATCGCTACAGGAATCATTACAGAAGGTGTAAAATTCATTTGGTGCATATTCTACAGTGGATCGTTTCTTGAAAATTCCTTTTCTTTCGATTTTGTAGTATTTTAAGTTCATATGCACAATTTGGAATATAATTTCAGCAGCGGACTCAGCGGTTGGTGTAGCTCTTCCAATCGGCTGATTGTAATCCAAATAGGAGGATTTTCTACAATGTTTTTCGGATTGCTGCTTTTTATTCCCTGGTTGTAAGGCATGATACAAAGGTATTTGGCAATAGATCCTCCTCGATCATCCCATACCACCGAAAGTGGTTTTTTGTACCGCAAGTAGTTGCCTGTTTCGCAAAATCCAATGGCCAACAAATTCAGGCCGTCAGTGATTTGAAATTTCATAAGTTTATTCATTGCTGGACAATCACCCCGCTAAATACATGTCCTTGTCAAGTCTGGTTCCAATTCGCCTTAAAAAAGGACAAATCATTTTCAAAATAAAGCGGCGCAGGGTGCTACCGTTCGATCAAAACACCGGTTCAATACGTAATCCAGGTCAGGGTGGGCTTTTGGGCGCAATCAGGCGGTCTTTATGGGCA
>NZ_JADKCX010000035.1 GCF_016718685.1 Haliscomenobacter sp. | reverse complement strand
GGTAGTATGCTGACGAACGTAGGTTTGGGTTGCAGATTTCTCCATGCTAGATGTTTGCCAGGCCGTGGTGATACTTTCCCGACTGAGTTGTGGACGAAAAAAACCTGCAACCAGGTAAAGTTTTTCACTCTTGGGTTTGATTCGCCACTCCAGATAGGCGTCAAAAATACCCACCGATGGGATACCTCCATTGTTCGTTGAACCAACAGTGCCTGCATGAACATCTCGTCCGGTTGCATCATAGGCCAACACGGCATTAAAACGGAGGTTCTCGTAAGGCTGCATTTTAAACCCAACCCGAGCACGGCGAAACAGGAAATTCAGCCGATCGTCGACAGGTTCGTATTGTTTCGTCGTTGTGTTGTATAGTTCGTGATCCATACTATAAGTACTCCAAAGTTGCAGCATCACGTAAGGCTCTATTTTGAATCCTTCTTTGGACTTCAAAAAACCTTCGAAACTACCGTGTTGAGCAAAAAGGTCAGGCATACAAGTCGTAGGGCAACAAACAAGGCGAGTTTGTGCCAGAAAGTAGTGGTGTTCATTCCGATTGGGTTGTAAAAAAAATCGGGTTGGTGCCGAAAGGCGAGCACCAACCATTAATCCATTCTGTTTATGCGTTTTGCTCCATTATCGCAGTAAGCTGGTGTGCCGACTGCATGCCGGAGCGTTGCCATTTTACTTCTCCATTTTTGAAAAGCATAAAAGTAGGTACCCCTTGAATGCCCATTTTTTGAGCCAAAGCAGGATTGCGGTCTACATCTATTTTGATGATCGAAGCTTTGTCTCCGATTTTATTGGCTACATCCTGAAGAATTGGGGCCATTGCTTTACAGGGGCCACACCATTCTGCAAAAAAATCTACCAGAACGGGTTTATCCCCTCCGATAAGTTCGCTGAAAGACATTTTCTTTTCCATAGTTCATTCAATTTTGTTTCTCGCAATACAAAAGTACGCCAAGGGGACCTGATGATCTCGTGATTCAGATCACATTTATCGAAAATAATCTTTTCTTTGGGGTGTTTTACTCGATTTAATTCATGGTATGAAAGGCAATTAAATGAAGCAAAAACCTGCTTTTATTCCTTATGCTGGCACGCAATTCGAACCAGAAAAAATGCTTGCCAACAGTGCGGAATATTATCAATTCATGGATCACCGAAGAACCGTTCGCGAATTTTCAAATCGTGCCATTCCCTTTGAGGTCATCGAAAACATCGTCATGACCGCTTCCACCGCACCTTCTGGTGCGCACAAGCAGCCCTGGACTTTTGTGATTGTTTCCGACCCTGAAATCAAAAATAAAATTCGACAAGCTGCTGAAAAAGAGGAATTTGAAAGCTACAATGGCCGAATGTCCCATGAGTGGCTGGAAGATTTACAGCCTTTTGGAACCGATTGGCATAAACCATTTTTGGAAGTTGCTCCGTATCTCATTGTGGTCTTCCGCAAAGCTTACGATGTATTGCCCGACGGAACCCAGCGCAAGAACTATTACGTACAAGAATCCGTGGGCATTGCCTGTGGATTTTTATTGGCAGCAATTCATCAAGCAGGATTGGTTGCACTTACACATACCCCAAGCCCAATGAATTTTGCAAAAAATTTTGCAACGTCCAGAAAACGAGAGACCTTTCCTGCTAGTACCCGTAGGTTATCCTGCGGAGGGCGCAATGGTCCCGGATTTGCAGCGGAAGGATAAAGCGGCGGTTATGGTGGTTTTTTGACATAGGGCGCCCGCAAGAGACGCCCCAACACACGCTATAACCCACACCCTAACTCAAACCTTGTATGTGCACAGTCACTTATGTGTCGCCCGCTCCTGGGCAATTCATCCTCACTTCCAATCGTGATGAAGCACCTTCACGAGGGGCGACTCGTTTGGTGGTGGAGGAAAAAGAAGGAAAACGATTGATTTTCCCACAGGATCCTGCGGCGGGAGGCACCTGGATTGCGGCGGCATCCAACCAGCGCATGGTTTGTTTGCTCAATGGCGCTTTTGAAGCACACAATCGCCAGACCCCTTATCGATTGAGCCGGGGCATCATGGTTTGGAGAGTTTTGCCTATCCCAACGCCAATGCTTTTTTTCAACGCTATGATTTTAATGGCATTGAACCTTTTACCTTGATTCTGTATGATCTCGGTGCTTTGTGGGAATTGCGTTGGGACGGGCTGGAAAAATTCATTCGATCTCTGGATCCCAGAGGTAGCCATATTTGGTCTTCAGCCACCTTATACCCGGCAGATGTACGTTTCCGCCGAGAACAGTGGTTTGCCCGCTGGATAGATAATCTTTCAACGTTTTCCGTTGGGGGCATGTTGGAGTTTCACCTCCATGCGGGTGACGGCGATACCTGGAACGATGTTGTTATGAATCGAGGGGACATTGTACGTACGGTCAGCATCACTTCGATTGAAAAAACGGAATCCAATCTTAACTTTAGGTATTTTGATTTGCTCACCGCCAACGAACAAAAGGCGCAAATAGAGTTAACGCGTGAAGAGGTGGAGTCAAATTAGCAGAAATCCATTTTGGATTAAATTATTCAATTGGGAATATTGGCCTACCCTGGCTTTTTATTGGCCGATGTTTGTTTATGGGCCCCTGCTGGCTTTGCGCTCGCGCCATGCGTGCTTTTTTACCGCTGCCAACCCCGGAATTTTAGCCGGGGGCCTGGGTTTGGAATCCAAATTCGCCACTTTGCAAAACATCCCGGAAGCCTTGCGCCCCAAATCGGTGCTGGCTCCCCGTGGGCGCGATTTGGCGTTGACGATAGAAGACATTCGCCGGGCGGGCATCAATTTCCCACTCATCGCCAAACCCGATATTGGTTATCGGGGTTTTTTGGTCAAAAAAATGGATACCCCCGATCAATTGCGCGCCTACCTGAGCTTGTATCCCATCGACTTTATCATTCAGGAATACCTGGACTACCCGAAGAGCTTGGGCTTTTGTATTACCGGTTGCCCAATGCCGATAGAGGCAAAATCAGCTCCCTGACGCTGAAAGATTTTTTGCACGTCGTAGGCGATGGACAGTCAACGGTTTTGGAATTGATTGAAAATACCCCCCGTGCATTATTGCAACTGGAAAAATTGCAAGAAACCCATTGGCAAGTGTTTAAAAATGTACCGGTTGCCGGAGAAAGAATTGGTCTGGGGGTGATTGGCAATCACTCCAAAGGTACCCAATTCATCAATGGGAATAGGCACATCGATGCGCAGTTGCACGCTACTTTTGACCGTATTGCGACCCAAATCCCTGGCTTCAGCTACGGTCGTTTCGACATCAAGTGCACCAATCTGGAGGACCTCAAACAAGGCAAAAATTTTAAAATTATCGAACTCAATGGAGTTTGTTCGGAACCGACTCATATTTATGATCAAACCCTCAGCACTTACTTCAGGGCGATAGGAACCATTATGTGGCATTGGACGATCGTGCGGCGGGTCGCGGCAGCCAATCATCGCAATGGCGTCGCATATCTATCTGAACCACAAATGATTCGACTACTGGGTGGTTTACGTGATTACCACCGAAAAATCAAAGCGGCGCTCAAAATTGAATAAAACTTCTCTTTTTTCTGCACTGCTTTCAATCATCTTTACCACTGATTTTTTTCACTGAATTCAGCGTCATTTTATTGCACATTGGGTATGTGAAAACAGTTATTCATTAACCTAAATTCAGTGGCTATGTCAATCGTTCGTTGGAATCCGATGGTTGCGCCGACATTCCGGTCGCTGGTCGAAGATTTCTTTGGTGACTCCGATTTCCTTAATTTCAAGGACAAGAACTTTGTCCCAGCAGTGAACATCAAAGAAATGGAAGGAGAGTTTGAAGTTGAACTCGCCGTTCCCGGTATGACTAAAGAAGACATTAAAGTCGAAGTGTTGGATGGTATTCTGACCATCAGCGCGGAAAAAAACGACAAAAAAGAAGAAAAGACCAAGAAGTATACTCGGCGCGAATTTAGCTACAATAAGTTCAGCCGTTCGTTTACACTACCTGAACATGTAGATCCAGAGGCCATTAAAGCCAACTATGTCGATGGAGTGTTGCACCTTGCTTTACCAAAATGGTAAAAACAGCACTCCCAGAAGCTAAAAAGATATTAATCGGTTAGTTTAAGAGACGATAGGAGGGTCACCAAAGAGGTTGGCCCTCTTTTTTTACAGCTCCTTCTCATTATTCCCCATTTCAGCACCATATTTTATCATTTTGGGAACTTTTTGTCGTTCTTTTCCCTTTATGCCTACATTTGCAGCCTAAAGTCCGACTACAATGCACCCGAAATTGCTCTGGGGAATCCTCTTCCTTACCCTGCTCTATTCAACACTTCGCGCTCAAGAAGCGCGCAATGACCTGCAAGCCCGCTTTCGACTCAATGCCCAAAAAACCAGCATTCCGATTAAAATTGATGGTAAACTTGATGATGCTGTTTGGCAGAACGCGGATACGACGAGTCGTTTTTGGCTAAAATGGCCCATGGATGGTCGACCTGCAAACGCTCAAACCGTGGTACAGTGCACGTACAATGAGCAATTCCTCTACATTGCGGCTACCTGTTATCAAGACTCGGGAAAATACATCTTGCAAAGCCTCAAACGCGATGTAGGGTATTGGGAATCAGATGGTATTGCCGTCGTGCTCGATCCCGTCAATTTGTCCAACAATGGCTACTTTTTTGCCCTTACTCCGGCTGGAGTTCAAACCGAGGCGCTGATTGCCGCCTCCAGTGGCAGTGAAACCGATGAAAGTTGGGACAATGTATGGTGGGGTGAAGTACAAAATTATCCCGATCACTGGACCGCCGAGTTCGCCATTCCCTTGCGCATCCTGCGCTTCAAAGATGGCCAAAAAGAATGGGGCATCAACTTCATTCGCAACGACGCCAACCGGGGGCATTTCAGTGCCTGGGTACAGATTCCTCTGCAATTTAATGGCACTGACCTGGGCTGGACTGGGGCACTTCAATTTGATGAAGGGCCTAAAAACGCTTCGCGCAATTATGCTTTCATTCCCTTTGTGACTGGAGGAACCGATCGGGATACCGAGAATGGTATCCCCACGCGAACCTATGGCGATATCGGTCTGGACGCCAAAATTGGCCTGGGTTCTTCGCTCAATCTCGACTTGACCATCAACCCCGATTTTTCCCAAATTGAAATTGATGAACAGGTCATCAACCTGACTCGATTTGACATACAATTGCCTGAAAAGCGCACCTTTTTCCTGGAAAACGCCGACCTCTTTGGCAATTTTGGTTTTGACCTGATCCGGCCTTTTTTCTCTCGCCGCATTGGTTTGGATGACAATGGCAATCAAATTCCCATCCTGGCCGGGCTACGCCTCACCGGAAACCTCAACGCTGACACCCGCATCGGGGTACTCAACATGCAGACCCGCAAACACGACGCTCAAAACCCGGAGAATTTTTCGGCGCTGGTGTTTGATCGGCGTTTGTTTGGCCGCACCACTTTGCGCGGCTATTTCCTCAACCGCCAGGAAACCGGGAACCAGGAACTGAACGCCCAGAACTGGAGCCGCAACGCCGGGGGAGAATTTTTGTACATCTCCCCTAAGGGATCTATGCAATCCTGGGTAGGTTACCATCAATCCTTCAAACCTGAAGTCAATCAGCAAGACTGGTGGGGGCAAACGGGCTTTGAATACACGAGTCGAAACTTTGAATTTATAGCTGACTTTCTGCACATGGGACCCAATTATTATGCGGACATGGGCTACGAATTGCGCATCGCCAACTACGATGCCGCCAGAGACACGACCCTGCGCATTGGCTACAACTATAAATACCTTGAAGCGACCTGGCGCATTTTGCCCAAACAAGAAAGCAGCAAGTTGAACAGCACCGAAATTTCGGCCAACAGCTTTATGGTGCTCAATCCCAATTTTAGCATCAATGAATACAATGGTGGGCTCAACCTGGAACTCAATTTTCGGAACACCAGCCAATTTGGTTTGTACACCAATTTTAACTATGCCAATGTGCCCGTGAGTTTCAAGTTTGACGATGAACCGATCGAGAAATATCCAGCCTTACCCGCCGCACGCTATACTTTTTCCAATGCCCGGATGGAATGGACCTCGGATGTGCGCAAAGCCTTGAACTGGAGTGCAGGTTTTACCGGGGGAGAATTTTACAATGGTTTGCAGTGGACCGCAGACCTCAGCGTTGGTTTACGCGCCCAACCCTGGGGCAATTTCCGCTTGGCGGCCAGTTACAATAAACTGGATTTTCCCAAACCATACGCAGATGCCGAAATTCTGGCCATCACGCCCCGCATCGAGTTTTTTTTCAACCGCAATTTGAATTGGACTACCTTTCTACAATACAACACCCAAGCCAACAACTTCAACGTCAATAGCCGAATCCAGTGGCGCTACCGCCCCATGAGCGACGTGTTTGTGGTGCTGACGGACAACTATTTTGCACAGGGTTGGGCACACCGGAATCGGGCCTTGGTGGTGAAAGTGAATTATTGGTTGTAGGGTCATTTGTAGCAAAACAAAAAAAAATTAGCTATGCTCTTAGTGTTATTTTTTTGTAAAATGAATCATCCTTGACTGTCAGTTGCTTATTTTACAAGCAAATAAGTCTAATTCATGACCACAGCACACCTAAACACCGAATTTGAACAAATCCGGGGGCAATTAAAGTCCTTTATCCTGAGAATCACTGCTTGTGTTGCTGATGCTGAAGACATCGTGCAAGATACTTACCTCAAAGCAGCTGAAAAAATCGATGGGTTCCGGGGAGATTCTTCCCTCAAAACCTGGTTGTTTACCATCGCTTCCAACTTGGCAAAAGACAATTTACGCGCCAAAAAGCGCTGGACGGAAGATGTGACCGACATCTGCAAGACGGCGGCAATGTCCAATCAGCAATTTTTTCAGGAAGCCATGCAGATTCGCCACAGTTCTACTCAAGGCGCTTTCGAGATCAAAGAACACATCGCTTTTTGTTTTACCTGCATTGCCAAATCACTGCCTTTAGAACAACAAATTTGTCTACTACTGAAAGAAGTGTACGACTTTAAAGTCAGCGAAATTGTGCAAATCATTGAGGCTACCGAAGCAATGGTCAAATATTACCTACATACAGGTAGAGCAAAAATGATCAACATATTCGAAGGCCGTTGTGCGTTGATCAACAAGGAAGGAACCTGCCATCAATGCTCTGAGCTGAACGGGATTTTTAACCCGAAACAAAAATTTCAAGAAGAAGCCGTAAAAATAGACCTGGTGCGCGAGGTTGAAAAAGCCGATAAAGAGCGCTTGTTTGACCTCAGAATGCAAATTCTCCGTGGAATAGACCCTTTTGAATCGGGCGCAGCGGAACTACAACTCCATCATTTAGAACATAATCGAAAAGTAATGGAAAGTTTTTTGAAAAAAAATGAAGTTTAGCCTATCGTTTTGAAACGCTGGTTCGTCAAAAACGCAAACAAGCATTACAACCGAACTTTGCATCAAAAACATCCATCATGAGTGCGACAACATCAACAGGAAAAGCCCTGACTACCAAAACAACTTTTAGCCGCGAGACCGCAGTGAGCATCGAAATCCAGGCCGATGCTTCTATCGTTTGGTCCTTGTTGACCAATGCCGCCGATTTTGCACGTTGGAACTCGACCGTGGTGTCCATTGAAGGCGATATTGCGCTGGGGCAAACCATCCGACTCATCTCTACGCTCGACCCCAAAGCTTCAAATTGAAAGTAAAGGAATTTGAAGCGGATAAAAAATTGGTGTGGGGCGATGCCATGGGTAATCGAGTCTATACTCTGAGCAAAAAAGATCATGGGCATACCGTTTTTTCCATGGCGGAAAAAATTGGGGGGCTGATGTTCCCACTTTTTGCGCGCTTTATTCCTCCTTTTGATGCCTCCTTTGAACAGTTTGCTGCTGATTTGAAGAAGGAAGGGAAAATCATGCAGGCCAATTGAGCCAAACCTAAAACCAATACCATGAAAACAAAGTGGGTGCAGCCGATGCCGCTGCAAACTCCCCCTCATACTTCGGAGTACACCATGCACGTGGATGAAAAAGACGGCAAAGAAATCCTGGTTTGCACCGTAGGAAAAACTGTGCTGCACTACGATCTCCGCTGCCTCCAAGACCTGCACGCCATGCTCAAAGCCCACGGTGACTGGATGGAACTCGGCTCAGCCGATGAGCAAAAACCAGCCAAAGAAGGCACCGTAGAAGCCTGGGGCCGTTCGGAAAGTAACCCGATGGGTGGCTGGTACGGCCTTAAAAAAGGCTACCGGGGTCGCTTTGGCATGTACATTCCGCCTTTAATGGAAGCCTTGGGATTGGCCGAAGTGACGCATGAGGCGAAAGGGAATAAAATGCGGGCGATTTAGCTTATAATCAATAAAAACAAACACTAACACAATTGAATGATCCAGGCTACTCATCAAAACCAAGTATTACCCAGTTTTTGCAGCAACGCAAGTACGAACTACTGCTCTTCGCCTTAGTTCAACACTTGTTCATTGGCATTTTCCTGCAAAATCTCCCCCTGTACACCAAGGTGATCTGGCCCATCAACATGTTGATGGCATGAGTGTGGTGTGTTCATTGAAAAGGGGAAATGGAAAAATGCATTGCGCAATTTACTGTTCATCTTGGTATTGGGTTTCCCAATTACACTGCCTTTTGCTGCGCATGTGCCCAATTTTATGTTAGCCCTCAATGTGTCTTATGTGGTGTTTTATGTCTTCATTTTCTGGGAGATCATGAAGTTTTTGATTCGTCCCAGTTACATCAATGTTGACGTTATTTCTGCCTCGGCTTGTGGTTATTTTTTGCTCATTGAAATGAGTGTCTTTTTGCTGCAAATCTACGTGTATGCCAACCCAAATTCTTTTAAAGGCTTAAACACCACTGACCCAGCCTCAATATACATGGATTTGGTCTATTTTTGCAGCATTACCTGACCAGTATTGGTTTTGGCGACATCAGCCCCAATACTCACCAGACCAAATTAATTACGGCTTTATTTGGCATCACCGGGCAGTTTTATGCAGTGGTTTTGGAATTATCATTAGTAAGTTTTCGTCGTACGGAAGTAGGGGGGGGGTCAGGAAGTTCGACGTTCGGGGGTTCCAATCGGGCACTTCGGCTCCACTTCGACTTCGCTCAGTGACCAGCTCGGCGACCAATCTGAATCCTCGAACCCTCGAACTCCCGAACATCGAACCCTAAAAAATAAACTTCGTCGACAAGAACTGTGAGCGATGCCCTTCCACAATCTCGTTGAGGATTTCCTTGTTCTTTTCCGTCTCTTTGGTCGCCACTACCGTGCGGATGGAGAAAGCCCGAATGGCATCCTCAACGGAGAGCGTTCCTTCCGCGGAATCCTTGCGGCCCGTGAAGGGGAATGTATCCGGCCCGCGTTGACATTGTGCGTTGATGTTTACCCGGCTCACCAGGTTAACCAACTGGTCTACCAAGTGGGCAATTTCATCTGGATCATTGCCGAAGATGCTCACCTGTTGGCCGTGGGGGGAATCGATCAGGTATTGGATCGGTTCTTCCATGCTGGCAAAAGGCACTACGGGTACTACGGGGCCAAACTGCTCCTCGCGGTAAATTTTCATTTTTTCGCTGACCGGGTAGACCACTGCCGGATAAAAGAAAGATTCGTGGATGGTACCGCCGCCTGCGTTGATGACCTTTGCACCATTGGCTTCGGCATCCTCCACCAAATCCTTGAGGTAAGCTGGTTTGTTGGGTTCGGGCAGCGGCGTGATGGCCACGCCTTTTTGCCAGGGCATGCCAAAGGGCAATTTATTCACTGCTTCCGCAAATTTTTCCAAAAACTTGTCGGCGATGTTCCGGTGTACCAGGATGATTTTGATGGCTGTACAACGCTGGCCATTGAAGGAGAGTGAGCCGAGCACGCACTCTTTCACCGCCAGATCGATGTCGGCATCTTCCAAAATGATTGCTGCATTTTTGGCGTCAAGTCCCAGTACCGCGCGCAGGCGATTCACTTTGGGGTGCATTTTTTTCAGGTCGTTGGCCACCCGGCTTGATCCGATCAGGGTCAACACGTTGATTTTTCCCGATTGCATCAGGGCGGGTACCACGGTGCCCCCGCGTCCATACAAGGTATTCATCACCCCTTTGGGGAAACAATCGCGAAAGGCTTCCAGCATCGGATAGTGCAACAAAGTCCCGTGTTTGGGCGGTTTGAACAGCATGGTATTGCCCATGAGCAGGGCCGGAATCAACATGGTGTAGGTCTCGTTCAGCGGGTAGTTGAATGGCCCCATACAGAGGACAACCCCCAGCGGCGAACGCCGGATTTGGCCAATGATGCCCTGTTCAATGCGAAAGCGGGAGGAATTGCGGTCCAATTCCTTAAGCATGTCGATGGTGTCGTAGATGTACTCCACGGTACGGTCGAATTCTTTGGTGGAATCCGCCAGGGATTTGCCGATTTCATACATCAACAAATTGACGATCAAGTCTTTTTGCTCGATCATTCTGCCCGTAAATTTTTCCATACACTCGATCCGTTCGGCAATGGGCATGGTGGGCCATTCGCCCCGGCCATTGTCGAAGGCCTTTACGGCTGCGTCCAGGGCAGCGTCCGCTTCGGCCTGAGCAGCCAGTGGGTAACTGCCAATCAGCAGGCGTTTGAGTCCATCCGCAGTTTGAACATGTACGGGTGAATAAACGTCCTGAACCGTGCCTGTCCAGGGAAGCATTTGGCCATCAATCAGCATTTCGCGTTGATGAATGGGTGTCGTCAATCGGTTCTCTTCCGGGATGGCATTTTCTTCCGGGAAAAGTTGATCGAGCAGGTGTGTCAATGTGTTCATTGTTTGGATAGTTTACAGCTGCATCCTACTTTTTCACTTGTTGTAGGTATGCTGCGGTCTGTTTTATTCCTTCCTGGTAAGTAGTAGCAGCATGCTTAAAATGTCGGACATACTTCGTGCTGTCGAACAAATAATCGTATTGGTTTTGGTAGAGCATTTCAACGGATTCCCCAAGTACGGGGACAAACAAGCCAATCAGGCGAATCATCGTTTTGGACAGCACGGTGTACTTGTCTTTGGCCCCAAAAGCCTCGGCGGCCAAATGGACAAATTCGCGTCCAGTCAATGCATTGGAATCTGTAGGCAGATTCCAGATCTGGTTGTAGGCAGATTGAGTATTGCCTAATGCAGCAGTGGCACGAGCTGCATCGGATGTAAAGGTAAAGGTATGTTTGGTATTTGCGTTGACCAAAATTTGCGGGGTTTTACCTTTTGCTAAATTTTGAAACACCATAGCATCAACAAAGCTGAGCAGTGCTCCTGGGCCATAAAAATCAGCTGCACGGGCAATCATGGCCTGCATATTGCCTTTTTGTACCTCATCCAGGATCATTTGTTCCACTTTAGCCCGAATTTCTCCTTTTTTGCTACATGGATTCATCGGGCTTTCTTCCGACATCCAACCTTCTACTTTTCCCAAGGAATAAACGTTACTGAAAAAAACCAGCTTGGTTTCATTGGCCTTACAAGCATCAATTACATTGCGCATGAGCAAGGGCCATTTCTCCCGCCAAATTTTGGTTGAATAAGGCAGCCCGGCAGTGAGATAGGCAACTTTTGTGCCAAGCAGCGATTTCTGCACGGCTACAGGGTCCAGCAAATCGGCTGAAAACAGTTCATCATTCGGATTGATGGCTTTTGGATTACGACTGACGAGGCGGATTTGGTCGGTGTAGATCATCAAGGCTTTGGCCAAATCTTTGCCAATTACGCCTCCGGATGCGATGGATGGTTTTAGCATGTTAGATCGGAGTTTTTCGAAGCTCTAAAGTTGAAATCGTCAAACTTATCTTGTCTTCTTAAGGTCGTGATTTTTAAGCGAAAAAACATACTATTCCAGATTTTTTTTTAGCAAGCACCGTTTACCCGTTCCCTTTTTCTATTTTTACCCATATAATTTCTATCATTTGAAACTGCGCCTGTTTACACCCAAAGCGGAAACGTCTACGGACGAAGCATTGCTGGCCCACTACCAGGCGAGTGGTGACTTGCAGGTTTTGGGTGTCTTGTACAGTCGTTACACGGAGTTGGTTTACGGCGTTTGCCTTAAGTACTTTAAGCAGGAAGAGACCGCCGCCGATGCGGTAATGGACATTTTTGAAGAATTGGTCAAAAAGCACAAAAACACGAGGTGGATAAATTCCGTCCCTGGTTGTATGTACTGGCCAAAAACCACTGTTTGATGCGCTTGCGCAAAGCCGGGCAAAATTTTACGGTAAGTTTTGATCCGGGATTTATGTATTCTCTGGAACTGATGCATCCTGAAGAGGAAGATCCCAACGATCAGGAAATCACCCTAAAAAGGTTGGAAAACTGCATCGAAAGACTTCCGGATCAACAAAAAGATTGTGTCCGTATGTTTTATTTTGAAGACCGCAGTTATAAGGATATTGCTGAAGGGATGAGTCTGGATTTGAGCATCGTTCGGTCGCATATCCAAAATGGGCGGCGGAATTTGAAAAATTGCGTTGCGTAGGGGCGATAAAAAATAAGGCTCATTGCCAGGGATCTCCCTAAAAAGACGCCCCACGGCAATATAAAAAAAATGAAAAACCAGGCATTAAACGATCTATTGCGACAATGGTTGCGCGGCGAAGTTCGACGCAGCGAAGAGAGTCGTTTGGAACGTTCGGCGCAGGAAGACCCCTTCCTCTCCGACGCCTGGGAAGGGTATAGCCAGCAGCCTCAAGCTGAGCATCTCCAACAAATTGAACGTTTACAGGCAAAAATAACTGCCAGAACGCAGGGGGAACAAAAAAAGCCTGCGCCAATTCTCCGCTGGTTTCCACGTATGGCCGCTGCAGCCGCCATACTCCTGGTGATTGGATTCAGTTGGCGCTGGTTGAACAATCCCCGCGACAAAGAGGAATTGGCCATCCAGGTGCCGAGCATAGAACAGGAAGCTAAAACCAAAAACGCCCCCGGAGAGACGACTACCGAAGTAGCGGATGCAACGTCTGCAGACAGCCCCTCTGCTCCTCCCCCCAATAAAAAAACAGGCCCAAGCCCGTCCAGTCCGATTGTTGCAGTGACAGAAGAAGCCGCCAAACTGGACAAAAAAGAAGAACAGCCTGCACTGCTTACAGACGAAGTGCAAGCCGAAGTGGCGGAAACTAGACCAAAATTACAAGATGATGCTCCGGGCGGAGCAGCAAGCACCCGTTCTGCGGCAAATTCGGCCGAAAAAGACGCCGCTAAACCGGTTTCGCCTCCACCCGCTGCAACACGCGACTTTTTAGCCCAACCCGTCCCAACCATTGGTGGCATTGTAATGGACAATCAAGGGCAACGTGCTGCGGGAGTACCCGTTCAAAAGAACGCCAATACCTTCGCCATCACCAATCGAGACGGCGCTTTTGAACTGCCTTCCGCCGCACCCGCACAAGTACAATTGATCTCAAATGATGATTTTGAATCCAAATCCGTGCGTTTGGATGACAACAACGAAAAAGTAGTTTTACAACGCAAAACCATAGCCAGCAAAAAATCCTTCGATGCCAGTGATCGGCGGGAAGGGGTGGGTTACCCGAGCCCCGAAGGGGGATTTGAAAAATTTGAGCAGTACATCAGCGACAATCTCGAAACGCCCTTTGAAGCCAAGCGGAATTTAATCAGCGGAGATGTGACGCTGGAATTTACTTTTGAAAAAGATGGCAGCCCCACCCGCATTAGCGTACTGCGTTCTTTGGGTTTTGGCTGTGACCAGGCCGCAGAGCACCTCATCGAAAATGGCCCCAAATGGCGCAATGTAAAACCAGGGGTTTGGGTGATTTATAAGGTTACGTTTAAATAGCCCATGACTTCAGTCGTAGGATGAGATGGCCCACAAATAAATTAGTGGGTCGATAGCCCCATAAATAAATTCATGGGTTGTTGGTCGACATTCCCGCGCCATCTGGCATTTTTCCCCTCTTTTTTCCAACACTTCTACTCCATCTGGCCTTACATGTCTTTACCGCACGCGTAAACTAGCGTACTTTTGCAGCGAAATTACCAAAATCAAACCATGAGAGCTTCCATCATCACCCTGATCGCAGTATTGTTTACATCCATTCTTTCTGCTCAAAACCCTGGTGGCAAACCAGAGGAAAAGTCCTCGATTACTGGAAAAATTGTAGGATTATTAATGGACTCCACCAGCCGTCAGCCGGTAGAGTTTGCCACGGTAGTACTTGTAGAAGCTCAAACCCAAAAACAAATCGATGGGGTGACGACCGATGAAAAAGGAGAATTCAAATTCACCCAAGTAGCGCTGGGCAAATACCAACTGCTGTTTACTTTCATCGGGTACAGAAACAAAATCCTGAACAATGTTGTGCTCAGTCCAGAGAAACCGGATTTTAATGCCAATACGGTCTCTTTTTCTCCCGAAAGTTATACCCTGGAAGGGGTAGAAATTGTGGGACAGTCTTCGATCATCGAGAATAAGATTGACAAGATGGTCTACAATGCCGAGAAGGATGTGTCTACCATTGGAGGGGATGCTTCTGACGTACTCTCACGAGTGCCCATGCTGTCGGTGGATGTCAACGGGGGGGTCAGCCTGCGCGGTTCCAGTAACATTCAAATTCTGATCAACGGACGCCCTTCGTCCATTTTTTCGGGCGGTGTTGCCGATGCCCTCAAGTCTATTCCTGCTGAACAAATCAAAAGTATTGAGGTGATCACCAGCCCTTCTGCGCGTTATGACGGTGAAGGTAGTGCCGGGATCATCAACATCATTACCCGCAAAAAAGCACCACAAGGTTTTACGGGCAATGCTTCGGTATCGGTCGGTACCCGGTTCAACAATGCCAACCTGGGTTTGAACTACGCCCGTGGTCGTTTTGGACTGAGTTTCAACGGCGGTTTTCGGGATTCTCCCAGCCGCCCTTCCCTAAGTAACTTCGAGCGCCGTGATATTCTTGATACGGGTGAGCGCATCTTGACCCAAACGGGTGAAGGAGATGGATCAAACTCAGGAGGGCGTGGCAATTTAGAACTCAGCTACGACATCAATGCCTACAACCGCATTTCGACCAACATTAGCAATGGTCGCCGTGGCCGGTCAAACACCAACTTTACCGATGCCCTCTTCATCGATCCTGCGGCTAACCTCCGCCAGGAATACACCCGGGAGTCTTTCGGGAATTCCAAAAGCAATGGTTTGGACTGGAATTTTGACTATCGCCGTACTTTTGTTAAACCCAAGCAAGAGCTCACCTTTTCCGTTCAATTGGAAAACGATAAAGATCAGGTAGAAAACCTCGTGCAACAATCCGGCAATGACCCCAGCCTCGCACGCAACGAAAGCAATGGCAACCAAGGCCGCAACCTGGAAACCCTGGTACAATTAGACTATACACACCCATTTGGTAAAAAAGTGGAGTTAGAAACGGGGTCAAAGGCGTTTTTCGCAACATTGGCAGTGATTTTGACTACCGCAACTACGACGCGGCGACCCAAACCTTCATCCTGGATGAATTGCGTTCGGATCAGTTTGATTACACCCAAAATGTAATGGCGGGTTATGCTTCCTTCAAAATTGAACTCTCCGAGCGTTGGGGTTTGTTGGCCGGAGCACGTTACGAAGGCACCGGTATTGGCGGAGATTATGCCAATACCGAACGGGAACCTTTCTCTTTCGACTATTCTAACGTATTGCCCAGCACTACGTTGAATTACAAAATCAGCGAGCTCAGTGGCATCAAATTCAGCTTTGCCCAGCGCATCCAGCGCCCCGATGAAGATTACATCAACCCCTATGTAGCAGTAACTGACCCTCGTGACATTACCGTAGGGAACCCTCTTTTACTTCCCGAAGTCACCAATCAGTACGAATTGACCTACAATACCTCAACCAAGGTCTTCAACATGAACTTTGGTACGTTCTACCGGGCTACCCGCGACATCATTGAGTCTATCCTCAATGTCGTTGACGATGGGGTCAGTTTGACAACTTATCAAAACATTGGAAAAAGCTCCACCTTGGGCGGCAACCTTTTTGCTTCAGTTACGTTAAAGGACAAGTTGCAACTACGGGGAAATGCAACTGTCCTTTATTACACGGGCGAAGGCTTGGTCAACAACGTGCGGATCACCAACTCCGGAGCATTCTGGAACGGGTTGCAGTGCGCAAGGACATTTGGAAGAAAAAAGCCTCCATTGGCGTAGTAGCAGTACAGCCTTTTGCCAAATATTTGAAATTCCCCAACCGCTTGTCAGGCACCAACTTTGAGCAATTCAGTGAATATGCTTTCGCTCAGCGCTCTTATGGCATTAGCTTTAGTTACCGCTTTGGCAAACTGGACTTTAAAGACCGCAAGGGAAATGGAGATCGTGGCGATGATCAAAGAGATGGTGGCGAAAATGGTTTCCAGTAACAATTCAACATTGCCTCACTAACCTATATTCGTAAGGATTAAAGCATGAAAAAGATTATTTCTACCCAACTGTTGTTATTGACAATTGTAGCCCTCAGTGCGCAACAACCTTTGACTAAGCCAACACAAGATACCACCAAAAAACCTGGCCAGCAATGGCAGGGTCAAAAGCCAGCTCAAACTGGCACTCAGCCAGGGCAAGCACCTGGCGCTGGTGGTCCTCCGGCTGCCTGGCAGGCCCAAGGGCCCAGCATTACGGGGCGTATCGCGGGAATCCTGTTGGATTCCGCCTCTCGGCAGCCCGTTGAATTTGCTACGGTGGTGCTCATCAATGCCCAATCGCAAAAGCAACTGGATGGAGTCGTTACCGACGACAAAGGCACTTTTAAGTTTCCGGAAGTAGTTCTGGGCAAATACGATCTGGTCGTTTCCTTTATCGGCTATCGCAGTAAAACGCTCAAGGGCATCACCCTCACGCCCCAAAAGCCGGATTATTCCACGGGTAATTTTTTCCTCGCCGCAGAGAGTGTCAACCTTGCTACCGTAGAGGTGGTCGGGCAACAAGCCGTGATGGAAAACAAGATTGACAAGTTCGTCTACAATGCCGACAAAGACATCACCAGCAGTGTAGGTGATGCCTCGGATGTGTTGCAACGAGTACCCCTGTTGGCAGTAGATGGCGATGGCAACCTTTCCCTGCGCGGCTCCAGCAACTTGCAAATTTTGATCAATGGCAAGCCCTCGGCCTTGTTTTCAGGAGGCAACGTTGGCGATGCACTGAAGTCAATCCCGGCGGATCAGATCAAAAGTGTCGAAGTGATCACCAATCCTTCCGCCAAATACGATGGTGAAGGCAGTGCGGGAATCGTCAACATCATTACCAAGAAAAAATCTGCCGAGGGTTTTACAGGTACGGTATCCGCTTCGGGGGGCACCCGGTCCAACAATGCCAACCTTTCCCTGAATTATCAAAGAGGGCGGTTTGGTTTGAATTTTAATGGCGGAAGTTTTTATACCCCTCCACGGTCTTCCAGTTCAACTTTCCTGCGGGAAGATTTCCTGAGTACTGGAACCCGTACCTTGGATCAGGTCACCAATGGCAACAGCAGCTATTATGGGCCCAGAGGAACCTTGGGCATGAACTACGACATCAATGCCTACAACAGCATCAATTCTTCTTTGACCTTTAACGGTTTTGGGCAAATCTCTGACAATACCACTGCAGCATTGTTTCTCGATCCCGCAAGTAATTTTCGCCAGGAATATACCCGGGTTGCCGAAGCCAATTCACTGCGCGGTGGATTTGACTGGAACTCGGACTATCGGCGTACCTTCAAAACGCCAGAACAAGAGCTCTCGTTTTCCATCCAGCTTACGGGCCAAAATAGTTTGACCAAAAACACCCTGAGCCAGGAGGGTAATGATCCCAGTTTGTTGCGCAATGAAAAAAATGACAACCGTGGCATCAATTTGGAAACAACCCTGCAACTCGATTATGCCCATCCTTTCAGCAAAAAAGTAAAACTGGAAACAGGCATCAAAGGAGTCCTGCGCGACATCGACAGTGATTTCTCATACAGCGCGTTCAACCAGGACAATCAGCAATATGTAACAGACCCTCAGCGCTCTGATGTGTTTCTTTACGACCAAAATGTATTGGCAGGTTATGCTTCTTTCAACATCAAGTTGGGTGAAAAATGGGGCATAATTGCGGGTACACGTTATGAGCGTACCGACATCGCCGGGAAATACCAAAATCAGGAAAGGGTACCTTTTGCTTCGGATTACGATAACTTTTTACCCAGTATCATCATCAACCGCAATTTGAAAAAACCGGGTTCCTCCGTCAAGTTGAGTTATGCCAACCGCATTCAACGCCCCAGTTTGCGCTTTGTAAATCCTTACATCGAGCTTACCGACCCTCGCGACATTACGGTAGGGACACCACTGTTGTTTCCAGAACAAACTGATCAGCTTGAGTTCAACTACAATACCTTTTTGAAAGGTGGAACGGTCATCAATGCCGGGATTTTTACCCGCTTTACCAACGCCATCATTGAGCCCTTTACCATCGTCATCAACGATACCGACAACATACCTGCTGAGCAGGAAGCACTGATCAACAGCATTAAACCATTCCTGGGGCAAATCGACGATGGCATCAGCATCACGACTTACCAAAACATCGGCAAAAGCACGACCATCGGCTTCAATTTCTTCAGTTCGGTGACCATCAAAAAAGTGCAGTTCCGGGGTGGAGCCACGGTTTCACACTACACCGGTGAAGGTATCCTAGCTGGTGAACGGGTCAGCAATTCGGGCATTGTTTGGAATGGCAACCTCAATTTTACCTGGACGATGTCCAAAAGCCTCAAATTTGAAGCCAATGGGTTTTACCTCTCCCCTCGGGTGGGTATTCAAGGGGTACGTTCTGCATATACGCGAAGTTCTTTTGGCATCCGCAAAGAGATTTGGAAGAAAAAAGGCAGCATTGGCATTGTGGCCGTTCAGCCTTTCCAACGGGATGTACGTTTCCCCACGCGATTGGAAGGAGCAACTTTCCGCCAAACCAGTGAATACGCTTTTGCGCAGCGCTCTTATGGGTTATCTTTTAGCTATCGCTTTGGCAAGTTGGACTTCAACAAGGCCCCTCGCCAGCGCAATACCAAGATCAAAAACGACGATTTGAAGGATAGCGGAGAGAACAGCGGATTCTAAGTTTTTCTCTGGTATAAAAATTTGTTGCCCATCAGCATAAAACAAAAAAGGTGCCTCCTGTTGATCAGGAAGCACCTTTTTTGTTGCAATCAATATTCCTACATTCACTTAGTCCTCTTGATGTTCTTTGTGTGGTGTGTTGACTACCTTCCAAAAGAAGAATATCGTAAATGCGGTTACAATTATATTAGAGCCAAGGTACATGGCTAATGCAGCAGAATTCATGGCTGTTGTGTTTAAAGGTTAATGAGTAAATCTACCTTCGCGTACCCGCTTGCGGTAAGCAACGTACACCAAAACGGCAATGCCTATCCAAAGTGCCAAAAGCCCAATGCGTGCGATGTTTTGGTACAAAATCGTCTTTTCCAAATTCGCAATCACGGCAGGATCCGTTGCTGCTGCAATTTGGGCATACAGCGCGGTATTCATGATTTTATCCCAGTTGCCAGGCATACTCGTGACCAATACCCAACCCAGAATGAGTGGTGTAACGTACTGAATGATGTATTTGAAGATGATCGGCACTTTGATATCGGCACCACGGGTAATTTCTTCCCAGCCTTTTTTCATGCCAAAAACCCAGGCAAACAGGATGATTTCAAAGAAGGCAAAAACAACCAGGGAAACCGTACCCGCCCAGTGATCGTATTCATCAAACACCCCATAGTTGAAGAAGAGCACCGTAGGTAAGCCCAGAATACCAACCGTCGCACCAAAGGCCCAGGCGGCATTTTCTCTTTTCCAGCCAAATTCATCCTGCAGGAAACCCATACAAGGAGTACCCATGGCCAGGGAAGAAGTTATCCCCGCAAAGAACAGCAGACCAAACCACATCACACTGGCAGCAATGGCCAAAAATGGTCCCCATTGTTGGAACAAAAATGGCAGAGTACGGAAACCAAGTCCCAAACCACCTACTTTATTCACCAATTCCAGCATACCATCTATCCCAAAATACCCCACGGTAATTGGAATCACGATGGCACCACCCAAACATACTTCCACAAATTCGTTCATCCAGCCCGCACTCATCGCGTTGAGCGCCACGTCGTCGCGGGATCGCAGATAGGAAGAATAACACTGGATGCTACCCATCCCCACCGAAAGGGTAAAGAAGATTTGCCCCGCCGCGGCCAGCCAGACTTTGGGCGACCAAATGGTGGAAAAATCGGGCGTCCACAAATAATTCAAACCATCGGTACCTGCATACAAGGCATTGTTGGTTCCAGGTTGCAAGGAAACCCCACGAATCGCCAGGATAACCCCAAATAGAATCAACAAAGGCATGCCAATCTTAGCTACTTTTTCCACACCGCCACTCAGTCCACGAGAAAGAATGTACGTATTGAGTACCAAACAAATGACCCAAAAAATGATGGGTTGTGCACTACTCAAGCTGGTATAGTTGGTGAAAAAGTTGGCGACTTCATCTCGGGTTTGACCGTCAAAAGTACCCGCGACCGAGTGCCAGATGTAACCCAAAGTCCAACTCTCCAGGTAGCAATAATAAGCGGCTACCGCCAGGTTGGTAAAGATACCAAACACCCCTACATACTTCCAAAATGCTTGTTTGGACATGGAATCCAGGATAAAAGGGGTACTGTGGTGACCGTATTTGCCGCCAAAACGCCCCATCGACCATTCCACGAACAGCAGTGGAATACCCATCAGTAAAAAACAAACCAGGTAGGGAATGATAAAGGTGCCGCCGCCATTCTGGATGGCCTGTACTGGAAAGCGCAGAAAGTTGCCAAGACCTACCGCGTTGCCGGCCATGGCCAGGACCAGGCCAACCCGGGAGCCCCAGGATTCTGTGTTGCTACTACTCATACCATTTGTAAGGTTAGTGATCAAATAAGGTTTTATTTGTATAAAACTGTTAAACGCTCGGGTTTGCGAATGAAGGTAAAAGGATTATTTTATTTCGCAAAGAGTTTTTTTCGGGGTTCGAAGGTTCGGGGGTTCGGGAGTTCGAGGGTTGGGAGCGTTGCGCTTTAGAACCCTCGAACGTCGAACCATCGAACCTTCGAGCTTTAGAACTTGTTTTTCCACATCATACTCTCCACCGGCTTCTCCGTCCGGGTGTTGTACTTCGCGTCGGTTTTGAGGTTGTAGTAGCGCTCAATCTCCCCTTCTACTGCAAAATAAATCAGTTGCCCGATGGGCATACCCGTGTACACCCGCACGGGTTGGGTACAAGAAATTTCGAGGGTCCAGGTATTGCAAAAGCCGACGTCACCTTTGCCTGCGGTGGCGTGAATGTCGATGCCCAGGCGACCTACACTGGATTTCCCTTCTAAAAAAGGAACCGCATTGTGCGTTTCGGTATATTCTTCGGTTACCCCGAGGTACAAGATGCCCGGATGCAGTACAAAACCAGTTTCGGGAATCTCGAAATGTTCGATTTCATTGTGTTTGCGGGCATCCAGAACCTGGTCTTTGTACATCGCCAGCCATTTGCCCAAATGGACATCGTATGAATTGGTGCCTAAACAGTCGCGGCGAAAGGGTTCAATGACAATCTTTTTGGTCTCGATGGACTCCATTATTTTTTTATCCGAAAAAATCATGAATTGCGTGGTTTTCTTTGGGAGGCCAAGGTACAAAATAATGTAAAAATTTAGCCTGCGCCTACGGCGGAAGGGGAAATTTCACCACAGGTTCACACAGATAAACACAGATTCCATGTACACTTAGCCTTGTCGCCAAACCATCAAACTGCGGTCATCACTGGCCGAAATCAATTGGTTTTGGTGAGTTGTCCAAAGCAGGGAATTCACCGAATTGACGTGGCAACGATCCCGAATGGTGTCCAATACTTTGTGCAATTGAAAGGTCTGGGCATCCCAGATCTTGATGGTCTTGTCGCGGCTAGCGGTGGCAAAAAGTGCGCCGTCGGGCTGAAAAACAATGTCGTTGATGGTGAACCAGTGCGCTGCTTGCGCGCTGAGGTTGTGCAGGCCATCGGCATCCCATACTTTCAACATGGCGTCTCTACCCCCACTGAGCAGGTATTTCCCATCAGGAGAAAATTGTACGCTGAACACCGAATGGCTATGCGCCGCTTTGATGCTGGCTTTTACCTGAAAACTGTGTACATCCAGGAGGTAAATGTTCCGATCGCTGGCACCCACCGCCAATTCTTGCCGCACAGGGCAGTACGCCAATCCCCGCAAACTTTGGTGGCTGAGTTGGATGCTTTCCAGGGTACGCCCTTCGTGTACATCCCAACGGGTGAGTATGCCATCTCCGCCCGCGGTGAATACCTGATCGGCAACGCGCAAGACGCGGTATACCCCTTTGCGGTGATGGGCGATGTTTTTGGTGCGCTCGGGTTGAGCCAAATCCACCCAATGAACCCCTCCATTCATGTTGCCCACTACGACCTGGTCCAGATCGGGCAAATGTTGCAGCGAAAAAATCTGGGTATCCACTTTGGCGATCAATTTGCCCAACTCAGGCTCGTCCAGATCCCAACGCACCACCCAGCCATCGCCTGCACCCGACAAGATGTAGCGCGGATCTTGTGTAGGGCTCAAGGCAAAAATGGAGGCGTTGTGGCCCGTGAGGACGGCGTGACGGTGGATGTTAAGGATGGTTTTCATACAGGTGCAAAAATCTGCTGTAAAGTTGAAAAAAATTATCTTTAGCGCAGTTTAATATTCATTCATGCCACTAATTCATCAAGATAAAATTACCGGAACTACCGCCCAACGTGCATTGTGGCGCATCGAAGAACCAGAAGAATGGTTTTTGGAACAGTTACAGCTGAGTTTAGCTGAACAAGCGGAACTTGAATCCATCAAAGGCTGGCGCAGAATGGAATGGTTGGCCGTAAGGCAATTGGTGGCCGAACTGGTATCTGGAGCAGAACGATCCGTTTTGGTCAAAGACGAATACGGCAAACCCCATTTGCACAACAGCAGCTTGTACGTGTCCATCAGCCACTCGCATCACCTGGCTGCCGCAATGGTGGGCGAAACCATGATTGGGATTGACATTCAAAAAATCGTGGAAAAAATCGGACGTTTAGCACCTCGGTTTTTGAGCGCAGCGGAGTTGGATTTTATCAATCCAGTGCAGCAGCGGATTGAGCATTTGCACGTGTGCTGGTGCGCCAAAGAGGCCTTGTACAAAGCCTATGGCAAACGAGAGATCGATTTTTGTACACATCTCCTGCTCGATCCATTTGTTTATTCTCCTGCAGGAGGTGAATTTAAAGGTCGGGTGATTAAAGGGGATTTTGCAGCGGAATTTGAGCTGCGTTATGTGATGATTGAGGATTGTATGTTGGTTACGGCGATGGTGTAGGGGCAACTACATATAGTCGCCCCTACACCAATTCTTCGCGCCAACTCCCTTCCGTTTGTTGCAGATTGGCCTGTTCAAACATGACGATAGAAACCGTTACCGCGGTAATCAATGTCCCGATAACTGGACCTATAAAAGGCACCAAAAAGCAAATCCGCAGCACGATCCCAACGGCAAGTGCAATGCCAGGAAATTGTAGCGAATATTTAAAACTCTCCTTGATCTTCAAGCCAAAATCTCATTGTAGTTGTCCAAAACCAACATGCCCATAAAAAAGCAATGAATCAGAAACAAAACTGGCTCTTTTAATAAAGACAAGCCCGGCAAATTGCTGATGATTGGCGTAATGATAGAGACGACAATACTTTCCGCGATCATACACATCAGGCCCAAAACCATGATGCGGATCTGTGCTTTGATGAAATCATTGAGCCGAGGCTCCTTCATTTTGTCTTTCATCAAAATATCTACCGCCCGGTGGCAGACGTGAAAAATGAAAATTTCCATTAAAATAAGAATGCCATATCGGAAGCCCTCATTGGTAAAAAACTCCCATTGGCTTTTGGCCATGTTGTCGAAAAAGTTCCCCATTGAACTCATCAGAGCCATGGCATTCGACGTGTCGACTTTATTCACGGAACTGAGCACATTCCCCAGGGTTTTTACCCCCGCAATGATGGCGATGAACACAAGAATTTTGTTGACCCAGCCATAACGCAAAAATCCCTCCCAAAGACGGTTGTCGCGAAAAAAACGAATGGCTCCCGGAATGGAATGCAGGGTATACAAAAATTGGGTAAAATGCTCTTTCAACGTGGTACTAAAATTCGACATGGCAAGGAAATTAGTTGATCATTGGGGAAAGTCTTGCCTAAAGATAAAGTACAAAACACCTTTCCGTAAGTGAATTTACGATCAGCGGGCGTATTTTTTGGATAAACGCTTCTGTTCTGCATGCTATGACGTACCGAAAAGCCCGCAGGTTACGCGAACTGCGCTTTTTTTGAACCATCATATTGAATAAAAACGACCATTGGTTGAAGCCTTTCACCACTGGGTTGAATAAAATTGTGCTCAGCTCTCCTGCCCGCTACATTTGAATCATCAAACACAAACAAATGCATTTTTTCACCTAAAAATTTCAAAATCATGTCAACTAAATTGATGATTCGTTTTTTCGCCTGCACCTTGATCCTGATGACTTTGAGCATGAAGAACAGCTTCGCGCAGTCTACAACTATCCCTGAGCAAAATGCCCAGAATCGTCGCGAAACAGCCAAGGGCAATTCTGATGTACGTAAAACAACGGCGATTGCCGGCCAAGCCAACCGCGAAGGCACCAAAGGCACCAATTCCGAAACGCGCAAAGCGACCTACGATGAAAACAAAGGTGAACGTGCCGACGCTGCTGCTGATGGACAGGTAAGCAAGGATGAAGCCAAAACGCTGGTAGACCAAAACTCGAAAGAGCGCCTGGATAACGCCAAAACCAACTCGGCCAATCGCCAACAAACCGGTGCCACCAACAGTGCCGCACGCAAAGGAGCTGCCCAGCAAAACTCGGGCACTCGGCGGGCAACCGGAGTTGAAAATGCCGCCAACCGCCGCACAAAAGTGAACTAAATTTAATCGATTCGTTGTGGCGCAAAAGGATACCTTTTTCTGTATTCATCCCAAGTGCATATCCAAAAGTCTTTTTGCGCCACACCCTAAAACACCCATTGTCATGAAATCCTTTATCTACAGCTTTATTTTGCTTTCTTTTGCCGTCCAGGGTTTTGCCCAAAACCCTGACCTCAATCGTTTGCCGGACACCACCTTTCAAGAAGACCAAGTCCCTTCTTCCAGCTTTATCCTCTCTACTGTGTTCAATAGTCGGGTTTTATCTGCTGGTCGAGACTACGGTCAAACCCAGTTTGGCATTTCCCCGAGCGCTTTTTATAGCCATCGCAGTGGGTTAAATGCTGGTTTGAGTGCTAGCCTTTTTGGTGATTCCACCTTGGAATATACCCAAACTAATCTAAGTTTGGGCTTCGGAGGAGCGTTTACCTCCACCTGGCGTTACAGTTTGTGCTTTTCCCGCACTTTTTTTCAGCCCAATGAGGAAGGGCTTTTATCCAATGGAATTGGCCTTTCCAGCGATCTGAGCCTGGGCGCTTTTAATGTAGGCACTTCATTTACGGCTATGCTGGGTGAAGAAAATGGCTACCGCCTCAATTTTTTTGCTTCTGCTTACTGGCCTTTGGGGCAAGGGGGCTTTTGGGGCAATTGTGCCATTGCACCGTCGCTCTCTGGACTTTTGGGCACTGAAAACATCCCTTTTTATACCCTTCCTCTGACCCAGTTCGAACGGGCCACGGGTACGCGGTGGATGGATCGTAAAAAGAATCTTCCTACCCCCAACCCACGCCCTCGGGAAGAAAATACCACGCTTGTGTTCGGATTGATGAGCATCAATTTTGCTGTACCGCTATATTGTTATGTTGGGAATTGGACTTTTGGACTGACCCCCAATTTGGTCGTTGCGGTTCCCCTTCCCGATGAGGAGTACAGCGTGGAACAAAACAATTCTGTCTTTTTCAGTTTGTCCATTTCCCGGCAATTTTAATTTGCCCAGTCCTAGGTTTTTCGGCTTTGTTGCTATCTTGTAAGCTGAAACCAAATTGCAGCAAACACGAGATGGAACAAACGAACACCAAAACCGCCGCCCCACAAATGACCTTGAGGGAGCAATTGCCCATATGGATTGTAGTTGGCGTAGCCTTATTCATCAACTTCCTGGCCTATGGCCTGCATATTTTACCAGATGTGGTAGCCTCAATTGCCCGTTGGGTTGGGCTGGCCGGTCTGGCTTATTTATCCTACCGTAGGGGAAGCATCACGACCTGGATTTTATTTGCACTGATATTGGGTGCAGAGGTAGGTCATACTTTTCCTGGTGGAGCCGACTGGTACAATGTGTTGAGTAAGGTTTTTATCAAATTGATCAAAACCGTTGTCGCTCCTTTGCTCTTTGGTACTTTGTTGGTGGGTATTGCCGGGCATTCCGACATGAAAGCGGTAGGCCGGATGGGCATCAAAGCCCTGGTTTATTTCGAGATTGTGACCACCATCGCGCTGGTGATTGGTTTGGCCGCTATCAATTTTACCAAGGCTGGAGTAGGTTTACCCCAGATGCCAACAACTGAAACCCTGCCCGAGGTTCGAAAGCCCATGACGGGGCCTGAAATCGTACTGCATACTTTTCCGGAAAACATCATTAAATCGGTTTCGGAAGGTGAAATTTTGCAAATCGTAGTCTTCTGTTTATTGTTCGCTTTTGCCATGACGCTGGTATCTCCAGAGCGCCGTCGTCCATTCCTGACCTTTGCGGAGAGCTTGTCGGAGATCATGTTCAAATTCACCAACATCATCATGCATTTTGCGCCGTTTGGGGTAGGTGGGGCAATTGCTTACACCGTAGCCAAACTGGGATTGGGGGTATTCGCCAACTTGGGGATGCTGCTGCTCACCTTGTACGGGGCTTTAATTGTCTTCATTTTGGGCGTACTATTGCCCATTGCGCTAATATTCCGCATACCCCTCCGCCGTTTCCTGAAATACGCCAGTGAGCCCGTGACGATTGCTTTTGCCACCACCAGTTCCGAAGCAGCGCTGCCTAAAGCACTGGAAAATATGGAAAAAATGGGCGTTTCGCGGCGGGTCGTATCGTTTGTGTTGCCAACGGGTTTGAGTTTCAACCTCGATGGTTCAACCCTCTATCTTTCCCTCGCCGCTATTTTTGTGGCGCAAGCCGCCAACATCCAGATGTCTACTGGGGCACAAATCACCATGTTGCTCACGCTCATGTTGACCACCAAAGGGATTGCCGGGGTCTCCCGAGCGTCGCTGGTAATATTGACCGGAACGGCAGCTTCGTTTGGCCTCCCGGATTGGCCGATTGCTGCTATCCTTGGCATTGATGCGCTGATGGACATGGGCCGCACCGCTACCAATACCCTGGGCAACTGTTTGGCTACAGTCATTGTTGGTCAATGGGAAGGGGAAACCAACTTTACGGATCCAGAAGAAAGCGGAGATAAAGGTTTAGAAGGTTGAGAAGGTTGAGGCTACCGCGGGCGATCTGGTCACAGAGCGAAACCGAAGTGGAGTCGAGGTGCAAGGCCGCTCGCGATAGCCTCAACCTTCTAAACCTTCTCAACTTCCTCAACCAAATACACAATGAAAGTACTGATTGTAGAAGATGAGCCCAAGACTGCCCAGGACTTGAGCGAAACCTTGCAGGAAATCGATCCTTCCATTACCATCCTGGGCATTACCGACAGCATTGAAGGTACTGTCAACTTTTTAGCTTATCCCCCTGCACCAGACCTCATTTTTTTAGACGTCCAATTGGCCGATGGCCTGAGTTTTGATCTTTTTAAAGAAACTACGGTGGCTTGTCCGGTGGTGTTTTGTTCTCCCCATCGAGAGGATGCCTATCCAGCCTTTCAAACCAACAGCATTGCATTCGTTTTAAAACCATTTCACATTGAAGACCTTCGTTTTGCTTTGAATAAGTTCAAGATGCTGGCCAATTTTTATCGAGCTGAAAGTCCAGATTTACAGGCCCTGACCGAAGCATTGTCTGAAAGTGGAGGGCTGAAAAGCAATTTTTTGGTTTCTTCACGGGGCAACATTGTTCCCATTCCCACCAAAGCAATTGCTATGTTTTACATCACTGGTGAAGAAGTATGTTTACAAACCTTTGACCACAATATTTACCTGATCAATCATTCTTTGGAGGAAATTGAAAAAATGGTAGGAAACAAACAATTTTTCCGCGCCAATCGCCAATACCTGATCAATTATGAGCTGATTGAATCGGTAGAACCAGGTTTTGCCCGCAAACTGAAAATCAAACCAAAAATAAAATCACCTGATCCCATCACGGTAAGTAAGGCCAAGGCCAGTGATTTTTTGTCCTGGATGAATGCCCGATAAAGTACCCACACCTGAATCCATTTTTTTATTTTGCCATTTTTTCTAAAAATTCACTCGATGAAAAATTTGATCCTGGTGAATCTGTTGCTTGCATTAGCGTATTCAGGTTTTGCCCAAGCTGGAAGAATCATTGCCCCTTCCACCCATGCCTGGTACATGGAAAACGGTACCATCAAACTCAATGAAAAATGGCTTTTGTTCCACGATGTACAATTCCGACGAGCCGATCTTTTGCCTGAAGATCAGCAACTGTTGTTGCGGGCGGGCATTGGCTACAACCTGTCGTCGTCCATTCAAATCATGGCTGGTTATTGTTTCGTGCAAACCTATCCTTATGGCGATTTCCCCGTTAGAAACCAATTTCCAGAAAATCGCCTTTGGCAACAGTTGATTCTCAAAGCGCCAATTGGTCGAGCTGCTTTTATCAATCGTTATCGCCTGGAGCAGCGTTATCTCGGGAACAGCACCACTGGCAGTTTGGCCAACCCCCGTTTTGAAAACCGGGCACGCTATCTCGGCAGAGTGAATATTCCACTGCAAAAAGGAGACGAATACAAGTTATATGGCTTTATCTACGACGAAATCTTCATCAATTTTGGCAAAAACGTAGGTGTCAACATTTATGACCAAAACCGTATAGCCGCCGGGTTGGGCTGGAAGCTCGATAAAAAACTCAGCCTGGAATTGGGCTATATGAATCAGATGGTCCAACAACGTGCCCTGCAGCCCAATGGAAAATCAGTGGTGGAAAACAACCATACGTTGATTGCTTCACTGGTGAGCAATTTGTAGTACCCTGA
This sequence comes from Haliscomenobacter sp., assembly GCF_016718685.1. Classification (GTDB taxonomy): domain Bacteria; phylum Bacteroidota; class Bacteroidia; order Chitinophagales; family Saprospiraceae; genus Haliscomenobacter. Next base: position 17,879 of record NZ_JADKCX010000035.1, on the reverse strand, counting down.
TCCTACGGGCTGAGTTGACAATATTCTCCCTAAGCGTTGATAAACATCATCTTTTACGGCAGAGTTAGCCCCGATCTTACCACCGAATTAAGCAAAAGCACTACTTTCTTGGTGTTTTTTGCAAAAATAATGGCAGTTTTGCTTTCGTTATTTCAACTTCAAAACTGCCGTTTAATGAAAAACATCACATCAGTATTGACATGGATACTGCTGGTAGCCGTTGGCTACCTATTCTACGCTCATTTCGCAAGCGCTACATCAGGTTCAAAGGGAAAATCCACCGAAGTAAAAAAGGAGGAGACGCCAAAAGTTGTGTACGTCAATGGCGATAGCTTGCTGAGCAAATACGCTGTTTTTCAAGAGCAACTGACGGCATTGGAAGCCCGTGGCAAAAGTATGGAGAATACCCTTGCTGGTCGTGGTCGCTCCCTGCAACAGGAAATGATCAATGCAGAGCAAAAAGCACAATCCGGGCAATTTGCTCCCGCTCAGTTGCAAAAAGAACAACAGCGCCTCATGCAAAAGCAACAAAACTTTGTCGCTGAGCAAGATCGGATGTCGAAACAACTGCTGTGCGAACGTCAAAAACTTCAGGAAGATTTGGAAAAGCGGGTAAAAGAACTGCTTACCGCCATCCGCAAGGAAAAAGGATATGACTTTATTTTGAACTACGGCCCTGGCACTGGCGTGTTGATGGTCAACGATAGCCTCGACATCACAAAGGCGGTGTTGGAAAAGCTGAACGCAAAAAATTAAAGGGTTTGAGGGTGCGGGGGTTCGAAGGTTCGGGGTTCACAAGACTGTGCTCGAACGCGAAAAAGGCACTTTCATCCGCCTGAATCCCGAAAAATGGCCCAATAGCTTCGCTTGTTTCAGCGATCCCAGCGACGTGGCTCGGGTGGAAGACCGCACCTATATCTGTAGCATCAATCGTTCGGATGCAGGTCCAACCAACAACTGGGTGGAGCCCAAACAAATGAAAAAGACCCTGGAACCCCTGCTCAAGGGTTGTATGAAGGGACGTACGATGTACATCATTCCCTTCTGCATGGGGCCATTGGGTTCAGAATTGTCGCGTTATGGCATCCAGATTACCGACTCGGAATACGTAGTGGCCAACATGCGCATCATGACCCGCATGGGTACTCCTGCGCTAAAGCTCATCGAAGCAAAAGAAGATTACGTCAAATGTTTGCATACCGCAGGGGCACCTTTGGCACCGGGTCAAGAGGATACTTCCTGGCCTTGTAACCCTACGGTGAAATACATTGTACACTACCCCGAAGAACGTTCGATCGTATCTTACGGTAGTGGGTATGGAGGCAACGCGTTATTGGGCAAAAAATGTTTCGCCTTGCGCATCGCTTCGTCGCTTGGTCGTGCGGAACACTGGTTGGCCGAGCACATGCTCATCCTGGGTGCTGAATCACCTGAAGGCGAAAAAACCTACGTGGCCGCAGCTTTCCCCAGTGCTTGTGGCAAAACCAACTTTGCCATGATGATTCCGCCGGATGCCATGGAAGGTTGGAAAATTACGACGGTAGGTGACGATATTGCCTGGATTCACCGGGGCGAAGGGGGCAGGCTTTACGCCATCAACCCCGAAGCGGGTTATTTTGGTGTAGCACCGGGAACCAACTTCAAAACCAACCCCAATGCCATGGCGGCGCTGGCCAAAAACACCATTTTTACCAATGTGGGTGTTACTCCCGATGGCGACATCTGGTGGGAAGGCATGAGCAAAACGCCACCCGCCAACCTGATCGACTGGCGCAAACAACCCTGGGATCCAACTAGTGGCAAACCTTGTGCGCACCCCAATTCGCGTTTCACCGCCCCCTCTGGCCAAAATCCGGCCATCGACAGTGAGTGGGACAACCCCGAAGGTGTACCCATTGGTGCATTCATTTTTGGGGGCGCCGTAGTACCACCGTTCCGCTGGTGGTGCAATCCTTCAATTGGAATTTTGGCGTATACCTCGCAGCTACCATGGGCTCAGAAATGACCGCTGCCGCTTTTGGCGAAATTGGCAAGGTACGCCGCGACCCTTACGCCATGTTGCCCTTCCTGGGTTACCACCTGGGCGATTATTTCAACCACTGGCTGGACTATGGCCGCGACTTGCCCAACGCTCCCCGGATTTTTGGGGTCAACTGGTTCCGCAAAGACGAAAATGGCGACTTCATTTGGCCTGGCTTTGGGGAGAACATGCGGGTGCTGAAATGGATCATCGACCGCATCAAAGGCCGTGCTTCCGCAGTGGAAAGCCCCATTGGCTGGATGCCCCGCTACCAAGACCTGGACTGGGAAGGACTCACCGACTTTACCCAGGAGGACTTTGACAAGATCATGTCCATCGACCGCGAGGCCTGGAAAAAAGAGGTGATCAACCACGAAGAATTGTTCGCTACCGCTTACGATAAATTGCCAAAAGAATTCCTGTTCATGCGGGAATTGTTGCTCTCGGCACTGTGGCGGTCTCCAGAAAAATGGGGATTGGCGGAGGAGAGGTAGGTCTTAATGACTCATTTTTCACCACAGATGCTTCTGAGATTCCCAGATATTTGATATACGCTGGAAAACCTGGGGGCTTGTGTGAAAATGCGTTTCACACATGCATTCGTGCAAAAATCAAGCCCGCAATGGTTCCCTGGAAAAAGCCGTAAAGCAACCAGGTGCCTACTACCATTAAGGATACATCAATGGCGCTATAGGTCAACACCATGATGGGCAGGGTAGCAATGATGACATACACAAACCCGAATTCCACGCCGCGAACCAGCAGGTTGCCGACAAACAGGTCCTTAAACCGATTCCAGAACCAGGCCAGGGCAAAAGCCAGAACTACGGGATGGATAAAATAGAAAATATTCCGGGAGGCATCGTCTACAAACACCGGATTAAAATATTCTAATGCGACTAGAGGCAGTAAAACCGGCATTAGTTTTAAGCATAAATAGGCAAAGGCCAGCAAAACAAGGCTCGCGACCAGACCCGAGGTAAGGACTTTTTTCATTCAATTGTATTTTTAGTGATAAAATGAAGTGCGGAATAAAAATAGACCCGTTCATGGTATCCGGCTATGATATCCGTCATCCCAAGTGTGGGAAAAAATCAATCGGGTGGTCAACAAGTAGAAATGAAGCAGCCAACTTGGTTCAGCTATAGCCGCTCCAACTCCACCGTATAGTCGTGTTGAAGGTCTTCGTGCAATAAGGGCACGACTTTGCGAATCCTTTCCAATTGTCGTTCGTAAAGATTTTGGAGTACGGTATTTCGCTTTATGGATGGGCGTATTTCTTTCATTTGCGCACAGAAGTACAGCAGCAGTTCCACTTCAGTTTCCTTCTTGCTGGAATAACGGATCGTCGTTTTTACGCTGCGCAGAATCTTGGCCACGCCCTTTTTGATAAAGAGTGAAGATTTGGTGTTGATGCTCGAAAACTGTTCCGCCATTTCTTCCTGGATGCGGCGGATGAAAGCATTTTCATCGTCGGCTTCAAAGAGCAGGTAACTGAGCAGTTCCTTGTTCTCCTTTTTGAATTTGCTTAAACGCAAACACAAAGCGACCAACTCGAAAGCTGATCGTTGTTGCAGTTCTTTTTTTAAGTCTTTTACGCTGGCCGCTTTCATCAATTTGAATTGTAGATTGTCAAAATAACGAAACAAAGATGGGAAAGTACCAAACCTGTCAATAAGATTTCATTATCTTGATCACCAAAATACTTGATTCAATGGATACAACTCAACTCTACGATGCCCTCGGTGAACTTATTTATGCAGTCGCTAAAGTGGACGGACTCGTTCAGGACACTGAAATTAGTAAACTGAAAGAAGTACTCGAAAACCACCCTTGGTCTAACGAGATCAAATGGTCTTTTGACTACGAAAATCGCAAAGAAAACACCCCAGACGAAGCTTTCGCTAAGGCTCTTCAGACCTGTAAAGATTTTGGTCCTTCTGCAGAATATGCATTTGTGATCGAAGTATTACAAGCCGTATCCGAAGCAAGTGATGGTACCAGTGTACAAGAATCGGGTTTGATTGATCGTTTTCAGCAGGAGTTGACAGGTTATTTCCAGCGCCAGTAGTGGAAATAAATATGACATTATGCTCGGGCTGAATATTCCAAACTATCCGCAATGATGGGCTATTGGTAATCCGGGGCAGACCACAGGTGTTTCTATATTTTTATTTTATATTTGCTCTACTACACAGCATTTTTTTACCAAATCAAACACCATGTGGAAAGAATTTAAAGAATTTGCCATCAAGGGCAACCTGATTGATACCGCCATCGCTTTTGTGATGGGCGCAGCTTTTGGCAAGGTTGTAACGGCCTTTGTGGAGAAGATGTTTGCCCCTTTAGTCGGCCTGCTGTTGGGAGGAGTCAATCTCAACGACCAAAAAATTGTCATTAAAGCAGCTGTGGGCGACACCCCGGAAGTGGCCATTGCCTGGGGTGAGTTTGTCACCGCCAGCATTGATTTTATCGTAGTGGCATTGGTGATGTTTATGGTCATCAAAGGCATCAACGGACTCAAACGCAAACAAGCGGAAGCCGCTCCCGCCCCTCCTCCAGGGCCTACGGATATCGAATTGCTTGGAGAAATTCGGGATCTTTTGAAAAAATAGAGTTCGAAGGTTCGGGGGTTCGACGTTCGAGGGTTCAATCAGGCTCCTCGACTTCGCTCAGCGACCAGCTTGGCGATCGATTGAACCTTCGAACCCCCGAACCTTCAAGCCTTACATCTTCACCTTAGACTCTGCCCACCACTCATCATTCTCCCAAAAATTATCCCAGCCCAGGCTGCGGTATTTTTCGTTGATTTCTACATCGCGTTCACCAATGGAAAACTCCTTGAGGATGTCATTAGCGAAGCGGAAAAGATCTTTAGACCAGATAACCGGTTTGGATTTTCCGGTTTTGTAACTCGTCCAGACGCCGTCGTAGCGAATGCCACTGCCTTTATTCGGGGTATCTGAGAAAAACCAGATTTCCGTAGGCGCTTTGTCGTATGAGGCAAAGTCCATTTTATGGTGTCCGGTAAAGCGGCCCGAGTATTTACTGAGGCTGTCTTCGGCCAACGTAAAGCTGCCGCCCGCCGAATAGATGCGTTGCACGCCCATGTCGCTCACCTCTTCGGTATCAAGGTTGGGGTCAGTGATTTGCGCCAGACTATCGATGCGCAAAGTACCTTTAAAATCAGTCACCACTTTTTTGTGGCGATTTTTGCCCACGATGTGGTAGAGGAAAGGATCTTTTTCATCTTTGGTGACTTCCGCAAAATAGAATTCGATTTTGTACCGATCAGCACCGTAAAAGCCCAGCTCGGCCCAATCGTGACTCACAATGATGTCCGACAAATCGAGGGTATCCAACAGCGCATGCATGCCTGTGCTGGGCAGCCATTTGAGGGTAATCGGTTTGATTTCACTTTCAGCAATGTCTTCGGAGCGCAGGGTATCTGCCCCTTCAGTGTGGGTAGTGAGCGGTGTTGGCGCTTCTTCTTTTTCGGTTTGTTGGGCGGCTTTTTGGGTGCATTGCATCAAGCCAAAAAGGCAAATGGCGAAAGCAGCAGCAAAGACGGCAATTTGAGCAAGGTGTTTTTTCATGTTGCAGTTGGTTTAATGGTATAACGCTTTGGAAATAAACATTCTTTTAATCAGGTAGCTTCCCCAGCCAAAAAAAATCAATATTTCGGCAACAAACAGATTTCCCACCCAGGAAAGCCAGGTTACCGTGAGATAGGTTTCGATGGGTTTGGTGCCCAAATAATAATACATGAAGTAACTCTCGGTGCGCAGACTCATCGCTGCTGTAGTTACGGCCAAACTGCGCAGCATAGCGTTGGCATGTTTTTCCCAATGCTGTTGGCGGGCATAATACCAGGCTTGAAAAGTCAAGAACCACCATACCACACACTGGAGGCTGAATCCAACCCGTGCGGCCAGCCCACCATTGGCATAAATGGCCAAACCCAACCCTGAAGGACAGGCCAATACCAAAATGGTTAGCACGTAAATACGCCCCAACCAACGATGTACGCCCGGCCAACGCCGGTACAAAGCGGGGATGATCTGGAGGGCACCAGTTGTCATCACCACCCAACTGCTGGCGATGTGAACGTAAAAAGAAACCTGAAAGAAGGGTTTAGCCAATACTGCGTCGGTCTTCGTACCCAAAAAATCCTGGAGGGGATGAAAACTGAAATAGGGCACAATTTTGGTGCCCATCAAACAGGCAAAAGCCAAGATGCCCGCTGCTACAATCAGCAAAAGGGATTCGAGGAAAAAATCGAGAATAGATGCCTGCCGGGCGGTATTGGCCATAAATAAACAAGGTTAAGCTGAAACAAGATTAAGGATATTTATTGAAAAATATACCCCACTCGGGGTGGGCAAGTGAAAATTTGGCGAATTTATTTCTTCTCAAACCCGTAATCCCGTTCAACCCGCGCAATGCGCAAACGATAAGACTGGTACCAGACCTCTCGCCCCAAATCTCGGGCTACAACGTGTTCCAGGTTGTATTTCCAGTTTTTGATGCTTTCCAAATCTTTCCAGTAAGACACGGTTATGCCAATTTCGTTGCGGGTACTTTCAGCGCCCAGATACCCGGGCATAGTAGCAGCTAGCGCAGCCATTTTTTCGGCCATTTCCCCATAGCCATGGTCTCCTTCGGTGCGCGTGGTGCTGAAGATGACCGCGTAATAGGGTGGCTCAGGTGTATCTGCCAAAGCTGGCAAATGTTTGTTGTTTTCAGTTTGCATGTTGTGCTGGTTTATACGCCACAAAAATACAGTTTAACGGCCTATTAAAAATATCCGGTTTTAAAAAAATGAATAGTCCAGATGTATTATTTTTAGGGGCAAATAAGTTGAGTTGATAAGGGTTGATAGGGGTTGATGAAGGTTGATCCCCATCAACCCTTATCAACCTTCATCAACCTGTTATCAACTTTCATCAACTTTCATCCCCATGCTACCCTTCGCTACCCTTATCGCGGTTGACAAAACCCTCAAAACCCCCATTTTTCTGCAAATTTCCAGTGCTTTGACGGAAAACATCCGCAAGGGCACCATCCCCGTGGGCGCGCAATTGCCGGGCTCTAGGGCATTGGCTTTGGCTTTGGGACTGCACCGGCAAACCGTGGTCGCCGCCTATGAGGAATTGCTGGCCCAGGGCTGGCTTGAAACCCGCGCTGCAAAAGGCACTTTTGTCAGTCAAAAATTGCCGGAAATCAGACCTCAGTCGCTACACACTCCACCGCAACCCCAAGCCAATCCGCGTACACAAGCAGGCTTTGTGTTCCATCCCGATGCCAACCTGCAACGCCCCATCTTACGGGGCAGCAATACCTTGGCTTTTGACGATGGTTTCCCGGATGTGCGCATTGCCCCCTGGGATGAACTCAATCGGGCCTTCCGCAGCATTTTGCGCCAGGGGTACCGCAAAAATTTGTTTTTTTATGGCGATACTTATGGCGAATTGTCCCTGCGCAACCAGATGACCAATTACCTGCGCGAAACCCGCGGCTTGCCCATTGGTGTTGAAAATGTGCTGATCACCCGAGGGAGCACCATGGCCATTTACCTCGCAGCACAGGTGGTTTTACAGCCCCAGGATGTGGTGGTAGTCGGGGAAATTTCCTTCGGCTCGGCGAGTTTAATTTTTCAAAAAACGGGTGCAAACCTCCTTAGTGTACCCGTTGATGCCGAGGGCATTGATGTGGACGCCATTGAAAAACTGTGCCAGCAGCAGGTGGTACGCCTGGTTTACGTCACCCCACACCACTACTACCCCACCACGGTGACCATGCCCGCCGAGCGTCGTTTGCGGCTCTTGCAATTGGCTCAGCAGTACCATTTCTGCATCCTGGAAGACGATTACGATTATGATTTTCACTACGATTGCAACCCCATTTTGCCCCTTGCGGGTGCCGACGCAGGGGGTAATGTGCTGTACGTTGGCTCCTTGTGCAAAGCTTTTTCGCCCGCACTGCGCATTGGTTATGTGGTAGGCCCCAGTGAAGTGATTGAAAGTATGGCCTTGCTTCGACGCATCGTAGACCGACAGGGTGACAACCTCCTGGAAGCGGCGGTAGCCACCCTGTTCCGCGACGGCGAAATGAAGCGGCATTTGAAAAAAGCCCAAAAAACCTATCACCGCCGCCGCGACGCTTTTTGTGAGCTACTCAAACAGGAAATGGGTCAGGTCATCGAATTCAAAAAACCCACAGGTGGCATGGCCGTTTGGGCCAATTTTGATCCCGATCTTCCCCTGCGTGAATTGGCGCTTAAAGCACGGGCCAAAGGTTTGTACATCCCCGATGGTTCCAGTTATTCCAGCCATTTGAATGCTACCCGACTGGGTTTTGCTTCGGCTACGGAGGAAGAAATGGAAGCGGGGATGCGGATTTTGAAGGGGTGTTTGTGAGGGGAGGTTTATTACAGTTGGTTGATGAGGGTTGATAAGGGTTGATGAGGGTTGATGGGGGTTGATGTCTTATTAACCCCCATCAACATCATTCGGCCCACCGCCGACACCTCCAGCCGATTGTTATCTGGATCCAGCGTTTCAAATTCATAATACCCATCGCCAGTTTTGCGGGGACCACTGAGGATGGGAAAACCCGCAGCACGCAGCTCTGCGGCTTTCGCCTCTACTTCGGCCATGGTATCTACCCCAAAAGCACGGTGGATGAGGCCGAGATATTGTGCTGAAACGGGATCATTGGCATTGGCCGGAATGTCGGGCCTGCTCATCAGTTCGAGTCGGGCGCCTGATGCGAAACTCAGGAAATAGCTCTGGAATTGTTTTTGTACATTGGTGTATTTGTCGTTGGCTTGTGCCCCAAAATACCGGATGTAGTAATCCTTCAAGGCTTCCAATTGTGTCGTCCAAATGGCTACGTGTTCGATGATCATCTTGAAATAGGTTTTATTTCGGCCAAAATATAGGTTACGGCCTAGCTTAATGATACATTACTTGCAAATAAAATTTTCAGCTCATGCGGAACCTATCCCTTTTTCTCCTAACTGCATTGTTATTTTCAGCTTGTGCCGTACAAAAGATGCAAACCGGCATCGAAAAGTTGGCCTTTTACAAACCGGCTGAAAATCCCATCCTTAAAGCCGACACCAGCTTTACCTTTTTTTGTCCGGTAAAAAAACAGACTGTAAGGTGGCAACGGGCGGATGTATTCAACCCGGGGGCCATTGTCAAAGACGGCAAAGTGTTTTGCTCTACCGTTGTGAAGACAATCCTGCTGCCATCCTCGGTGGCCGCACCTCACGCTTGGGACTCGCCGAAAGCACCGATGGCATCCACTTTGCGAAACATCCCGAGCCCGTATTGTATCCAGACAATGACAGTCAAACCCAGTATGATTTTCCTGGCGGTTGTGAAGATCCACGTTTGGTACAAACCGAAGAAGGACTTTACGTCGTGGCCTATACGGCCTGGAATTACAAACTGCCGCGCTTGTGTATTGCTTTTTCCAAAGATTTGGAACACTGGGAAAAAAAAGGCCCCGCTTTTGCCAAAGCCTACAACGGGAAATTTCTGGACATGGCCTGTAAGTCCGGTTCGATGGTTACCAAAATGGTCAATGGCAAAGCGGTATTGGCCAAAATCAATGGCAAATATTGGATGTATTGGGGTGAACTTTTTGTCAACCTGGCCTGGTCAGACAACCTGTACGATTGGTATCCTGCTGTGGATGCGCGAGAAGAATTGAAAGCCGTCATCCGCACCCGTCCAGGGATGTTCGACAGCAACCTTACGGAATGTGGCCCCCCCGCCATCATCATCAACAACGAGATCAACCTCTTCTACAATGGCCGCAATGCCACCGATGAAAAGGCCGATACCCGTTTGCCCAAAGGTATGTATTCGGTGGGCCGCGTAACTTTTGCTGCCGACAATCCTGAAAAAGTACTGCGGCGTTTGGATCAACCTTTCCTTAAGCCGAGCTTGCCCCACGAAGTTACAGGGCAATACCAGGCGGGTACCACTTTTGCTGAAGGTTTGGTGTACTTCAAAAAGAAATGGTTTTTGTATTATGGTACGGCGGATTCTTTTGTGGGAGTGGCGGTGTCGGAGTGAGCATTGATTCATTAGACTTGAGGCGAGTTGATTATCAATTGCCTGATTATCAACTTACCTCAAGTCTATTACTTGTCCAACAAGCGCCGGTGGTAATTGATTTGCCCCAGGTGATAGGACAAATGTGCCACCAGGTGAATCAAAAAATACTCTGTTGTCATCGTTTTTCCGGCAAAGACCTCCTGAGGGTAATCGGCCTGGAGTTGCGCTTCGCTAAGCTGACTCAATGCAAGATCTACTACGGCAATTGTATCCTCAATTTTGGCCAATAACGCTGTTTGGGGAACGTCTTTTTGCGAAAACTCCAGGTCGCGGTTGCGGATATACCCCGTTTTGCCAAATTCGGCGCCGATGTAAGTATTCAAATTGCCGACCAGATGCAGGCAAAGGTTGCCTGCTGAGTTGCTGATCGCCGCATCAATTGTCCAAAGGTTTGCTTCGGTTTGATACAGGCCAATTTCTTTTTCAAGGTTTCAAGGTCGCGCTTGAAAAGACCCCGTAAGGTGTTGATGATCATGTGTTGTGGCTATTTTTTAAATTTTGTAAACATTTGGGTTGTGCACTTCCATCCAAATGGACGGATTGGCCAGCGGTTTCCATCCGTACTGCGCGTACAAACCATGCGCGTCGCGGGTGGCCAATATCCAACGCCGAAGGCCTTGCAAGTCCGGGTGGCCCATGATGGTTTCCATCAGCCATTTGGACAAACCCTGCCCCTGGTGTGCTTCCAAAATGTACACATCGCCAAGGTAAGCAAAGATCGAATAATCGGAAATGATGCGCGCATAACCCACTTGTTCATCTCCATACAAGACTGCAAAAGTGAGCGAATGTGCCGCCGCTTTTTGCACGGTTTGCAGCGGAATATTGGTACTCCAGTACGATTGTTTTGACAAATACTGGTGCACCGCATTGAGGTCCAAGCGCGATTTGTCGGTGGTAATCGTGTAGGCACCACGGGTGATGGTAAGATTTTCCATGATTACAGGATTAGGGTGTTGTTGGTACAAATATAAATTGTGTTGTCGCAAAACACTGCTCAAACTGTCTCCACCGCTACATTTCATGTGGTTTAAAAAGTCCATTTTGCAGCCATAAATCAGTCGCTTGTATGCTTTCACACACCATCAAAACATTGACCTTGCTTCTGGCTTTGGCCAGTAGCGCCCTCGCACAGGGCACTCAAACTCCGCTGGAGTTGGGTAAAGTCACTTGGGTGCGTGATTTTGAGCAGGGTTTAGCCAGGGCCAAAAAAGAACAAAAACCCGTGTTTTTGCTCTTTCAGGAAGTACCCGGTTGCAGCACCTGCCAGCGTTATGGCGCAGAAGTACTCAGCCATCCCTTGATTGTCGAAGCGATTGAATCCCTGTTTGTACCCGTAGCGGTTTACAACAACAAAGGGGGCAAAGACGCTGAAGTGCTCAAGTACTACAATGAACCTTCCTGGAATAACCCCGTTGTACGCATCGTAGACGCCAACAAAAAGAATTTGGCCGAGCGCGTTTCCGGAAATTACACCCCCCTGGGTGTATTGAATTCCATGTTGGTTGCGCTGGATAAAAGTAATCTGGCCGTTCCAAGCTATTTGGGTTTGTTGCGTGAAGAACTACAAAGCAAGGCATTGGGCACCAAAACGGCCACCTTGTCGATGTACTGCTTCTGGACAGGAGAAAAAGAACTGGGCAAAATTCCTGGAGTGGTAGCTACCGAAGCGGGCTTTATGGCTGGTCATGAAGTGGTAACCGTAGAATACAATCCCCGTCTCCTTTCTTTTGAGACGCTCGTTGAATCGGGAGGAAAAGTGAAGTGCGCCGATGGCGTGTTTACCGCAGACACCCAGGAAAAAGCAAAAGTGGAAAAGGTCTTGGGCAAAGGCAAGGTAAAAGAGCCTGCTGCTTATCGCCGCGACCCCGAAAGCAAATACTATTTGTACCAAAGTTTTTACCGTTATCTGCCGATGACCGAGTTGCAGGCCGCGCGTGCCAATAGCCTTTTGGCTAGTGGAAAGTCGCCGGAAGAGGTGTTGTCGCCACGGCAGATTGAGCTTGCCCGTCAAATCAAGGCCAATCCAAAAAAATCCTGGAAGCCGATGATTGGTAAAAGTATCCATGAGTCTTGGCCCTGGCCAACGGCTTAGCGTGGGTGGGTTTGAATTCCCACTCCAATCAACAAGTTAAGAGTTAGAGTACCCAATATCATTGCCGATCGCCTCCTGTGGTCGGCACTTTTTTTGCCCGCAAGTGTACACTTACCCAAATCTTTTATACGTTTGACAGCTACACCCAAATTTTAGTCAAATGAAAAAGTTCCTATTTGTTTTACTCCTCGCCTTTTGTGGATTGAGTAGCGCTCAAACCTTTGCCCAGGTTAAAAGTGGCAGTGTGGGTCTTGGGTTACAAGTGGGCGACCCCAGCGGTTTGACCCTGAAATTTTACAAGGCTGGCAAGGCCTCCGTCGACATTTTAGCTGCCTGGGACTTGAATGATTATTTGTTCGTCAATGTCCACGCCTTGTACCATAAACCCTTGGGTGGTGCCCGCAATGTCAATTTCTTTTATGGCCCGGGTGCTTTCATCGCTTTTTACGAGCGGGGCCGGTATGAAGACTACCTCGGAGTGGGCATCAGTGGCAACTTTGGCATCAATGTATTCTTTGATCAATTCGAACTTTTTGGACAAATCACCCCCCGGCTGCAAGTGATTGAAAACACCGATGGCGACCTGGGTGGAGGGATAGGCTTGAGATTTTATTTCTAGATGAAATTATAGCCCCGACTTCAATTGGGCTCATTTTTATTTTTCCGCAGTCACGCAGATTTGCGCATATTTTTCAAAACGACATTGTCTGGGTAAATCTTTGTGATTTGCGGTGCTTATTTCTTATTGAACTCACATTCACATTTTTACGCAGGTGACGGGACACGGTTGCATATTTCAAGGAGTTTGCCTGCGGTGGCTCGAGTTCCGACTCATGGAAATCTTGCCTCAGTTTAATCCGTTGTTTAACCTGCCGCTCTACGCCAGGCGACCTCTGCGCCTAACTGCCGTTGTGTAAAAAGCGCCGCAATCGGATTTATTCTGCGGTAAAACGGTGCGACTTCTGCGAATTAAATCGCTGGTGCCAATCAGAATCCACACGACTGGCTGGAGTCAAGAATAGAATGTAAATTTGTGTTGTTCCACTCCGCGCAGCGGTGCTACTTTACATTTTCAGTAATCAAACCGACTTGATGGCTCCGTTTTGCGTAACTTTGCCCTACACTTCAGCTCGCAAATTATGGAAGCCATCACCGCATACCAGCCCAAATACAAAATCCGCCTCGTTACCGCTGCTTCGCTCTTTGATGGCCACGACGCGGCCATCAACATCATGCGCCGCATTTTACAAAGCTCCGGCGCCGAAATCATCCACCTGGGGCACAACCGTTCCGTGCAAGAGATTGTAGACGCTGCCATCCAGGAAGATGTGCAAGGCATTGCCATCACCTCGTACCAGGGCGGCCATTTGGAGTTTTTTAAGTACATGTACGACCTGCTGCAGGAAAAAGGCTCGGGGCACATCAAAATTTTTGGCGGCGGCGGCGGCACCATTTTGCCTCACGAAGTAGCCGAGCTACAATCCTACGGCATTGCCCGGATTTATAGCCCCGACGATGGCCGACAGCTCGGCCTGCAAGGCATGATCAACGACCTGTTGGCAAAATGCGATTTCCCGGTGGGGCAAAACCTCAACGGGGAGCTCAACACCTTCCGCTTGCGTGAAGGCCGCAGCATTGCCCGCATGATTTCAGCCATTGAAAACTATCCCGAGGCCAACCGCGACTGGCTGGATCAACTGCAGCAGGAAATTGCGGGGAAAATCATCCCCGTACTCGGCATAACCGGAACTGGAGGCGCAGGCAAAAGTAGCCTCGTCGACGAATTGCTGCGTCGTTTTTTGCTCGATTTTACTGACAAAACCATCGCCATTGTCTCCGTTGATCCCTCCAAACGCAAAACCGGAGGTGCCCTGCTCGGCGACCGCATTCGCATGAACGCGGCCAGCAACTCAAGGGTGTACATGCGTTCACTGGCCACCAGGCAGTCCAACCTGGCACTTTCCCGCTACGTAGCAGACGCCGTCAACATCCTCAAAGCGGCGGGTTTCGACCTGATCATTCTGGAAACTTCTGGCATCGGGCAATCCGATACCGAAATCGTGGATCACTCCGATGTATCACTTTACGTGATGACCCCCGAATACGGCGCAGCGACCCAATTGGAAAAGATCGACATGATCGATTTTGCGGATGTCATTGCCATCAACAAATTTGACAAACGGGGGGCCCTGGATGCCTTGCGCGACGTCAAAAAACAATACCAACGGGCACACCAGCTTTGGCAAAAACCAGTGGAGGAAATGCCTGTTTTTGGCACCATCGCCTCCCAGTTCAACGATCCGGGGATGAACCGCTTGTACCAAAAAGTGATCGAGGTATTGGTGGAAAAAACCGGGGCGAATTTGCCTTCGGACTTTCAGGCTGGCGCGGAAGTGAGCGAAAAAGTGTACATCATCCCGCCACAACGCAGCCGCTACCTGTCGGAAATTGCCGAAAGCAACCGGGCTTACGAACGTTGGGTGGAGCGACAAACGGACACCGCTCGCCAGCTATTTGCTTTGCACACTACCATCAATTTCTTGCGTACTCAAACCAAAACCCCAATCCCGAACTCATTGCAGGGCTTGAAGACCACTACAAACCCTGGAATTGCACCTGGAACCTTCTTGTAAAAAAATCCTCACCGAATGGGCTGCGCAAAAGGCGGCCTACGCTGCGGATGAATACGTTTACACCGTCCGGAGCAAAGAAATTCGGGTACCCACCTTTACCACCAGCCTCTCGCATACCCGCATCCCTCGGGTAGCCCTGCCCAAATACCAGGACTGGGGCGAAATCCTGCGCTGGGTGCTGCGCGAAAATGTACCCGGCAAATTCCCGTATACCGCTGGTGTTTTCCCCTTCAAACGCCAGGAAGAAGACCCCACGCGCATGTTTGCCGGAGAAGGTGGACCCGAGCGCACCAATCGCCGTTTCCACTATGTGTCGGTAGACATGCCTGCCAATCGCCTCTCTACCGCTTTTGACTCCGTGACCCTTTACGGCGAAGACCCCGATTACCGCCCCGACATTTATGGCAAAGTAGGCAATTCGGGGGTGAGCATTTGTTGTTTGGATGATGCCAAAAAGCTGTATTCTGGCTTCGACCTTTGTGACCCCCGTACCTCGGTATCCATGACCATCAATGGGCCGGCAGCCACCATTGTAGCTTTTTTTATGCATGCCGCCATCGACCAGCAGTGTGAACAATACATCCGGCGCAATGGACTGGAGCCTGTGGTGGAAGCCAAATTGGCCGAGGTATACGACCAGCGGGGTTTGCCCCGCCCCAGGTACCACGGCGAAATCCCCCCCGGAAATGATGGTTTGGGACTGATGCTTCTGGGACTCACGGGAGATCAGGTGTTGCCCACCGAGGCATACACCAGCCTGAAAGCCAAGGCCTTGAACGCCGTGCGTGGCACCGTCCAGGCTGATATCCTCAAAGAAGACCAGGCGCAGAATACTTGTATTTTTTCCACCGAATTTGCCCTCAAATTGATGGGCGACGTACAGGAGTATTTTGTGCAAAACCAGGTGCGCAATTTTTACTCGGTCTCCATTTCGGGTTACCACATCGCCGAGGCGGGGGCCAACCCGATTTCGCAACTGGCCTTTACGCTCTCCAATGGTTTTACCTTTGTGGAGTACTACCTCTCGCGGGGCATGCACATTGATGATTTTGCCCCAAATTTGTCCTTCTTTTTCTCCAACGGTGTCGATCCGGAGTACGCCGTAATCGGGCGGGTGGCCCGGCGCATCTGGGCCAAAGCCATGAAGGAAAAATACGGAGCCAACGAGCGTTCTCAAATGCTCAAATACCACATCCAAACCAGCGGCCGCTCCCTGCACGCCCAGGAGATCGACTTCAACGACATCCGCACGACACTACAGGCTTTGTACGCCATTTATGACAATTGCAACTCCCTGCATACCAATGCCTACGATGAAGCCATCACCACGCCCACCGAAGAAAGTGTGCGCCGCGCCATGGCCATTCAACTCATCATCAACAAGGAATTGGGTTTGGCCAAAAACGAAAACCCACTCCAAGGGGCGTTCATCATCGAAGAACTGACCGACCTGGTGGAAGAAGCAGTGCTGGCCGAATTTGACCGCATCAGCGAACGGGGCGGGGTGCTGGGTGCCATGGAAACGATGTACCAACGCGGCAAAATTCAGGAGGAAAGCCTGTACTACGAAACCCGCAAACACAGCGGGGATTACCCGATCATCGGGGTGAATACGTTTTTGAGCAAGGAAGGTTCCTTGACCATTGTGCCCTCAGAGGTGATCCGGGCCACGCCGGAGGAAAAGGAGGCGCAAATCCAGACTTTGCAAAACCTACAGACAGCCCAGGCGGAATTTGGGCCCAAAGCGCTCCAGCGTTTGCAACAAGTAGCCATTAGCAATGGCAACATTTTTGCGGAATTGATGGAAACGGCGAAGTATTGCTCACTGGGGGAAATCACGCATGCCTTGTATGCGGTGGGGGGGCAATATCGGCGGAATATGTAGTTGATTGGCGGATGGGGGGTTTGTTTGAATATTTTGACCCGGCCAATGAATTTATTCACACTCATCAACACTAATATTTGATTCCACCGAAGAAGGCCATTCAAATGTTTGAAAATATAGCTGGTCTTTCTACCCATCCTCAAATACCCTCCTCCAATTTTCCTTTGTGCAAATTAAATTATCTTTACTCTCAACGCCACTACCAATTAATCCACTGAATTAGCCCCTTGATATGAAAGACCCGCCGACCTCGATTGGGAAACCATCCTCGATTACCTCAAAAATGAACAAGCCGCCTTTGCTCATTGGCCCCGGCATCGTCCACATCGAGGACGCCCCGATGAACATTGCCTGGCGGGAAAGCATCTGGAAAAACTTCCAAAACAAAATCGCCTACAACTACAACAAGGACGGCCTTTTCCTCTTCGCCAATAGAATTGCCAAAAACAACGCCGCCAACCACGTCCGCAAATACCTCAACGAGCGCAGCCCGGCGGAACACAGCCCCGAGGAAGAAGTATACAAAAAAATCATCCAGATCAAATTCCCACTGGTAGTCTCCATCAATCCCGATACCTACATTTCGGATGTGGCCTACACCTACGGCGTGCAGCACCGCTTCAGCTATTTCCGCAACCGCAGCAAAGCCGTAGAAGACGTCGAAGAGCCCCAAATGGCCCTGCCCCTGTTTTACAACCTCTACGGCAGTGTCAACGACGACGAATCCATCATCTTGGATTACGAAGACCTCTTTCGTTTGGTTTCCACCTCGGTGGGTTCACCTGGCCTACCACCCAAATTACAAACTGCGCTGAGCAAGGTGCGCATGTTCTTTGATCGGTTTTCGAAAATGGTACACCCAACTCTTGCTACGCCTCCTCTGCGGGCAGGAGGAAAGTGAAAAATACTCTAGTGATCAGCAGCAGCCCGATGATGAAATCCGAGATTTTCTCTATAATCAGTTTCAACTCGAATTCCTGCAAAAAGAGGAATCTTTCCTGGATGCCTTGTACGCCAAATGCGCGGAAGCAGACCTGCTCCGCCCCCTGGCCGATTCAGCTTCACCCGCCGCAGTCAACATCATTCGCCTGATCCAAACCAGCAAAGACCCCAT
>NZ_JADKCX010000034.1 GCF_016718685.1 Haliscomenobacter sp. | reverse complement strand
ACCCAGTTGCCACCGAAATGTTCATCGGCAACGACCGTGCCCGCTGAAATAGACGATCAGGTTGTCCTGAGGCGTGACAGTTTTGATCAAGTGGAGAAAAGCCCGTTCGATGCTCTTTTTGTTCGCTTGATCGTCTTTGATAAAGGTGATGTTTTCGGTTTCGAAGTTGTACCGACTGAGCATAAGTTGAATGAACACTTCTACATCCTTGACGGCGTTGCTCAGCTTGCTGCAATGCTGGTAGTCATCGATGGCAATGGCCAGGAGGTAGTTTTTGCCATTGGGACGGGAGCTCTTTTCTCCATCTTGCTGGTTTACAGTTAATGTGTCTCGATTGGCCATTGACAATGGGGTGTTATAAACAATCCGTTGTAGTGCATTCCTGCTTGGTAAAGATATTATTTTTTTAAATTGTCAGAAAATACAATTGGCTTTTGAAGAAACCTTATAAAAAACAAATCCCGTATTTTCGCCCAAAATCCAGCACATATCCACTCCCCCAACTCGAATCCTACGCCATCCGCACCTTTGAGATCGACTGCAATCAGCAGCTGACCATCCCCGCGTTGGTGCGCCTGATGCAAGAAACGGCCATGCAGCAAGTGCTGGAGCTCAACATATCGGTATGGGATTTGGAGCAACACAGCCTGGCCTGGGTGCTGATCCGCAAACGCATTGACATTGAACGATTGCCCATGCTGGGGGAAAAAATCTCCATCCACTCCTACCCTACTGGCGCAGATCGGGTGTTTACCTACCGCGATTTCCGGGTGTACGACGAAGCAGGGCAACAAATCGCCACGGCAGCCACCACCTGGTTGTTGATGAATCTGCAAACCCGACAGATGAGTCGGATTCCGGCGGAGTTGCTGGCGCGTTTTTCGGGGTATTTCCCTCCCGTGGAAATGGCGCTGCCGTACGCCCTGGACAGTTTACCCCAAATGGATCGTGCATTTACCAGCCGCAATTATGAAGTGGGTTGGTACGATCTGGATTTTCTCAAACACCTCAACAATGTGCATTTTGTGAAGTGGATGTTGGAGGCCTTGCCCTGAAGAGACACTGGCCAAGCAGCAAATCCGGCGGATGGATTTGCTCTTTTTGGCGGAAGGGAATTTGCATGATCGGATCGATGCTCAGTTTCAGCAAATTGATGAGTCTACTTATTTGCACAGTTTGGTAAGGCAGGAAGACAAAAAAGTATTGGCGACCGGGAGGACGATTTGGGTTTAAAACGGGGTGTTTTATTTCACCACAGATTTGACGCAGATGTATACACAGATTTTACTCAGAAAAATCTGTGTCAATCTGCGTATAATCTGTGGTCAAATCTGTTTGTAAACTTTAATGCTCCAGCTTCATCAACTTCCGGCTGTATTGCCCCGTAGGCGTCTGCAAGCGGAAGATGTACATCCCCGCAGGCACTTCCGCTCCGCCATCACTGCGGCCATCCCACTGCAATTCCAGGTTCTGGATTTTCCCTTTGGGGACATCGCTGAACGTGCGCACCACTTGCCCGACGTGGTTGTACACCAAGATTTTGGCATTGGATAGGTCGATCAAGTCTTTGAATTGTAGCCGGATCATCACCCGCTCGCGGAAGGGGTTCGGGCTGATTTTGCTGACGATGAGGCTGTCTTGCAGATCCTGGGTACTCACGAGAGGGCCTTGACTGCGGTCGAGGCAGCTCAGGCAAGGCTCGCCACCCTGGGCGGGTTCCAGGCATAAAAAGGCAGTGTAATAGGACAAGATTCGCCTCTGGATACTGGCATTGATGATCTCTGCGGCAATTGCGTTGTTGCTACTGCCAGGTCTTTCCAGGGCACTGATGTAATTGCCAGCCCAGGTGTCTGCACCTGTACTGTCCGTAACATACGTTTCGGTTAAGGGTACAGCAGTTGCATTAAAAAACAAATTATTGGCGTATTTGCCCGATAATTCCACTACAAAAGGCCAATTCCCCTGATAACGGCCTACTTGTAAAATGGGCTGCCGCAACGTGGTGGCTTCCCCTAGTTGATTCAAATTGTAGCGATTGTAACAAAATCCACTTTGCAGGGAAGTGTGCAAGTCCAAATCCGCCTTTTCGGTTGTCATGACGTCCACTACACCCGCACTGAGCAAATTAAAATCCGAACAACAATAATATTGCTGCGCGTAATCGCCTTTGGTCAGTCGCGACCAATTGAGGTAAAAGTATTCGTTGCCCCAATAGTTGCGGTTGTTGATGCGGTAGTTAGGCGCGTTGTGTCGGGCATAGTCAACGATGTAAAAAGGAATTTCTGTATTGCCTTTGATGAGGGATAACTCGCGGATCAATTCATTCGAAACCCCTAAATCCCCCTCGGATACGGAACTGGAAAACAGTAAAATCTTTGACTCTTTTCCATTGGATTTAATCCATTCCATGCCTTTCGCCATCAAACCAGGGAGGTTGAGGCTGCTCAGGTTTTCGTTTTGCAAAGTGTTAAACACGCGATCAATCTCCGTAGGGCTGGCGGAAATCCAGTCATTGGCCAACACTTTAGGGCTGACCCCACTGAGGACAACATTAAAAAAATCACGCGGTTGAAGCACCCCGTTTAAGCTGGGCACTAATTTCACTCATCAATTGTGAGGGAGATATTCCCAAGGCAGTAGCCGGGTTGTAATGCACGAGCACCAGGATGCGGCGAGGTTTGAGGTTGCCAGAAAAATCAATCATTTGCTCGGGGAAGAGCGCCATCTGGTAGTATCCCTCCTGATTGTCCCCATAGCGGGAAAGAAAGACCCCATTTTTGAGCGGCGCTTTCAAGCTGAGGATCACCTCACGGGTACTCAGGCCAGCCGGGGGTATCAGTGCCGAAAGATAAGTGCCTACTTCCGGGTCTTGTTTTGGAACAAAGTTGAGCTCTGGGTGGGTAGATAATTTGGGGTTTTGCCAAGGAGAGTCCATAAACAAGCGTATCTCCAGTGGTGGCGGCGTTGCTTGCCCACTCCTCAGTAAGCCTACGGGTAATACGGTTTGCACCTCTTCAGTCGTCCAGTTTCCAGGCACCAGGTAATTGATTTTCACTTTGCGTTTATCCCCCATGATCAAGGGATAAATGCGTAAGGAATACTGATTGGCGGTTGCTTTAGTCAGGATAGAAGGATCCTGGCGTCTTTGTACAATGTTTTCATAAATCGTAGATGCCGTCCAGCGGTCGAGGATTTTGGCGCGGATGATTGTTGTATCTATCCACAGCCAGGAATCATTAACGATTGAATTGTCGGGTAAAGTAAAACCCAATACAGCCTCTAATTGCCGTCCAACTTGAAAGCTTGCGTCTTTGGCGGAAATTGTCAGGTAAACGCCGACTTCGGTGTACAATCCAACCGGGCGTAGCGTAATCGTAGCTTCTTCAATCGTCCCACGGTAATTGGGCCAATTGAACTGAGGATCGAGTACAGTAAGGGAATTGAACTGCTGTGCTTGGCTGCGCAGCAGACTGAGTCCTCCCAATACAATGAGCAAATAAAGTCTCAATAATTTCATGGCTTGAATGTATTTGTTAGTGTACGGTAATCAGTAGACGTGCCGAGTGTGCATCACTTCGATCGGGCGATCAGTAAGAATGGTCTAAAATTAATGGTAATCTACAAACGGGAAAAGTGGATTGTGCCGGTTGGCAATTTGGATTGCTAAAACTAAAATCAAGTACTTGAATTGTAATGTATTGTACAAAAACAAAAAGAGGATTCCAACGCGTAGCTGAAATCCTCTTTTATGTTGACCAGAAGAAGGTTTACCCCTGTGCACCTTGTGCAACCTGAGAAATGTTCTTTTGGAATTTACGCTCCTTGATCCGGGCTTTTTTACCAATGAGGTCACGCAGGTAGAACAGTCTCGCACGGCGTACTTTACCACGCTTGGTTACCTGAACATCTACGATATTAGGGGAAGCGAACGGGAAAATACGCTCGACACCCACACCATTGGAAATTTTTCTTACTGTAAAGGTCTTTGTAGATCCAGTACCTTTAACCTGGATTACATCCCCACGGAAAGACTGAATACGCTCCTTGTCTCCCTCGATAATCTTATAGTTCACCACTACATTATCACCAGCGCGGAAAGCCGGTAACGGCACTTGTCTCGCCGGAGTTAACTGTTCATGAACAAACTTTATCGCATCCATCGTGCAAAAATTTTACTTTTTTCTTTAGCCGTGCAAAGGTAACTGATTTTTATAAATGCAAAGGTTTTTTTGTGAAAAGTTTTGCAAATGTTTCATTTAAATTTCTGCAAAATGCATTCAACGCACCAGGGTCACAAAACCTTTCAGTTCATACGGATTGCCTCGGGGGTCTCGATAAGTGACCAATACCACGTACACACCTGGTGGCGATTCCACACCAACATTGAATTTTCGGCCATTCCAGCCTTTGTTCGGCTCATCGGTTTGATAGATCATTTCCCCCCAGCGGTTCCAGATGGTAAAATTAAATTCCTTGGCTCCGGCCATGACCCCAACCCCCTTAAATTCGTCGTTGACCGAATCACCGTTGGGGGTAAACGCGTTGGGCAAAAAATAGCGCACTTCCGGGCGGATGTCCAGCAATTGATCCAGGGTGTCGTAACAATTTACGGCATTGAGCACAATTTGCCGGACGATGATCCGACCGGTATCCGGTGGCGAAAAGTTGGGGCTTCGCTCCGTAAAGTTTCGGCCATTGCTGAGCTGCCATTTCCAGCGAATGGCTCCCTGTGATTCATCGTACAAATTGATTAAAGGCGTGAGGTTAGAAGCGACCGGAGGATCAATGGTGAAACCCGCAGTCGGTGAGGGTCGGACTTTAATCAAATCATTAAATATGGTATCCGTTTTGCAGCCAATGGGCGAAGTGATGTCCAGTGAAACCGTAAAAATACCAGGGTCTTCAAAGGTATAAGTTGGACTGATGGCTTTTGAACTCCCTCCATCCCCAAAGTCCCAGAGGGTTTTGTAGGTGGAATCAATGGGAAAAGAAAGGTTGGTAAACTTGACTTTTAGGGGCGTACACCCTGCTGCCGCACTGGGTGAAACGACGATTAAAGCGGGAACTGGAAAGTAGTTGATGGTTTTGGTGATCTTTTCAATGCACTTGTTGGTATCGCGTACGGTAAGGGTGACGGGTATGTTGCCTGGACTTCGGTACTGGTGTTCCGGGTTCTGCATCCGGCTGCTGTTTTTATCGCCCAAATCCCAATTCCAACTGGTGAGGAATTTGCCCCCGGAAACCGATTTATCGGTAAATTTCACCGGCCCAGCCACACAGGTATCGTATTCGTATTCAAAATCAGCTTCTAAGGCCGGATAGATGTTGACAAAAATTTTGGCCGTATCACCACATTCGGTTCCTTTGTTGAGGATCAGGCGTCCGCTGTACTGGCCTACCCCGGGAAACAGGATAGAAGGTTCCCATTCGGTAGAAGTCAATTTGCGGTTGCTCAGATCAAATTCCCAGTCAAACGTGCGGATGAACGAACGGGGCGTACTTTCATTGATGAACTTCACTTCCGTAGGGCCACAAGAATTGACCAGATATTCCTTGTCCTTGATTTTGATGTCTTCCTTGATGTCAGCCAGCAATTTGGGGTCACATTTGGCCACATTGAATTGAAAATCCCTGAAAATTCGACTCAACAACACCCCATTGCGGTATTCCGACACGCACACCCCCACTACGTACTGCCCAATTGGATTGGGTTTTCCGGTGATCAGACCCGTTTGGGGATTGATGCTCAAGGCTGGAGAACCACCAATGGGTGAAGTAGCCGAATACAAAGGAGGACGAAAAGGAATGAACTTATAGGGAGGAGGGCAACCCGGGTTAGGGTATGCACCATCACAGGTATTGTAAATAAATGGTTCCAGGTTATTGGCACCACCATCGAAGGGAGGGCAAAATTCGTACACCAGTTGATCGCCATCAGCATCACGGGCGGAGTGATCGTATTTGAGGTTGAAATCTGCACAAACTACCGTTGGTGGAAAGGTATTGAACTCCGGGCTATTGTTGCACAAGCGTTGCGCCTCCGGCGTAATTTCCACCATGTAGGTTGCACCCCAGGTATCGGGATTGACAATATTCGTGATGGTTTCATTGCGGCAACAACGTTGATAACTGATAAAATAGCTGTTATCGGGGCTGATGGGCAAACGAACGCTGAATCGACTCAACCGAAAAACATAAATCCCTTCTTCGGTACAAACTGCGGGTGGCTCCAGGCAAGGATAGTCCGGACGTTCAATATTACGACGCTCGGTGAGGGGGACGTTCAGCCTTGCCAGGGCACTTCCCTGGCCATTGCAGGGTGCAGTAGGCCCGCAGCGGTAAATCCCGATAAACGCCACAGGATCAATTTCGGCACAGCGGGTACAAAAACAATCGCGGTATACCTTGAGGGTAAATTCATAATCACCATTACCCAAACATCTATAGGTCATCGATCCACCAATGATGTGACGCCCAAACGAGGTGGCAGGAAGTAAAAAGAGCAAACAAATTGCGATCAAGTTCAATCTCATAGTATTCTTCATATCCTGTTCGTAGGTTGGACTTTAAGTTTTAAGCCTGCGAAAGTCACTAGACTCGTAGCAACAAGTCTACTATTTTTTTTCTTATTTTCTACCGCAAAAGCATAACCGTGCCTTGTTTACTCACCGTTTTGCCAGCAGCAGACTGAAAAACCACTTGAAAAAAATAAGTTCCTTGTCCACAAGACTCACCCAGGTTGTTAATTTTTCCATTCCAGGCCTCTTCCGGGTCATTACTTTGAAATACCAGCTGCCCCCAGCGCGAAAAAATTTTGAACTGATAATTGCTGATTCCGGGAAGTAAGCCCAATGGTTTAAAGACTTCATTTGCGCCATTTTCGTTGGGTGAAAACACGTTTGGAATGTACATGGCCCCCTCGGATTTTATTTTTACCTCCCGAATGACTGAGTCCCGACAAAAAAGGCCGTTCCCTACCACCAATTTTACTGCGTAATTGCCTTCGGAGGGAAAAAGAAAACTCGGATTGCGTTCGCTTGACATGCCTTTCCCACCAAAATCCCAGCGCCAGTTGTCGGCCAGTGTTGAGGTTTCCGCAAAAGTTACCAGGGGATCACGCGCACTGGGCTCTTCGGGCGTAAAGGTAAAGTCAACGCTAGGTTTTTCTTTGACAACAATCGGCCGGCTGGCATTATTGCCTTGTACACCACACCCTCCTGGTGCCGTAAGTTGATACGCAATGGTATAGGTTCCCGGATTGGCATAGGTTTTACCCACCGTAAATCCGGTGCCATTAGTGCCGTCCCCAAAATCCCATTCCACCAGGTAACGGGGATGGTTCATTTCCGGGGGTACAGTCAATGAAAGGTTCAGTTGTCCGGCTTGTGCACATATCTCTCCGGGCTGGGCTTGCAAGCGAATGGCGTCACTGGGCGCAGGGAAATAATTGACTTCGCTTCGCGCGGTATCCCGACAACCGGTATTGGTCAGAATAACCACATTTACTGGATAAGTACCCGCGCGGGAGTAGGTATGTTGCGGGGAAACGCTTGAGCTGCGGTTGTTGTCGCCAAAGTTCCATTCAATGCTGCGGAAAGTGGCACCTTGATTCAACACCGAAGTATTGTTAAATCCAACTGCGCCGATGGCACAAGCTGGCAAACTAACGTCAAATTGAGCTTTGACCGACGGAAAAACCTGCACCACAACGCGTGCAGTATCGGTACAAACTGTGCCTGGATTGAGGATCATCAAACCATTGTACGTTCCGGGTATGCCAAAATCAAAACTGGCGTCTTTGGTATCCCGGGATTCCATCCGGCCATTGATGTCAAATTCCCAACGGTAAGCAAAAACTTTGTCTTGACCCGTACTGGAGTTCTGAAAAGCAAAGTTGGGTCGATTGCAGGATTTTAACCAAAATTTGCCCTGCCCGTCCGTGCTATCAGACTTGACCATGGCATCAATGGCAAAATTACAATTGCTGACCTTGATTTGGATGTCTCGTCGAATGCTGCCGATCAATTCTCCATTGCGGTATTCTTTGACACAAACTCCGAGGGTGAAGTTCCCCAGGGTTCGAGGTAAAATGCGCAAAGTACCCGTGGTTGAATCCAATGCCAAAAAGCCGGTATTCCCAAGTGGCCGATTTGCGGAAAAAGTAGCCGAAAAAGGCAGTTCTTCGTAAGGTCCAGGCGTGGCAGGATCGGGCTTGATGCCCTGGGCACTGTTGGCCAAATGCATGTCATTCAACCCACCCCCCAAAGGCCCGCCACCCAACAAAGGGGCGCATAGATGATAGGTCAAGCGGTCACCGTCTTTATCGGCTACCGCCAATTTCACAGCTGAGGAGATGCCCACACACAGCTCACTTTTAGGGGCCGCCGTAAAATGGGGACTGCTGCTGGCAAAATTTTGTGCTTGCGGAGAAATTTCAACCGTAAAGGTATTGCCCAGGGTACCGGTGCTGTTCGGGATATTGGTAATGTTGGCGTTGCGACAACAAACCTGATACGTGAGGGTATAAGCCTGATTGGACCTGATCAGCTCTAAGGTATCGCTGTACACTGCTTCTTCCTCACAAAAACCCGGAGGGATGATCAGACAGGGATTGGATTGATCGGGAGGAACCTTGGCGATTTTGGGATTGCTGATCCGCAAATTGCGCAATGGCCGGGCGTTGTTGCCTAAATAAACAGCAATCGGGACCGAGCGATCAAACGCAGCGCCGCCATTACAATCCCTTACCAACAACAATACCACTCGGTACAAAAGGGTGTCGCTACCGATACGGCCGCCTTTAAAGCCTACAAACTCGTAATTTATTTCGCCCCCAATGATGTGACTTGCCCGCAAAGAATGGCTACTTGCCAATAAGCCCAAAATCAGACTTATAGTAAGCAATAAGCGGACGGAAAGTGCCGTTAATGAGGTTTTGAAAAGCAGCCTTTTTACCCTCACCCAGAAATTAGTACTCATCTCACGCATGCGTCTGATTTTAATAAATGGGGAATAAATTCAATAAGAATTGATGAAGATGACCTTTACTAACGTAAAACACATGGCACAGCATTACGATTTTGAGGGGACAGAGAAAATTTTGTCGTCTGGAGGACTGGTGCTTTTGCCAACCGATACGCTGTGGAGCATTGCGTGCCTACCAAGCCATTCCAATACCCTGAATCGACTCATTCAACTCAAACGCCAAAAGTATGCAGATAATTTTGAACTGCTGGTGAGTTCAGTGGGCATGCTGAAACAATATGTGGAGCATTTACATCCTCGGCTGGAGACCCTCCTGGCTTATCATCTGCGGCCACTGACCATGATTTTTGACAACCCCATTAACCTTTCATCCGATGCCCTGGACGCTGCGGGCAATATTCACATCCGCCTGGTACAAGATCCATTTTGCGCAGCATTACTAGAGCACCTCAACCAGCCACTGATCAGTACATTTGCCCATGTAAAAGATAGCGTTCCTCCGATGAACTTTGGCGCAATCAGTTCAGAAATCATCCAGGGGGTAGATTACGTGGTAAAATACCGCCAAAACGATAAAAACATTGACGAGTTACCCGTGATGGTAAAACTTTTGGAAGATCAGGAAGAGTTGGAGTTTATTCGAGAGTAAAGACGAGCCATCAGCTTTGAGCCATCAGCCGGTCATTCATCATTTTTACCTCCTTTAATGGATTTGAGTGCTGCCTGCACCGTTGGATCTTCTTGATTGAGCACCGCATAAAAACCTTTGTCATCAAAAAGGTGCTTGGCAATACGGGCTTTGAGGTAACGAGCGATTTCTTTTTGGGTCAAAGACCACTGTACCGATTTACCCGGCAATCCATTTTGAACCGTATACGCCTGAAAATCCTTTAACAGTTGTTCATCCGGGTTGAATTTTTTCTGGAAAGTAATCAAACCCATTTGTGACAATTGTGCTCGCCGGGATTTGTCCAAATATTTCAATACAAACGCCGGGATCATCTGCCGGGCATCGAGAAAAAAATCATTGATCTGGATGGTATCAAGAGGCACGAATACGTCTGGAATGATGCCACCGCCGCCATACACAACCCGCCCATTGGTGGTATAATATTTGGTAGAATCTTTAATTGTCATTTTATTGGCCGAAAGCAACTCGCCATTTTTGAACCGTTCTTCAACATCTTGGTCATAGGCTTCAGATCCATTGTCGTAAGCTTTTTGGATCGATCGTCCGGAAGGGGTAAAGTAGCGCGCGATGGTCAGGCGCAAAGCCGAGCCGTCGGTGAGTTGGTATTGTTCCTGAACCAGTCCTTTGCCGAAGGAACGACGGCCTACGATAATCCCCCGATCATTGTCTTGAATCGCCCCTGCTACAATTTCACTGGCGGAAGCACTCCCTTCATCAATCAGTACCGCAATTTTATCGATCGGGTAAAATACCCGACCATTGGAGTTAAACTCGGCCTTCTGAGAAGCTCTTCCCTGGGTATAGACCAAGAGATTGCCTTTATTGGGAAACAATTGGCTGAGCATGTTGGTCGCCATTTGCATGTACCCACCAGGGTTTCCACGCAAATCGAGCACCAGGTCTTTCATGTGTCCTTGTTCCGAGAGGATGCGCATGGATTCCAGAAACTCCTTATCCGTTTGTGCGGTAAAGCGGTTGATGCGGATGTAACCAACCCGGTCGCGGATCATATAAGCTGCTTCGACACTTTTAACGGGAATTTGCGCTCTGGTGATGGTGTAGCGATGCATTTTTTTCTCGCCTCCCCGCCAAACAGACAATTGCACTTTGCTGCCTTTATCACCTCGCAACAATCCGACAATCTTTTGATTGGAGAGTTTTTCCCCAACCACCAGGGAGTCACCGACCTTGATGATTTTGTCACCGGGTAAAATGCCCGCTGCTTCTGATGGGCCTCCTGACATGGGGGCTACCACCACGGCCGTATCTTTAACGATCAAAAATTCTACGCCGATGCCATCAAATTTTCCATCCAATTGCTCATTGACTTCTTCTAATTCATCCGCAGGAATGTAGGAAGAGTGGGGGTCAAGCTGAGACATCAATTTCTGGATGGCCTCATCTACCAGCTTGTCGCGGTCTACTTTGTCAACGTATTTCGCCTCGATGTAACGCAAAAGTTCTTCTATTTTCCCCTCCCGCTGGCGATAATTGTGATAGGACTCAGCTTTGCTGACTTTAAGTGAAGCAGCAGACTGGGGCAGGCGCATGCCGATAAGGATACCCAACACCAGCACTACTGCCAAAAGCAGGGGAAGCCAAATCTGCACTTTGTTCCGAAAATCATTTGGGCGTGTCAACATAGTGGGTTAAAACCAGTTCAGGTTAAAAAATCAAACTCGATATACCCCACGCGATAAAGTAAGGACAAAATTCGCACTTTTAAGTTGAAACTCGTGCGATTATTTTTTGTTTTGAAATTAATTATAAAAACAACTTGTATCTTAAAGTCGGTTTTGCTAAATTGAGCCACAAACTTTAAGACATGACCAGCGATGTGAAATTTCCACTTACCAATCAGGAACTGGCAGCAATAGGAAAAGACGGTTTGGTGCGGCTACCCGCTAACTGGGATGAATACTGGGAAGTACTAGCCGCCGCAGAATACCGAGCCGACTTTTACAACAATGAAATCATTGCCAGTATGAGTTATGAAGGAGATATCCATAGCATGATCGCAGCGCGGTTCAGTACGATCTTGGGCGTTATTTTTGGTGAATTAAATGATTTTCGGGTATACAACAGCAATCGTCCGGTATACATCCCAGCATGCAAGCACCTTAAAACTGGAGTTTTTAATTCAGATGGGATGGTGATTAGCCTCCCTACTACGCCCTATGAATACCAGAAGGGCATGACCGCGGAAACCACACCCATTTTGCTCATCGAAATTTTGTCAGAAAATACCCAAAGCTACGATTGGGGGACCAAGCTGCCCTGCTACAAAGAAATCTCCTCCCTGCAGCAAATATTCTTCATCGAGCAATCCAAGCCCAAAATCTTCGTCATGGAACGTGAAGCCCCCAACCGCTGGGTGGAAACAACCTTGACCCAAGCTGAAGAAGCCATTGTCATCCAGGACCAATCGATCCCGCTACAGAAGATCTATCGGGAGCTGTACTTCTGAGTCACTTTTCACGAAAAATTGATTCAATTTTAAAAATACGATAAATTTTTAATAAAAAAACAGCTTTTTTTTGAAAATATTCAAAAATTAAGGACATTTGTTGAATTGCTTGAAATCATTTGCAACTACATGAACAAAGGAATTGAAATAGATCGATTGGATAAACAAATCTTGTCCATCCTCATGCGGAACGCCAAAATGGCCTACACCGAAATCGCCAAAAAGCTTTTTGTATCGGGTGGCACGATTCACGTTCGGATGAAAAAATTGGAAGATGTGGGGATTGTCAAGGGCTATAACCTCAGCGTTGACCATGGTAAACTGGGCTATGACATTTGCGCCTACCTGGGGATATACCTGGACAAGAGTTCATTGTATGAAGAGGTTGCCAAAGAGCTGGAAAAAATTCCCGAAGTTGTAGAAGCCCATTATACCACCGGACTATACAATATATTTGCCCGGGTCTTTTGTAAAGATACGGCCCACCTCAAGGAGGTTTTGCACGATAAAATTCAGAATATCCCGGGCATTCAGCGCACAGAAACCTTCATTTCTTTGCAAGAAAGCATCAATCGGCCCTTGGAGATTGTCAGTGAAGATGACGATGACGAAATCGGTTACCACGAAGCAGAAGAGAGCTGAAGCACACAAATGAGCTTACCACAAAGACGCTAAGGCACAAAGAGATCAACTTGCTCTTTGTGCCTTCGTTTCTTTGTGGCACCGGCTGAAATAAAAAGATGAATTAGCCGCCCAAATAGTTCTTCAATAATTTGCTACGGTTGGCCGAGCGCAGTTTATTGATGGCTTTGTCCTTGATTTGACGTACCCGTTCCCGTGTCAAGCCAAATTTCTCGCCAATGTCCTCCAAAGACATCGGATGTTCCACTCCAATGCCAAAATACAGCTTGATTACATCGCACTGGCGGTCGGTGAGCGTGCTCAAAGAGCGTTCAATTTCCCGGCGCAGGGATTCATTGTAATCCAAACCAGCATCGGTACTTGGCGTCGTGTTGTTCTCGAGCACATCCAGCAGTGAATTGTCCTCACCTTCCACAAAGGGTGCATCCATTGATACGTGACGTGCAGCAACCCCCAGCGTAGTTTCAACTTCTTCAGTGGGGATCTCCAACATCTCAGCCAACTCTTCAGGGGAAGGCTCACGCTCAAATTCTTGTTCCAGCTCCGAGAAGGCTTTATTGATCTTGTTGAGAGAACCTACCTTATTGAGCGGCAAACGCACAATACGAGATTGTTCGGCCAAAGCTTGCAAGATGGATTGGCGAATCCACCACACCGCGTAGGAGATGAATTTAAACCCTCGGGTTTCATCAAACCGTTGTGCGGCTTTAATTAAGCCCAGGTTTCCCTCATTGATGAGGTCACTGAGCGACAAGCCTTGATTTTGATATTGTTTGGCAACAGATACTACGAATCGAAGATTGGCTTTGGTCAACTTTTCCAGCGCTGCTTGATCGCCTTGTTTGATCCTCTTGGCTAACTCCACTTCTTCCTCTGGAGTCAACAAATCCACTTTCCCAATTTCCTGCAGGTACTTCTCCAGCGACTGGCTTTCCCGGTTCGTGATCGACTTCGTGATCTTAAGTTGTCTCATGCACAATCTTTGTTTATGTATTTAAGGAACAATTCTTTTCACTTTGTGGTTGCATTTCCATACTTTAATGGAAATTACAAGGTTATTTGACGGAGAAACACCGCCAAGTAACAACAAGTTCAAGGTATTACAACAGGTTTGGGTAGGATACAATATGGGATTAAGCGCTTGTTTAGTTCGGCAATTTACTCGAATGGAAGAACCCATTTTGGCAATCGCCCACAAAAATATTGCAATTCCGCTTTACTGTCAAGTAACTGAGCATAAGTTTGTGCATAAATCTATTTCATTTGAAAAAACTTTCAGGATTTGGAATTTCCGTTTTTTTACTTTTTATTGTGCGATCTGGTGAAATCAGTTTTATTTAGACTGTCTTACACTACTGGAATCATTGATTTTCGATTACTTGTATGAAAAGAGCCCAACTTAAACAAGAATACATTTTCCGAGCTTCACCGCAGATTTTGTATCAATTTCTGACGACCCCTTCTTGTCTCATCCGCTGGTTTTGTGACAATGTAGAGATTGATGGTGAAGTCTATACCTTCTTTTGGGGAGATTCCAGTGACGAGGCTACCGTAGTAGAAGACCTCGAGGACGAAGTATTTAGCTTGCGGTGGGAGGGTCTTCACAATGATCAAGAACGTTTAGAATTCAGAATTACCGAAGCCCCAATTACTGGCGAGACCATCCTTACCCTCACGGATTATTGTGATGAAAATGAGGTAAAGGACCAAAAACGGTATTGGGACAAACAGATGTCTGAGCTGCAAGTCGCTTCTGGAGGCGGCTGATCTGTGCACACCTAATTACAATTGGCGGATGAATTTCATTTTTGGCACAGCCCTTGACAATCCTTCCTGGCCACAACCAGATTTTTCAAAGGGGGGCTGTCTCTGGCATGGTCCAAATATGCTGCTCCAGTGGTTGGAGTTTCATTATGGCCTGGCGGGGCACAAAAACAACAATGAGCATCTGCGCATTGAGCAGTACCGCCAAGCCATTCGTACTTTTCTAGCAAAAAATCCATCGCCTTTTTTTGCCCGTTCATTTCAAGCAGATCAATTTGCAACCGCCGCCAATTTATTGGCGCGAAGGGATGAATTGTTACTGGCTGGTTGGGATTTTTCCACGACCGAAGGGATTCCAGCGCGCCTTCGTTGTATTGCCAGCATTGAGAAAGTGCTGCAAGCCAGTTCTACTGAACTCCCCGCAGGCTTTGCCGATCGGTTTACAATTGTAGAAAAAAATTGCCCTTCGAGCTTCCGCCATCCATAAAATCAATTTGGTTGAACCCCTGGAGTTGTTGCCTTACCATTGGCAGCGTCTTTTTACAAGCTTGAGAGGACAGGGCGTTGAAATCATTCCTCCCCCGCTACAGGATCGGATGCCCGATACCGATTTGGGCAGGTTTCAAGCTTTTTTAGCCGGTAAGGTTGGTCCTCAACCACTTGATCATGATGGGACTTTGATCTTACTACGCGGCAAAAGAGATACCGATTTGGGCAGTTACCTGGCTGCCTTGTTGCGCCGGAATCCCTCGTTTCATCCCTGTTTTTTGATTCCGGATAAATCGCGCACCCTGGATGAGGCTTTTATTCAGGAAGGTTTGCCCAGCCTGGGTATTCAGCCCGCTTCACTGGCCCGACCTACCCTTCAAGCACTCAAATTGATTCCCAATTTTTTGTGGACACCCGTGGATCCATACAAAATAATGGAGTTTGTATCGTTGCCCCTCAAACCTCTAGAAACCGAATTGGCCAACCGCATTGCCCAACAAATGGCTCAAACGCCGGGAATCCTGGGTGAATCATGGCAAGTCATGCTGGGACAATATTTTTCCGAATTGGAAGAAAGGGCCCTGAAGGATTCGAATCTCGATGTTCGCGAGATTCGTCAACAATACCGTTTTTGGTTTGAACGCCGACGTTTTGACGTTGCGGGCAGTGTGCCCAAAAATGAAGTGGAGGACATTTTTCAATACCTCTTCATTTGGGCAAAAAAAACCCTGGAACAAAAAAGCAACAACCCTTCTTTGCTCATGTTGGCAGAACAAGCCAAGCAGATCGTGGATTTGTTGCAAACCTTGCCCGAAAAAGAATTGAGTCGACTCGAACTTGAACGCATTGTGCGCACCGTTTACGAACCAGCGCCGATGCAACTCAATCTCCGGGAAATTGGTAGTTTCCCCTATGTACACCAACCCAATGCCTTGTGTGCTCCGGTTCGCGAGTTGGTTTGGTGGAATTTCACCCAAAACGAACCCGATTATTTCTTTTCCCGTTGGTACGATCACGAACGGGCTTGGTTACAACAACTAAACATCCCGCTCAACAGCCCTGCCGACCAAAATGCACTATTGGGTTTTCAGCGCCGACATCCGGTTTGGATGACGCAACATCGTTTGATCCTGGTCATTCCTGAGGTCGCTGAAGGAGTACCATGATGCGCCATCCTTTGTTGGGCGATCTGGAAGCTTGTTTTGGTTCATTGGAACACATCACCGCTACCGACGAGAACCAGCTTTTGGGACGATATTTAGATTTGCCCGAAAAAGTGTTGATTCCGTTTCGACGCTTGGGAAAACCTGCACCATTTCTACGCCTGAACCACCCCGAAAAACTGACCGGCCGGGCCGAAGAAACATTTACCAGCCTGGAGAGCTTGTTGTATTATCCCTATCAATGGTTGTTTCGCTACCACATTCGACTGCGCAAATCATCCATTCTCAGCATTGTCAAAGACAGCACTTTACAGGGAAATCTTGCCCATCGTTTTTTTCAAAACTTATTGCTGATCCCTGGTTTAAGCAACTGGAGCAAAGCCGAGGTAGATCAATGGATCGAGCGGGAAGCTGAACGACTGCTGCACCGCGAAGGCGCAGTGCTGCTGATGTATGGCAAAGAAGCCGAACGAAAACGTTTCCTCAAACGCCTGAAATTTGCCGCCTGGAGTTTGGTCAATCTTTTGCAAAACAACCAGTGGCGTGTAGAAGCAACTGAACTGGGTCTGGAAGGAAGTTTTGGCGGCGTTCAATTGAATGCCCGTGCTGATTTGGTGTTGTCCCGTGAAGCAGAACAAACGGTATTGGACCTCAAGTGGAGGTGGTCTGCGGCGAGAATTGATGATCAAAAACGAAGAAGATTTGCAGTTAGCCTTGTACGCGCATTTGTTGCCACTGAGTACAGAAAAGGTACATACGGCTTATTTCATCATGGAAAATGGTCGACTCATCGCAAGGGATCGTTCTGCGTTTACAGATATCACCCCAATCAGCCCGGATGTCAATCCAATTGAAGTCCGGGAACGTATGCTTAAAAAGATGGAAACAACTTTGCTTTGGCGCCTGCAACAAATTCGGCAGGGTGAAGTAGAAATCCGTTGTACCCCTACCCTGGCTGTGTTGGAAAGCCATTATGCGCAAGAAGATTTACTCTCTCTTTTAGAGATGAAAATGGAAGATGCGCATTTTGATGACTATCGGACTTTGATCAGTTTGATCAAGTAGCTACTTTTGTAGTTCCTCAGACAAAAATATTGAGCTTATTCAACGTTATTTTGTTCCATTCGATGTTATTAGTCTCAAGACACCTAAACATCCCATCATTCGCTCCCCATCATAATCTTAAAAACGATTGAGCATGTACTTCATTCCTTTACGTCGCAACATTTTTGGCGTTTTCTTTTGTGCCGTATTCACATTTTTCAATTTTTCAATCAATCTGGAGGCACAGAACCTCAAAGCAGGAAATCTTTCAAATGGGCTTTACCTTGCTTTGAGCGACAAGCCCGAAGACCATTATTTTCATGTTTTGGTTAGCCTCAAAAATCAATTGGATATTGCTGCCTGGGAGCAACAACCTGAACAAAGAAATGCCAGTTCGCGGGAACAAAAAAATGCAGCGCTGATCAATGCATTACAAAGCAAAGCTGCCATTTCACAACCTCGACTACTGGACTGGATGCAGTCTGCAGATGGTGTTGACCACGCTTCAATAAAAAGTTACTGGATCGCCAATGTCATTGCACTAAAAGCTAAGGCTACATTCATTGCTGAGCTGAGTCAACACCCGGAAATTGACTGGATTGAATCCTTTCCGGAAATGGAGATTGAAAACTATAGTTCCACTCAGGCACTTGCTCCTCCCGCTACAACAAGCATCGATCCCAGCTTGGATGCCATCAATGCACGAGCGCTTTGGCGTTTGGGATATACGGGATATGGCCGCAAAGTACTCATTATTGATTCGGGGCAAGAATACAATCACCCGGCATTGCGCACCCAATTTGCCTACAATTATGGTTCTCTTTCTTCAACTTACCGCAGCTCGATCGTCGGCGACTTATGTGGAGATCACGGTACCGCTGTCGCCTCAGTAGCTGTAGGTTTGGATCGACTTAACCGCGACACCATTGGGCCGGCATTCAATGCACTTTGGATGGGGGCTCCATCGGCTTTCCGAAATCCAGGGACTGGCGAAATATGCTTCCTTGAAGGTACAGATAAGAGCTCCTTTGATCAAATGCAGTGGGCCTTAAATCCAGATGGGAATCCCAATACCAGCAGCGATATTCCTGATGTGATCAATTGTTCCTGGGGAAATGGCAATACTGCCGAAGAATGCAAATAGTGTTTTCCGCAATGTGATACAATCTTTGGATGCAGCGGGGTTGCCATCGTCTTTGCAGCAGGGAATACGGACCAAATGTAGGCTCTGTGAAATTTCCCGGCTCATTAAACGTAGATTTGGTTGTTCCCATGTCGATTGGTTCGGTAGATGGCAACACTGCAACTTTTCCGGTTTCTGATTTTTCTTCTAGGGGGCCTTCCGCTTGTGGGCGTGATGGGAGCTTCTTAATCAAACCAGAAGTTGTAGCTCCAGGTGAACGCATCCGCAGTGCTGCTCTTGAAGGAGGCTATTCTGTTTTTGATGGGACTTCATTTTCAGCACCTTACGTATCTGGTGCTATTCTGCTGCTCAAAGAAGCTTTCCCCAAACTGAGCGGTCGGCAGCTTGCATTAGCCCTTTACAATTCTGCCAAAGATTTAGGCCCCGTTGGTGAAGACAATGATTATGGAAAGGGAATGATCAATGTAGGCGCTGCGTACAACTGGTTGATCAGTCAAGGAAACCAGCCAACCGCTCCGGTGCGCGCGACCAACGATGTCATCCACATTCAGTCTACCCCCAGGGTTTATGGTTGTGACAGCAAGGCTAATTTCGAAGTGAGTTTTGAGAATAGCGGCGCGGATACTTTGCGAAGTATGGACATTATCATCCGTCGGGACGGCCAATCGGCTATTTTGTACCAAAACCGCTGGGTGGGAAAATTAGCTCCAGGTAAATTCACAACTTATCTCCTGCCTCCTTTTACTGCCCCCCTTGGACGGTATATTGTGGCGGTTGAGTTGAGCAATCCCAATGGATTTGCTGATGCCCGTTCATTGAATAACCTGATCAAAACCTACGTCAGCATCAATTCCTTGCCGCAACTACCCGACGCAGCAGCTTCTGCCAACAACGTTTGCTTCGGCAGCGAGACATTGTTGAAAAGCAATTACCAGGGTGAAGGTACAATCCGTTGGTTTGACAAAAATACGGAGGGTACCTTACTCAGGAACTGGCAATTCGCTGGTTACTGGATCATGACCGCGATACCGTGTTTTTTGCGGAACTCTTCATGAATAACTTTACTGGCCGCTTGAACCAAAACAGTGGGGAAGTGGTGTACAATGATTCCATTGGCGGTTTGGTATTTGATGCCGATTATGACTTCATCCTCAAATCCGTTACCATTTACCCCAATCGGACCGGATTGCGCTTTTTCACCCTGCGCAATCCCAAAGGACAGATTCAAACCATCAGTTACCGCGTGACCAGAGTGGGTGAACAAAAAGTACCCCTCAACTTCAAAGTTACCCGAGGAAAAGACCAATCGTTGGAGTTGACACGGGGGAGAATTATCCATTCTCAAGTCGGATTTAACCTATCCTATCGTTGTTTCAGACGTTCTGGTGATCAAAGGAGCCAACAATACCGAGGAATTTGAAGATTACCCTTATTTTTTCAATTGGGAAATTGAATATGGTTATCCCTGTGGGCGCACTCCCGTCTTTGTTGACGTGAACCCCAGTACGGCTCGTCCACAAGCGCAGTTTGCAACCCCAAACGGATGAGTTGGCTTACCGCTTGGGTATTTTCCCCAATCCAACCCAGGATATCGTCAACATTGAATTCAACCTCGATCGCAGTCGAAGCGTCAGATTGAGCATTGTCAATGCCATTGGCCAAATCCTCCAAACGGAAAATTTGGGTGAACGCAGCGCGGGATTGGAACAAATTTCCGTTCAACAATTGCCTGCAGGTGCGTACTGGCTGATGTTTGAAGTGGATGGGATTCGGGTGGCGAAGCCGTTGAGGGTAATTAAGTGAAAAGCGAATAGCGAATAGTGAATAACTGTCTTGCTTTCTAATCAAACTATACTGTATTTTTCGCTATTCGCTTTTCACTATTCGCTTTTCGCTTTTCGCTTACCGTAAATAAGAGCCATTATATTATGTGCGACACCTTCATCAAAATCACCCCGACTCAACTCCTGTTTGGCAAAAATTCTGACCGTGAGCCCAACGAAGCACAGGCCATTGTGCGCTTTCCACGCGCGGTGCTCCAGGAGAAGAATTTGCGCTGTACCTACATTGAAATCCCCCAGGTAGGCACAACCCACGAGGTCATTTTGTCCAAACCTTTTCAAATGTGGGGTGCTGAAGTAAAAGCAATGAACATGGCCCGTAGATAGCAATGAGGCTGTTTTTACCAAAATCCCTTTTCAACGCAACAATACAGGCCTTACGGGTATGGACATGTTGCGTTTGGCGCTGGAGCGCCGTTCTGCCAGTACTCGCCTTGATTTGATCATTCAATTGCTGGCTGATTACGGACAAAAGCTTGTGGAGGTTACCGTAATCGTGTTTCTATTACCACAACAGCTTTTTGATCGGCGACAAAAAAGAAGCCTGGGTATTGGAAACAGCTGGCGCACATTGGGTTGCCAAAAAAATTGAGGGTAGCTACGCCATTTCCAATGGCCTTACGTTGACCAATGACTACGACTTGATTAGTCCCCATGTGAAGATTTTGCCCGCCAGAGGGGCTGGTGCAGAAAAGAGAGAGGACTTTTCCTTTGCCCAGGCATACTCCGATTGGTTTTATACCCCGGCATGAGCAAATGTAAAGTTCGTCGCGCTTATTCCAGTCAGGCCATTCAATCTGATGACCTGAACGGTGTATTGAACGCGGCCCAAATCCTGCGCCAACATGGCGATACCCCCGAAAACCGATATGACCCCTCACAGGGAGGTACCGCCAATGTGTGTATGCATTCCATGCATTCCACTAATCTCAGCCAAAACCACGGGTTCAATGGTATTTGAACTCCCCGCAAAACGGGTACGCCAACCGTATGGGCTTAGCGGCGTACTTTATGCCCTGTTTATCGGCTTACCTTTCCCTTTTTTGGTGGAAAACCTGGCCGCCCCGAATGGGCGTTACTAGCCAAACCGGACCATTCCCATGGGTGGTAAGCAAACGTTTGCCCCGGAAAATTGCCCTCACTTGCAATAGGGCGCCAGTTGATCGTTACAGACTTACAAAATATGCAGCGTGAATGGGTGCAGGAGGTGAATCAATTGCAGCGCCAAAATGCCAATGCGCAAAGCCTGGATAAATACGCAGAATTGGTCTTGGAACAATACCAGCGTTGGCTCAATAAGACCTGGAATAGCCCTGAAATTCAAACCTTGCCCTCTCGTTCGGCTGCTTCGTTGTATGGCTTATTTCAATACATCAATGATCGTGCAGTAGATTTGCGCAAAAATTAATATTTTGCAGGGATGATCCATTAGACTATGAGAGTTATCCAAATTACAGATTTACACATTGGCAAGGAGGGAGAAGACACTTACTTTGTAGACGTAAGGGAAAATTTTCGCCGCATCATTACAGCAGTACAGGAGCGCAGGCCCGACTACCTGGTGCTTTCCCGCAGTTGGATGAGCAAACCCGTATTGTTTATGGATACCGCTAAATACAAGGTTGAGGACCCTCAACTCAACTGGCTGCAAGCGCAACTGCAAACCCTGCAAGGAGACCTCGCACTGTTCATACACCACCCCCCTATCCTGGTTGGCACCCCTTTTATGGACAATAACCACCCGTTGATCGACCGCGATCCGCTGTTGGATATCTTGTGTGCATATCCAGGAAATATTGACATCTTTTGTGGACATTATCACGTTGACCGTACTGTTCGCTGGAAAAACCTTTTGGTACACGTCACGCCTTCCTGTTTTTTTCAAATCGATTCCCACGCCGAAGATTTTAAGGTTGACCACTACCGCATTGCTTTTCGTGAAATTTCATTTCTACCAGAACTAACCATTAGTGCAGTGCATTATCTTTAGGCAGATAAGCAACCAAGATACATGTATCAGTCTCCGATCCGCAAGGTGCAAATTTTAAAATATCAGGAGGGCCAATTTAGTCAGCGTACCGACTATCTGGCTAGCGAAGAACCCCTGGAAATTCAATTGAGCTTCGGAGCCTCTGAGCAACGTACCCAGCGCAGTTTAGCCATCACCATGCGCACCCCGGGACAGGATTTGATTTGTGTATGGTTTTTGTTTTCTGAAGGCATCATCAACCGCCGCAGTGACGTGATCCAGATGCGCTACCCCTGAAATCAACTCGATCCGGAAGCCCAAGAGAACATTGTTTTAGTTGAATTGCATCCGCATACCAATTTCGATTTCGAGCGACTGAATCGGCATTTTTACACCAGTTCGAGTTGTGGAATTTGTGGCAAAGCAAGTTTAGAGATGGTCAAAACCCATGCTCATTTTCTGTTGGACCCCCAAAAACCACAGGTATCCCCTCCTACCCTCCTGCGGTTGCCACAGCTTTTGTTGCCCCAACAGTCTTTATTCGGCCAAACAGGCGGCATTCATGCAGCGGGTTTGTTCGCTGCAAGCGGAGACCTGCTGCCCGCGTGAAGATGTGGGCAGACACAATGCAGTAGATAAAGTGCTGGGTGCGGCCATGCAAAAACACGATTTCCCTTTGCGAACAGAAATCCTCCTGGTCAGTGGCCGTGCCGGGTTTGAACTTGTACAAAAAGCCATCATGGCCGGCGTATCCGTGATGGCGTAAGGTGGGGCGCCCTCCAGCCTGGCTATGGAATTGGCCGAGGCACAACCTGACCTTGATTGGTTTTTTTAAGAAATGGCGGGTTCAATGTTTACACCTGGGAAGGAACGGAATCACAGGAACTTGATTGGTGCTTCGAACTGGGCAGGGCTATTTTTGGGTGGTTTTGCTCATCCATAAGTTGAGTACACGGCCATTCGAAATTCTCATTCCCGACACGTTCCCCGTATCATCCCGCTCAAACTTTACTAAGCCTAAAAAAGAAGGCCATTGAACCGGTCGCCATTGACGTGTTGCAATTTAAACGAGCCATTGAGGCGATGATGACCAATCAGTTGATCCCCTTCGACTCGAAAAGTATAGGTGGTTTCCACATCCGGGCAATAATAATTTCCAGGGTAGTCCTGGAAT
Source organism: Haliscomenobacter sp. (assembly GCF_016718685.1). Classification (GTDB taxonomy): domain Bacteria; phylum Bacteroidota; class Bacteroidia; order Chitinophagales; family Saprospiraceae; genus Haliscomenobacter. The sequence goes on along the minus strand of NZ_JADKCX010000034.1, from coordinate 53,557 downwards.
TGAGGACCATTGGGCAATTCTCCCTCTGGCCGAGGTTTATTGATGGAAGCAAAACTTGAGGGCCCTTCCCTAAATTCATCCTCCAGGATAAGGTCGGCGATTCGCTCGCAGGTTGCTTGACTGTTAAAATTGGCATAATTGCTTTTGACCATAATGGCCAAATCATGTTGGGGAAAATACAACAAGGCCGCCCGATAACCCGCGCTTGATCCGGATCCACACGTTTTTATCGCTCATGGCGTAGGAGTCGGCACATTGGGGGAAAATTTCACCCTGAATGTCCATCACATAAGTGTCGTTCATGTCCAATGGGCGGAAAATATTGTTCCGCATCCATTGTTCAAACTCCTGTCCGCTGACTTTCTGGATAATTTCTGCCAGCAGCATGTAAGCAGTATTGCAATACGCGTAACGGCTGCCGGGAGAAAAATTGAGTTCACGACTGCTTTGCACCAGGTTTAAGGCCTCTTCCTGACGTACTGCCCATACTCTAAACTCGCCAACCCAAACCCCTTGGCCAGCATGAGTTGTCCTCCTTTGACTACACCCACTGCAAGTCCGGGATAACTCCCCCTTTGGTTGTTGGCAAACAAAGAGTCAATCAGGGGGACATTATGATGTATCCAGCGGTGGTGCTGCGCACAGAGGGAGGTATAAAAACCAATCAGCAGAAAGATGGTTACCATAGGTTTCATGAAGGGACGTGTTTGTATTTTTCCACTAACAAAGCCAGATTTCCACTTCAATTAGATGTCCACTGAGTAAAATCTGGCTTAAACTTTAGAAGAAGATGGCTATCCTAAACTCAATCCTGCTTCACCCACTTCACAACCTGGCGTTCGCCATTCAATTGCATTTCCAGCAAGTACCAACCCGCGGGCAATTCCTGAACGTTCAGCAGCGTGGTGTTTTTACCTGGTGAAGTATCCAAAGTCCAGCGCCGCAGCACTGCTCCCGTGGGATGCAAAATGCGGATGGAGGCACGAGCATTACCCAAAGCCATGTTTTCAAAGCTCAAATACAATTCTTCTTGAGCAGGATTTGGATACAAACCCAATTGCAAACTTTGTGCAGTATTGGCTTTAGTGGATGGCGTATTCACTTGTAAATCTGGTATTCCTGGCGCGTCCAGACCGGCACCAACACTTACGCGTACAAAGTTGCTCGACAATTCAAAACAATTGTTAGCGAGCACGGCTATAGCTGCGTCCTGCCCTACTTGAGCCAGTAGAGTTCCCGTGTAAGAAAGCCCCCAAACCCGGAACACGCCCGCGGGCAGGGTATCAAAATTGAGGCTATCTGCTGGTAAAATGCTGCGGATGATGTTCTGTTCATCCGTCACCAGGAAACGATAAGGAACTACGGTAACGAAATTTTCCGAAAGATCGTAACAGTCGGTACTGAGGGCAGAGTTGAGCAAGTCCTGGCCAAATTGTACCCGAATTCTCCGAATGAGCAACACCCCAAATGCGATAAGTCCCGCAATGGTGAACGTTCGAAGTCAATCAGAATCGACTCTATGTCGGGAAACAAAACCCGGTTGGTGGTCATCGGTAATGACAATGCGGTAATCTTCTCCAATTACTACCTTCTGGCGGGAAAATCGGAATGGCGTCGGGTAATCCATCGCCTGGGCAGGCGTAATAGGTACTGGCCCCATCCAGGGTACTGATCCGGCTACCCTCTACTTCTCCGCCTCGGATAACCTGAACCACATTGTCTGCAAGGTCGTAACAATTGTTGGCCAAGGTATCTTTCAAGTTTAATTTCTCCCCAAGTTTGATGCGATCAAACCCGGTAAATGAAAGGCCAAATACCAGGTAACTGCCTCGGCTTCTCTGCTTAGGTCGATCAGGTTGGTGCGGACAATTTGGCGAACAATGGTGTCCAAGGTCGTCAGAATGTATACAAATCCAGCCCTGGAACGGCTGGTCGTTTTCATCCGCAGTGTCATCCCGTCTTTGCCTGGGCAGAAGCGCAGACTGGTGGAGTCATTGCTGGCACTGATGCGGCCCCATCGGGTATCTCAAAAATACCGAAAGGAAGTTGTCGGAGAGGTTGTAGCAACCGTCAGAAATTGGGGTGTTTTGCAGAATCTGGCCAGCAGTCAGTGAAATTTCCTGAGAAAGAAACGCCATACACCCGTAAATCGGTGAAACCACGCAAATCCAGGTTTTGAGTGTTGCCATTGACGATGCTGAGTACCAAATTGCTGGCATTGGTAAGGATGTAACGGTAGCCCACCGCGGTAGCTGAGTTGTTGCTAAAGGTGTAGGGGTCGGCAATCCCGTCATTGGCACAAATGTAAATGGAGTCTCCCTGCGCAGTGGTAGAAACCCGCGCGCCATCCACAAAGGATTTTTGTACCGCGACAAAGTTGTCACTCAAGTCGAAACAATCATCGGTAATGGCTGAATCACGTACCGAAGAACCCGTTTTAATGATAATGTTACCTGTATAAGCTAATCCGTATACCCGAATTTTGGAACCACTCAATTGTTCAAAATCAATTTGATTGGTATCTGGCAAAACAGACAACAACCGGTCTTTGTCGTCGGTGATCAAGAGCAAGTGTGGGGCATTGTTTTTCCTTTGCGGATGATGGTCCCCACATCCGCAGTGCCGTCGCCGGAGCAGATTTTGGTCCTGAGGCCCTCGGCTTCACGGTTCCGGCTTCCGGGTCAACTTTTTCTATTTCCAGATAATTGGCCGACATTGAAAACAAGAAGAGGCCAACTCAGCTTGGTCGGCTTCTGCCCAATGGTCGCCAGTAAATTACCATTGAATACCAACGCCCAGATGCGGTATGAACCCAGCGGCAATGAATCAAACGAGGTAGCAGTTTCCGCGGGTAATGGCCCGAATGGTATTGGTGGTATCGGTAATCAAATAAGCAATCGCACCTTCCTGATTGCCTTGTAAACGCCATTCGATCGAATCTTTCTGACGATTGCTGGAGCAAACGAAGGTTTTGGTTCCACCACTCAACAGTGTGAGGCTTCCCCCTGTGGAATTTGACGATTGACGGTAATGGAATTGAAGGAAAGCCCCGAACAATCATCGGCTAAAACGTCGCTAAAAATATCCTGACCAGCTTTGGCCAACAATTGGCCACCATAAGCCAATCCCCACACCCGGTAAGTGCCACCGGGAAGGTTGCCAAAATTGAAGCTGTCCTGTGAAGTAGCCGCAATGATTTTATTGGCATCGTTGGTGACTAGGTAGACAAATTTATCGCCCAGGCTCCCAATGCGTTGAAAACGCAGCGTTGAACTGGCACCTCGCCGTAGGACACTGCAGATTATCCGTCCGCCCATTGCTCAGGCGCACCAATCCCCCTTGCAGGTTGGTTTTGATGGCCGTAATGGCATTAGACAGGTTAAAACAAGCATCCGATAAGGATCCCGAACGGTTAATGTTGAGGCCTACCCTTGCGGTCAAGGTACCGGTATAGGCCATGCTATAAATCCGCGCGGTATCGCGTGGGATTTCATCAAAATCAACCGTGCTTGATCGGTAATGCGCAAGATGTTGCCCAAAGCGTCGGTAACCAGGTAGACAAGCTGGCTGCCCAGGCGTCTTTTCGCGTCCAGTTCAGGGTATCCGGTTTGCCTTCGCGGCAGACAAACCTAGGCGAACTCCCGAACTGAAGGCCACCGTTCCTCCTTTAACTTGTTCTTTGGTGATGGCGATAAAGTTATCGGACAAATCGTAACACGCATCCGGATGCGTTGCCCTTGGTAACGACATCGCCAGCTTTGAGCAACAAACTCCCCGAGTAAGAAAGGCCCCAAATGCGGCATTTGCCAGGCTGACCCGCGTTGAGGTCGATGCTATTGCCCAACAATACCAAGAGTAGGCGGTTTTGATCATCGGTCAACAAGTACCGATAGGTGGAGCTACTGGCCGTACCCGTATTGCGGAAAGACATTTGGTCGGCCGTGGCATCAATACAAACCAGGCGTTGGGTGGCACCAGTACTCAGCGATACTTGCCCCCCATCCACTTCATTCCAACGGAAACGCAAAAAGTTATCTGTTAAATCAAAACATTCATCACTACTAATGCTGCCAATTTGACTCCCTGTTGAGGCAACAAGTCGACCAGTATACGCTACGCCATACACCCTGAAATTCATGGGGAAGCTCTTGGATGGTCTGAAATTTTGGCCTTCCACAACGGCAACTATGCGTTGCAATGTGTCGGTAATGATGGTAGCAAAACGATCACCTGTAAAGCCTGGAGTAAGCTGAACATTGATGCTTGCAGGCTCATTTTGTCCAAAACAAATCAAGGCAGCACTGGGGTCGCTCAAACTCAATTGCCCGGCATTCAACGCTGCGCTTGATCACTTGTACAAGGTTGTCAGACAGGTCCCAACATTGGCTGGACAACGCCGCCGTAGTGGCATTTTCACCTGCTTTGGCCAACAATTCACCAGAATAGCCCAAACCCCAAATGCGGAAATAACCTTCCTGTTCGCCCAATATTCTTACCTGATTGCTCGTACTGATCGATACAATCTGATTAAAGGTATCAGTAACCAGGTAGACGTAATTTTGTACCAACAGGGTAGAAGTGCTGATCATCAGCGTACTGTCTTTGCTCACTCCACAAAGTACTTTACGCGTTCCTCGGTCAGCAAATTGAATGCGTCCTCCATCATTCACCGATTTGGTGAACGTGATAAAATTTTGAGAGAACTCGAAACATTGATCTGAGAAACGTCCGGTACGAACATTGGTCCCCACGGAAAACGAAATTTTACCCGTATAGGATAAACCAAATACGTGGTATTCGCCAGCCGGAAGATCGCCCAAATTGTATTGCCCGTTGTTGGGAAAAAGACTGACCACATTATTCAAGCGATCGGTAAGGAGGTATACGTAATTGTCTCCCCCCGTTCCGGTCGTAGACACAATCTTGATTTGTGGTACTCCCGCAGTAAAACACAACAATTGATCGGTACTTCCATCACTTAGCGTCAGTCGCCCTCCTTCGGGATTGCGTTTGCGAATGGTGATCGCTTGTTTGGTGATGGAATAACAGCTATCCGCAAAGGTTGTGGCAAACAATAGATCGCCCACCTTTGCTTGAATGTTGCCAATGTAAGTTGCCCCCCAAACCCGGTTGTATTCTCCTGGCAAGTTACGAAAATTGATCATCGCGTCGCCAGATAGCGCCAGGATGCGATTGTCCAAATCGGTTACAATAAAGCGTTGTTTTTCCTGACCATTGCTCGATAGTACAAAAGCACGGAAAGTGGTCACAGGATCGTTGAGGCAAATGGTGGTGGTGGTATCAATGCCAGCCGAGCTAATCTGTCCGGCATCCAGCAGGTATACGGTTGCACGGATAAAATTGTCGGAAAGGTCCGAACAAGAAGTACTCAGTTTACCGGTAGCAATTTTTCCAATTTCGGCAGTCAGTGTACCAATGTAACTCAAACCCCAGATGCGGTATTCTCCGGTAGGTAGGCCTGTAAAATCAACCTTTGCTGCGGGAAGAATTTGTAAAATTTTATTTTGATCATCAGTAAGCAAAAAAGTATACAGTGCCGGAGATGTGGTATTTGTGATCAATTCCCGAGAAGATACATCCGGCAAATTGCCGCACACAAAGGTACGGGTATTGCCATCTGGAAGGGCAACCTTGGCCCCATCGGGATCCGTTTTGATGACCGAAAGGTAATTGTCAGAAAGTTCGAAACAGCTATTGGAAAAAATAAAACTGCCCACGTTTTGACCTTTGGAATTATTCAAGGCACCGGCATAGGACAGTCCATAGATGCGGAAAACGCCCAAGGGCAAATTGCGCAAAGAGATGCTAGGCTCAGCAAATACATCAAGCACAATGCCTTTGCCATCCGTGAGTACATACCGGTATACGGACTCTTGCTGTCGGTTTGTAAGGCTAATTTTTCGGTTGTTGTATCATTGGCGCAAATGTAATGGGTAGTACTACTGTTGCTAAACGACAAAACACCTCCATCGGGAATGAAGTGTGTAACTGTCACAAAGTCATCCGTCAGGCCATAACAATAGGCCAAAACGTCGGTTTGGGCATTCATCCCCGGCTTGGCCAATAACCTGCCCTTTGTAATACAATGGCCCAAACCCGATAATTTCCTGGGTCGTATTGTTCAAAGTCGATATTAGGCACATTGGATACCTCCAAAATTATGTCTTGCTCGTCAGTAACGAGGATGACGTAAGGCATGTAAAATGGACCTGTCCTAAAATTCAAGCGATCCGGGTTTTGATCGCCAGCACAAGTAAAAGCCTCAGTACCCCCGCTCGTCAAAGCGATTTGGGTTCCCTCTCCACAGTTAAGAGATTGTGCTGTCAACCCGGTGGACGTAAAAGACAGACATAATAATACCCATAGGTAAAGATAATGCTTCATTGGATAGCAATTGTGTATTTTCCTCATTATAAATCAATGATAACCAGAGCACTAAACATAGTACTCTGCGAGCAATAGCCGAAGGGGGCATAGATGGGTGTAGATAGCCACTTAAAGATACAAAAAATTATATAAGCGCTGGAGAAACGCAGCGTAAATATAGCCAATTAGTTATAGATGTGTACTTGCACTGGTGTAAAGTTTGAAAGATACCTTGTAAAGGTTAGAATGGGAATAGAAGGTGTGCGGGAACAAAACCTTTTCTGTTAACACTGCAATTTTAATAACGTTTAAAGCGTACCTTTATTGGGAACAAAAATTATAATTCCAAAGACCGATTGAAACAACCATGTGGAATATTACCTCCGTTGCGTTTTTGTTAATCGAGATGTTCAGTCAAACTCCTGCTGCCAAAGCTCCCGCACCCATGGCTGGCATCGATGCCATTCAGCGCTATACGGTGGAGCGTTTGGTACAGGATATCTTTGTAGGTGGAGCGTGTAAAAACACGTTCAACATCAAGGGAATTGGCAACAATGCCGGCATTGGTTATTTTGAAAATGGCCAATCGATCATTGGCATCAATCGGGGGGTGATTTTATCCACTGGCCCCATCGAAAACTGTGAAGGCCCCAATGATTCCCGGCGCGCCAGTGGTGACTTTAAAGATGTAACCGGCGATCCCGATCTGAAACAATTGTCACAACTCAACATTCAAGATGCCGTCGGGATTGAATTCGATTTTACCCCCCTCGATTCGCTGGTCACCTTTCGCTACGTTTTTGCTTCCGAAGAATATTGTGAGTTTGTTGGCTCCAACTTCAACGATGTGTTTGGTTTTTTTGTCAGCGGCCCCGGCATCAATGGCCCTTTTAGCAACAATGCCATCAACGTTGCGCTGGTGCCCGGTAGTCAGGATTACGTGTCCATCAACACCATCAACCACAACATCAATACCAATTATTTTGTCCGTAACGAACTCAAAGATGACGCCGACCGTTGCGGTATCCCCTGGACTGCGCCTCCCAATTTGGGCAACATCCAATTCGATGGGTTCACCAGGGTCATGACCGCTACCTTAAAACTCGTTCCTTGCCAGACCTACCACCTGCGCCTGATGATTTCTGATGTGAATGATGGCCAGTTCGATTCTGCGGTTTTTCTCGAAGCAGAGAGTTTCAATATTGGAGGCAGCATCAATTTGGCTGTAGGGAATGGCGTCCAGGAAGATACCATCACGGAGGGTTGTAGCGAAGGCCAGTTCATGGTCAGCCGCAAAGATCCTACCCAAACTACCCTTCCCCTGACCATCGGGATTCGGGTAGCCAATGCCAGTGCCGCAAAAGCCGGGATAGATTTTAATGCGTTGCCCTCTTCGGTAACCATTCCCAGTGGTCAGGTTTCCACCACCATTAAAATTGAATCCATCCTGGATCAAATCAATGAAGGTTTGGAAGACATCATCCTGGAACTGGATTTCCCTTGTTCTTGTATCAGCGATACCGCGCGCTTGTTCATCGAAGATCCTCCTCCCCTGGAAACGGGTTTACAAACGGTGGAATCTTGTATTGGCGATACGGTACTGTTGCAGCTTAGCCCCAGCGGAGGGGTGCCTCCGTATCACATTCGCTGGTCAAATGGGGATACCTTGGCCACGTTCAAAGCCATTGCCAATGTGGATACCACTTACCGGCTCAACATGCGCGATTTGTGTGGACGGGTTATCGACGATGCGGTGATTGTGCGACGCCGTAAGCCCCCTCAAGCGCGGCTCAACAGTTTGCGTGAGGTCTGCTTCAACGATACCGTTTCAATTCCCATCTACTTTACGGGCTTCGCGCCATATAAATTTACCTATGCCGTAAACGGTGTCGCCCAACAAAGCATCGAAACCTTCGACAACCCTTACGTCATCAATACCAATCAGGAAGGACGGATTGAATTGCTGAATTTTCGCGACGCCATATGTGAAGGGAATGTGAGTGGAAGAGCCGAAATACGCAACTACCAAATCAAAACCCTCGCCAGTGCTAAACAAGTGAGTTGTTTTGCCGCCAATGACGGCTCCATTCACATCGATGCTGCGGGGGGAACTGCGCCTTATCGATTCAATTGGAGTGGCAGCGCCGATACCGATGCCGAAGCCCAAAACCTGGCGGCTGGAAAATATGGCGTAACCATCACCGATGCCAATGGCTGTTTTACCAATCTGGAAGTTGAACTTAAGGAACCTCCATTGCTGGACTCGATTAGCTTCGATTGCCAGGAGTTCAGCGGGCCATTTATTTCGTTTGCGGCCTCGGGGGGTACTCCTCCTTATTTGTACAGCATCAATGGTGCTCCTTTTCAAAATGAGCAGGTGTTCAGCCAGCTCAATTCTGGAGAGCGCTACGACTTGCGCATTCAGGACGCCGGAGGCTGCCAAATCTCCCAAAATTTCATCATGCCTTCGCGTTTTGATGAAATGGTTGAACTTGATCCGACTGTTTTATTGGAGTTGGGGCAAGAATATACCCTTAGCCCGAAACTCAACATCCCCGAGAGTTTGGTCAAAACCATCAAATGGCTGCCCGAAACGGGTTTGAGTTGTACGGATTGCCTCAAGCCCAAATTGAATGCGCTGAAAAACGATACGTATACCATTCAAATGGAGGATATTTTTGGATGTATTGGGGCGGCATTTGTCAACGTTAAGGTCAATCTCCAAATTGACTTGTATGTGCCCAATGCTTTTTCACCCAATGGCGATGGCCTGAACGACCTTTTGGTGATACACGGCAACCGCGATCAAATTCGCCGGATTGTCAGCATCCAGATTTACAACCGCTGGGGCCTAATGATCCACCAGGATCAGGACTACCTGCCCAACGAAGGCCGCCGCGGCTGGGATGGGCGCTACAAAGGACTGGACCTGCGCCCGGACGTGTATACGTATGTGGTGACAGTAGAATTGGTGGATGGGCAATTGCAGACGGCGAAAGGGGATGTGTTGTTGATGCGGTAAATCAGCTCTCCACCCAAACCCCAAAACTCCCCTTCAACATTGCCCCCGGCTCCAACCTGGCCAGCCCCATGCCATTGTTAAAAGCATCTGGTGCACAAGTCATCGGCTCTAGGGCGATGCAGTGGCGCAAGGGCGGGATAAAGACCTGGAGAAAATTGTACTTGCCCGCGCCCGTTTCTTGCCAATAGTGCAAGGTGCCGCGTTCGCCTTGCAGAAGTACCTCTGCTTTTCCCTCTTGTACCGGTAGTGCAAAACAATTGTCGAGCACAGTGATGCCCACCGGGCGCAAGGTACTGAACTCATCGTATTCGTAAGTCTTGCCCGTCGGGAGCATCCGTTCATCGATGCCCACCAGTTCGCATTCCGGCATTTGTAGTTTAAACGCATCGGCTTTAGGGCCTAGCGTAAAATAAGGATGCCAACCCAAACCCGCCGGAATCGACTGCTCATCGTGGTTGCGGAAAGCCAATTGGCAGGGTAAACCCGGTATCGTCGGCAAGGGTAAACGTCATCTCCACACTGAAGCGAAAAGGATAGGCTTCATCTGTACCGTAGTCGGTGTACAAACAGGTGAAGACCGCGCTGCTTTCTTCGGCTTCCACCATGGTTACTTTCATGGGTTTATCCTGACCAAAGCCATGCAAGGCGGTATTGGTAAGCGATTCATTGGCAAAAAAACGATAGGATTTTCCAGCCCAGTGGTAGCTGCCATCTTTCAAACGATTGGGGAAGGGATACAATACCGTGTTTTTCGACCAAGAATTGTTGATCACCTCCTGCGGCGTTTGATAAGCATCTATTACGTTCACGCCTTTGAGCTGAAGCTCCAGCACAATCCCTCCATATTCGGGGAGAACCGCCAGTTTGTTGCCCGTTTTTTCGCAGAACAGGATGTGTTTGGTGAAAGCGCCAAAGGCTTCGGTGGTATGTTTGTACATGGGTGTGGTGTTTTGTTATTTCTACGTAATAGTTTAGCACTTCGCCGAAGGCGAGGTGCTAAACTATTACGTTTCTAACGGATCGGATTGATGCCCGCATAATAAATCAGCGACCACTCGCCGCCGAGTTTGGCCCAGCGACGGATCATGCCGTAACCCGATTGGGGATCGCTGAGGTTTTCAATGATCAGCTCATCTCCGATGGTTTGAAAATTTTGTTCAAATTTGGTTTGGGCAAAATCGATGGGGCGATGCATGCGCCAGTTGTCTGCCGTCCAGCGAAAGGCATTGAGGTCGTCGCTATAACTTGAGGCGTTATCGGGGATACCTTCCAGTGGGAAATTGATGTGCTGCACTTGAAACAGGGAATCCTGCATGAATTTTGCGTAAAACTGGTTGAACTCGGAGTAATCGGCTTTGCGGGGCTTACACGCAAAGACCAAAAGCATCAGGAGGGGAAGAAGGTAGGTTATTTTCGATTTGATCTTCATATCGCAAGCAGTGATTTACAAATTTCTGCCAGCACTTCCTCCGTGGGAGTAGCCGCTGTATATACATTTTTTAGGCCAAGTTCGGTCAGGGCCTGTAAGGTAGTTTGTCCGATTGCTACGGTAGTTTGTCCATCCTGTTGGGGGTAAGAGGCAAAATACGCCTGCGCATTGAGCGGACTGGTAAACACCAGCACATCCGCTGCGGGCAAGACAAAATCGGTACGGGGTACATTATTATAAACCACCAAATCGAAGATGGTTACAACATTGGCCAATATTTTTTGAATGCTCTCGCGAGATTGGGCAGCCCGAGGAAACAAAACGTTTTGACCCGCTGCCACGACACCGAAGGCCTCTCCTACCGTTTGGGGGTCTCCATTTCCGGCAAAATCGGCAACATGGCCTTGTTGTTTCAAGGCCTTGGCCGTTCCGTCACCCAGCACAGCCAGTTTTACAGCCGAAGGTAAATTGAGTCCCGCCACTTTTAGGCCTTGAAAAAAAAAATGCACAGCATTGCGGCTTGAAAAGAAACACCAATCTACTTCCGGCAAAGTACCGAACTCCAACGCCTCGAAAGCAACCAAAGACTCCCCAATGATCTTTACCTTATCGGCGGGAAGCAGATGGTAGAAGGGGCTGTCCGGGCTTAGTTGTCGGGAGATGAAGATGGTCATGGTAGTAGGGTTTGGGGGTTTGGGGGTTCGATGTTCGGAGGTTCGGGGGTGCAATAACCCTCGAACCCTCGAACCCCCGAGCCCTATTTTTTCAACTCCTCCGCCACCTTCTCCGCCAGCATATAACTGGTGCTGGAAGACTGGCGTACTTTTTTGACGGGTGCATTCCAGGCATCGGCTTTGGCAGCCCAGACGTGGTAATTGCCCGCAGCATCATGTTCACAATACACACCAAGGGGCATTTGGCAGCCCCCTTCCATCAATTGCAGAATACGGCGCTCAATATTGGTCACCAAACTCACGTCGGAGTGGTGCAGGTGTTGCAGTGCCTTGCGCATGACTTTGTCTTCGGCACAAGTTTGGTAAGCCAGGACGCCTTGCGCCGGAGCAGGGATAAACTCCCGTGGGTCAAATTTGACAACGTGTACCGCGCTGAGGTCGAGTTCCAGTCGGCTCAAACCCGCCGCTGCCAACATGATGGCATCAAACTCGCCTTGCAACAACTTATCCACCCGGGTAGGCACATTGCCCCGGATATCTTTGAGGCTTGCATCTGGGCGCATATCCAGGATCTGGGCTTTGCGGCGCGCCGAAGAAGTGCCCACAATCGGGTTTTGTTTCAACTGAAACCGCTGTCCTTCTTCCAGGCTTTCTTTGCGTACCAGGAGCCAATCAGCGGGATCTTCACGGTAAGAAACCGCCGTGAGCACCAGGCCATCCGGCGAACTGGTGGGCATGTCCTTCATGGAATGCACCGCCATATCTACATCTCCACGCAGGAGTGCATCTTCAATTTCTTTGGTAAAAAAACCTTTGCCTTCAATTTTATCAAAACTGAGGTTGAGGTGCTGGGTATTGTCTCCAGTCGTTTTGATGATCACCAATTCCGAAGCGTAGCCCGCTTCGCGTAGTTTTTCACGGGTGAATTCGGCTTGCCACAGCGCTAATTTGCTGCCGCGGGTACCAATGCGTATGGTTCGGTCCAATGGAATAAACTTTTTGCGAACAAAGATAAGGTTCCAACACTTAGCAAAGTTATGATTGTTTACTGATTAACGGATAAACGATAACTTTTCTATCTTTGCGCCCATGGAAATTACAGTAAAAGATCTCGCAAGCTTACTAAACGGAACGATTGAAGGCGACCCAGACCTTAGGTTAACACGTCCTGGAAAAATAGAAGAAGGTGGAGCAGGTGTAATCACCTTTCTAGGTAATGCCAAATATGAGCCTTACCTGTATACTACCTCTGCAAGTGCAGTACTGGTCAACCGAAATTTTCAGCCTAAATCACCGATTCAAGCTACATTGATCCGCGTGGACGATGTATATGCCTGTATTGCTTTGTTGTTGGAGAAATTTGGTGCACCCGCGCCCAAATCCAGCGGAATACATCCACAAAGCATCATCCATCCGAGTGCTAAACTGGGCCAAAACATTTCGATTGGCCCGCTCACCATCATTGAAGAAGACGTAGAAATTGGCGACAATGTTTACATCGAAGCGCAGGTATTCATTGGCCGTGGTAGCAAAATTGGTGCTGATTGCCGTTTTCAGGTTGGCGTCAAAATACTCCATGAATGCAGCATCGGTCAACGTTGTGTGTTTCATCCGGGGGTAGTTATTGGTGCCGATGGTTTTGGGTTTGCACAACAAGAAGACGGATCTTACAAAAAGATCAACCAGATTGGCAATGTGATCATTGAAGATGACGTAGAAATTGGCGCCAATTCAACGGTTGACCGGGCATCAATCGGCTCTACCATTCTCCGCAGAGGGGTAAAACTGGATAATTTGGTACAGATTGCCCACAACGTAGAGATTGGTGAAGATACCGTCATTGCTGCCCAGGCCGGGGTAGCGGGGAGTTCAAAAGTGGGGAAAAATTGCCAGATTGGCGGCCAGGTTGCCGTGGCGGGTCACCTCAAAGTGGCAGATGGAACACGAGTTCAAGGCAAAAGTGGCGTTGCTTCCAATGTCAAAGAACCCAACCAGGCCCTGTTTGGTTATCCGGCCATCGATTACCATCAATTTATTCGTGCCCATACCATATTCAAACAACTTCCAGAGTTGGCCAAACGTTTACACGAACTGGAAAAACAACTGTCCAAAAATGAGGATTGACCCGAGTCAACCCGCATTTTTCAATTGATAATTATTCGATTACTTTTGCGTAATCATCTCAGCAGACACTCATTATGACCAAACAACGTACCATTAAAAAAGCCACCTCGCTGAGTGGAGTGGGCTTGCACACGGGTAAAGTTGTAACTTTGACCTTCAACCCAGCACCGGAAAATCATGGCCATAAATTCCAACGGGTAGATTTATCAGGCCAGCCTATTGTGAATGCCGATGTTAGTCGGGTCATTTCTACTACCCGTGGCACCACCATTAAATCAGACGAAGCGCAGGTCAGTACCATCGAACACGTTTTATCCGCATTGGTTGGATTGGGCATTGACAACATTTTGATGACCATCGATGGCCCGGAAGTTCCTATTTTGGATGGCAGCGCTTTCCACTTTGTCAAGGCCCTGAGTGAAGCTGGGACCGAAGACCAGGAAGCAGATCGGGAATATTTCGAAATTACCGAACCCATCACCTATCGGGATGAGGCCACGGGCGCAGAACTGATGGCCCTTCCCCACGACGGTTTCGAAGTCATCACCATGATTGATTTCAACTCCAAGGTTCTGGGTCAACAATATGCCCAACTCTATAGCCTCGACGACTACGAAACAGATATCGCACCTTGCCGGACTTTTGTGTTTCTCCATGAAGTGGAGGCCCTCTTTAGTCAAAACCTGATCAAAGGAGGAGACCTCGACAATGCCATTGTGATTGCTGACCGCCCCGTTGAACAGGAAGAATTGGATAACCTGGCGACCAAACTGGGCAAACCCAGCATCAAAATTGACAAGGAGGGAATCTTAAATACCGTGCAGTTGCAGTTCAAAAATGAACCCGCCCGGCACAAGTTACTCGATGTGATTGGGGACATTTCTTTGTTGGGCAAACCCATCAAGGGAAAAATAGTTGCCACTAAACCCGGGCACACCGCCAATTATGAGTTTACCAAACTCTTGAAGAAACAATACCTGGAAGACCGCAAACTCAAAGGAAAACCCAAATACGACCCCGATAAAGAACCCTTGTTTGACACCGTAAAAGTTGCCAGCTGGTTGCCTCACCGGTACCCTTTTCTGCTAGTTGACAAAATTATCGAGCTATCAAATAGTCATGTAGTTGGCATAAAAAATGTTACTTTTAACGAAGGATTCTTCCAAGGACATTTTCCTGGCAACCCTGTTTTTCCCGGTGTACTTCAAATCGAGGCAATGGCACAAACTGGCGGGATACTGGCCTTGTCCACCGTGGCAGATCCGGGAAACTGGGATACTTACTTTTTAAAGATCGAAGAAGCTAAATTTAAAAGTAAAGTAGCGCCGGGTGATACCCTAGTGATAAAAATGGAGCTACTGGCACCCATCCGTCGCGGGATTTGCCAAATGCAAGGAACGATCTATGTAGGCAACAAAATTGTTTCGGAAGCGGGTCTAACCGCCCAAATCGTCAAGCGATCTTGAAGATGAACCAGCAGCACCTTTCTTCTGTACACCCCGATGCAAAAATCGGGTCCAATGTGACGATCAGCCCATTTTGTTTTATAGACAAAGATGTCGTCATCGGAGACAATACCTGGATTGGGCCAAATGTCACCATTTTTGATGGTGCCCGTATCGGCAACAATGTACGTATCTTCCCCGGGGCAGTCATCGCGGGTATCCCTCAAGATCTGAAATTTCAGGGTGAAATCACTACCGCTACCATTGGAGACAATTCCACGATCCGGGAGTTTGTCACGGTCAACCGGGGCACCGCAGCCGCTGGCAGTACCGTGGTGGGCAATAATTGCCTCATCATGGCCTATGCGCATGTTGCTCATGATTGTATCCTGGGAAACCATGTGATCCTGGCCAATAATGTGAATCTGGCCGGCCATGTCGAGATTGAAGATTGGGCCATTTTAGAAGGCCTGGTTGCCGTCCAGCAATTCACCCGCATTGGTGCCCACAGCTTTATTGCTGGTGGTTCGTTGGTGCGCAAGCACGTCCCTCCTTTTGTGAAGGCTGCGCGCGAACCGCTTTCTTATGCCGGGGTCAATGTTGTCGGCCTGCAACGCAGGAATTTTTCGGCGGAACAAATCAACCACATCCATGAAATTTACCGCATTCTTTTTGTAAAAGGGGTACGTTTATCGAAGGCCATTGAGATCATCGAAGGCCAGATTGAACCCACTACCGAACGCTCTAATATCCTGGATTTTGTGCGCAACAAGCCTGAGATCATGAAAGGCCTGCGTCACATCAATGGAAGTGCACTCACCAATGAAGGTTGAACTGCAACAAGTAGGGAAACGGTTTCGCCGCGATTGGATTCTCCGTGGCGTTGACCTGCTGATTGAACCCGGAAGCCGCATGGCCATTACTGGTCCCAACGGCTCCGGAAAGTCGACCTTGTTAAAAATGATTTGTGGGCACCTTACCCCCTCAAAAGGTAAGGTAAATTATAGCCTAGCCGGCAAAAAACTGGAACTTGACCAGGTGTATGCCCATTTGGCTTACGCAGCACCTTATATTGAGCTCATCGAGGAATTCAGTTTGCAAGAAGCCATTGATTTTCATTGCAAATTCAAACCTTTTCAACACAAGCTCAGCACCAAAGACATCATCGCCCTCCTGGGTTTTGAGCGCTCAAGTACCAATGAGGTGCGCAATTTTTCTTCGGGGATGAAACAACGCCTGAAATTGGTGTTGGCCATTTGTTCCTCCGCCCCTTTACTTTTACTAGACGAACCCACCACCAATCTGGATGCGCAAGGAACAGAATGGTACGCGGAACTAATTGCGGAATTTGGCGCTTCGCGCAGCATCATCGTCGCCTCCAATGTGGAAACGGATTATTCCTTTTGTGACTCCGCTGTGAATATTTTGGCTTACAAATAAAAAAGGAAAAAGTTGAGAAGGTTGGGGAGGTTGAGGTACCGGGACAAACCAAAGCGACAGGGTTATTTTTCTTTCTTTGAGCGAATAAAACCTGCTTTGCCGCTCGCGGTAACCCCCACCCCCCCCACCCTTCTCAACTTTTCCAAGTGCCCTTTCTCATAATCTCTTCCAAAATCCTCGTCGCCACCTTCGGATCGGCTTTGCCTTTGGAGCGTTTCATCAACTCCCCCATAAAAAACCAATCAGGCCTTTTTTTCCTTTCTGGTATTCTTTGACCTTGTCTGGAAATTGAGCCAAAATTTCTTCGGCAATTTTTTGCAAAAAATCACCATCTGAATTTTGCAGCAAATTGAGGGACTCAGCCAGAGCCATCGGAGCCTGCTGAGGATTGGTCAGCATGGCCGGGAAAAGCTGCTGATACGCCGCAGTATTGCTGATTTTGCCATCCTCAATCAATTGGATCAAGGCAGCGAGATGTTTGGCATCCAGCGGGAAGTTGCTCAAGGATTGGCGTTGTTCCTGGCACCAGGGCAAAATACGGTTGATGACCAAATTGGCCGCAGCTTTATAATTCTTGGTGTGCTGCACCAAATTGAGGTAAAACGCGCCAGTATTTTTTTCCTCCATCAAAATGGTGGCGTCGTAATCAGACAGCTGATATTGGGTAGTCAATTGAGCGTACAGCTCCCGTGGCAGCGCTGGCAGTCCATTTTTGATTGACTCAATATAGGCATTAGACAAAACCACTGGCGGCAGATCAGGTTCCGGAAAATAGCGGTAATCATGGGCGTCTTCTTTTTCCCGCAAGGGAGAGGTTACGCCCGTGTTGGGATCAAAATTGAGGGTTTGTTGTTTGACTTTTCCACCCGATTCCACCAATCCAATCTGCCGTTGCACTTCATAATCGATGGCCTGACGAGCAAATTTCATCGAATTGACGTTTTTCACCTCACAGCGGTCGTTCAAAATTGTGGCACCCTGCTCCCGAATCGAGATGTTGACATCACAACGCAATGAGCCTTGTTCCATGTTGCCATCTGAAACTTCCAGATACCGCACCAATTGCCGCATCGCGGTCATGAACGCATCGACTTCTTCACCTGAGCGCAAATCTGGCTCGGTCACAATTTCCAAAAGTGGTACTCCGGCGCGATTCAAATCGATGAAAGAGTGGCGAGGAGCCATGGTGTGAATGGACTTACCAGCATCTTCCTCCATATGGATGTGGTGAATCCGAATGGTCTTCCAGGAATTGCCCAACTTAATGGGTAATTCTCCTCCAACACAAATCGGCTGCTTGTCCTGGGTAATTTGATATCCTTTGGGCAAATCCGCGTAAAAATAGTTTTTGCGGTCAAAGGTATTGGTCGCGTTGATGTGACAGCCTAAAGCCAGGCCAAGCCGTGTGGCAAACTCAATTTGCCGACCATTGGCTTTGGGCAAAGTCCCGGGATGTCCCAGTGAAATGGAACTGACCTGTGTATTGGGCTCACCCCCAAAGCTGGCATCGTCTGCACAAAAAGCTTTGCTGGCGGTTGCCAATTGAACGTGTACTTCCAAGCCGATGATGGTTTCGTAGGCGGTATTGGCCATAGTGTGTTGGTTTTCGGGCGCAAATATAGCAAAACCTCAAAATAATGCGATGCCAATGAGGGAAGTGATGCCCAGCGCAAAGACAAAAATGAATAAGTAGGCAGAAGTTGCCAGGAAAAATTTCAAGGTTGTTTTGCCCCAGCGTTGGCCGTAAAATCGCTTCATCGCCAGCCACAAGTACAATCCAACTGCCAGTGAAATAGCCCCCCAAAAAGCCCCTTCCTTAACTTTAAAAATCAATCCGATGGCGATCAACATGAGGGTAAATGCGTGGCAATGCATGGAAAAAATCAGGTGTTCGACATAGTACCGCTTCCGACGAATGTAAATGAATTTCAAGGCTAGTGCCACCGCAAACAACATCACGAGCAACATCCAGGTAAAACTGCCTAAAACGAATTTGGAATAGCCTTCAGGGTCGCGTATCAATTTGACTCCCTGCTGCACCTGAAAGCGTGATAGGCTGCCCTCCACCTTGTATTTCTTGCAAATGCTAGCCACATCGAGGGTAAAAACATCGGCATTGGACAAGACAAGTGATTGAGGCGAAAAAGCCCCATCTTTGAGTAAAAAATAGCCCAGTTGACTTGAGTCCTTCTTGCCCACTTGCAAACGATGCCGCAAAGAATCCAACAAAATATTAGCGCTTTTATTTAGCCCTATTTCTTGGTTCAATACACTGGCCACAGAATCAAAAGTCACGTTGAATTTTTCAGCGTAAGCCTTACCAAGCCTGGAACTTGAATCCATAGTTTGCTGAAGGTTAATCAGATTCCCCCCCAGACTGGCCATCAAGGCAAAAGCGACTACCCCCCAAAAAAAGAAAAAACGCAGCGGGCTTACGTAGCGTACTTGCCGCCCCTTAAAATATTCTTGCGTCAACTTGCCTGGAATAAAAATATGCAACAAGGTGCGGTATAGTTTGGAATCAATGTTGAATACGGCGTCAACCAATTCGGCAAAAAGTTGAGGCAAGGTGACCAAACCCTTGCTGTGCTTTTGTCCACAGCGCAAGCAATATTTAGCATGTTGAGGTAAGGCTTCTGCACAGTTGTAACATTTCTTTATCGTAGCATCTATTTCTTGCATAAGATTGGGCACTTTTTTGTCAAAATTCGCAAAAATTATCGTTTGTATATTGTTAATAAAAACATAAAAAAAAACGCCCCGAAAGCAGGGCGCCAACAATAGAACACTGTAATACTTGAATTTTTAATGCAAATACATTAGATTCGCACGATATCTTTTGAGGATAGCTTCACCGTGAAAAGAAATTCTTCTTTGACGGTACTAAAGTACGGTACAAATGATTGTAAGCTTCCCTTGTTTTCTAAACTAAGGGAAATCTTTTACCAAAGTGCCTTATTTTTTACTGAAGACTTTCTGCTGGTTGCTGCATCCTTTTTTGCAAGTTTTCCCCTCATTGCTGCGAACAACAAAATTCAATTGACGTGGAAAAACGACGGCTCACTTATGCCGGCAAAAATATGGTATTGATGCTCATGAGCTGTTTGAGTATGTGGGGCATAAGGCCTGTTGAACCATTGGCCCAATCTAGATCGATAATGCTATCCTCGACCTTATCTATCGAACAAAAAATCAATTCTTATTGGGCTTTAATTGAAAAAGAACTTAATGCTGATCTCAGCCTGGCTAAAACTTACCTTACTGAAGTAAATCC
This sequence comes from Haliscomenobacter sp., assembly GCF_016718685.1. Lineage (GTDB taxonomy): Bacteria > Bacteroidota > Bacteroidia > Chitinophagales > Saprospiraceae > Haliscomenobacter. The sequence continues at coordinate 33,762 of NZ_JADKCX010000034.1, read as the reverse complement.
TTTGGTGAAGCAGTTGAATCGAGACATCACCTGGGGAAGGTATTATCAGCTCATGGGCATTATTGCCGACCGCAGCCTCAATATCGAATATGCCTTAAAAAGCCTCATCACCGCAGCAGAATATTTCCAAAAATCCCGCAAATATACCCATCAAAGCAAGGTATACCTCGACTTGGGCAACATTTTTCAACGCCAGTGGAATCACCAAAAGGCACTGGATTATTACCATTTGGGCATCACTACATTGCAAAAACAGACTGCTCCAAACACGCCACTTTTGGTCAAATTTTATGCGCACATTGGCCGCTGTAACCTGGAAATGAAAAGTATTTTCTGGCCTCAGAAGCGTTGATGAAAGGGGAAGCTTTGGCCAAAAAAGTCAATCTCCCCTTCGATTTGTGCGATATTCTGTACGCAACGGGGCAAAATCAAGAAGCTCAAAAAAAATACCTCGTTGCCCTGAATGCCTTAAAACGTGCAGATGCAATTGCCACAACAAACCATTTTGGCCACTTAAAAATGGGCATTTTGGATGACCTCAGCCGGGTGAGTTTACTTCTGGACAGCATCCAAAAGGCTAAAATATATGGCGTAAAGAAAAAAGAAGCTGCCCTCCAGCTCCAGGATTCCAATGCGATAAACTGCGGCAATCGCCTCATCGCCCAAGCTTTTTTTACCGAAAACAACCTTGATTCAGCCCTGTGGTACAATACGATGGCTTTACATGGAGCCCGGTACAAAGGTCGGGATACTACCGAGCGGGACATTTGGGTTCAGCGGGCCAATATTTTAACCCAACAAAATAAATCCCTCGACGCATTGTTAGCCCTGGAAAAGGCACAAGAACTGGAAGACAACATTGCCAGTGGAGCACAAAAATTAAAAGCGGAACGTTTGCGGCAGGAAATGACCATTCGCCGGGCAGTGAGAGAATTAGAAGAGGCTTTTGAAAATAAATTCAGAAGAGAACGATTCATTCGTTATGCCATGTTATTGACCGTATTTTTGGCCGCTTTGATCAGCCTTTTTCTTTTGTTCAAAGTCCAAATCCGCCAAAAAGCCAACCGCCAGCTCAAAGCACAAAATGTCAAGATTGAAGAACAAAAGAACCAGCTGGAGCAACTCAGTCAAGTCAAAGATCAGCTCTTTGCCGTCATATCTCACGATCTTCGTTCTCCACTTTGGGCCATCCAGGCGGTACTTGACACCCTCAATGAACCAGACCTTGCCCCCCCTGACCGCCGGCGCTGGCTCGAACTCTTGCATCAACAAACGGCCAAAACCAGTGTAATGCTCGAAAACCTCTTGTACTGGGCCAAAATACAAATGAACAGCTATCAACCCAGCAAAAAAGAGTTCAAACTCCAACCGATTATAGCAGAACTAAGTGAAGCCGTTCAACTCATTTTTTTGGAAAAAACAGTGCTCATCAAAATTGAAATTCATCCTGATTTCACCTTGTACAGCGATCCAGGAATGATCAGGATGGCCCTACGCAACATTTTGGCCAATGCGGTAAAATTTTCGCATGCCGGACAAGCCGTAGAAATCCGTGCCCATCAGGAACCCGATGAGTGTGCCATCCAAATCAAAGATTACGGCATCGGAATGAGCCCTGAACAACTCGATAAAGCCCTCAAAGGGCAATTGTCACGCTTTGGTACCAAAGGCGAAGTAGGCTCGGGGATGGGCCTGTCTCTGGTAAAGCAATTTATTGAAAATCAAGGCGGAAAATTATTAGGAGAATGTTCAACCAATGAAGGCTGCACCTTTACCATTGTTTTGCCTTTAAAAACTATGTCCAAGGGCCCTATTCTGTTACACGATATTAAAACGAAAAAACAGCCAAGACCGTGAAAACCATTCATGATTCCAAACTAAAAGGCCAATTTTTTTTCGTGGCAAGCCTGTTAAACTTTGTGTTTCTACAAGGCATAATGCTGTATGCCCAAGTGACGCCCTACGACCCGAACAAACTTGCAGCACTTCAAAACAAACTGACTCAAGTTGAAATTAAATCAGAGAAAGCCTCGGTTCTGCTCGATTTACACGACCAGCTCATGTACTCCAACGTTGCTGAAGCTTATACTTACAATAATCAAGCGCTAAATCTAGCGCAAAACTTAGATGATAAGGTGTTGATGTCCCGAGCCTTTGGAAACAAAGGCAACGAGTATTTTGATGAAGCTGATTTGGATAAGGCCCTTTATTACTACCTCAAATCCAGTGACTTGATCGACATCGAAGAACAACCCTTGATCATGGCCCTGAATTTTTCAAATATGGCCAATGTTTTTGCCTTGAAAGGAGATTATCCAACCTCCATGGAATATGCTTACCGCGCCATCGCCTTATGCAAAAAAAGCCCCACCGGATTGAACCTCAGATGCCATACCCGCGCCAATTTAGCGGAAAGTTATGTTTCACTGCAACAGTTTGAAAAAGCAGAATATCTGTTAAAACTGAATGTTAAAGAGCTAAAAACGATCGTTTCTCCTACCGTAAAAGCAATGACCTTGAGCAACCTGGGTACTGTATATCGCCACAAAAAAAAGAATGATGTAGCCATCAATTATGTACAAGGTGCACTACAGGAAACCGAACCTTTTGGTTTGAACTATATTACAGCCAGCGCCTGTGCCAACCTGAGTGATCTTTATCTACTCGATAATCGCCCCAAACTTGGTCTTCCTTTTGCACGCAGGGCGCATTACCTGAGTACGTTGAATGAAGATGCGCAGGTACAAACCATAGCTTGTCGAAACATGGCGCGGATTTTTTTACATTTGGGACAACTCGACTCGGCCCACCACTACGCCAAATATGCCTTGTCCATTGCTCAAAACAAGGGAATTCAGACTTTGCAACCCTTGGTGCTGCGCACCTATTCTGCGGTGCTGAAAAAGCTCAAATTATACCAGCCCAGCCTCGAGGCCCTGAAACAAGCCCGCATGATTAGCGATAGCATTTTTTCAGATGACACCAAAGCCGAATCAACCAATCGACTGGAAGCATTCTCTGTGCTCGAAGCCCAACAAAACCTGGATCAGTATTATGCGGGTCGATTGAACAAAATAAAATGGTGGAAATACATCATGATGATTACAGTAGGCTTGGTTTTGCTCATCGGGCTGGGCATCTATTCGCTTTATCGGCAACGCCAGGCCGCCAACAAAATACTCACCCAGAAAGGGACAGACATCGACACCCAAAGAAAACAACTGTTGGACCTCAATCAAATCAAAGATCAACTCTTTGCTACCATTGCACGCGATTTAAGGGCACCGCTGCAAAGCATTCAAAATGTTTTGGCCAATTTAAACCTAAGCTCGAAGTCCTTTACGCAATCCCAGGAATCGATAATTTTGACTCAATTGCACCAACAAACGGTGCGTACCATTACCTTGATGGAGGATTTGCTGTTCACCGCAAGGGTACAAATGCACCGCTACCAGCCCTTGCGCCAGGAATTTCAACTCAAATCCCTGACCGATGAACTGGACAATAACATCCGCCTCCTGGGGGATGATTCTTTTTCACCCATCATATACCACATTCCTGAAGATTTATACTTGTATGGCGATCCGACCATGCTCAAAATGGCCCTGCGCAATTTGTTTTTGATCATGGTGCATCGGCCCCACAGGCAATCCTTTCCGATAAGTTTAAGCGCCTGGAGAACGGAAGAGGGCGTCACCATCCGGCTTGCCGATGTACAAGAAATTGATCATCGACACTAGCCGTCCAACTCAAAATCATACTTATTCCAAACCTTATTGGGACATTTCCTTGATCAAAACCTTCATCGAAAGTTACGGAGGAAAACTGAATGCCTGTCCGGAAGGAAAAGGGTACGACATCATTGTTCCTGATGCCCATCGCTCCTGATATACCCCGCGCGGGGTAGGGTATAAACTACTTCAAATTTTCAAGCAGCTTGGAAATGTTGTCTTTGGTAAATGGCAGCTGCGTCCCGTTGCGCATCAAGACCACCCCGTCGTCTTTCATAATCGAGTTGACGTGCAGGAGGTTGACCAAATGGGAGCGGTGCAAGCGAAAAAAATTGTTGACGCGCAGTAAATCTTCGTAATGCCCCAGCGGTTTGCTGGTGATGTACTGCTTTTTATCGATGGTATAAAACTGCGAGTAAGGCCCGGAAGCTTCGATGTTGACGATCTCTTCAACATCCAGTACCACTACCTTATCCTGGGTATTCAACACCAGCCGATTGAACCGTGAATTTTCTGAATGGATTTCCTTCATCGCGCTGCGCAACACATCCATTTGTGAAAATAAATCCTCCTTTTTGGCCCGGTTGATTTTATTGATGGCTTCACTTAGCTCGTTCGCTTGCGCTGGTTTCAGTAAATAATCAACCGCGGCATACCGAAATGCTTTTAAAGCATAACCTTCGTGGCTGGTCACAAAAATGACGGGCGTATCATTGGGACGAAACAAATCCAGAAAAGTAAAACCATCGATTTCCGGCATTTCTACATCCAAAAAGAGCAAGTCCACCGGGTTTTGACGCAAAAACACCAATGCATCAATGGGCTTATTAAACGTGGCGATTATATTGACATCAGGTGCAACTTGATGCAATTTTCGCGATAATAGTTCAACATACAAAGGTTCATCATCAACGATAACCGTATTCATTGATTCATTTTATAGTAAGGCTGGAACAAGACCAAGATGTTTAAACATCATTATCTGGAAAAGGTTTAAATTCGATAACGAAAATACAATCTATTTTTCCAAAAAAAAGCAGGCGCTCCTTTTCTATTGGATGGCCTGCTTTTTCCAGCGTATAAATCGCTCTTTATCAATCCATTGATTGGTTAGCTCCTTCCGCAGCTTTTACCAAAGATTGGTATTCTTTTGGAGAAAGCCCATCCATTACGTAATGAATAGGGTTTACCTGCTTGCCTTTGAGGTGTACTTCATAGTGGCAGTGTGGTGCGGTTGAGGTACCCGTGCTGCCCACTTTGCCCAGTTGGTGGCCACGTTTTACCTTTTGGCCTGCCCGAACTTCAATCGAGCTCATGTGGGCGTAAAGTGTTTCGTAACCATAACCATGAGAAATGATCACACATTTACCATAACCCACTGTGGTATTCGGCTTTTTTGACCACCCCGTCTCCAGTTGCCTGAATCGGCGTTCCTTTCGGCGCAGTAAAGTCCAGGCCGTAGTGCATCCGGGGCACTTTGTACACCGGGTGAATCCGGTAACCAAAGCCCGACAATAAGCCGACCATTTTGGACAATTTATCTGAACGGACAGGTTTGATCGAAGGAAGGGATGCCAACATGTTTTCTTTCGCGTTGGCCAAATTGATGATGGTATCCAATGATTTGGACTGTACCACCATTTTGTGCTTCAATTTGCGCACTTTTTCGAGTGCGTGAATGATCGATGCTCCACCGTGTTTGAGGTCCCGCAGGCTCAAAAATTCATCGTGGCCCCCGACTCCACCTTCCCAGACGTTTTCATCAACGGGATTCATGCCAAAAATCGTGCGGTAAGCATAAGCATCTCTTTCGTTGAGGTGCTTCATTTCTTCGTTGATGGTTTGTAGGTCTCCGACAACTTTGTCGTAGTGGGTTTTCATGACCTCTATTTCTTGCAAGAGGATTTTTTCTTTGGGGGAGGGGAAATACTTGTAAAGGACAATGGAGAACAAAAAGGCAGTAAAAACCGCCGAACTTAAAAATGTTAAGGCTCTTGATGCTATTGTAAGCCAGCTGATCTCTACTTTTTCAAACCGAAGGGTTTGAATGTTGTAGATAAACTTTTCTCTTTTTCCCATGATGCTAGTTCTTGGTCAATTTGACTAAATTTTCGAGAATCTTCTCTTGATATGTTCGTGGAGATGGGACCGAAAGATAGTTTCCTTCTTGTTTCTTACTGGCGTGGAAATTGGAATTGATGATGCCAAAATAAGCCAGGACATTGACTCAACCAAAATTTTGCATCTTTTTTTTTCCACATTATCAACATGATGGAAATTTTTGTCGCAATTTTTTCTGGTTTTCAATGGAACAAATGAAGGAAATTTGACCGTTTTTTAAGAAATTTTGCTTTGTTTTGCCTCACTTTTGGAGCAAGCAGATGCAAATATCAGAACTGATTTCCAAAATAGTGAATGCTTTAAATTTTTCTTAACGGTTTCTTAACTAAAAAGGGTGAATTAAGGGCTTTGGAGCCAGTAAGGACCACACTTTTCTTCTTCAAATACAAATACTTATGATGACCGCACGCGAAATTCGCCAGGCTTTTCTCGATTTTTTCGCTTCCAAAGCACATAAGATTGTTCCTTCCGCGCCCCTGGTGAACAAAGGAGACCCCACCTTGATGTTCACCAACGCGGGGATGAACCAGTTCAAAGATTATTTCCTGGGCAATCAAACCCCGGATGTGCGGCGCATTGCCGATACCCAAAAATGCCTCCGTGTATCGGGCAAACACAATGACCTCGAAGACGTAGGCTACGACGGCACCCACCATACCATGTTCGAGATGTTGGGCAACTGGTCGTTTGGCGATTATTTCAAAGAAGAAGCCATTACCTGGAGTTGGGAATTGCTCACCGAGGTTCTGGGCCTGGCCAAAGATCGTTTGTACGCCACGGTATTTGAAGGAGACCCCGCTGCCAATATTCCCCCCGATGATGAAGCCTTGAGCCTCTGGTTGCGCTTTTTGCCCCAGGAGCACATCTTGTACGGCAACAAAAAAGACAATTTCTGGGAAATGGGCGACACGGGTCCCTGTGGCCCTTGTACCGAAATCCATTTCGACACCCGCAGCGATGAAGAACGTGCCAAAATCCCCGGCCGTGACCTCGTCAATGTGGACAACTCCGGCGTGGTCGAGATCTGGAACAACGTATTCATCCAGTTCAACCGCAAAGCCGATAAGTCGCTGGAACCCCTGCCCGAGCAACACGTGGACACGGGCATGGGCTTCGAACGCCTGTGTATGGTACTTCAGGAAAAAAAGGCGACCTACGATACAGACATCTTTACGCCCTTCATCCAGTACATCGAAAAGGTTTCGGGCAAAAAATACACCTTTAGTTACGAGCGCAGCGCCAAGTCGGACATTGCCATGCGGGTCATTTCTGACCACATCCGCGCCATTGCCTTCACTATTGCCGATGGACAATTGCCCGGCAACTCGGGTGCGGGTTACGTCATCCGCCGCATTTTGCGCCGGGCCGTCCGGTATTACTACTCTTTTCTCGACATCAAGCAGCCTTTTCTGCATACCCTCATCCCGATGCTGGCCGATGCTTTTTCAGGTGCATTCCCGGAATTGAAAGCGCAGCAAGCGCAGGTAGCGCGAATCATTGAGAGTGAAGAAACCGCGTTTTTGAACACCTTGGAAAAAGGTTTGAAGCGCTTTGATGCCCTGGATATTTCCTCCGGCCAGATCAAAGGAGAAGATGCTTTTGATTTGTACGACACTTTTGGCTTCCCCATCGACCTCACCCAGCTTTTGGCCCAGGAAGCCAACATCCCGGTAGACATGGTCGGTTTTGAAGCTGCCCTGCAAAAACAAAAGGAACGCTCCCGCGCCGATGCCGCCAAAGTGGTAGGTGATTGGCTCAATGTACATGAGGGTGAAGTGAAATTTGAAGGCTATGATACCCTGGTAGTAGAAGCGACCAAAGTGCTGAAATACCGCACGGTCAAGGTCAAAAACCAGGATCAATACCAATTGGTGCTCCAGGCTACCCCCTTCTACGCTGAAAGTGGCGGTCAGGTGGGCGACAAAGGTTACCTCGTCATTGGTGCCGACCGAATCAACGTACTGGACACCCAGAAGGAAAATGACCTGATCATCCACATTGTGGACGAGTTTCCTTCCAACCTCAGTCTGCCCGTCAAAGCAGTGGTAGATGCGGAGATGCGCGAGGCGGTTTCGGCCAACCACTCGGCTACGCACTTAATGCACGCGGCCTTGCACCAAATCCTGGGTCAGCACGCTACCCAAAAAGGACAAAACGTAGACAGCCAGCGCCTGCGCTTCGACTTCAACCACTACCAAAAAGTGACCGACGCCGAATTGCAGCAAATTGAAGACCTGGTCAACGAAAAAATACGCGCCAACATTCCACTCGAAGAAAACCGCAACATGCCCATCGAGGAAGCGCGGAATTCGGGTGCGATGATGCTTTTTGGCGAAAAATACGGCGAGGTGGTGCGCATGATCACCTTTGACCCCAGTTTCAGCCGCGAATTGTGCGGGGGTACGCACATTCAGGCTACGGGTCAAATCGGTTTGTTTAAAATCCTGGCCGAAGGTGCCGTTGCCGCGGGTATTCGCCGCATCGAAGCCATCACCGCCACGCAGGCCGAGGCTTTTGTGCGTAGCGAATTGCGCGAACTGGACGCCATCCGCAGCATCCTGAAAAGCAAGGGCGAAGCGGCCAGAGCAGTGGCCACCCTGCAAGACGAAAACAAGGAACTGCGCAAAGAAATTGAACGCCTTGTTGCGGCTCAAGCATTGGCACTCAAGGATGGCCTGATTGCCAAAGCTGAAACGCTAAATGGCCTACAGTTCATCAGCGCCCGGGTGTCCATCAACGATCAGGCTGCCCTGAAAAACCTGGCTGCCCAAATCGACAATGAGTTGGGCAACGCCGTGATTGTATTTGGTGCCGTGATCAACGACAAACCCATGGTGATGGTCACGATCAGCAAATCGCTGGTGGAGGGCAAAAAATTACACGCGGGCAATATGGTGCGCGAACTGGCCAAAGAAATTGACGGCGGCGGCGGCGGACAAGCCAATTTTGCTTCGGCAGGAGGGAAAAATGCGGCTGGGTTGGATCAGGCGGTGGCGAAGGCGCGGGAGTTGGTCTTAGCGTCTTAAGTTGTTCCAAAGCGACAATAATGGGAACGCGGATGACGCGGATTGAGCGGATTTTCACAGATTTAATCCGCGTAAACCCGCTCAATCCGCGTCATCCGCGTTCCCATTAATCCACTTCATTGAACACCGTAGTTGTATAACTTTTCGCTATTCACTTTTCACTATTCACTTTTCAACTCCACTTCAAACAACTGCGTAGCCCAATCATCTCCCGCCAAACTTTTGCGTACCAAATCTCGCCCGCTGGAATCATCCAAAGCGGCCTGTTCGTATTGAAACTCTTCGAAGGCACTGGTACTGTACAAGACCAAAAAGCGTTCAAGCGATTTGGTTTTATTGCCCAGCTCAAGCTCCCGGCTGACTTCATCCAGTTTGACCCAATCACTGTTGGGCGGCAAGATGCGCCGCATGTAATGCACTTCAATTCCATAACCCGGACTTAGGTACAACAAGGCCACATGCAAAGGCTGTGCAGCGGTATTGCGAGCTCTTAGATGGTACCACAAAGTATCCGTTTCTCCCCGGGGTGTTTTGCCCAGTACAAAACTGAGCTGCTGTTTTGGGTAGGGAATGAGCGCCGAATTGTCTTTGGGTTCTTCACAAAATTCCACTTTCAGGCCATTTTGGATTTTCGAGCCTAGATGGGTGAGCGCCAATACTTGCTCCCAGCGGGCAATGCGGTTCAGGGCATCGTTAATGTCGAAGGTATCCTCGGTAGGCCCATACAAGGTCTGGCCGCTTGATGTTAAGACAATGCTGGCCTGGCCTTTCTCCATGTGAACGGTATACTTGGCGGCAGCATCCGAGGCTGCAAGTTGCCAGTTTTTTTTCGCCCCTTTGTACCCCAGCAAATTCTGGATGGCTTTTTTTCCTTTTTCATCTCCACTCAAAGTCACGGGCAGTGCAATGGCAAAATCTACCGCTGCCCAAAAAAAATCACGGGGTTCCTGATCAAAATCCAATAGGCTATAAGTCGAAAATACCGATTTAATACCCACTTCGTGGTCAGAATCCGCCTGGGGTTTGTGGGAATCAAACAACTGTACTTTCACTCCTTTCAGTTTTTCAGGATCGGTAGGCAGGCCGTGGATGGCTCCACAGTTGAGACGCCAATGGCCATTTTCGTAAGTTGCCGTGTTTTTGATGAAATTCGGACGAATCACCTTGCTCAAAAAAACCTGCCGCCGCTGGGCTTGAAACGTCTCCAGGCTCGGATGCTGCTTCTGGCTGATTTTGTTGACCAAAAAAAAGACCCGTTGCATCAATTCCTCGTAGGTATAGTCTGTTCCAGCATTTTCCAACACCTCCAGTAAATACTTGCTGAATACGCCGCGCTGGTCTTTGGTTTCCATGGCCAGTTCGGTTTCGGCACAGGCTGCAAGCAACACAAAGGGCCGTTCGGGCACGGCGATTTTTTGCCCCGTCTGTTTTTGTTTAAGGTAGATGTTTTCGCCATCCGCCAGCAGGTACGATTCCAGGGTACGGGGCGTCGTTTGCCCAGGCTGAAAGCGCGAAGCGCCCAACTCCTCAGCAGCAGCTTTGTGGTTGCGCAAACTGGAAGCCGCGTGACAACTGTCGATGATGAACAATACCTCTACCCCTTTGGGAATTTCTGCCAACAATGCGCCCCGTTCTTTGTCCGACAAGTCCTGCTTGCCCGGCAGTCGGCTGTCGTAACACACCATCGTCTCGTCTTGCTTCAAGGGGTTGTTGTAGGCAAACTCCGGTGCAGTTGGCCCGTATGATCCATGTCCGCTGTAATAAAACAACACCTGATCCCCTTTCTTGATCTGCGGCCCGGTCAAGTGTTCCCGAAAAGCCTGGATAACGCCCTTCCTGGTGGCATCTGCATTGATCAAGGTGCGGATATTGGGTTGCAAATGCGCGTAGTGCTTGAGCAACAGGGCTTGCATGCCGGCAAGGTCGTTGAGGCAGCCCGTGAGGTTGCGCACGCCGGAGCCGGGTGCATATTCGTTGATGGCGATGAGGAGGGCGTGGAGTTGTGGCATAAAATGTTTGAGGTGCTGCGTTTACAAGTGCATAAAAATAGTTAAAAAAAATTCAAGAAAATGGAACCTGGTAGGAACCAGTAGATATTCTATATTCCGTGGCGTTTTTAAGGTAAGTACGCTATAATCAAAAATTTTACTTGATGAGCAAAAGTTGACTGTCTTGCAAACCCTTGACCCAATGTGTCACCATCGGTTCGATATTGATGTAATCGCCATTGGAGAGGGTCTGTTTGAAGCCTTTTTCGTTTTCGAAAACTACTTCACCCGCCACGCAGATCAGGATTGCCGGAACTTTGGTGACGTGCTTGTCGAGCAGCCCGTCTTTTTGGATTTGCAGAGCATTGACCACGCCTTCTTGTCCTTTGAAAAGTGGTTTTGCGGAGACGGCTTTGGTGGCTTCGTGTATGGAACTGATGTTTGACATGTTTCGAGTTTTTAAATGTTGAAAATTACCGATTACGGCATTTTTTTTCGTGGCGCAACTCGCCGTGAGCAGCAGTAGCGCTGCAAACAAGAGCATTTTTTTCATGGCTGAAATTTAATTTTTCATGAGGGTTAATATGGCCTGAAGCATGCTTGTCCCTTGCCGATGAAGATCAAACTGGAAATTGGCGATGCGCCACTTGAACATTTGCAAGCGAAAACTGCCCATGACGATGTGCGTCAATTCTTCGGTCGTAATGGCATTGGTGAAAAGTCCTTGTTGTTGCCCCTCCACGATGATGGGCATCAAATGTTTCATTTTTACTTGCATGATGTGAAGAATAGCTGCATTGATTTTTTGGCTTACTTCCATGAGACCATCCGAAAAAACAGCAACCACGAAATGGGGGTTTTTGGAAAAAAAAGCGATCTGGTCGAGGAAAATGGCTTCCAACTTCTCCGCAGGTTTGTTGTGTGCAGAAGTTGCTTTTTGCAACCTTTCGTCTATGTTTTCCGCCAAGTACCCCAGCATGGCTACCACAATTTCCTCTTTGCTGGCAAAATGGCGATAAATGGCGCTTTCCGAGAATTTCATTTCCTGTGCCAGATTTTTGATGGTCAAGCCATTGACACCTGAAGTGGACAAAATTCTGCCCGCTGCTTCAATGATTTCAAATTGCCTGCCAGAGATCGCTGTTGCTGCCATTTAGTTATGCTGTTTTGATGCGTAAAAAAGAAAAACCCAGCCAAATAACCGAAGCCGTCATGGCCATGGCTCCAATGAGGACAAGTGCGGGTGGTAAGCCGAAATAAACTTCCGACAAAATGCCGATTGGCATCAAAAGCCCCGTGAGTGCCAGCCACGAAATGGCTTTGACATTGGCCAATTGCGACTGAAAGTGAGCAGGGTAGCCAATCAGGATGTTTAGAAAAGCAAACAAGTTGCCATGCACGTGCGCCAAGCGGGATTCGAAGTGCTTGCCGATGGAGTAACTGTTTACCCATGCTTCTTTATCAGGGGCAAAGTCCCGGAGATAAATCAGCAGAAACCCGTAAGCCATGAAAAAACCCATGGTGAGGAAGCCGATTGCGATGTTGTTTTTACCGTTCATTTTGCAAGAATAAAAGATTGTTAGTGAATACTCACTAACTTTCTAACAACTACGGTCAAAAAAAGTTTTTGGTCCTCGTTGAGAGGCTGTTTGGGATTCTACTCCGCATACGATAACGAGCCAGAACCCCAAACCCTCGCTTACTCTTTTCTTCGCGTCACAATCCTTGCCCGGATCAACTCACCAACCATCCTTCCTTGCTGTTCGCCCATCCTCAGTGCAGGCAAAAAGTGAATCCCACCGTACAAGCGGCTGATGCTCGCTTCGTTCGATGCCTCGATGAAAGATCCAAATTTTCGGGCTGTACGGCCATATTCCACATTCGTTGTATCGTTGAAAGCAAAGTTATCGCCATACAAATAGGTTAGTCCTTCCGAAGCTGCCCGGGAAATCACGCTGTGCCCACTGGTATGTTCAGGAAAAGCTGGCGTTTGTAAAAATGGCCGCCAATCCTGGTCCATGTATTTGTTGATGTAAGTTTCCGGGCGTACCAGGTTGTAGAAATATTTGCCGTGCCAACAACTGATGAAGCCTTCCAGCAAACCTATCGCCGTGTAGAGATAAGCCTCTGAGGATTTGACAAAATCTGCTTTCTCCATCCGTGAAGCCAACATGGCAATGTTCATCCAGTGGCCACCAGGGGTTACCTTTTTGTCGGCAAACATCACGTGACCAGCGTGGTGGGACACAAAGGGGTTATCGTCCCAGAAATAGGCGATCTCTTCCCGTTCGGCGCGATTAGTTACGTCCAGCGCATGGTATACTTCATCCACTTTTTGACGAAACAAACTGCCTTTAGCGGTATCAAAAGGTGGCGGCGGTGGCGGCAAAAACTGCCCCGCTGAATCCAGTACAAAGGGTCGAATTTTGCTCCAGTGGGGCTCGGCAGCATCCTTGTAATCTGGGGGAGTTGGTTGCCAGCGCGCTGGATTACTTTCATCCACTGTAAACTTGGGAAAAGTCCGCGTTTCTTTGTAGTTATCGGTTTTGGTGTGCTCCATCACGGCAAGGCCTACCGCAGTTCCATAGGCAATAGATCGTTCAAAAACGTCTTTGCTGATGCCCGATTTTTTCTTCAACTCCTTGTATAAATTCTCCCGAAATTCATCCATCAAGTCTTCGGAAAAAGTCAACGCACGCCCAACGGTTAAAAAAGCGTGTACGCCCGCCAAGGGAAAACAGTATTCCTGCCCCGCTTCCGGCTGGGGCAATTGCGTGAGCCAGCGCACTTGCCCGGCCAAGGACTGCGTGCTGGAATCGGCGTGTCGCCCCGCTTCATAACCCGCCAAACTGGAATAGGCATAAATCCGGCTGGCCACGGGTGGCGAAAAAATATCGTGAATGATGATTTCATTCAACGCATACACCGAACGGTGCAAATACTCTGGGTTTTCTGCTTCGGCCTGGTCGTATTCTTTTTGACAGGCAAAACTCAGAAATACAAGACTGAAAAGAAATGTGTAAGTATGTTTCATGTTAAGTGTTTTAACGGGTTCGACGTTCGGGGGTTCGAGGGTTCGGGGGTTCGAAGGTTCGGGATCGAATTTTGTGCAACCCTCGAACATCGAACCCCCGAACCCTTATTTTACCACAAACGTCTTTTTTTCAACCCCTACCCCTTTCAAGGTCAAAGACTTCCAGGCCTTTGGCAATTTGGTTTTCAACTGAATGATCCCCTGATCGGTAATCTCCAGTCCGCCGAGGCCAGCCAGAATGGCTTGCAACATGCCCCCTGCACCCGTGGCAAAATAGGGATTATTACCACCTGCCGTTTCTGCCAATACCCCAAAAGGTGGAACCTGGTTGGGTTGGTAACTTTTTTTGAACATCCCGTAGGCCTTTTCGGCTTCCCCCAAACGGCCATACAGCGCAGCCAAAACCGATTGCCCCATCGCAGGACCGTCTTGAGCCATGCGGGGTTCGTAGTACTGGAGGTCTTTGCGGATACTGGCTTCGTCCTTGATGATGTCCAAAGGAAAAGAGAGCAAGTTTACGTCGGCTTGTTTGATGGTCACGCCGTCGTAAGTGGCATTTTCGCGGGTGGTTCCATCGGGAAATTTGAGGATGGGGATGTTTTGGGCTACATGTTCCCAATCAGGATCAGGGGCAAGTCCCAGTTCTTTCGCGGTCTGGGTAGCGATGCGCAGAGAAGTAATCGCCATGCCATTGGTAAAGGCATTGTTGTCGATGTTCTCTTGCCATTCATTGGCTCCAATCACGTTGTTGATGTCGTATTTTCCTGGGCCATTGCGCTCTACCCGGCTCGCCCAGAATTCGGCGGCGGCTTTGATCACGGGCCAGCCGCGGTCGCGCAACCAAAGTTTGTCTTTGGTTACTTGATAATATTTCCAGTTGGCCCAGGCAATATCCCCGGTGATGTGGTGCTGAAAGGGGCCGGTAAGCGCCCAAACCGGGGTATCTTCCGATCCGTCGTCGCTGGATTCCCAGGGGTACATGGCCCCTTTGTAGCCGTGCGAAAAAGCATTGCGTTTGGCCGCTTCCAGGCGCTCAAAGCGGTAGTCGAGCAAAGAACGGGCAATGGCGGGCTGCAACATCAGCACGGGAGGATACATCCACAATTCGGTGTCCCAAAATACGTGACCGTTGTACCCCAATCCCGACAACCCCATCGGAGAAAGGCTGTAAGCCGTACCCTCACGGGCGAAAGAATACAAGTGGTAAATGGCAAAACGCACGGCCCGTTGGGCTTCCAAATCACCTTCAATGACGATGTCACTTTCCCAAAGTTTGGCCCATTCGGCTTCATGCCGCTTGAGCAACCGTGCCGTACCTTCCAGTTTGGCAAAAATGGTCAAACGCTCGGCTTCGTTGTGGGGATCCTGGAAATGCGCCGTTGATACGGCTGAACCAACCAGGGTAAACCGGTAAGTTTCGCCCGCTTTGAGTTTTTTGTAAAACTTGGCCAGGTGCATGTTGTAGTCCCAATCTTCGTGGATGATCTTGGGTTCCTGTCCATGAGGTTCGTCAAAAACAAAGCTGGTCGAAGCCGCTACTTTCACTTTCCCACTAGGGCTGTTGGCCACCGAGGTCAAGAGCGGAATAACCACGTGGGGGCGGTCGATTTCACTGTAGTAATTGCGTACATCGCTGAGGTGATCCGGGGCTTCGATGACGCTCATCGGGGTGATGGTCACGTCTTTTTTGGCCTTGATTTCAATGATGCTCATGGCGGTAAAGGGCAAATGGCGCAGCGACATGAGGGTGTGCCGAACGCTCAGCTTATCGCCCACTTCAAACGTAGTGGCCAATGACGCTTTTTGCATGTCCAGTGCTTGCTGGTAATTACTGATGTCGGCCCGGCCAATGCGGCGACCATCCACATCCAGGTTCATGTTGATGTGGTTGAAGGTTTTGAGGATGTTGGACACCCGGCCGCGCTGGTAGTTGTCGTATACCCCATTGAGTACCACGTCTTTGACCCGCATGGGTTCTGGTGAAGAGACCAAACCCACCATGCCATTGGCCACCGTAACCCCAAAATACTTGCTCGGGTCGATGTTTTGGGCGGACACGTGCCAGGGTGAATCACTCAAATTTTGGGCAACGCCCATACTGCCAAAAGCAGTGCAGAGGAAAAAAAGTGCTAATCGTTTCATTGTTTCACATTATTGATCCCACTATTGTAGCTGTGGAAAGGATTTCGGGAATCAGCAAATCTAAAATAAATCATTTATCCACCCGGGGTAATTTTAATCACCAATAAAAGAAGTGGAATTTAGGTTTTCCAATCGAACTCATTTCCAAAGTTGGTCCGGGAATTTTCACAAAAGACAGGCCTTGAAAAATGGTACGCAACAGCGGACTGCGGGTACGGATACGGCGCAAATCCACATCAAAGGAAAGGTAGTACTCTTTTTCGCGAGGAATGTTGGTCAGGCTGTAGCTGTCATTGGCATTGGTATATACGTTGCCATACGCGCCATAAACCCCGTCTGCACCAAAACCTACCGCTACGTTGAGCCAGCGGGGAAAACGGCTGTTCTCGGAAAGTTTTAAAAAAGAAGCGGGGTTGATCGAGGCCCAAACCGTCATGCCATTGTAGTCTTTGACGAAGGCTTCCAAATAGTTGTCGCCGTACAATCCGTGGGCAATCTGGCGAACACTCAGCGGAGGGCCACCTTTATTGCCAGGAATCAGCGTAGTCGGATAATTGGGACGGGTATTCGACACCTTGATCATCATGCGTTGTTCCTTCCACAACAATTCCTGGGTAGTAAAAGTGGCTACCCCGATGGTATTGGCCAATACATCCATTTTTGAAAAGCCCCAACCCGCTGAGAAACCATCCATAACTTCGATCGTTCCTTGCAAAATCGTACCGACTCCCGCACCAATCCAAACTGCCGGTTTGTGTTTTACACCGGCCCAACGCATGCCCTTAAAAGCCAGATAACTTTCGGCGTAAGCCGTAACCACGTGACCTGCTTTGTCTACTTTTTCCCATTCGTCGTTGTTGCCAAATTTATCATTAAAAAAATGAAAAGGCCCAAGGTCATAATTTTTGTACCATATGGAATAGAGCCCCACCGAAGTTGCCGCATAGGCAGCAGCCCCACCAATTGTCAGGAGTTTAAAGCGTTTGTTGTTGAACGTGTCTGCGGGCTCCAGCCACTGCCAGGTGTTTTTTTCTTGTGCAAAACCACTCGATACCTGGATGAGGAACAACAAAACAAAGGTAATCCGCATGCTAATCGATTTTGGCGCCGAGAAATGTCTATTTTTGAAGCATACCTCGGCAAATTTGTAACAAAAGTACGTTTAGTACCTAATCAATATTTTTTAATACCCATTAATATCCCATTAAACATGAAAAAGCTGTTCCTGTTACTCTGCCTTATTGCTGGTTTGGGAAACATTTACGCACAAACTCCGGCTTACCTGGATATAAAAATGATGGAATCATTGGAACGTCAGCCAGTTGCGATGGAATACCATTTGCGGGTCAATCCGGAATTGGAAGACGAATTAGACCTGGATCGCGATTACGAAGCACAACGCAAAATGATTCGCTCCCGCATCAAGGAAAACGAAAACCAACTCAAGCAATTTTTGGAGAGCAATAAAGTAAAATACGTCATCAACCGCGAAGAAAACTTCGCCATCTCGCGCGATGAAGCTCCTTTTGTCATTTTCAAAATCAAGGTCAACAATAAAACCGAGTTAGACAACCTGGTGACGCTGCTGCGCCAATTGAACTACGTGGAGGGAAACGTGGGAGACAAAATCTACCCGGAAGTTGAAAAAACTGAAATGGGTTTATTTGAAAAACTGTACACCAAAGCCCGCAGTAAGGCCGAAAAAATGGCCACCCTGATGAATTGCAGCTTGGGCAAAATTCTGGAAGTAGAAGACCTGAACAAACAGGAATTGAACTACTATGAATTGCTGGAAGATCCTGCTTTGTCGCGCCACTACGACCAAACCGAAGCCGCAAAAGCCGATCCTCTTAGCAGCGTCACCACCCTTTCCATGCGCTTTCGTTTTGAACTGTTGCACAAATAGTCTCTGTTTAGCTCATTCAAATAAAAATTTTATACCAGCAAACAGGCGCTTGGTCTTTAAAAAATGGCTTTCTATCGAGCTATTCAAATTTTAACACTTTTTCGAGCAACTCTTTCGAATCAGTACTCGTCTTTCCCAATAAGAAATCATTACCCGACAAAGCAACGCCAGTTCACCCCTGGCGTTGCATTATTTATCATTTAAACCTGATCTTTTATGAAGCGTCTAATCATGTCCTTAGCGTTAGCTCTGTCTATGCTACAACTGCTGGCAACTCCACCAATCATTGAAAATGTACTAATGAACACCTCGGTCGACGACCGCTCTTTGGTGGTCCACCTGGCCAATCTGCAAAAAGAAAAAACCTCCATCACGCTGGAAAGCCTCGACAGTCGCGAAACCTACCATGAACAGAACATCACTGCACACAACGGTTACATGACCCGTTTGAACCTCTCTAAATTGCCAAAAGGTCGTTACATTTTAAGGGTAAAACAGGAGTCCGGTAGCTTGCGTCAAGTTTTGGTGATTGATCAACATTCAATTTTGTGCTCCAAAATTGCGCTGGATTAAACATCCTGTGCGATGGGCATTGTGTTGTCTGTCGCCTGATAGCGGTTCATCATCTTCGTAAACTCAACAGACATTAGCAGATCATAAAGTTTTCCATGTTGCTCATTTGAGTTTTGTTATTTTTGGTTTTTGGGAGCGGTTAGTTTGTGTGCGATAAACTAGCCGCTTTTTTTCATTTTTAAACAAACTCACGCTAACAAAACAAACCAAATTATGAGCAAAAAATGGATACTCATCCTGGGTTTGCTGTGGTCATACATGGGTTATTCCCAAAGCAAACAAGCCTTGTCTTATTACCTCCCGGAGATCACCTATGATCCCAAAATCCCTACCCCGGAAGCATTTCTGGGCTACCAAATTGGGGAATGGCACATCAGCCACGACCAGCAATTGGCCTACATGCGCAAACTGGCTGAACTGTCGCCGCGCTTCAAACTGACCGAATACGCCCGCACTTACGAAGGACGCCCGCTGGTGTACATCGCCATCACTTCCGAGCGCAACCACCAAAATCTGCCTGATTTAAAGGCACGCCACCTGCAAGTAAGCAACCCGGCAGAAGCAGATAAAGCCGACCTGAAAAACACGCCAGCAGTGATTTACCAGGGCTTTTCCATCCATGGCAACGAACCCAGCGGAGGCAACGCCGCGCCCTTGGTGGCCTATTACCTGGCAGCTGGCCAAAGCCCGGAATTGGACAAATTGCTGAACGAGGTCATCATTATTTTTGACCCCTGCTTCAACCCCGATGGTTTTCACCGTTTTTCCACCTGGGCCAACCAACACCGCAACCGCCACCTCACTGGTGATCCACAAGACCGCGAGTACAGTGAAGTCTGGCCAGGCGGGCGTTTCAACCATTACTGGTTCGACCTCAACCGTGACTGGCTGACCGGAGCGCATCCGGAATCCCGGGGGCGGGCCAAAATCTTCCACGAGTGGAAACCCAATATCCTGACCGATCACCACGAAATGGGGACGAACTCTTCGTTTTTCTTTATGCCCGGAGTGCCTACCCGGGTCAACCCGATTACACCCAAACAGAACCAGGAATTGACGGCCAAAATCGGTCAGTACCACGTCAAAAATCTGGATGAAATTGGCTCTTTGTACTACTCGCAGGAAGGTTACGACGACTTCTACTACGGCAAAGGTTCTACTTTCCCCGATGCGCATGGTTGTATTGGTATCCTTTTTGAACAAGCCAGTTCACGCGGGCATTTGCAGGAAAGTGCCAATGGATTGTTGACTTTCGCCTTTACGATTCGCAACCAGGTGCGTACTGCCCTATCTACCCAGAAAGCGGCGGTTGAACTGAAGCAGGAATTGCTGGAGCACCAAAAATCTTTCTTCCAAAGCGCCTTGCAGGAAGCCCGCAACGACAGCCGCATGGGCTACGTTTTTGGCGATCCTTACGATCAGGCCCGTCTCGATCGTTTGGTGGAAATCATGCGCCGACAAGAGATTGACGTCTATGCCCTGGGCAGCAAAGTAACGGTGGATGGCAAAACTTTTGAGCCCAACCATTCTTTTGTCGTGCCGCTGGAGCAAAAACAATACCGCCTGATCCGGGGTATTTTTGAAACGCCCACTACGTTTGAAGACAGTATCTTTTACGATATTTCCAGTTGGGCACTGCCCATGGCGTTCAACGTTCCTTATGCTGCACTGGCCAAAAAAGGGGTGGATGGAAAAGTACTGGGCGCAAAAGTAGATGGTCCTAAACCCGTCCGGGCTGCCGCAAGCATTCCGGCACAAAGCAATTACGCTTACATGCTGGGTTGGGATGATTATTATGCGCCCCGGGCTTTGCAGTTTTTGCAAAGCAAAGGGTTGCGAACCAAAGTGGGCATGTCGGCCATCACCCTGCAAGGGAAAAAATACGACCCGGGCACCATCATGATTCCGGCGCAAAACCAAACTGCAACGCCGCAACAAATCCACCAGTGGGTGACGGAGATTGTCAAAGAACTCAATGTCAGCATTGATGCTGTAAGTACCGGTTTTACCACCGATGGGATCGACCTGGGCAGCAACAACTTTCTTACTTTGCGCCAACCCAAGGTCATGCTCGTAGTGGGGGAAGGAGTGGGTGCGAATACTGCTGGAGAAGTATGGCACTTGCTAGATACCCGTTTTGATATGGTGATTTCCAAAGTAGAAGCCGACGACATTGCCCGTTCCAACCTCAGCCGCTACAATGTGATTGTGTTGGGCGACGGGTCCTTCCAAACCATCAACGCGGGTGGCGTAGCCAAACTTGAAAGAATGGGTCAGCGCCGGGGGTACCATCATTGGCATTCAGCGGGCGGTCAACTGGTTGAAAGGTCAGGGGATTGGTTTTGCCACCATGAAGGAATACAAAAATGCCGATGCCAGTACAGGAAGGCGGCCTTATGGCGAAATTGCCGACGACCTCGGCTCCCAGGAAATCCCCGGCACCATCTTTGAGGCGGAACTGGACCTGAGCCATCCCCTGATTTTTGGGTACAAGCGCAGCAAAATGCCGGTATTCCGCGATGGGGAAGTGTTTATGGAAAAATCCAAAAACCCGTATGCTTCACCGCTGGTGTACACGGCCAATCCACTCCTGGGTGGTTATTTGAACCGCAAATACACGGATATCGTCAAAAACACAGCTGGCATCGTGGTGAGTGGTGCTGGCGCTGGCCGGGTCATTTATATGGCCGACAATCCGAATTTCCGGGCGCATTGGTACGGCACCAATCGTTTGTTCCTGAACGCACTGTTTTTTGGAAATTTGATCAGTGGGGCGGGATTGGAGTCGGAAAGGAGGGAGTAAGCATGTGAGGGCGCTTCGCTCATGCATAGCTCAGGTGATTCTAGGGTGTCTTTGGTTTCTTAGGTGGTAAAAAAAACTTCGTAACGAGTATTTCACCACCTAAGAAACCAAAGACACCTTAGACACACCATAGAAATCAAACCTTTGTCCCCGGCCTTACTACCTTTGTCCCCGCAATCGCATCGTAAAGGCTCAATGTGCCTTTGGTGTACAGCATGCTCGCAAAATAAAAAAAAGCCACAACCTGCGGCACAATCAACACAACCCACACCCAAATCGGCGGCGCTGCTTCTTTTTTTACATAAAACGCCAACCATTGGATTCCCCAATGCGCAATTTCCCAAGGCAATAATTTCAATACCGTCCGGATCAGAATGCCCCGGGAATGATTCGAGGATGCTTTGATCATTGCTACCTGTAACCCTAAAGCACGTTTTCCAATGGTCGCTTTTTTGGCACTTTTTTCTTGCATAAAAAAATACAAAAAGACCGGTAAAGTGAGGCTTGAAAAAGCAATCAATTGTCCAGCAGCTGGGCTGAATTCCATTTTCCCCATTTGATCAAAACCGAACAACAAACCTACCAATTCAAAAAGAAGGATGGCGTAGCCGATGACGAAACCATAGTCGAGTATTGCAGCGACGATTCTGCTGAGGATGAGCGTGCTGGTTTTAGGTGTGGTGTTTGACATTGCATTTATTTTTGTCTCAATTTTGAATTTACTCCCCCCCTTCCAGCATCATCTTCACGGCCAAAACGTGCTTGCAAATGCCCCGTTTGCCCTGGTATTTGGTGAACCAATCACAGGTACAACGCTGTTGCTCACCCTCGATGATCACTTTGTGCATCACTCCGGAACCTTTGACCAGGGCCTCGATGTAAGCTGGCGTGTTTTTTACAAATTGCACATCATCATTCGCAATCAGTTTTTTGGCATTTTTCAATCGTGGGTTCAAACTCAGGATGCGTTCCGTTTTAAAGGGAAGACGACGATAAAAATGCGCGTTTTCACTCAAATCGTAGCCCAACAAACCCATCGAAGAAAGTCCCGCAGTAAGGTGCTCCATGGTGCCAAAATCGATGTCGTGCTCAATGGACAGCATAGTGGGGCTAAACGTTTCATTCGATTTCAGGAGGGCGTTCAGCCCATAAATCCATTCCAAAGGTACATTTTGGGTCATACTTTCCAGCGCCTTTCCTTCGCCCGAAAAGCCCCGGTAATTGTCGGGTGAAAAGGCCATGAGCAACTGCATTTTGCCCATTTCACACACAAAGGCACAGGTTTCGCGATCGGCAGATTCATAAACCATAATTTTGTCCAGCAAGGGTAAAACGCCTTCCAGGAGGCGGAGTCGTTGCAGCCCCCCAATCCGCACACTGTCTGGCGTAGAAAGTGTAGCAAACATAAATTTCCCCGCCCTTTTGGTGACAAAAAAATCGCCTTTGGTCACACCTTTAGGTAGGCTTTGGAACAGTTGAATGGCCTGTATTTTGGGGATTTCAAAGCGCTGCTCCATATCTGCCAAATACAATTGTACACTCGTCAAGCCCTTGATCCAGCGGGTGGGCAACGTAACTTTTTTTTCTACCACCTTCGCTTTGCTGGAGATGACCTGCATTTCTTGCTGGCCCACGGCCAAGGTCACCCGTTCATTCTTTTGGATGGCATTGAGGGCATTGAGCATGGGGTCGTTAAAATCCACATTGGTAGTTCCGCTGGCGATAAATTCTCCATCAATGGCTTCGGGTTTCATGTCCAGGCGCACGTATACGCCATTGCAAGATGAAAAACCTTCGAACCGCATCCGTTCAGCACCAGCAGAAACAATCGGATCGCGCAGGCTTGGAGGAATGGGGCCAAAGCTACTACGCACCACCTTTGCAATGGTGCTCCAGCATTTGGCTGTGGTGTAAGGCTCGGTGAGCTTGCCCCAGAAGAAGCAAGGAATGTTGTTGACCTCTTCCAGTTCGGTTTGGTGCGCCAACACCAGCTGGTTGATGCCGTCTACTTTCTGGATGCTGGAAACGGCGTTGTATTGGTAGGCTAAGTCTTGCATGGTCAGATAATTTGTTTGATCAAATTTTTGAGGGAAGCATTTTCCTTCCACTTGGTAAAAAAGGCCCGGGCTTCAGGTGAAGGTTGTTGTTGAGTTTTGGCCGTCACATCGAGATAATGTTCGACCAGTTTTTTAAAATTGGTCGGCAGTTTTTCCTGAATGTTCAGGTTTTTAAACACCGTATCCAAAATCATAAAAAGTGCAACGTTGTGCACAGCAGACACGTCTTTGATGGCCGCCAGAGCATCGATGCAACGCAGGAGTGCCCCATATTTTCCGGAAATCAAAAAAGCTATTTTTTCGCCAAAAACAGTTACATCCAGTTTTCGCTGCTCAATTGAATTGATCAAAACCTCGCTGGCCATAAAGCGGATATCTTTTTTTTCTTGAAAAAAACAACAGGCAAAAACCAGCGTAGTAAGCTCCGAAAACCAAAACTCAGGGCGGTTGACAATGTCCAAAAAACCTTTGAGCTCGGTGGAGCTGTAGTCAGTGTGTTTACACGCGGAAGCGGCCAATCTTAAGGCCAAAGGCTCCGGGTTTTGGGGCATGATGCTGTGCCAGTAGCATACATTGGAGGGATGTTGTAAATTGGCTTTCCATCCATTGCTTCCCGGTGAATGTTCAAACTATACAAAAGGTGGTCCGGAATTTTTTTGTATTCCGGCTGATCAAAACGCAACTCGTGCCAGGAAGGGCTCCGTTCCGTGAGTTTGGTGAGGTAATTTTTCCATTCGTTCCAGCTTTCCTTGAAGTAAAAGTTGGGTTTGAAAGGTTGAGCCACAAATGGTACTTCCCGCAGCTGCGTTTTTTCAAATTCGTTGAACGTTTCCTCTGGGTAAAAAGTCCGTGCCGCAACTGCCCATAAAGCCAGGTTTTCATATTGCTCTTGGTTTCCACTCACCCAGGACATGAGTTTGGTCAAAACGGTTTTTTCTTCCAAATCCATTTTTTTGTCCAGCCCCAGGCAGAAATTCATCAATGGCCTTAGTTTCTCGTCAAGCTGTGGTAAAAGAGGCAAGGCGGCTTCCAGATCTTCTCGGCACATTCTCGAAATCGCGATGCTCAAATCCGCCATGTCGATGACTTCATTGGCCTGTTGATGGGCAATAATTCGTTCCAACAGCACTTTAGGGGCAATCCAATAGGGCAAATGGGTAGGCAAGGATAGTAAAGGCAAGTTGGATCCTTGTCGCATTTTGCGTTCGGCAACTTTGCTTATCCTTTTGATGATGAGCAAGGCGTGGAGTTCGGTATAATGGTTAGATGTACTGACATAAGGAGCTTTCAAATCGCGCATTTTGCCCATCACAAAAGCCTTGGCCTCATTTTTGAAAACAGCTTCAAAATAAGTGCGCTCCAATTGCTTGAAATATGGGCTCATTTGTTCCTGGTAGTCCTGGGGAAAAAGATGCTGCTTACAAATGAAGGTATTTAGCAAAATTTCCGCTTCGTGCGGCTCATCTGAGCTGATGAACTTGCCGAATTGAAACAATACATCGTTCCAGGTATCGGGCAGCACCAAAGGTTCATTGAGCAATTTTGCTTTTACTGGCTGGTATTCATATTGTTCTACTGCCTCAGTCAAAATATCCGACGCTCCATCCAACCAGCCATCCAACAGCGATTTCACATTGCCTTGCATTTGTGGCAGATAGCTGAGTAGTTTTTCCTGCAAGGTATCGCATTCCAGCTTGCCCAATTTTTGCAAGGATTTGGCCGCTCGTTCTTGCAGGGCCATATCCGGAACCATAAAAACATCGGCAATCGTTTCGGCGATACTGACTTGATGTTCCGGTTTTGACTTGGCAATTTTTTCAAAAATCGGCAACAAACTTTTGATCGCCGCCTTACAATCTGTGCGCATCATCAAAGCCGAGGCCCATTCCAAAAAGGAAGGGATGTTGAAATCGGGATGCTCGTACATCCGTTTGCATAGATCAAGTCCATAGGACGCAATGGGGGGATACTGCGCATGAAAAAAAGCAAAAATGGTCTCTTGAAAATCAATCAACTCCTGGGTAGTCAGGTCAATTTCTTCGAGGCGTTTTCGGTAAAACGACTTCAAATTGTTGTTCCAATCTTTGGTTTGTAGGTGTAGCGCATTCCCAATGAAGAAGCGGCGATCGATTTTGTTTTCCGCCAGAAGCCCCTTGTAAATGTATTCCCAGATGGGAAAAAAGAGATAAGGCCCAACGTTATTGATTCGATAGCTTTCGGATTGGTTGTGCAGATTGGTTTCGTAATTAAACAGTTCTGGTACATCGCGCTGATAGGTGATTTCGTCGTTGATCAATTCATCCAGCTTCCGCTCTATCTCTTTTTTACTCGATTGTTTAGAACTATAGCGATATTCAAAGCGACTGAGGCTTCTGGCGAACAGTTCTGGATTGTAGCGGATCAAATTGTTTTTTTCCAGCAGGCGCAAGGTGCTGTACCTTACATTGCTCCAATCGTTTCTTCTGATTTTGTCCAAAATATAGGTATCCAGCCAATCGGGCTTTGCCCATTCAAGAGCTTCCAAAAGTATTTTATGCTTGTCGGGGTCATTTAAAAACCAAAATGGTTCATCCCAGGAAGAGATGCTGCTTTTATCAAACAAGGCTATCGCACTCAGGGTGATGATGTAACCTTGTTCTACATCGCCTCTACTTCCCCATGTAGATTTGTTTTTTTTGTGGAATTCCGGTTCATTGGTCAAATCCACATGATTCATCCAATAGCGCTTCGCTTTGTTGATGTGTTTCCTCAAGCCTTCCAAATGGCCGCTTGATTTTGCCTGCAAAAAAGGCAAGAGTCCATCCAAATTTCGGGTCTTGATGAGTTGGTCGTATTCATCCAATATTTCCTGTAAGGCCACTTTTTGTTCCGTTGCTGGCCTATTAACCGCCTTGCTGGCAGCTACAGTCACGGTTCCGTCTTCCGAATAGCCTTTTTTGAGTTTTTCGGCCACTAATTTTTCAGCAGTCTTCAGGCATGCTTCATCCGTATCAAAGGTTTTGGTTTGGGAGGTACCCGCCGTTCCGTTTTTGCCATATACGACCGTGAACTGTTGGCCATTCACTTCGATTTGCCAAAATTTGTCGGAGTTTCCTTCGATGTACTTCAAGTGTCTTTTCAGGTGACTCATTATAATTTGTATGCTTTAAACGTTTTGACCCTACTGTAAAACTATTTGAACTGCTAATGTAAGCTAAATATCTAAAAAAATATTCCCTCCTAAAGTTCCCGTCACCCCTCTTCTTTTTGCAAAATATCCAGCAGTCCATTCGGATTTGGCAACAGGATTCGCCGGCCATGCACCCGAACCAATTCCTTGTTTTTCAATTCATTAAACACCCGAACCACCGTTTCAAGTGATGCTCCAACGTATTCCGCCAGTTCACTTCGCGTCATGGTAATGACTCCGGCTGGCGACCCCGAAAGGCGGTATTGTTCGTGTAAAATCAGGAGTGCCAGCACCAACCTGCTGCGTACCGGAAACTGGGTAAAAACCGTCATGCGGTTCATCCAAACGGTAAACTCCCGCGCCAGTGCCGTAAGAATATTCCGGGCAAAAAATGGCGACGTATTCAGCAATCCACGAAAAATTTCAGTAGAAATAAACCCAACGGTGGCGTCTTCCAATAAGGTTGCCGAAACCGGGTGCACTTCATCGGCAATGAGTTGGCGGTAAGCGATCAGGTCACCATTGGAGTAGATATAGTGCGTCTGGCGCTGGCCATCCGGTGTTTCCTGGAAGATTTTAGCCTTACCGGACAACAACCAAAAAGCCCCTTTGGGGTAGCCGCCCTGTCGAAACAATACCTCTCCGCGTTTTCGAACTTCGGGGTTCGCGTTTTGCTCCAATAGTTGTAGCTCTTTAACCGGAAGATCGGTCAAAATAAAGCTATTCTGGAAAAGGTAGGGTTGGGTGACCCTGGCAATGCGCAGGTTCTGGTCGATCATCGCATTAGATTGCATTTTTCCAACTCAAGGTAAACAAAAAATGAGTCACCTCAGAAATCTGTGATGACTCATACTATCCACGGGTATAAACAATTTATAAATTACTGCTCAATGCCTATCTTATTGCCAAGGCAAATTATTGACTCTGCGCCCCACTTTGTACCCTAAATCAAGGGCAGCCTCGGAGTCCATCCGAAAATGGACCCCAATAGGCAGGCGTGAATAAGCATTCTCCTGCGCCATCTCATAAAAACTATTGAAAGACCTGGGCGTACCGTTAAATTCAGTCCGATTTTTATGGCACTTGTCGGTCATGGCAAAATTAGTTCCAAACTCCGCAGTAAGCACCTCTGCCGCTGCCCCGCCAAAAGTACCATGTCCTGAAGGATAGGTTGGGAAAGCTGGAGTGAAAAATTGCCCAGCCCCATCCGGACACATGATGGAATTCCAGGTGTTATGCCCCATTTCATTTTGGATATAGTCCACCGGGCGCAATAGATTAAATCGGTATTTTTCGCCCCAGGCGCGGATACCCGCATCACAGACCGCCATGCCCACTTTAGCATTGACCAGCACTGCTTTGGCCAGATCGGCAGAAGTACTCAGCAAGGCCTGATTGGCAATCGCAATCCAGCGACCGGCTGGGGTGAACGTAAGGGCTGCGCAGTCGTCACTCCAAAATTCGGCAATCCATTTGTCTTCATAGTTTTGGCCTTTCCTAATGAGATTGACCTTGTTTTCGGTTTCTTTTGCCTGGATGTAGAACTCACTGCTCTCATCTGTACTGTAGGGAAGTGGTGCTTTACATTTGTCGTCAGCAATAGCGGCAAAAGTACGCACGTCGCCCCAATGCGGCAAAAGTGCCGCCCCAAAATTGGGATAGGTAGGCTGCCAAAGCCCTGGGCCACGAGGCGGCACATACGTGGGGTCCGTTGGGCGTTGATAACCCGCATGACCAACAGCATCTGATTGTGACCAGGCGAACACCGCATCAGCCACCGATTTTCCCCAAGCGGTTGAATTTCCATAAACCTCAGGAGATACCTCGGTCTCGTACTCCGCATTGAACTGGTTTTGTAAAGCGATAATCTGGGAAAGCTGAGCTGCCGGAACACCAGGGTACAACTTCTCGATGATGGTTGCATAAGCACTGTTCAACGCCGAAGGGTAATGGTAGGTCTTGTTTCTATCGGCTACCGGCAATTTCAATCCAGGGTAATGTTTGCCCAGTGATTTGTAATCAGGCATGCCGGGAAGCGCCGTTTCATAAGCCGCCAAACCAATGTAAGCAAAAGCACGGGCGGATACTGGAGGCAAATAACCGGGTGTAAACCGCTCGACTTCCAGCAATAAGTCATTCCACTTCAGCACCACTTCAGGGTCATAGGACGAGGTCAATTGCTCGCTTGGTGTGATGGGCACTTCGTCGCGCTGACATGCCGACAGTAAGGCCGTGGAGATGAGGGCTGCCATGAGCCATTTTCCAAAAGCATGTGGCATTTTTTGCATGAGATTATCTTGTTTTATGATTAAGAATTAGAGCATGTTTGAATGTTTTTGTTTTCGGCGAAAATGAGATCGATTTGAGGTGAATGAGGCACGAAAAGCGGAGTTTAGCAGTGCTAAATGAGCATTTTCGGAACGAAATTCACCTCAAATCGAGCCATTTGCAGCAAAACAAAAATGTTCAAACATGCTCTTAGAGACAAACTTGGGTACTGGCTCTGCGAATTTTTTGGGCAAAACTTCGGCTTTCGGCCAGGTCTTTTTGAGCCAATTGCTGCAAGAACTGGTTTTTCTGATGCTCAAATGCTCGCCTCTCTGCCAATAGGAGATGGACTTTCGCGGCCAGAATTTTATCGTATTCACCTGCTTTATTGACCAAGGTTTGTGACTTGTGGTCAAGTTGTTTGAAGGACATAAACATCCGCATGTGGTCGGCGTTGCGGGCTTTCAAAAAAATAGCGCGATCGGTCGCGGGAAAATCAGCAGGCATTGCAGTTGCCAGTTGGTCAGATGTGGTGTCCCACAAACTGTCGATGCTAGTTTGGAGTTGGCAATGGCGACGCTCTAGATCAAGCGCCTGACGCAGTAAACTGGGATTGTCTGTTTCGCCATGGATGCTCGAATCGCAAGCAAGCAGTACAAATAGGACACCCAACAACACCAGTTTTGGCACGGAGAAAAGATGCTTCTTCATGGGAAATTAATACACGAATGATAAATGGATTGAATGCGCAAATTGCTTTGCAAGGGAGGTACGACAAAGGTGTGCAGGTTTCAAGGAAGAATGTTTGACAAAAGTCAAACATTGCAATTTTCCTGTCGAGTTGGTGGCTTAACCCCTCTTCATTGCGATCAACTTTCTCCACAATTCATTAACTTTACCCCAATCATTGTAAAAAATGAAAAGAGCAGCCCTTATTTGCCTATTCCTGTGTACAGTGGCGCTGGGATTCTGTAAAATCCGCATCGAGGTAAAGGTGAAAAACCCCTTGCCCCTGCCGGAGTCTGGGCTGTATTTGGCTGCCAGTTTCAACAACTGGAATCCAGGTGATCCCGCTTTTAAACTCACCCAAAAGGACGCTAACACCTACTTCATTGAGTTGGTACAAGAATATGAACACTTCGAATACAAACTCACCCAGGGCAGCTGGGCTTATGTAGAAAGTGATTCCACTGGAGCGTTTATTCCCAGCCGACAATTCAACTACCAAGCTGGCCAAACCATTGTTAAAATAGCTTTAAGGGGTTGGGAAAAACGGGCCTTTTACCAAATGGTCATCAAACAAATTCCCTACAATACCCCCCACGATGCTACCCTTTACCTGGCTGGCAATTTCAACAACTGGAACCCTCGCGACGAAGCCCACCGCCTGCATCGCCAGGCCAACGGAACCTACCAGGTCAATTTTTCTACGGAGTTAGAACGTATTGAATTCAAATTTACCCGTGGCACCTGGAACTCGGTGGAGGGACAGGAAAATGGGCGTATGCGCCCCAACCGGGTGCTTTTTCGCAGTAAAATTCGCGCCAATCAGCCCCTGGAATTTGAAATAGCCACCTGGGAAGACCTTTCCGGATCGGGTAATTTCCTGGCTTTTGCCTGGTACGATATTTTTATTTTGTTTGCCGCACTGCAGGGTTTTCTGCTGGTGCTGGCCATTCCCACCATTCAGGATTTTAACCGCAAGGCCAATCGCTGGCTGGTATTTCTGTTGTTTTTTGTGTCCTGCATCTTGCTGATCCGCACCATTGGCAACCAACGGGACATTGCGCAGGTATTTCCTTTTTTGCAGTTTGTACCCGATTTTTTATTGCTGGCTTACCCTCCGGCGTTTTACCTGTACGTACGGCGTTTGTTGTTTCAAAGCGACCAGTTTTCGCCCAAAGTGTTGCTCCATTTTATCCCCAGTGCTTTGCAAATTTTTGCTTACACGCCCTTTTTGTTGGCGGAAGTTGCTGCCCTAAAAGTGGACGTGGTCAGCCACGATGCCCAAGGTTGGTGGGCAGTCAACGCGGTAGCCGTATTTGGTTGGTTTTCGAATGCCTTTTATACTTACTTGTGCCTGCATTCCATCCAGGGTTACCGCAAACAATCCCAACGCAGCTACTCTTACGAAGAAAACCTGCATTTTTTGCTCACGGTGCTGATCATTACCGGGGTTTGTCTGCTTTTGTGGGCCTTTACTTTGGTTGTAGCGGCGATTGGCTACCTCAACCACCGCGAAATTTGGTTGTTCACCGAAAAAAAGTGCCGATCTCATTTGGCTCATTTTTTCATTTATCCCCCATCTTTTGGGGTATTTTGCCATTCACCAGCCCGAGATCTTCAAGGTGGCTCAGCCGGTTTCACTGTTCAATGTAACACCGGAATTGCCCATCGAAGAGGTCAAAGCGGGCCATTTGAGCGATAAAAAATCGGAAGACCTCAGCGATGAAAACCTCCAGCGCCTCAAGCAGCAAGTGGAGGCTTACATGTTGCAGCACAAACCCTACGTCAACCCCAAACTGACCCTCAACGAATTGGCGGGTATGCTCAAACTGCCCCCCTACTTGCTCTCCAAAGTGATCAACGAAGGCTACGACATCAACTTTTTTGACTTCATCAATACCTACCGCATCGAGGAGTTCAAACGCCGGATGGAAGATCCGCATTTTCAACATTATACCCTACTGAGTATTGCTTTTGAGGTAGGATTTAATTCCAAGACCGCGTTCAACCGCTCGTTTAAAAAGATTACGAACCAGTCGCCGAGCGAGTTTTTCCAAACGGTGAAGGTTTAACGTTTTAGGTTTTAGGTTTTAAGTTTTAGGTTGCACACAATCTTCGGCATTAAGCAGAATTGTGTGCAACCTAAAACTTAAAACTTAAAACCTAAAACCTAAAACCGTTAACTACCACACCCTCCGCCACCACAACCTCCACCGCCGCAGCCGCTACCTCCGCTGCAACCGCCGCCATCCCCACTACATCCGCCGTCGCCACCACAGCCACTACTGCCCCCTCCCCCATCGATAAAGGAAGCATTGATGTTGTAATACGCGCTACAACCACTGCCTCCGTCTATTGTGGCATCATCTTCGTGCGCCCGAAACAAATTTTTGAGCGGGACATAGGCTTCTATCAGTTCATTGAGCCAGGTTTCCGTATATACTCGTCCATTTAGTGTTTTTTCCAGGCTGTCGATCAGCAATAAACCCGATCCCAATAAAACAGGTAGAGCCATTAATTTCTGCTCATTGACCCCGAGCGAAGCAGAAACGACTTCTCTTCCAAGCTTCAGGCGCTGGTTCAGGTCATGACGTAGAGACTTTCCCTCTGAAGTCAGTGGAAAGACGTGGAAAACATTCCAAAAACTGGGCTGCAGCAAAGTCCGAATCCGTGGAGAATTGCCAACGAAACGGTACTGAAATCCATAAAAATTGTCGGTATGATCTTTGACCAGTTTGAGCAATAAACTCAAGGCTATTTGTTGTTCTCCGGCTTTGAAAGGTACCAGGAAGGGTTCTTCATGCAGCAGCGGCGTGTATTGACGAAAATATCGGGCAGGCTCTATAAAATGCTGGGGCTTTCCGCTGGCATCTGGAATGGTTCGAAATTGCAGTACTTCTTTCATGATCAAGTCGAGCAGCGTGACCCGCATCATTTTGCCTCCACACAAGCGGTTGGGCATTTGCAAATGGAGCATTTCGGCAGGGGAAAGTTGATTGATGTTGGTGATCATCTTTTGAAGATTTGTGAAAGTTTAACACCCCGCCTGCGGCGGAAATTGATAAAGGTAATTTCACCACAGATTCACACAGATTTACACAGATTTTTTGTCATATCTATAAAATTTGTGTGAATCTGTGTAAATCTGTGGTGAATAAAATCCGCCGCAGGCGGGTGCTAAACTTTTGTGAAAATTTTAGGGAAAAGCCAGTATTTATTCAGGTTGACGCGGCGAAAATTCAGTGGAGCGAAGCGGATTTTAGCGGGCGGCCAAAGGTCAGTGGGCGGTTCTTGGGTAAAGTGTTCTTGGTACAGGGTCAGGGTGTTTTCGTAAGCATCGTTGTACTTGGTATCTTCGGTTTTACCGCCCTTGGTGGGGCCGTGGTGGATCTCGCGTTGCAGGGTATAACGGCAGAAATCCTGCCAGTATGAGCGGGTGTAAATCAGGTGCAGGTGCCAGACCTGGTCTACCTCATCGGAGGGGGTCATGGGCGTAGGCGACACGCAACAGAGGTACATAAAACGCTTGTACTCCAGAATGGCGCGAAAAGCAAAAGACAGTTTCCAACCGTTTTCCAAAGCCAGGCGTTGCACAAACGGGAAAGCCGCTTGCGGATCGTTGAGTTCAAAGTGCAGGATTTTTTCCCATAAGGTCTGCTGAGCTGGATTCATCGGCTACAATTTGAACTCAAGATACGGGGAAAGGAGTGGTTTGTAAAGGTGGGGAGGTTGGGTGTGGGTTTATTTTCGATTAAACTGATCGAATTTAAGAAGTTAAACAGCAGTTTTTTCGATGAACCGATTCAGCTGGATCCATCGGTCAACCTATCTGAGCCTAGCGAGCCCTAAAACTTAAACCTGAAAACCTAAAACCCTAAAACCCTAAATGGATTTCCGGTACCGGCCTCGCCTCCCAAAAAGTAGGATC
The DNA here is from genome assembly GCF_016718685.1 of Haliscomenobacter sp. GTDB lineage: Bacteria > Bacteroidota > Bacteroidia > Chitinophagales > Saprospiraceae > Haliscomenobacter. The sequence continues at coordinate 290 of NZ_JADKCX010000034.1, read as the reverse complement.
CGTCAACACTGGAAACTTCGAACTCACGCCTCCAACCGTAGGCACCGCCAGCTCGTACACCACCCGCCGAATGCGGTAATGCCGGATGGCGTAAGCGCACATTACACAAGGCTCATGAGTGGTAATGAGTTCGCAGTCGGATAAATCACTGGTCTTGAGGATGTGTACCCGCCGCCCGGAATGGCTTCAATCTCGGCATGGCGGGTGACATCGCCGGAAGAACGAGCGAGTTCCAGGCCTTCCCCAACGATAACTCCGTCACGGATGAGTACGGCACCTACGGGTGGGTT
>NZ_JADKCX010000033.1 GCF_016718685.1 Haliscomenobacter sp. | reverse complement strand
AACGCTTCCAGGTCGCCAACCGCGGCTGTCAGGATGTGACCATAACCTTAGATGCGAACTGCCAATTCCGCCTGACTGCCAACCTGATTTCGGATGGCAATTGTGCTGGTGGTGTTGTAAAAATAATGGACAACAACCCCGCCAATGGCGATATCATTGACTGCGCGGGAGTGTGGACTTATGGTCTGTTTGACGCCTTGGCAACATCATCTGCTGGGGTAAAGTAACCGCTGAAGACAAGACGGCACCCTGCGCTGCTCTGGCACCTGCTCCTATCACTCTGGATTGCTACGATGTCAACTACGTGATGAACGAAAGACGCACCATTGGTAACGTTGATGCAACTTCATCTCCCCGTCCTGCTGCCAATGCTACGGATGGTCGTACCATCAACAATGCGGAAGGCATTGGCACAAATTGTGCTGATTTTGTCCCTCCAGGCCTGGTTGATGACAACTACAAAAACCTGGGTTATGCCTATTACCGAGACAACTGCTTCAACTGCGGTTGCCGGGTAACGTTGAAGTGGACGGACAAAGTGGTGTTCTACGCTTGTACCGACATCGAGTTTACGCGTGATGGCTACTATGCCAAGATCGAGCGCGAATGGGTAGCTACGGATTGCAACGGCATGCGTGCTGATGCTTACATCCAGGACATCTACTTCAGGCGCCCCGCACTTAGCAGCTTCGTATTTGGCATTGGTGGTCCTGCTAACCGTGAGGTAAAGGGGACACCAGGAGTTGCGCTTAACAAAGTAGGCTATAATTGGACGGTGGAATACCAGTCCTGTACGCCTGACAAGAGCCTGATTCTGCATGACGATGTTACGCCATCCCAATGCAGCTACTTCAACACACCTTCTAATCCACGTTGCATTTACCTGGACAAACTGAGTGCAACTATTCAGTATCGATCAAAGACACCGAGTTCCCAATTTGTGGAGGCAAGGGTGTGAAGATCGATCGTGAGTTATATGTTTGACTGGTGTGCGGGTAAAAATTGTAGATACCTTCCACATCCTGATCAAAATTGGTGACTTCGAAGCACCAACGGCTACTTATGCACACCATGCACCTTATGTGATCTCCATATATCTAATGGATTGCACGGCTACATTCCCGGTAAATGTTGTGGGGATCAAGAGCGCCTTGGCGTAGAGATCAAAGACAACTGTACCCCTGGCAAATGTCAGCGTAGTGTGTACAAAAAGATCGTTATGTGAAAGGTATTTTCGTACGAATCAATCAAATTCCCCTTGGTGTACAATAAAAGCAAACGAAGCTGAACAAAGAGATGCCAAATCTGATTGCTGCATCGCTTGGGAAAAAATCGACTACGCGATCATGAATGGCAACATGATTGGGGTACCTGTTGGCCGCCACGTAATGAAAATCGAGGCTTTCGACGGTTGCTACAATTCCTCTACGTTGTGCTTCGAGTTCGAAGTGAAGGACAAGATTGCACCTGTAATGAAGTGTGATGATGACCTGCACATCAGCTTGAGCAATGCCAACGGCTATGTTGATGGCTACGCACAAGTAAGTGCTGCTGACATCGATGAAGGCTCCTGGGACAACTGTAAGTTGGCTTGGATTGCGGTTCGTCGCAATGTTCCAACTTCATGCACGGCTAGCTTCCTCCTGAAAGGATACGATTCAAACGGCAACAACAAAATTGATGCTGCACCATTTGATGATCCTAAAGATGCACCTGCGAACTGGAAATGGGTAGTAGACGGCAAAGAAGTTGTGGATGGTATCGACAACAACGGCGACGGTGATATTTTTGACCGTGGAGAATTCTTTGCCACCAAAGGCGGCAAAATCATGACTCCGCTGCAAGATGCGGTTGATTTCTTCTGCTGTGATTTGGCTGAGCGCGTAACCATCGAATTGTGGGGCGCTGACACTGCTGATAACCCTGACACTGAAAACATTGACGAAAGCAACTGGAACTACTGCTGGAATGATGTACTGATCGAAGATAAAGTGGCTCCAACTTGTGGCTCCATGGGATGTTACGGTTGATTGTGATGAGAAAAACCTGGCCATCATCGAGGACAAAGCAGCTTCTGCGGCCATCTTTGGCGATGTAAGCATCACCACAGGCAGCGATTGTGCTAACCTGGATACGGTGTACACCGTGACCAAGAGCCTGAAGTGTGGTTATGGCAAAATCGTACGTACCTGGTCATTGACCAAAGAAACGGTTAAAGGCCCGATCACGATCACTTGCTACCAGACCATCTGGGTTCGTCCGGTACACGAATACGACATTTGTTTCCCTAAAGACGTGGACTCTGATTGCAAAACGCCAATCATTGATACCGTCCTGACCGACGAATTGGCTTGTGACATCCTGGCGGTAAACATCACCGACAAGCGTTACGATGCAACTGGCGATGAGTGCTACAAAATCTTCCGTACGTACTCCGTGATTAACTGGTGTCCTTACGACGACCGTTGTGGTGACCCACTGTTGCAAACCAACATCACGGTCATTCCTCGGAACGTATTTGACAACCACGGCAAAGCACCAATCTACGTATTGGTTCGCGACCGGGAAGACAATCGTCGTGATGGAGTCGAAGAGTTCTACATCTCCAAGGACTTGATTGTAGACACCAAAGATCAGGATGACATCCGTTTTACTCCTCCTTACTGCTCAATAGCTGGAGAGTTCTACCACAGCTTTATCTATACCCAGATCATCAAGGTGTACGATGAAGTTGCACCTGTAGTAACTGCACCAAGAGATACGTTCTGCATCCGCGAAGGATTGGATTGTTTGGCTGACATAACGATCACCATTGCAGCTACCGACAACTGTACCGATAAAGTGAGTTTGAAACTCAGTACTTGATGGTTGCTCCAGGTCAAACACCAATGCTGGTTCGATGGATCCTTACAGCACTCCACGTTGGGTAACCAAAGATTTGAAGAACGGCCAATTCGAGATCACAGTGGAAAACTTGTGGGTAGGCTCACACGATCTGATCGGCAGTGGTACGTGACGAGTGTGGTAACCTCAGCAAAGCAACCCGGATTCCATTTGTGGTTGCCGATTGCAAAGAACCAGCACCAATGTGTATCAATGGCCCGGGCACTGAACTGATGCCTAACGGCACGGGTGGTGGCATGATGGCCGTATGGGCTTCGGACTTGTCGCTTCGGACATTTGATTGCTATGGTCAGGATCAGAAACAAAAGGTGACCTGAAACTGGTCAAGAAGTACTCGATCAACCGCTTGGTGATCCAGTTATCGAAAGCCAAACCGGTATCGATCTGGATTGTGATGACATTGGTGCTCAGTATTGGTTGAATTGCACGCTTGGGATATGCCAAGGCAATGACGACTTCTGTATCACTTTCGAAGTACAAGACAACCGTAAGGTGTGTTCTCCTGCTAATCCATTGGCTGAGAAATCAGTGGCGTGATCACCACGGATGATACCGAACCTGTACAAGGGGTAACGGTGGACATCAGCGGAGGTGCTCAAATGACCATGAATAGCAGCAACAATGGTAATTTTAGCTTCAAGAACCTCACCATGAGCAGTGACTATACGGTAGCGGCTCAACTGGACAAAGATCACCTCAATGGGGTATCCACCTTTGACCTGGTGTTGATGCAAAGGCATATTTTGCATAACAAGCCATCAGTAGCCCGTACCGCTTGATTGCCGCAGATGTGAACAATTCCAAGACGATATCCACTGGGACATCATTCAGTCCGCAAGTTGATCCTCAACATTGACGAACGCTTCAAAAACGTACCGAGCTGGAAGTTTGTAGATGCAACCTACCAGTTCCCAGAAGCGACCAATCCCTGGTCTGGAGCATTCCCTGAAGTGGTGAATGTCAATGATTTGGCGGGCAAGGTGCAGGCCAACTTTGTCGCCATCAAAATGGGTGATCTCAATTGGCAATGCCGCAACCAATGGGGCAGTGGCCAGCGAAATTCGCGGAGCAAAGGATCCGATCCTGAGTACCGAAGAACAAGTTTGCAAGCTGGACAAAGCTACACCCGTGGCGATCAAAGCCAAAGACCTGGCCGATCCAGGGGATACCCCAGTTCACCTGAGGTTGACCCAACTTTGGCTCAAATCGAAGGCATCGATTACAATGGCCTGATGAAGGCAGAACATCTTGGCGTTTTTGTTAATGCTGGTAAAATCACCGCTTCGTACGTACTGGCGCCTTTTGAGGAGGCTCGACTGGACGAAACGATCCTCTTCACCCTCAACCTGAAAGCGGAATCCAATATTGCGCTGAGCAAAGTATTGGACATCAACAGTCGGTTGACCATGCAGAAGCCTGCAGCCTCAGGATGAGGTGATGGGGCTAAAGCTGAATGTGGGAGCTTCAAGGCAATAGATCAGGCTGCGCTGTACCAAAACACACCTAACCCTTTTACGGCAGAAACCACGATTGGTTTTTATCTGCCCCAAGCGAGCAAAGGTGTGTTGACGATTCGGGATGTCAAAGGAGCACTTATCTATCGGGTAGAAGGCAACTATGCTAAAGGTGACAATCAGGTGCTGCTGAAAGAAGGACAACTGAGAACCAACGGGGTATTGTACTATACGCTGGAAACTCAAGATTTTACCGCAACGAAAAAGATGGTGATTGTAAAATAATAATGGCGTTATTCGCTAGTGAAACATGAGTCATCCCAAATTTTTAAAAGACCAAAGCGATTTAAAAAGAAAGTATCAAAGGCTTGAAGAAAGCACAAAGAACACAAGATTGAGCGTTGACAACGCTTGATTAGTGTCCTTTGTGCTGCCTTGTGTCCCTTGTGTTTAAAATGTTGCCTTGGTGATTTTCAAAAAATTCGATGACGAACTGTCTCATTTTATCGCTAATCGAATGTGTGTTTTATTGCTTCGGATCATCTTTGTATACGTTTGGCATTCTCATGATCATAAATCCACAACGAAAAAGGGAGACGCTGGCCTACCAGCATCTCCCTTTTTTATCTTCCAAAAGAAAAAGATTACTTCTTCTTTTTCGGTGCGATCATTACAATCATTCTCCGGCCTTCCAATTTGGGCAGTGATTCCGGTGCACCAAACTCTTCTAGTTCTTTCAAAAACTTCAGCAGCAACAGCTCCCCCCGATCCTTAAACACGATGGTACGACCCCGGAAGTTAACGTAAGCTTTCACCTTGGCGTTTTCTTCGAGGAAAGTTTTGGCGTGACGCACTTTGAATTCAAAATCGTGGTCATCCGTATTGGGTCCGAAACGAATCTCTTTGATGACCGTTTTGGCCGCTTTGGCTTTGATTTCTTTTTCTTTCTTCTTCTTCTCGTACAGAAACTTGTTGTAATCAATAATCCGCACAACGGGAGGAACCGCGTTTGGAGAGATTTCCACCAGGTCTAGTTCCGATTTTTCAGCCCACTGGAGGGCATCACGGGTATTGTATACCTCTCCGGATTTGATTTCAACCCCAATGAACTCGCTGAGTTGTTCCATGTTATCACCCACCAAGCGAATTTGAGGAACCCGAATTTGATCATTCAGGCGGAATTGGCCTTTGTCGTCCTCACTAGGAAATCTGGAGTCTCTACGGTTACGGTTGAACGGTGGTCTACTGCCGCCACCACTGCGATTACCGCCAAATTGATTCTTTGCCAAATGAATTTTATTTTGTTAACAAATAATGGAATGAAGAATGTTTAAAGTTCCACAAACTTAAAAAAAATAGAGACGCATTGCAATGCGTCTCTATTAAAGTAGAACAAAAATACAATATTTTTTTATTCCTTGACGTCCGTATTCACTTCTTTCGCGAGCACGATGCGCAAATTGTCCTTTTCATCGGTCAAGATGGCTTCTAAAAGTGCACCTTCCTGCGGCTGATCATTCAAGATGAACTCGGCAAGTGGGTCTTCCAGGTACTTCTGAATGGCGCGATTGAGCGGACGAGCACCGAATTGTGGATCGAATCCTTTTTCGGCCACAAACTTTTTGGCCTCATCACTGATGACGAGCTTGAAGTTCATGGTAGCCAGGCGGCGGTGCAAGTCTTTCAGCGTAATGTCGATGATTTTGAAAATCTCCTCTTGTCCCAGGCTATTGAATACCACTACATCGTCGATGCGGTTGAGGAATTCCGGGGAGAAAGTGCGCTTCAAGGCATTTTGGATGACCGCTTTGGTATTGTCCTCTGCCGCCTCTTGCCGAGACTTGGTGGCAAAACCAACCCCTTGACCAAAATCCTTCAACTGGCGTACCCCAATGTTGGAGGTCATGATGATCAGGGTATTTTTGAAGTCCACCCTACGGCCCAGACCGTCGGTCAACTGGCCGTCGTCCAATACCTGTAGCAGAATGTTGTATACATCGGGGTGTGCTTTTTCGATTTCGTCAAGCAACACGACCGAATAGGGCTTGCGCCGTACTTTTTCCGTCAACTGGCCCCCTTCTTCGTAGCCTACGTATCCCGGAGGCGCACCGATCAGGCGGCTCACGGAGAATTTTTCCATGTATTCACTCATGTCGATGCGGATCAGGGCATCTTCTGAGTCAAAGAGATAGCGCGCCAAAGCCTTGGCCAATTCCGTTTTACCTACCCCTGTTGGGCCCAGGAAAATGAAAGAACCAATGGGTTTGGTGGGATCTTTGAGGCCAACCCGGTTGCGCTGGATGGCTTTGGTGATTTTTTTGAGTGCTTCATCCTGACCAATGATTGCGCCGCCCATGTCTTTTTCCATGCTCACCAATTTTTTGCTCTCACTTTGAGCTACCCGCATTACCGGGATATTGGTCATCATGGATACGACTTCAGCAATGTCATCTTCACCAACCGGATAACGTTTGGTCTTGGAATCTTCTTCCCATTGCACTTTGGCAAATTCCAATTGGCGCACCAACTTGGATTCACGATCGCGCAGATCGGCAGCTCGTTCGTACTGCTGGTTTTTTACAGCCTGGTTTTTCAGTTCTTTCAGCTCTTCGATTTGTTTTTCCAAATCTTCGATGTGCTTCGGAACGTGAATGTTCTTTAAGTGAACCCGGGCACCTACTTCATCCAGTACGTCGATGGCTTTATCGGGAAGGAAACGATCGGTGATGTACCGGTCGCTGAGGCGTACACAAGCTTTGATGGCGTCATCATCGTAGATGACGTTGTGGAATTCTTCGTACTTCGACTTGATGTTGTGCAAGATGTGGATGGCTTCCTCCGCGGAGGGGGGATCAACCATTACTTTTTGGAAGCGACGGTCGAGCGCTCCGTCCTTTTCAATGTGCTGGCGGTATTCATCTAGCGTAGATGCACCGATGCACTGGAGTTCACCCCGAGCCAGGGCAGGCTTAAAGATGTTGGAGGCATCCAGCGAGCCAGTGGCACCCCCTGCACCTACAATGGTGTGGATTTCATCAATGAAGAGGATGACATCGCGTGATTTTTCCAATTCATTCATGATCGCTTTCATGCGCTCTTCAAACTGGCCGCGGTATTTGGTTCCGGCTACCAGGGCGGCCAAGTCCAGCATCACGATGCGTTTGTTGAACAGCGTACGGGATACTTTGCGCTGCATGATGCGCAGGGCCAAACCTTCTACAATGGCTGTTTTGCCCACCCCGGGTTCTCCAATGAGGATGGGGTTGTTCTTTTTGCGGCGGCTCAGGATTTGAGATACCCGCTCGATTTCGTTTTCCCGGCCAATAATGGGGTCTAATTTGCCCTCTTCAGCGAGTTTGGTAATGTCTCGGCCAAAGTTGTCCAACACCGGAGTGCGGGATTTGGCGTTGCCTTTACGCTGCTGAAAACCACCCTGACGATCTTCGTCGTCGTAGGGGTCATCATTATCTTGTGGTGCTTGGTTATAAGGCGGCTCGATGCTAGAGAAATCTTGCTCCTGCTTTACGTATTCGAGCTCGGCTTTGTAAATTTCGTAATCCACGTCGAATTGATTGAGAATTTTAGAAGCTGGGTTTTCCTTGTGCTTTAAAATGGAGAGCACCAGGTGTTCTGGGCTAATCTCTTCACTTTTCAGCATTTTCGCTTCCAAAAAAGTGACTTTAAGAACCTTTTCGGCCTGTTTGTTGAGTGGGAGAGTACCCACACTCAAACTGGTGTTGCTTGCGGGTATTTTTTGCACGGACTCTTCCAGGGTTTGTTTCAACTCAGCGGAGTCTACATCCAAGGATTCAAGGACGCGAACTGCCAAACTGTCTTTTTCGGATACAATCCCCAAAAGAAGATGCTCTGTACCGATAAAGTCATGCCCTAAGCGGAAAGCTTCTTCCCGGCTTTTTTTAATGACTTCCTTTACCTTGGGTGAAAATCTTCGGTTATTCATGTTGTGCTGAAATTCTAAAGTAAGTTTAGAACGACCTTTTTAGTTGCAAGAATCAAGCCATCTTTTGACGCTGTCAGGCTTTGAAAGTCATCTTTGTTGAACTTGAACGCTGTTCCAGCAATAATAAGGTTTCTGGTCAAAGTGTCCAAATCAAAATTTTTGCAAAAATTAATCCATTTTGCGCTAAAAAACAAACCCTCTTTTGGACAAAATGTAAAACTCACGCAAATTAATTTACGAAACACCAAATGAGGGATTCTGGTTTAAACTCAAATTAACTACATTTGGAACTTGGAATTGCTCAAAGCTTTTGGATAAATTCTAAATAACCGCTTTCGCTTTCCACGGTAATGCTTATATTTGCCCGGAAAATAGATCAACTACCCTTAGCACATGAAATATTCAGTTGATAAACAAGACCGTTACACGGTCTTTCAAGTAGAAGAGGAGAATTTGAACTCCATTGTGGCTCCTGACCTGAAGTCAGAAATTGTCATTCTTTTTAACGAAGGAGTAAACAACTTGATTTTTGACCTCTCCAGAGTAAAATATGTCGATTCTTCCGGTTTGAGTGCCATTTTGACAGCCGACCGCTTATGGAAAGAGCAAGGCAGTTTCGTTCTGACAGGTATTGAACACCCTTCAGTGAAAAAGTATTCGAAATTTCTCGTTTGGATAGCGTTTTGTCTTTGGTCCCGACTAAAGCAGAAGCCGTAGAGTACGTTTTTATGGAGGAGTTGCAGCGGGAGTTAGAAAAGGACGAAGAGGAAGAATAAAGGGTTCGAAGGTTCGGGAGTTTCGAGGTTTCGACATTGCACATGATTCGCTCGGCGACAGACGTTAAAACCCAAAACTTTGGAACTTAAAACTCTAAACCAATCTTTCCAAATCCCGGATCAGAATGCTGCGCCGATTAAAGTAGATCAAATTTGACTTGCGGAGTTCATTCAAGACCGAGGTGACTGTTTGCCGGGAAGTACCCGTATAATTGGCGATGTCTTGTTGGGTCATGCTGTGTTTAATCAGGAGTTCAAAGCCAATTTTTTTGCCCTGGTTTTCTGCCGAATCTTTCAAAAAATCAATAATTCTTTCGCGGGCATCTTTAAACATCAGCGCTTCGAGGCGTGCTTCTGCCCTCCGTAGCCTGGTCCCTAACCAATCGACAATGTCCATGGATAAATTGGGATGTCTCCGGATCAGCTTGCGAAACGCATCAATCGGGATGCGCAAGAGCTGAACTTCATCCTGCATAGAGAAAGCATTTTCCTGGCGTTCTTTTTCGCCCACCAATCCCAGATCACCAAAAAGTGCAATAGGAGACAGCATCTCTTTGATGATCTCCCGACCATCTTCTGAAAAGGAACAGACCTTTACCGATCCACGCAACAGCACAAACAGGTGATTCGAAATATCCCCCTTGCTGTAAATCGCACTATTTCGCTGGATTTGTTCCGACTGGCACAACAAAGCAAGCTCATGTAAATCTGCATAAGGAAGCTGCTCCAAAAAAGGAATTTGCCTTAAAAAAGCCACCACAGATGTGTCCCGCGTCGTTGTCATTGGCTAATATTTGGTTTTATACCCGACTTCATTCAATGGAATCGTAATACAGTAAATGGGCTAATACTTAAATAGTTTAGACCAGCGAAATGTTCAAATGGATTGACAAGGAACGGCGGACGTCAGTATGTTGATGTCAGAAACCGGATGTAGAATGACCGATTTAACTTTGTGGGGGTTCCAGATTTCAAAGCAGTACCGCTTCGAAATCTGGAACTTGGAATCTGTAGTTTTAAAATTCAACGCGATAGCTCAAAATGGGAATGATTCCCAATTGTTTTTTCTCCAGAACTTTTCTTGCAGATGGTCGTAGTAGAAAAAGCCAGCGTTTTGCTGATTGCTAGCATTCTGAATGTCCAGGGCAAAGGTGTTGTTCCGACCAGCCCGGTTCCATTTGAAATACAAACGGGTATCCAAACGGAAATAGGTGGCACTTTTAGGTAAAAGCAGGGTCTATGCGCTCATTGTTGGTGATGATCGTAAAAGCAGGTACGGTAATTTCCTCAAGTTCAGAGAGGGTAACATCAACTGGCGTTTGCCGCAAATTGCCCATCACTACTGCTCGACCATTGATTCCCCACAGTTTTACTTTACCGGCTTTGCGTTCTTTTCGCCATTCTTTGCCGGCAGTTGCATTGAATACAAAGCGCCCGTCAAAATGGCTGCTTCGCCATTCATTGTTGCCAAAGGTTTGAGCATAGGCGCTGCTGTTGTTGCGGTACTCCGAACGATAGATGGAACTGTTGGCCAACAAATAAAATCCTTTTTCAAGATAGCGCCGCAAGTTGAGTTCCAACCCATAATTGCGGGCTTCGCCATCGGCGTTTAATACTTCAGGTATGCTGAAATCACTGAGCAATACGGGCACCCGTTCATTGCTGAAATTACTGGACAACATTTGGAAAGAGTAGGGGAGTACCGCTACTTTGGTCTGCTTTTGGTAGTAAGCCTGTACTTCTATACTGGTGGATGGGCCAGTTTGAACCTGGAATCCGATGCTGCTCTGTTGACTTTTGACCAAAGATAAAGGCTGTGCCACATCGCTTACCGGCAAGATGGGTTTTTGACTGAATTCACCAAAAGAGAGGGTCAGTTTTTTGTTGGCATCCAGGCGATAAGCAAGATTGAGGCGGGGCTCAAAACTACTGATGGTCCCATCTTCAAGGGCTACCGCATTCAACAGTTTTAAATAATGGAGACCCAATTCCCACTCTAAATTGCCAAAATCCAGTTTGGTAGAAGTGTAAGGTTGAATGATCTCTCCTCCATTGTACAACACGCCTACTTTTATGGTTTGCCGAGGGTTCGGTTTGAGGTGCCAATAGGAATGGACACTGCGGCGGAATTGCCGAATTTGATCCCGCAAGTTGGGTCCTGCCTCTACGAAGTAAACAGAAAGGCGCTCACTGTTGTAACTTGAGTAAGCAAAAGAAGTATGCCACATGCCCTTTTGCCCAACCGGGAGTTTGAATGTGCCGCCAATCACTTGGGTAGAAGATTCAAAATCAATGTCTTGTCGGTCTTTATCAAATTCCCAGGTCGTTGAATCCCGATCGCCTGTAAAAACATTTGAACTGTTGCCAGCCATGCCAAAGAGGGTAAATTTGCCTCCCTTGACAAAGGGGAAAACGAGGTTCACTGCGATATCCTTAAAACTGATGGCTTCTCCGCCAAAATCCAATCCCAGATCACTCAAAAGTCCTAAAGTGGAATAACGTCCATTGATCAAATAGGAGGCGCCCCCGGCCTTGCCAATCGGGCCTTCAGCGGCGGCATCAACTCCGAGGACACTGGCTTGCAGGGTATATTCTTGTTGTTCGTTGTTGCCCGTACGCAGGCGCATGTCAAAAACTCCACCAAGTGCATTGCCGTATCCCGCCGCATAATCGCCGGTCAAAAAAGCAGAATTGCCCAACATTTGTGTACTGAGCATGTTTACACCGCCGCCAGTAAAGGTTGGCAAGTCGCTTTGTGAGCCTGCATTGGGCGTATGATTGGGATTGAGGATATCTACTCCTTCCAACCGCCACAGGTTGGCGTTGGGAGTATTGCCCCGCACCGAAAGGAAATTGGCCTGGTCGTTGGTATTCACTACTCCGGGGAAAAGCGCTGGCTGTGCGGGCGGGATCAAAAAAGACCCCCGGAAACCGCAGGGTGGTTTCATTGCTGATGCTGCGCACCGAAAGGTTGAGGCTGCTGAGCTCCAGCGGAGCAGCAGTGATACTGAGCTCACTTAGGGTGGTATAAGCAAGACTGAGGGGCAGGTTCAATACGGTTTCCCGACCCGACTCAAGTAGCAATTCCGGTACCACCAGGGTATCGTATCCCACAAAGGAAACCCTCAGTCGGTAACGACCTACGGGCAAATTTTCAAACCGAAACTTTCCGTTGTCATCGGTCGTAGTACCCAGGGTACTCCCTTCCAAAAGCACAGTTGCTCCTGGTAAGGCTTTTTGAGCCACAGCGTCAATGACCTGCCCTCGTAGGGTTTGTTCAGGGTTTTGAGCCAAGGAATAGGTAATGCTGCCCAAGACAAGAATAAACATTAAAAGCGATCGGAATAGTAAATTGGTTGACATGAAGGTATGATTAAGTCGGTAAATAGACTGCTAATGATTCTGCGCGCCAAATATACCTTTCAGCCCGCTAAAAAGGGAAAGAAAGTTCAGTTTCTTAATTTCCCAATTTAGGGCAAGAGAAAGATTGTCACAATAATATTGCTTAAATATGAGAAAAAAAAGGTAAGATAACTAACCTCAATTAGGAAATAAATACTAATTTTGAACATCTCGTCATGATGAATCATCAAATTACTTTCCACAGGCTGCTTTAAGAGGCAGAAGCACTAGAATTTATTTTATTTCTATTCAGCAATTTGATTTACAAGGAAATGTGAACTGCTGTTGTGTCTCGGACTGAGCTTCAGCCAGGATCGGTATGCAGTTAATTTACACAACAGGAAAAAATTTGTTTGGGTAATTCTTACAACTTATCCATAGAATAGATTCCTATGAATGAAATTAAAATGTTAGACATTTACTTAGGGCTTCAGAGCTCTTGCAGAGTGCGGCGGGTTTGGCTGGCCTCTGATGGCCGGATTTTGGGGGTTAATGCCTTATTCGCTTCAGAATTGGGATACCCGCAAGAAGAATTGAAAGGGAAGTCCATCTTTCAAATCAATCCACACCTCAATTTGATGGAATGGAAAAAAATTTGGAAAGCTTTAGAAAACTCTGGGCAAACTGACATTGAGTCAGACCACATCACTGCAAGTGGGAAATTGTACCCCATTCGGATGAAAGCAGTGATGGTAGACATTGGGCCAGAAAAAGTGTGTATTGGCATTGTCAAAAACCTGATGGAGCTGACCCGCTACAAGGATATGTTGGAATTGGTAACGGGCATGGCTAAAATTGGCTCTTATGAACTGGATCTGGTAAGTGATGAACTGGTGACTACGGAGGAATTTTACCGCGTTTTGGGGATAGAGAAAGTATCTCACCCTTTGAGCAGAGACGATTTTCGGCTGTTGATCAAAGAACACCTTGTGCCTGAAGAAATGACAAATTTGGACTATAAAACCGACCTGGCGATCCGGGAAGGAATATCTACCGAAACGACGTTCACCATTACAACCCAGACCAAAGAAGTTAAACACCTTAAGTTATACGTTTATCCACTGAGCAAAGAGGGAATAACCTACAAGATTTATGGCGCGATTCAGGACATTACCCAACAAAGAGCAACGGTTCAACCCTTGGAACTGGTCAAATTTCTGATCGACAATGCCACTGAAATGATTTACTGGGTCAAAAAGGATGGAAAAATTCGGTATTCCAATTATGCCTTTGTGGAAAGAATGGGCTATACTATGGAAGAGATAACCGAATTACACATCCACGATTTGGTGCCCGATGTGGTGGAAATCGGTTGGGGGAATCTTTTTGATCTTTTACAGGAAAAGAAACATTTGGTCATTGAGCGGAACAAACGTTGCAAAGATGGATCATTTTTCCCCGCTCAGGTCGTTGCCAATTATGTGGAGTTCAATGGCGAATCTTTCATTTGCAAATATGTACGTGACCTGAGCGAAATCCGCAAAACCGAAGCAGAATTGCGCCAGGCTGTTCAGGAAATTTCAGAACTTAAAAGGCAGTTGGAATTGGAAAACAGCTATTTGCAAAGTGAGATCGAAATCGAGTACAACTTCAACAACATCATCACCGCCAGTGAAAGTTACAAATCAGTACTACAGCAAGTTCAACAGGTTGCGCACACGAATGCAACGGTATTGATTACCGGAGAAACGGGTACGGGTAAAGAGCTGCTGGCAAGGGCCATCCACAGCAATAGTTCACGCAGTAAAAAACAAATGATCAAAGTGAACTGTGCCGCACTGCCGGAAAGTTTGATCGAAAGTGAATTGTTTGGCCACGAAAAGGGCGCCTTTACAGGAGCGGTGCAAAAGAAACCTGGCCGCTTTGAACTGGCTCACCAGAGTACTATTTTCCTGGACGAAATCGGCGAAATGTCACTTGATGTTCAGGCAAAATTGCTGCGGGTGCTACAGGAAGGAGAATTTGAAAGGGTGGGTGGTTCGGAAACATTGCATTGCGATGTACGGGTCATCGCTGCAACCAACCGCAATCTTGAACAAATGATTGCAGAGGGAAAGTTTCGTCGGATTTGTATTACCGCATTAGCGTTTTCCCCATCCACAATATCCCACTGCGGGAACGTAAAGAAGACATATCCTTATTGATTCGACACTTTGTGAAAAAGTTTTCAATCAAAACGGGTAAAAACATTGATAAAATTCCCCGGAGGGTCTTTGATATTTTAGAGGAATATTGCTTCCCGGGTAACATCCGCGAATTGGAAAACATCATTGAACGTTCAGTCATCCTTAGCCATCAACAAACCTTGAGTTTTGATATCATCCCCTTCAAAAAAGGGGATAAATCTATTGTTGAAGACAATGGCTCGTTCAAATCCCTGGAAGAAATTCAACGCGAACATATCCTCAATGCTTTAAAAAAGACCCAGGGTAGGGTAAGTGGCCCCTCTGGCGCAGCACGATTGTTGGGATTAAACGATAAAACCCTATTCTCGAAAATGGCAAAATTGGGGATAAATGAGTAAATTAAATATTTCTTTTATGTCATAAATTTCCTTTATTTAAGAAAAAAGCACAAGCAAAAATTTGTGCTTTTTTGATTTAATAACTTGATAATCAAAACATAAAAAAATTGGCACGCAGATTGTAATAATAAGTAGTAGTAAAACAGATTTGTCATTGTGAATCAGTCATAATCGCTTTACAAGAAGCAATCTCAACCCTCAATAAACGGCTTTGCCATATACCATAATCAGTATTGGTAAATAGCCAGAACTACTGTAATACTGTATTTTTGACACTGTATCACCTTAGCTAAGCTATAGGTGCAGGCATGACCAAGTGAGGCAGCCTTAATGGGAACATTGTAGTTAAGAGCATATCCACCAAGTACTTAGGTGCTTGGTGGATACTTTTTAGAGAAGCATTGGAAAACACAAAATACATTCGTTCTAACCACTAATCAACGTTTTGCGGAATAAAGAAGCATTTTAGTTTATTTATAAGGTTCACATTTTCTTGTGAGGTTGTCTGCTAGGTCTTTGACAGCCTCTTTTTTTTTTGCCCAAAATTTTCCCGGATTTAACTTGTACGTACAAGTTTGTTTCGTAGCTTTGTCTCGACAATAGTCTCCATCCATGGGAAATACCTTGCAATACAAAAACCTGTACAATCGGCTCAAAAAGGAAATCCTGGCTGATGTCTACCCCTTAGGCAGTATTTTGCCCTCGGAAAACGAACTGTGTGCTGCATCAAGCCTGGCAAGATCAACGGTACGGCAAGCGCTGAGTCAATTAGAGACCGAGGGATACATTGTCAAGCAGAAAGGTAAAGGCAGTATTGTCAAGTCCAAGAGCAGGGCTTTAAACCTCTTGTCTTTTCATGGGTTTTCGGCAACGGTAGAAAAGGAAGAAATTTTCACCTTGTCCGTACAAGAGCCCCAGATTCAGCCCTGGCCGGCTGACTTCTTTTTTGACCTCAATGAAATTGAAAGCGGAGCAGGATGTATCCATTTTTCACGAGTCCGTTCCATTGACCGGCAGCCGGTGATGTTTGAAAGTACGTATGTGCCAAATCTCAACCTTCCCAAATTTACCAGACAATTTCAATTGAATAATTCCTTTTTTGAGTTCCTGGGCAAAGAATACCACATTGAAATAACCGGTATGGATCAACAAATTTGGGCAGTAGCGGCAGAGGCGGCGATTGCCGCGCACCTCCAATTGCCCATCGGTACACCCGTGTTGAAAATCAGTAGAAAATACCATACCAATCGGCCACATCTTCATCTCTATAGCCTGCTTTTTTGCAATACCGAAAAGTATGCAATGAGCAATTCAAGTGGTTTGGTAAATGCTTAAATATCGGAAAATTATGACAAGCGAAGCGATAAAAATCACTGGACATTACACCGCTGGACAACCCTGGATACCAGCCCAGGAAAACACGATCGCGGTGTATTCTCCTTTGGATGGTGCCTTGATCGGGGCAGTACCCATCGCTACTCCAGACACCATTGATCAAGTGGTGCACCATGCTTCCAGAGCATTCGTAGCCTGGTCAGCTACTCCTTTAAAAGAAAGAGTCCAAGTCCTTTTTCGTTTTAAAACCTTACTGGAAAAACATGGTTCCGAACTGACTGATTTGATCCAGTTGGAAAATGGCAAGACCAGGGCAGAAGCCAAAGCGGAAATCGACAAAGGGATCGAGGTATTGGAATTTGCGACCTCCCTGCCACAGATTTGGGATCAGGGTGTTTTGGAAGTAAGCACGGGGGTAAATTGTCAATACGAGCGCTTCCCCCTGGGGGTCGTACTCTCCATTGCACCGTTTAATTTTCCCGCCATGGTACCCATGTGGACCATTCCCATCGCCATTGGTTGCGGCAACACCTTTATCCTCAAACCTTCCGAATTGGTACCGCTGACCGCTGTCCGCCTGGCTGAACTGTTCACGGAAGCGGGCTTGCCCGCAGGAGTATTCAACGTCGTGCATGGAGCACGCGAAACCACAGAATACCTGATCGACCATCCGGGCATTCAGGCTTTGAGTTTTGTCGGCTCCACCAAAGTGGCCCGCCTCGTGTATCAGCGAGCTGCAACGGTGGGCAAAAAAGCGCTAGCCCTGGGTGGGGCCAAAAACCACCTGGTTGTTGTCCCTGATGCGGACCCCGAAATCACGGCAAAAAACGTGGTGGCCTCGGCTATGGGCTGTGCCGGACAACGTTGTATGGCCGCTAGTGTGCTGATCCTGGTAGGAGATACCGGAAATATCCTGGATCAAATTGTGGCCGAAGCCCGAAAAATCAAGGTTGGTGAGGACTTGGGATCTGTGATCAGCACAGCCGCTAAAGCCAGAATTGAAGGGTACATCAACCGCGCTGAGGCAGCGGGTTACAACATCTTGGTAGATGGACGAGGTGCCACTGTATCTGGAAAAGAAAACGGCACTTACGTTGGGCCTACCTTGATTGAAGGCGTTCCCGCTGGAGCCGAGTGCGCCTGTGATGAAATTTTTGGACCCGTACTTTCTATCCTGCGCACCGCTACCCTGGATGAGGCCCTGGCCATTGAAAACAGCAATCCATACGGCAACGCAGCCTCTATTTACACGAGTTCCGGTGCCGTAGCACGCTACTTCGCCGAACGTGCCAGTGCAGGCATGGTGGGGGTCAACATTGGCGTACCCGTTCCCCGCGAACCCTTTTCCTTCGGAGGTTGGAACGAATCCAAATTTGGCCACGGCGACATCACCGGTATGGACGGTGTTCGTTTTGGACCAAACTCAAAAAATAACCACCAAGTGGACAGCCTCTGCTGCCCAGAATTGGATGAGCTAAATAGGGTGTGGGTTGGGGTGTGATGGTGTGGGTGTGTTGTCGGCAGCCTGCAAGATTATTCGTCAGCCCGCAATTTTAAACCTTTGCAAAATATTTACATCATGCCAACCCACGACTTCAGTCGTGGGAGGCCACCAACTGCCCCAACCCACGAATTTATTCGTGGGCGAGTTCGTGGGCTAGTGGGAGTCGGCATCGTAACCAAAAATCTATGAAAGCAGCCATCTACCGCGGAAAAGAGGACATCCGTGTCGAAAACATCGCCGATCCCGTTCTTTCCGACGGCGAAATCCTCCTGGAGATCGAAGCCTGTAGTGTCTGCGGCACCGACCTGCGCACCTACCGCAATGGCG
The DNA here is from genome assembly GCF_016718685.1 of Haliscomenobacter sp. Classification (GTDB taxonomy): domain Bacteria; phylum Bacteroidota; class Bacteroidia; order Chitinophagales; family Saprospiraceae; genus Haliscomenobacter. The sequence continues at coordinate 21,672 of NZ_JADKCX010000033.1, read as the reverse complement.
ACAAAAAAATTGCCCCGCCCCGCGTGTTGGGCCACGAGTTTTGTGGGCGCGTAATCGAATCCCGCAATCCCCATGCCAATGTGCAAAAAGGAGACAGGGTAGTGATGTACATCGTATTGTCCTGCGGCGAATGCAAGTACTGTCGAGCCGGGCGCGAAAACCTCTGCATCAGCCGCACCACCATGTCTTACCACTATGATGGCGCTTTTGCACCCTACGTTAAAGTTCCGGCGCGAGCAGTACAGCGCAATAGCTTATTTAAAGTCACTACCGATCAGTCCTCCCAACAAATGAGCCTGGCCGAGCCCCTGGGCTGTGTCACCAATGCCCATACCCATCTCGGGATTGGGCTGCAGGATCGGGTAGCGGTCATCGGCGCCGGACCCATCGGCGCCATGCACGCCGTATTGGCCCGCCTGCAAGGTGCCCAATCGGTACACCTGATTGATATCAATCAAAAGCGCCTGGACATGATGACCCGCTTTGACATTGATGGAACTATTTTAAGTGAAAAAGACGGCGCGCATCTGGAAAAATCGCTGGAACTGACCAATGGTGAAGGGTTTGACGTCGTCATCGTCGCCGTGAGTAGTGCTTTTGCGCAAGCTGACGCCCTGGAAATCGCGGGAAAAGGCGCCAGAGTGGAGTTTTTTGGCGGTTTACCCAAATCCAACCCTACTGCGGTGCTGAACACGAATCATTTGCATTACAAGGAATTGATGCTGAGTGGCTCTTATTCGGAAAAAATCAGCGATTTCCGTACGGCTTATCAACTGATTCAAAGTGGGCGTTTCCCCGCAGACCGATTCATTACCCACGAACTGCCCCTGGAGCGTATCCACGAGTCCTTTCAAATGATGGAATCCGGCGAAGCGCTCAAGGTTTGTATCAATCCTCAATTGTAAACCTTTTCCCCCTTCCTGCCTCCTCTTTTTCTTCTTCAGAGCCATGATGAACAGCGCATTAATCGAATCCTTGACGGGCAAAGACTGGGGGCTTTTGATCAACGGACAGAGCAAAGCCTCCTCCGACCAGAGCTGGGATACCGTTTTTTCCCCCGCAACGGGGAAACCCATTGCCCGCGTTGCCGCAGCAACCCCCAAAGATGTGGATGAAGCTGTGCAAAGTGCCAAAACTGCCTTTACAGCATGGTCGGCACTCCCCGGCGCAGAACGTGAAAAAATCATCCGCAAAGCTACCGCTCACGTCCGTACCCAAGCTGAGCACATCGGCGGCTTGATGGCCCTGGAGCAAGGTAAACCTTTTGCTCAATCGCGGGGCGAGGTCACTTCCTCCTGTGATTTGATCGACTATTACGCTGCTGAAGCCGTGCGGGTAGAAGGCTACGTCAACAGTACCGAAAAGAACAACCTCTATTCTTGGGTAACCTATCAGCCAGTAGGGGTTTGTGGCTTGATTACCCCCTGGAATTATCCGGTGAGTTTGCTCAGTTGGAAACTGGGCCCGGCGCTTGCTACGGGCTGCACCGTGGTGGTCAAACCCACCGAAGTTACCCCACTTTCGCCACTGGCATTTTGTCAGGCACTGATTGCGGGAGGCATTCCGGCTGGGGTCATCAATGTAGTCATGGGATCTGGGGCTATCGGTGCGGCCCTTGTTGAGCACCCCACTGTAGCCAAAGTAGCCATGACGGGGTCAACCGATACGGGCAAAAAAATCATGGCAGCCGTAGCCAGTCAATTGAAAAAAGTATCCCTGGAATTGGGCGGGCATTGCCCTGCCATCGTATGTGCCGACGCTGATCTCGACAACGCCGCCGAGATCATTGCCTACAAAGGTTTTCGCAACATGGGGCAATCTTGCAGCAGCGTCAATCGGGTGTATGCCCATGCCTCCATCCACGATGAATTGATTGAAAAAATCTGTGCCAAAGCCAAAAAAATGAGCATTGGCGATGGGGTGATCGAGGGCAATTGTGACCTTGGCCCGATGACTACTGCCGAAACGCTTCAAAAGGTGGAACGCCACGTGGCCGATGCCTTAAGCAAAGGCGCTCAACTACATACTGGAGGGGCAAAACCAGCGGAGGAAAAATACCAAAATGGCCATTATTACACCCCCACCGTTCTTAGCAAAGTCAGTACAGACATGCTGGTGATGCACGAAGAAACATTTGGGCCAGTGGTTCCCGTCGATACTTTCGACCACATCGAGGAAGCCATCCACAAAGCCAACGACAGTACTTTTGGCCTTTGTGCCTACTTGTTTACCCGCGATTTTGCCACCACCATGCAAGTCAGCCAGGCACTTGAATCGGGCACCGTTTGTGTCAACAATGGCGCTGTGAATACGGCTTATGCACCTTACGAAGGTTGGAAAGACAGCGGTTTCGGCCTCGAACTGTCCCGCAAAGCGATCTTTGAATATTTGAAAACCAAACATGTTAAGGTAGGGTTTTAGGGTTCGGGGGTTCAAAGTTCGTGGGTTCAGCTTTAACCCCCGAACCCTCGAACCCCCGAACCCCCGAACCCTAAAATCCATTACCTATGTTGCTCTCCCCAACCCAATCCCGCCAACTCCTCAACCACGCTTTCGAGCAGGGTTACGCCATCCTCGCCGTCAACGCCGATAGCCACGCTGCGGTAAGCGACTGCCTGGAAGCGGCATTGATGGCCGATGCCCCCATCATCATCGAAACCAGCCTTTGGCAAATCAAAAGCCACAGCTATGGCCTGGGTGACCCCATTTTGGGCGTAGCCCGCTACCTCGCCGACCTCATGGTATTGGCCAACAGCAAACGTTACCGCCACATCCCGGTCATTTACCATACCGATCACATCAAAGGCCCTGAGACGATGGGCATCCTCAAAGCAGCGATTCAGGGCATTCAAACCGGGATTCACGGGCAAAACCTCCAGCTTACTGCTTCTACCATTTCTTTGGATGCCTCAGACATGTCGGAGGAGGAAAACATCGCGCACATGCTGCAATTGTGCCAGTTTGCTGAGGAAGCAGGAGTGGACGTGACCCTGGAAATGGAGTCAGCTGTAGATGACCGCATCACCCCCGCTGAAGAGACCAAAAAGTTGATTGGTGCGGTGGAAGCTCAGTTCCCCGGTAAAATTGCTTTGTGGGCACCGGGAGTGGGCACGCAGCACGGCTTTACCTCGGATGATGGTTATGCAGGTTTTCAAACCAAAACCATTGAGGATAATGTAAGGCTCTTGCAACAAATCACGGGAAGGAACATCGGCATTGCCTTGCATGGCTCCACGGGGCTGCCCAATGAAAAATTGAGCGCTGCCGCCAAATGTGGAGTAACCAAGGTCAATTGGTCTTCGGAATCACTCTACCTGCGCTCAATGGCTGCCAAGCAGTATTACCAGCTGTTTGCCGACAAATTGGAACGCAAACATCCCGAGTGGAAAAATACGGCTATGGACAACGGGGTCGCTACGTTTGTATCTGCGATGTACGTGCAGAGGGTGGTGGAGCGGATTATGGTTTTGGGGGGTGAGGGAATGGCGGGGCGGTTCTCTTTATTTGTTAACTAGATAAAGCGAAGCATGTCAATTTTAACACCATTGATAATGGGTTCACTTGTAGCCCTGTTGTGTTTACCTTTGAATGACTTATTGGGTCAGACGCTGACAAAATATCAATGGAAAAATCATATATTGCTGTTGTTTGCTCCGCATTCAGGTGATGCCGCCCTAAATCGCCAATTGACCTTGATGCAAGAGCATGAAGCTTTACTAAGGGAGCGTGACATCACGATTTTGGTGATCTTTCTTAAGCACTAAAAAACACCTACATCATGTTCATCATTGAAACCTATCCAGTCGCAGTACTCTTTTGCATCATCACCATGTTGTGTTGGGGCTCCTGGGCCAATACCCAAAAACTCGCCGCAGCCAACTGGCGCTTTGAACTCTTTTACTGGGACTACGTCATCGGTATTGTAGTATTGTCCTTACTGTTTGCCTTTACCCTGGGGAGTTTCGGCGCGGGAGGGCGTTCATTTTTAGCCGATGTACAACAAGCCGATCAGGCCAATCTGCTCTCCGCACTTTGGGGAGGTATACTTTTCAATGCCGCCAATATTCTCTTGGTGGCGGCAATCGCCATTGCGGGGATGTCGGTGGCTTTTCCGGTAGGTATTGGCCTTGCCCTGGTCATCGGGGTGATCGTCAATTACCTGGATGCGCCAGTGGGCAATGCGCTGATGCTTTTTGGGGGGGTGGCGCTCATTGCGGTGGCCATTTTGCTCAATGCCAGCGCTTACCGCAAATTGTCGAGCAATACGGGCGGAGTTTCCACCAAAGGTTTGTTGCTCTCCGTCATCGCTGGGGCTTTGATGGGGCTTTTTTACAAATACGTCGCCAATTCGATGTTCCCAGATTTTACCAATCCTGTTGTAGGTAAGTTAAGTCCTTACACCGCAGTGGTCATTTTTTCGATAGGGATTCTTTTGAGTAACGTCCTATTCAATACCCTGCTGATGAAACGGCCTTTTGTGGGTACGCCGGTGGGTTATGCCGATTATTTTCGAGGTGATGTAAAGAGCCATTTGATGGGGGTCTTGGGTGGTGCAATTTGGTGTATCGGGATGTCCTTCAGCATCATTGCTTCGGATCTGGCTGGCCCGGCTATTTCTTACGGCTTGGGGCAGGGCGCGACCATTGTGGCGGCACTGTGGGGCATTTACATTTGGAAAGAATTTAAGGGTGCTCCGACTGGAACGTCCACTTTGCTCAACATCATGTTGTTGTGCTATGTCATTGGTTTAGGCCTAATTATTGCCGCTGTAAGATATGATTGGCCGGGCGAACTGAAATCCCGTTCCCAGATCTTCTCTCTTTGAAAATTCTCCGCTGCCCCCGCGGGCGCGTGCGCGGGGGAATCAGCCCCCCCCCCCCCCGCCCCGCCGGGTTAGTATCGGCGAATTTATTCGCCGGATCAGTAATTAAACAGAAACAACCATGCCACATATACTTGTTATTGGAAGCTCAAATACCGATATGGTCGTCAAAACCACTCGTTTTCCACAACCTGGAGAAACCATCATCGGCGGCGACTTTTTTATGTTTCCCGGGGGCAAAGGGGCCAATCAGGCTGTTGCGGCTGCCCGAGTCGGTGGAGTAGTCGATTTGATCGCAAAAGTAGGCAACGACGTCTTCGGCACGCAGGCTGTCGAAGGATTTGCTCATGAGGGCATCAATGTAGCCTATGTACTGACCGACCCCAAGCTGGCCTCTGGGGTTGCCCTCATTACCGTCAATGGTGAAGGAGAAAACGAAATTGTAGTAGCCCCAGGTGCCAATGCTGCCCTGACTCCTGCCGATCTGGATCTGGCCGAAGCGGCGTTTGAAAGTGCGGATTTGATCTTGATGCAATTGGAAACGCCATTGGACACCGTGTTGCACGCGGCTAAAAAAGCCAAGGCATTGGGCAAGCCCTTTGTACTCAATCCCGCGCCAGCGCAAGTTTTGCCCGCCGAGTTGTTTCCCTTGCTTTCCCTGATCACTCCCAATGAAACCGAGGCTGCGTTGTTGACTGGCTTGTCTTGGGAAGGCGAAGGAGCATTGTCACGTATTGCCGAAGCCTTACTGCATAAAGGCGTCGAAAATGTGATCATCACGTTGGGGGCCAAAGGAGCCTATTTTCAAAATGCGGATTCTTATTTTCACGTAGCGGCCCCAGTGGTCAGTGCAGTGGATACTACTGCGGCAGGAGATGTCTTCAACGGGGCTTTGGCTGTTGCTTTGGCAGAAGGTAAAGACTGGCAGCCCGCGATTGATTTTGCCTGTCAGGCTGGCGCTATTGCGGTTACACGAATGGGGGCTCAGGCTTCGGCACCGTATCGCGAGGAGTTGATGGTGCGGGTGGAATAGGGTTAGTACAATGCTATAATTTGAATTGTACGCTGCTGAAATTGGATCTTGTCTCCAACCCGTTTGCGCAATAATGCTTGTCCCAGTGGCGAAGCGGCAGAAAGGACGTAAACGGTCTTTTGTTCCAGGATGATTTTACCCAAACTTACCGTCAGGTAATAGTAGCCTTCGTTGGTCAACACCAGGCTGCCTGGCTGGATCGCTTCGTATACCAGGTTCGGAGCTAATTGTTCCAACTGCTGTCGTAGCTCCTGGGCTTGCGCCAGTTGGATGGCTTGTTTGTCCTTTTCCTGTTGCATCATCGCTCTTCCCGTTTCATACTTATCACCAGCACTACTTTTGGTTTCCTGATTGGCAGAATTTTGGATGTCTTCCATGGCTTGATTGGCCAAGGCAATCCGCTGATCGATGCGTTCCAAACAGGCTTGATGTAAGGCGGTTTTAATGGTTCTTGGTAAATTGATAAAGTTGAGGCTATCAGCGATAAGATGTGAAAAGTTCGTAAAGCCTCAACCTCCCAACTTTCTAACCTCCTCAACTTTTAAAACTTGAAAATCATCCACAGCCATCGCCGCTTTGTAATCCGCTTCGCCTATTTTGCCACCTTCATTGGAATCGTAATCCGTTAAAATTTTCCAAGTCCCGGCTTCTTTGCGGAGTATAACATGGAATTTTCCATAACCAATATTGGGTTCACCCTCTTTGGGAAAATAGGAGTACTTGTAAATGCCCCGCTCAGAGGCAGTACTCGCCGACGCTATGCGTTCAAAAAAACGGAATTCAATGGTGGTGCGACCCCCTTTTTTCGCCGCCCAGGCAAAACTGCGCTCAACCTCTTTGCGGTATCCCGCCAGATCACTACTGGATTTGTCGTTGCCATTGGCCTGGATGAAATCTTGGTGGTGTAGGGCAAGGTATTTGTCCGCATCATTACTGGCATAAGCTTCAGAAAAAGGTGTCCAAATGTCGCGGTTGATGTCACGCATGGCATTGTGGGCAGCCATGACTTCTTCCTGGGCAGCAAGCCCTGGTTTTTCGGTTTGCGGCAGGTTGGCTTGAGCCTGTAGCACTTGCATGTTGCACAGCAGCAACAGCGGTAGAATACAATTTTTCATAGTCAGTCGGGTTGGTTAAAAAATCCAAGCCAACTTACAAAATAGTTGGTAAAATAAAAAATGAAAATGTGTTTAATGTCTTGTGAGACAAGTATTTACCGTGCATCCCCGTGAAAAGTTTTCCAACTGTGCCAAAACTCCTGGTAAGCTGCTACATTTTTGAGATCAGGTGTCGAGGGATTAAGCGATTTGCCCAGCCAGTTGTAGCGATCGGTTGAGGTACTTAAGGTGTCGTTTTTCAAACTGAACTTCTCTCCATTGGGGCGTTCAAAAGCCATAAAACTTTTGCCATCTTTGGCCAGTGCCAGCAGAATCGGGGTGTCGCCTACCTGATCATTGATGATGCCTTTTTCTTTGAGTACATTCCAATCAAAAGCTTTGCTGACCTTGCCGATGGTGATGCCCACTACCCAGGATTTATCTTTCCAGGAAAGGGTATCGGTACGGGTAAGCTTGCCTTTTTTATTGCCATTTTCAAAGTTTCTTTGGTGCTTGTATTCTTCCGCGTAAGTGGTATCGGCCTGCATAACTTTTGCTGTTTGGGTGATACTTCAGCCACTGTTTGAGGGTCATTTGGGCGCAAGCCATTTCTGGTAGAACCTGGCCTTTTAGGGGGCCGGCGATAGCTTCACCATTTTCTTGTCGCCACCAGGATTTGGTACTTGCGTCTTCAAACATGGCATTGAAATGATTCATGCCCACCAGACGGAAATTTTCATTTCGGCCGGCTATTTTCGGTTCAAACACCCGGCCCGTGCGGCAAACATTGCAATACGTAACCATAATGGGCTGGCCACCGACCACATCGCGCACCTGGTGGTGATAGGCCATGAACTGGATGGGGTAAGCGCTGGCTTCCCCATTGTGACTGACGCCAATGACTAGGCGTTTGAGTGCTACCTCGTTTTCCCGGGCGGCTTTCATCACCAATTCGGGCTGAATAAACATGCGTTCGGCCGTCATTTGGAAATTGAATGAATAGGTGATGCATCCCCAAATGAGCAGGGCTATGGCCGGCCCCCAAGGCCGTTTGAACCGACTTTGCCATAGGCTAAAAAGTGCCACGATTCCCAATCCAATTCGGAATACCCAGCGCCAGGAGTAGAAGAAATAAGCGAGACCAATGGAGTTCATCCCTTGGCTACCCGGCATGGGCATGATGAAGTACACGTTTGCGATCTCGAACAAGACCAGGAGAAAGATAGATAAGAAGAAGATTTTTTTCACAGGAACAGGATCTTTGAGGAGTAGTTGATTAGGGTTGATGAAGGTTGATGAGGTTGATAAACCTTGATCAACCAATTATCAACCCTCATCAACTTTTTATCAACCCTAATTACCTTACAAATGCTTCAACAACTCCGCTTCGATATTAGCGGCACCACGTACCTCTGTAGCAACGACCAAACCTTCCTTGTTGATCATGAACGCTCTCGGGATGCCCTGTACACCATATATTGCCGCGGGTGCTGCCCCCCAATGCTTCAGGTCACTGACGTGATATGGCCAGGTGAGGTTGTCGGCTTGAATGGCCTGAACCCAGGCCTGTTTGCCACGTTCACGGGCTTCGCTGATTTGGGCAGGCGTAGCGCCTTGGGTTCTGCGGTCGTCAAAACCGTCGAGCGATACACTGAAGATGGTAAAACCTTTGTCCTTATACTTGTTGTACACCGCAACGACGTTCGGGTTTTCACCCCGGCATGGTCCACACCAGCTGGCCCAAAAGTCGAGCAATACGACTTTACCTTTCAGGTCAGACAGCTTCATTCTTTTGCCGCTTGGGCTAGGCAGGTCAATTTCTGGTGCAGGTTTGCCTATTTGTACTACCTGATTGCTCTGTTCAGCAAGGTATTGTTGCTCAATGACGGAAAGATATTCGGCGTAAGAAGCCGCGATTGCAGAATTTGGATCAGCTTTTTGTAATTTTTCCAATGCCCGCTGTTGGGTAGCGATATAAGGCCCGGCATTCCCGAAGGCCATGTAAGCCAAAAACGCACCAACCAAAGGACTTTTGGTGGTATCCACAAAAGTGCCCACATCATTGGCCGACATCTGGCGCTCCATGATGAGGCGGGCACAATTGGCCAATAACTTTGAATCACTAGATCCTTCAATTTCAATGGCATAATCCTGGAAGGTGTTCAGGTCGCCATTTACAGTGACGACTTTTTCACTGCCATCCATGACGAGATTGACCTTTTTGGCACCTACGCGGAGGTTATAAATCCCCGGCTTTAAACCTTCGGGAAAATTGATGCTGTACTTGCCCGTTGCGTTGATGTCGGCTTTGGACAGCACCGTACTGGCGCGGCCAATGGCTACTTCGTCAACGAAGACCTGCAAATTTTCAGCGCCTTTGATGGTTCCTTGAATGGTTGTTCCCTTGGGGGTGCAACTCCATAGCCCCAGCAACAACACGGCAAATGATACAACTTGGATGAAGCGGTTCATGCGATTGATTATTTTAAGTTAAATAGCATTTTCCATTTTTTGACCTAAGGTATGGTCATAAATGGCTTTCCATTCATTCAGCGGGCCATAGTCTTCGCCATCCACCAGAACACGTTTTCCGGTAACTTCGCCAATTCTGGTAAAAGGAATATTATGGGTGTTCAGGTAGTTGACCAAATCATCTTCTTTTTCAGGAGTTGTGGTAATGACTACTCTGCTTTGGCTTTCACTAAAAAGGTACACGTCTTTGCGGAAATTGTCATCGGTTTCAACTTCAAACCCGATGTTGCCCGCCAAGGCCGATTCTACCAGGGTAGCAAAAAGACCACCTTCAGAAACATCGTGCGCCGATTCGATCAAGCGACGGCGGATCAATTTGGACAAATTCAACTGAATGTGGAATTCTTCATCCAAATCTATCATGGGTGCGGGTGAAAGTTGCACCTTATGATGCATACGCAGGTATTCTGAACAGTTGATGTCGTTTTGCGGCGTCCCTATCATGTAGATCAAATGCCCGTCTTTTTTGAAATTCAAGGTCATTTGGAATTTCACATCCTCTACAATTCCCAACATGCCAATGGTGGGGGTGGGGAAGATGGGCTCGGTGCGGTCTTTAAAAACAGATTGGTTGTAAAAACTCACATTGCCACCCGTTACCGGGGTATCAAATTTTCGGCAAGCATCGCCCATCCCTTTGATGGCATTGACAAATTGCCAGTAGACTTCCGGATTTTTAGGGCTTCCAAAATTCAGGCAGTTGGTAATCGCCACAGGAGTACCTCCTGAACAGACGATGTTACGGGCGGCTTCGGCCACCGCAATGACTGCACCCATGTATGGATCCGCGTGAACGTAGCTGGAATTGCAATCAACCGTAATGGCCAAAGCTTTATTGGTTCCTTTTACCCGAACCAGTGAAGCATCAGATGGCGCATTGGTTCCCATGTTGTTGGTACGCACCATTGAATCGTATTGCTCAAATATCCAACGTTTAGACACAATGTTTGGCGAAGCAAAAACCGTACGGGCAACCTTTTTGAGGTCTTTGGGTTGATTGATGCTTTTGGGGTTGAACTTATTGACCTGATCCAGGTATTTGGGTTTGGTATATTCAGGTTGATAAACCGGGGCACCACCACCCAAAACAAGTGGTTCAGCGGGCACATCGGCTACCAATACACCTTCATAATAAAACTCCAAACGCCCTGTGTCCGTTACTTCGCCGATTTGGGCACATTCCAGGTCCCATTTTTCGAATACATCCAGTACTGCTTGCTCCTGGCCTTTGTGGACGCAGATCAACATGCGTTCCTGGCTTTCGGAAAGCAAAATTTCCCAGGCTTTCATGTTGGCCTGGCGGGTGGGCACTTTGCTGAGGTCGATGTGCATGCCACACTTGCCTTTGGCACTCATTTCAGAGGTAGAACAGGTAATACCTGCGGCGCCCATGTCTTGCATGCCGACCACTGCTCCCGTTTTGATTACTTCCAAGGTGGCCTCTAGCAGGAGTTTTTCCTGGAAGGGGTCGCCAACTTGTACGGCTGGAAGATCCTCTGCCGAATCTTCGGTAAGGTCAGCGGAGGCAAAAGTTGCGCCGTGAATCCCGTCCTTGCCGGTGGCTGATCCCACGATAAAAATGGGATTGCCTTCACCTTCGGCGATGGCGGATATGGTTTGGCCTACCCGCACAATGCCCACTGACATGGCATTGACCAGGATATTTTGGTTGTAACAGTCATTGAAGTACACTTCACCACCCACGGTAGGAACCCCAAAAGAGTTGCCATAATCACCGATACCTTTAACCACACCTTTGATCAAGTGTTGGGTATGGGCAGAGTCGAGGTTGCCAAAACGCAAGGAGTTGAGCGCAGCAATAGGACGGGCACCCATGGTGAAAATATCGCGGTGAATGCCCCCAACCCCGGTAGCTGCCCCCTGATAGGGTTCAATGGCTGAAGGGTGATTGTGGGATTCAATTTTAAAGGCACACGCGAGACCGTCCCCAATGTCGACCAATCCAGCGTTTTCTTCTCCTGCACCTACCAGGAGGCGTCTGCCGTCGCGGGGAAGCGTTTTGAGCCAATGGATCGAGTTTTTATAGGAACAGTGTTCGGACCACATCACTGAGAAGATGCTCAACTCGGTAAAATTGGGGGTACGCCCCATGGTTTTGACAATTTGGTCAAACTCGTCCTCAGTAAGCCCCAAGTTTTGGGCCACTTGGGCATTAATTTCCGGTTCGGATACGTGCTGCATCAGCAATTGGGTTTAAAAGCGCAAAGATATAAACCCGACAGTGCAAATCGCTATGGGGCTGTTTAAATTTTTCTGACCAGGCCAATATGGGGGGATGAAGCCTGCTTTTGGCGCAAATGCCCCGTCATTTTGGCGCAACGAGCTATTTTTTGTTTGAAAAAATAAGTTTACATTTGTAAATGTTTTTAAAATAATCCAAAAGATCATCAAAATCCTATTTGACATGAAGTTAATCAAAAAAATCTTGCTCGGACTCGGTGGCTTGCTTGCCCTGATCCTGATTGTTGCGCTCTTTGTGAAAAAAGACTATGCCATTGAGCGCCAAATCAGCATCAACAAACCCAATGATGAGGTATTCGAATACCTGAAATCCCTCAAAAATCAGCAAAACTGGAGCACCTGGAACCAGGCCGATCCCGAGATGAAACTCACGTTTCGCGGTACCGATGGCAGGGTAGGCTCTGTTTCTGCCTGGGAGAGTAACATGATGGGCGATGGAGAACAAGAAGTTATGAAAATCATCGAAGGAGAACGAATCGATACCGAATTGCGCTTTAAAGGGATGTTTGCCTCGGTATCACCTGCCTACTTGAAGACGGAAGTGCTCACCGATTCAACGACCCGGGTTACCTGGGCCATGAGTGGAAAAATGGCCTATCCAATGAATTTTATGCAAGTTTTTGTGAGCATGGAGGACATGATCGGGACGGAGTATGAGAAGTCCCTGGTGCAGTTGAAGGGGGTACTGGAAAAGTAGGGGATTTTTTGAGCGACAATAATAGGAGCACGGATGACGCGGATGACGCGGATTTACGCGGATTAATTTGTTCGTAAACTGAGATCCGCGTAAATCCGCTTATCCGCGTCATCCGTGCTCCCATTGATGTCGCTTGGGTATGTATAATCAGGACTATGCTTACCTCATTTCCCGATCTGGATCTGCTTCGCCATTTTTTGTGCCTTCAGCGCCATTTCCGTAGCCAACAGACAATGTGCCTGTGGCATCGCTGTTTCCGTGCGGTTCAACACATCGTCAACAAAAAGCGTCCCAAAGGGCAAGGGTTCCTTGTTGCAATCGATGTATTTGGTTTCTTTTTGATTCACCAAATAGAGGTGATTGCCCCCATCATGACTGGCAATATCAATGTTCTTTCTGATCTCGATGTAGCCTTCCGTACCCAAAATGGTCAAGCGGCCATCGCCCCAGGTTTTTAGCCCATCCGGGGTAAACCAATCTACGCGGATGTAGCCCGTGCCGTTGTTTCCTTTGATCATGATATCACCAAAGTCTTCAAATTTAGGATATTGTGGGTGGTTTACATTGCCCACTTGTGCGGCCACAATCTCGGCTTGGGTAGAACCTGTAAAAAATAAAAACTGGTCAAATTGATGCGAGGCGATATCCGTGATGATGCCTCCATAATATTTGCAGTCAAAAAACCACTCCGGTCGGGTGCTCACATTCATGCGGTGCGGCCCCATACCAATGGTTTGGATCACTTTGCCGATGGCTCCCGCTTTGACCAACTCACCCGCCTTGACGGTAGCGCGGTTTTCATGCCGCTCACTGTACATGATGGAGTAGATGCGTTTGGTCGATTGTTGGACGGCACGCACCGCTTTCAATTGGGCCAGGCTGGTAATGCCAGGTTTATCAACCAGGTAATCCTTCCCGTGTTTCATCACTTCTACGCCCAAAGGTGCCCGTTCAACGGGGATACCCGCACTCAAAATCAGTTGGATGGAATTGTCTTCCAGTATCTCTTGTTGGTTGGCTGCCAGTTTTGCCGTGGGGTATCTTTTGGCAAAGGCTGCCGCGAGGTCGGGTTCTTTGGCATAAAAGGCGACCAGTTGGCCACCTCCCCGGGTGACTGAATCAACCATGCCGTAGATATGGCCGTGGTTGATGCCGATGACCGAGAACTTGATGCGAGGTTCTATTGACGGATTGGCCCTGATTTGTTGTGGGAGGCTGGACAGTATAGCCATCCCGGTTGCAGCAGTGGCGGTTTCTTTGAGGAAACGGCGGCGGTTGAAAAAGGTGTTTTTCATCTGTTTATGTATTAGACTTGCTGAAAAGCTCAAAACAAAAGCCACTACTCTGGCAACATGTCGCATTCAATTTTTGACAACTGCCATTTGCCATTTTTAGTAGGATTTATAAGTTGTTGAGTAGAAAGATACAAACCCACTTCTGTTTTTACAAAAATCATTTCTGGAAGCGCACTATCCAGCGTTTTCCTCCGCCGGTGAAATAGCTTTAACCCCAAGCTTGCAGTTTTTTTTAGCAGCATTACAAGGGTTTGCAAAAAGCAATTAATTTTAGGCGCAAAGTCTATTAAAAACACCAATTAACCTTAGCTCAACCATGAGAATTTTTTCTTTTTTTCTGCTATTCATCCTACTTGGGTCGCCTAAACTAGCCTTTTCGATCGGCACTTATGCCGCGGGCGACAAACTTACGGTGCATGCCTCTACGGGGCTGATCCTGCGCGAAACGGCTGCGCCAACCGGCACTAAAATTCTGACGGTCGACTATGGTTCCTTACTGACAGTGCAAGCGGAAGGACTCAAAAAAACACCGCACGCGGTAACCCTATTCCCAGGTTTTACCATCAAGGGATTTTGGGTGAAAGTGAAAACTACTACGGGTAAAGTCGGCTTTGTGTTCGATGGTTACCTCTCCAAGTACAAAACGCCCAGCAGCCTACCCAATGGTGACGATCCCAATGCGGACGATGCAGATGCTCACACCATCCAGGAACGGTATCTACAAATGCACTCCCCGCGCAAAGGTGCTCGGGTAGACCTGCCCAAAGGGGAAACCCGTTATGACCGCTACAAAGTAGCCTATGCCAACGGTGCAGAGGTAGAAGTAGATATGGGCGAAGGCGGTTCTGCTTACACCATCAAGTTCAACAAGGGAATGACCATCGAAGAGGCTTACCTGATCGGCAAGGCCATGTGGATGGAAGATGCTGAAAACATTAAATCGACAATCAGTAAAGGTATTATTTCCCTGTTGAGTGGAGACGAATTGTGGGCGATGGAAGTATCGGTCAAAGCAGGCATTGTGCATTTGGTGATGCAGCACGCGGACTGAGGGCCTGAAAAAAATTATGACAATGGCAAATGTGGGCGAGTTTTGGCGGCATGCTTCAGCTGTTTTTCGGGCTGTATCCGCCGGGTATGCCCAAAAATGAGCTTTGCTTGCCCAAAACTCACCTCTTATTCACCCAGCTCATAAATTTTTACGGGCGCTGAGCTGCCTATTCAATACCATTACCGTGAAGGAGTCTGATGTGTATAGTACATTATTTCACAACCTGTTTTGCCCATCGCTGCCCTGGTGCTTGAACATACAAAAAATAGATTCCAGCTGGCAACCCTGAGAAATCAACCTGGGTTGTAGTTTGAATCTGGGGGGTATAAAAAACCTGCACCCCCAATGCATTGTAAATCCGTAGAGAAGCAGATGGAATGAACTCGGGCAATTGAATATTGAGTTGTTCTTGCACGGGGTTGGGAGAACAGATGATGGGCTTGTTCGATCCCAGGTCTCGAGAAGAGGTGATACAAAACGCAGGTTCCAGGTTTTTATAATAGCAATCCCGATTAGAGGAAGCCATTGTATTGGGGTTAAAGAAACAGTGGCATTCATTAATGAATTGGGCGTGTTGTCATGCTGCATGCCCAAAATATGGCCAAGTTCATGTGCCAAAAAAGAATTGGTTACCTGAGCATACAAGACTAAATGGCCACGGTCGATTGGCGCTTGACAATCATTATCGATACTGGCATATCCAACAAAATCATTGAAATTATCTTCGGTTAAACCCAGTATGACATCAGCCTGAGCATACCAATTTTGACTGATGGCCGTTGCACGCAAGTCGCGCCAACTGTTGACTGCGCTCTTCGTATCATTTGACCACACAAACTCTAGCGCCTTGGCATTGACCTGTCGGAAATTCACCTCGCATTGCATAGAACCTGCCGCACAATTGCGCAAAATAAGTTGCCCGCCAAAAAGATTGACGTTTGGGTTCCTGGTAAGTCGTTGATGTACCACCAACACAGTGATTTCCCTTTTTTGTCGCAGGTCCGTTACCTTTTTCTCGGCCATTCGGTGGCGTGCTTCATCTGGAGAAATAATACCCTGTTGAATGACTTTTTGTAAAACGATACTGTCGTCTATCGCTGGAGCATAATTTTGTTTGCATATGTCTTGTGCGATTGCAGCAATGGTCATTTGCGTACAAAAAGTTAAAGCAGACAGGAACGGGATGGTTTTCATATCTCAATGAAAAATTATAGGGCAGTAAATTTATTTCAGGTCTGGATTATCATTGTTAAAGATAAATATTTCAATCAGGTTATGAAGGTATTTAGCGTCCAAATTCACATCAATCTTTTAGCCAAACGTTTAAAAAATGGATTGCCCATCAAATAAGCGCTCACATCCAATAGCTTTGGTGCAAACAGAAAACTGCGTAGCAAAATGGTGCTGGTTTTTAACTCTTTTCCGATGATTTTGAACAATTTTTTATCGTAGTCTTTTACAAAATCAGCGCTGAAGTCCTGCGCTTCAAAGGCTGCCACAATCGTTTCCGCCGCCATTTTGCCACTCACTATGGCATTGCTGATGCCCTCTCCAGAAGCAGGATCGATTAGTGAAGCCGCGTCACCCGCCAGCAGAAAGTGCTCGCCCGACATGGGGACACGCCGCGAGCCCAAAGCCAAGCCAAAACCCTCCAGCTTCCCCTCCTGCGTACTTTCATCAAAACGAGCCTTGAGCTCGGGAGAAGCCTGGATGAAAGCATAAATAGCCTCTTTTAAATTAATTTTTTGCTGGGCGATGCTGCTGGTCAACATCCCAAACCCAATATTGGCCGTGTCTTCCGACAAGGGGAAAACCCAAAAGTAACCGGGCATAAATTCAGGCAAAACAAACACTTCAGTACGGTTCAGGTGTAAACCTTTGACCCCACTAAAATAAGCGCGTACGGCCCCGGCGTGGTGGTTTTGCTCCAGGCGGGTAGTCGTCAGTTTTTTGCCCACAATGGATTGAGTGCCATCGCTGCCAACTAGGAATTGGGTAGAAAAATAGCGTTGCTGATTGGAGTTGCCGACGATGTATCGTCCAGGAACAGTATCGTCTTCAATAATGTCATTTACCTGAAAACCCTCTACAATCTGCACATTCGGGGCGTATTGGCGCACTCCTTGCAAAAAGGCCTGGTCAAAATCAGCCCTCCGGCAACAATATGCTTCGTTGACCCAATGGATGTCGATGGGCTTATGGTGGTTGATGTTTAAGCGTGTATGTTTGATCTCGGTTTTCAGGGGGAAAGTACGAAACTGCTCTACCAACTCCGGGCAACAGCGAAACAAGGTTTTGATTGATCGCCCGGTGATGGCATCGCCACAGGTTTTGGAACGCGGGAAAGTGGCTTTGTCGATTAGGAGTACATTCAACTTAGAATGGCGCAATTGCAAGGCGCAGGTTGCACCTGCCGGGCCTGCGCCAATGATGATGATGTCGTAGTGGTTGGGAATGGGTGATTTGAAGGGCATAGCTTGGATTATTGTTGAATGTTTTGGTTGGTATGTAAAATAGGTCATTGCAAAATATGGAGTTTTTAAAGGCTAGACCACTGTTCTCTCGGTTAATGCTGTTTCCCCATATAAAATGAGTACTCCGCATAATCCTTTCCGATACTAAAATCCAGTTACCTTTGTAGCAAGGTGTTGGAAGCACTGAAATTAGACTTTTAACATGTTGATTTTCTGCCAATGACTGATCTAGAAGAACTTGCTGCCACAATGGAGGCATTTGCCGGACTTAAAGCCGCTGATTTCCAGTTGTCTGCCTCATTTTGGCAAAACAAACACTATAAAAAAGGTGAATTTTACAACGAGCACCGCAACATTTGTAAACACCTGGGGTTCATCACCAATGGCGTTTTTCGTTCTTATACCATCGACGAAAAAACGGGCGAAGAAAAAAACGTTTTTCTGTATTCCACCAATGGATTTGTCGTTACTTTCAAAAGTTTCATCAACCAAATTCCCTGTGATTATTTCACCCAGGCCATGACGGATGCCTCGGTTATTTACATCAATATCCTTGATTTACAATCCTTGTACCAGCGCTTCGCATCAATGGGAAAAATTTGGCAGGCTCCTGGCGCAAGAAGCTTTAACGTGACCATGACCCGGATTGAAGGTTTTATGTTCAAAACGCCAGAGGAACGCTACCTGGATTTAGTCAAGCAACACCCGGATATTTTTAACCATGTACCCCTTTACCATATTTCTTCTTATTTGGGCATTCAGGGCCCCTCTTTGAGTCGAATTCGCAAAAGAATTTCAGAAAAAAATTGAAGCCTAATGGTCGATTTTAACTTGGGTTAAAATTATCCTCAGCAATGGCCTGCATCTTTGTATCATAAAATTCAAACTTATGAAAACGAAGACAATTGTATTGATTCATGGTTTGTTCGTGAACAATACCAGCTGGGCAGCATGGAAAAGCTATTTTGAAGCCAAAGGCTACACCGTTCATACGCCTGCCAACCCCGGGCACGATGGTGACCCCGCCCAACTTCGGGCCAACATACACCCCGAACTGACCAAAACTGGCTTTAAGGACGTGGTGATGAACATCGTCAAGCTAATCGATACTTTGCCGGAAAAACCCATTGTTATTGGGCACTCTCTGGCAGGTTTGGTGGTACAAAAACTCGTGGAAATGGACAAAGCCGTGGCCGGTGTAAGCCTCGATGGCGCGCCCCCCAAAAACGTGTTTGCACCATTTGCTACCATCAAAGTTGTGCTGCCAGTGGTGAATTTCTTTAAAGGCAACAGCCCCTTCCTGGGCAGTAAAAAGTGGTACCACCACGCCTTCTTCAACAATTACACCAAAGCGGAAAGTGATAAACTGTTTGACAGCATCGCTGTACCTGAAAGCCGGAAAGTCGCCCGCGATACTTTGTTGACTTCCTTTGCCAATGTTGACTTCAAAAAGCCGCACCAACCGCTGCTCTTCATCGCTGGCGAAAAAGACAACATTTTTTCGGCTCAGTTTACCCAAAAAATCGCCAGCCGTTATCAGGATAAAAACAGCGTGACGGATTATAAAGCGTTTGCGGGGAGAAGCCACTTTTTATGTGGGGAAGACGGTTGGGAGGAAATTGCAGGGTATATTTTGGGGTGGTTGGAAAAGCAGGGGTAAGCATAGATAGATATGGAGTAGAGCATTGGAGCTTGTTGCAATTTTTGAAGAGTGAGAAATTGCAGCAAGCTCTGCAATCTACATTGTTTTATCTATATGGCACTACCCGGTGCGGTCAGCAATGGTTCCATGCGTTCAACAACATTAGAATACCTCTTTTTACAGCCGCAGAAAGTGCCAAAGTGTTAAACCTGAACAAGGAATTGCGGACACTGTAGTGGCAAGAAGTTCAAGTTTTGTTGTGGGTCTCGGCGAGTTGGGTAATCGGAAACCCTTACCTTATATTGACAAATCCCTTTTGTAATTGGAGCATCGGAATCAATGCTGCCCCAGCCCCGGTTTGAGTACATCCCCAATTGAGCCTGCGCTCGCTTCAGCCTGGGAATGGACTCATGCTGCACATAGGAGCTTCCAGGATTGTGTAGCACATAATCCTGGTGATAGTCTTCCGCCAACCAAAACTTGGTGAATGCGGTGACCTCCACAGAAATGGGACGCTTGTACTTTTTTGAGGCGTTGAGCGTAGCGATATACTCTTCCACCATGGCTTTTTCTACCGGGTTTTTGTAAAAAATGATGGAGCGGTATTGAGATCCAAGATCCGGCCCCTGGCCATTCACCTGAGTCAGGTCTCCTGAGGCAAAATACACCCGGAGTAAGGTTTTGTAGTCAATCACCGTGCTATCGTAATACACTTCTACCGATTCTGCGTGGCCGGTTGTTCCGGTATTGGATTGTTCATAGGTCGGATTTTTGGTGGTACCGCCTGCATAACCGGAAATGACTTCGGCCACCCCATTGATGCTTTCGAATACGGCTTCTTCACACCAAAAACAGCCCGCTGCAAAAACTGCAGTATGGTATTTTGCCAGTTCAGCGGAAGGCACTTTGGTGGTAGCGCGTACGGCAGTTGGATAGCCTTGTTTTTGCCCGCAGGAGCTTAGGGCCAAAAAAATGGGGAAGCACAGTAAAATATGGATGGTTTTCATTGATTGTTGCTTTGGGTGAACGTTATTGGCTGAATCCATCAGCCGTTCTAGGGTAACAGGGTACAGGTTGAAATGGTTTAAGGGCAGCTATTATTGAGTTGGTTTGAGAACTTGAATTTTTACAAAACCGCTCCTTTCGTTTTGCTGCACTAGTGTTAAGGTTGTTTATCTTGGCTGATAAAAATTGCTACAAACCTAAAAGCATGAATAAGGCCTATTTGCTCATTTCACTGATGTGTACACTGGGGATTTCCCTGGACTGTTTTGGTCAAAACATCAACCAGCGCACTCCTCAAGCTCCCATTGCTCAGCCAGATCTGGCCATCCAATCATCCCAGCAGGAATTGGTTGATGCTTTCAATTGGGCCAAAGAAAAGGCCCGGGTTTTATGTACAAACCGGAAAAACCGGCCCTCTGGATGCCTGGGAAAGGGGTGCAGGATCAGGGAATGTCCCCTATCTGCCGACCTATTGGGCGGGTTACCCCAAAAGGTCGGCGTTTTATTCCCGCGATTTTTGTCACCAACTCATCGGTGCCCATCTGCTGGGGCTACAAGAGGAGAATTTTACGATGCTGAAAGCTTTTGCGGCTTCGGCTGACGAGGGCAAAAAATGGTTTCCATTGTGGGCCATCAACTTTAATGGCGCACCATTTCTGCTGGATTACCGGGGCAATGACAATTTTGTACGGGAGGTGCCCGCAACGTTTGAACTGGTCGAAAAAGCGTATGAATTGTATTTGTGGACTGGCGACGAGCGCTACCTCAAAGATGAAGTGATTTGGCAGTACTGTTCCAAAGCGGTGACCGATTTTATTGCACTGCACGACCAACAATTGCCCAATGGCATTGCCGAGGGCACGGGCAAGGGCATTTTTCAGGGTGCCGCCTCCTACAATGAAGCGCAGGATGCTCCTCTGATCGAATCGGGCGATGGAATCGCTTGCCAATTCAAAGCTTTTGAGGCTTATGCTCAAATGGCGGCCCTGCGGGGCGAAACCAAACTGGCCAAACAATTTGCAAAAAAAGCCGCAGACCTGAAGGTTTTTTTCAACCAAAACTGGGGCACCACCAACACCAACACCTACAATCGGGGCTATACCGCAGATGGGAAAGCGGTGGCTGGATGGGGCAAAGAGAACTCCTGGTTCATGCCCATGAAAGGCTTGACCGAGGGCAATGTACCGCGCACCCAACTGTACCTCGATTTCATCAACCAACGCCTGGAATCCAAGGACGATATTCCCGACAACATCGAAGCCATCAGCTACATTCCCGAAACCTTTTTCCTGCACCAACAGAATGAAACCGCCTGGAAATGGATGAAACACATCATCACCCGCCTCAACCAGCAACACAGCTACCAATCGGCAACGGGCCGGAATGGGGATTATCCCGAAGTGTCGTACGTCCTGATTCGCAACACGGTGGTCGACTTGTTGGGGATCACACCTCAGGCCAGTGCGCATGCCCTGAGCACCTTGTCGCACCTGCCAGCGGAAATCGACTACCTTGGCCTGGAAAACATCCGCATCGGCCAGTCGCTGGTAGCCCTCAAACAGGAAGCAACCACAGCTCTACCCTTCGCTTGCAAGCAGGAGATGCCCCGCTGAACTGGCGAGCTGGCTTCCCAGGGGTACACCAGCAGCTGTGGGTGAATGGGGTGAAAAAGGCGTGTCGACAAGGCAAAGACCAGTCGGGACGGGTTTATTCGTATTGTAAACTGAGGGTGAAGCCGGGAGAGGAGGTACGGGTGACGCTGAAG
>NZ_JADKCX010000032.1 GCF_016718685.1 Haliscomenobacter sp. | reverse complement strand
GGAAAATCGAATCCGTGAAGTATGAGCAATTAATTTGGTGCCTTAGGTTTGTATTTTCACCACAGATTCGCACAGATAAACACGGCAAGTAAGAAAATCCGTGTTTATCTGTGCGAATCTCTCGATAATGTAACACTCAGAATCGCATCAACTCTCGCCGCAATTCGGTGGATAAACCCCGCGTAAACCAGTAGTTTAGATTCTTGACCACTCGTGCTCATGACGTTGGTATATTGCGTGCGCAAATCGGTCAGTGCGGTTGCCATCGTACAAACGAATAAACCTGCAGGTATTGATTTTGTCGGCGGCTGGTTTGACGTGAATCGGCAGGGGATTTTGTATGAGCCAGGTAGAACAGGTGGATGCCCGCTTCACTTTGAAACAGCGGCGCAATGCCGTAATACTCCGCAACAGGAGTTATTCTTCAGGATAATAATCGATTTCGATGTTCAGGTGTTTAAACAGCGCTTGATAACGCCCCGCCGGTATTCGATTTCGCGTTGCCCTTGACCAGCCGCAATGATTCTTTGATCTCCTTTATCCAGTTCTCCACGTAGGAAAGCCCGCCCAGCCAGACGCAGCAGGGCTGCATTAAAGGTAATGGTCTACAAATTCAGTATCCGTAGCGTCGTATACCCCGTTGGCAAGCTAGTGAAGTTCACTGGCTTCCTTGAGTGCCGCATCATGGAACAAACGGAAATTTCACGTCCTCCAACGATTGTGCATTGCGGGCATTGCCCCGATTACGCGAAAACAGTTCGGACTGTTTCAGGCGCATGGGGGTAGGCAGGTTGCGTACAAAGTTGTTGTTGTTAAACGCGATCATGATGGTGGCAATATCCTCTTTTTCATTTCGTCAGGCGGGTAGTGAAATAGTAATAATGCCAATCGTCACTGGATGCTGCGGTGCTCATCTTTACACTGGGCGTATCGATTGCTCACTTCTTCGTTCCAGTTCTTCCACCATTTCAACAAACGACGGTAAAAAACTTCCTCCACTTTCGGGTTTGGGTGGTTTGGGCAAATACGTTTCACCGCTGGGAGATACAAACTCAAGTGGGGAAAATACTTGGAATCAAACGATCATCATCCAGATGAATATCGAGGATGATCGGTCCGGGAATGCAGGATTTTTAACAACTGATCGGCCGAAAAGGCTGGTCAGGTCACGTTCAATTTGACGGCTTAGCGCCCTGCCGCCCATGTCGGGATCGCATAACCCCGGTTGGCTACCCATTCAGGAGCTTCTTTTGAATGTTCAGGATGGTGGTGCGGCGCACGAAGCCATCCCTTTGCAACAACTCTTTGATTTGGAAGCGAAATGCCCAAAATATGCTCCCGCTCCCGGGGTCGGAAAATGACAATTTGTTCAATGCGGTTGACGAATTCAGGGGAAAAACTGTTTTCTAGGGCACCCCGTCAAACCTGGGCCTGGCTTTGGTGTTCGCGGTCGTTGCCCAAAGAGATGCGAAAACGGTTGTCATCGGCCCCCTACGGTGGAGTCATGATGATGATGCTATTGGTAAAATCGACGGTGCGCCCCGGACGGTCGGTCAACGACCGTCGTCCAGCAATTGCAAAAACAGGTCGTGTACCTTTGGGTGCGCTTTTCAATTTCATCCAGCAACAGTACACTAAACGGGACGGTAGCGGATTTTCCAGTCAATTTTGCCCCTCTGGATTGTATTCGTCGCCAATGAGTAAGTCGATGGCATAAGGGTCCAGGTATTCATTCATATCAAACGCACCAATGCTTCTTCATTGCCCGTCAAATACCGGGTCAATATTTGGCAGCGTGCGTTTACCGCCACCGTGGGACAATGAACATCAACGAACCCCTGATGGTCTGCGTGGGTTATGGAGTTTGGCTTTGTACAACTGAATGACGTTGTTGAGGGCAAAAAGCGGCTTCTTTGCCCAATCAAATCGCGTTGCAAACTATGACCACCTCATTTTTTCAAGCCAATACCCGGCGCTGAAAATTTCTTCGGCGCAGTCCTGTCACCATGCCAAATTCTTCGCGCACATTTTGGGCATCCACCATGCCGTAACGGTGTTTGATGGCCATCTGACGCAATGAGCGGATGACGCCTTGAGGAAAGCCTTATTGGATTGGAAAATGCGGTGCACGTTACATCAACTGACTGATGGCGAAACTGGAGATGCGCAAACCGTTTTCTTGCTCAATGTATTTTTGCGTTGTTCAGGATGATTTTTAACGCCGTATTTGGAGTCGGTTCATACACCCGAATGACCTGAAACAAATCACTAAATGGGCGGTCTTTTTCTTGGGATCATTGCCTCATTCCTGTGGCGTGGCAATTAGGATGGTTTGTAAGCTGCGTTTTCCAGATGGGGTTTGAGCATCGCTGAGGGTCATATCGTTTTGTGACGACTTGCCAATGCGCAACAAGGCCACTGGATTGTCAATCAGTAGTTTGTGTTCCTATTTTGGGCTTGATCAGGTACTGGATAATCGCCTCCATTCTTTTCTGCCATTGCCCTACGATCGACATTCCACTGATGATGCGGTTGAGGTCGTTCTCATACACTGATCGGCAATTCTTTTTCGCTGTCTTGTCGCTCCGACAAATAGTGGAAAACAGCATTAAATGAGGTTGTGCCGACCCACGCCTTCAGGCCTACCAATACAAAGGGATAGGATCACGTTGGTACGTCAGGTCGTACACTTCAGCGACCAACTCATCGCGAAAAGGTTTTTGCAGGGCATGCGAAACTTTCATTGAGATCGTTACCCGTTTTGGCGGCTTCTCGGCATCCATCAAATTCAGTTTCCTGAAAAAAGCGAAAAAAGGATGGGCATCCTGGACTTCCAGGCAAAGCGGTTCAGCGAAAACTTCAGGTCTGCTTTACAGGTACATCCACCAAATAATCGCGGCGGTTGGCATAATATTCTTCTGGTTGGAACTCACTTGCACCCAGTATTCACGTTCTTTTAGCAACAATTTTTTTATCGTCTTTTCAACTCAAGGTCACTGATCGGTGTTTCTTCATTGGATTGAAACAGCATAGAATTGTTAAACCCTGGGAGATAAATCACCGGCAATGGTTTATTTCAATTGAATCACCAAAAGCCCCATCAACCTGATGTTTTTAAAAAGAAAATTGCAATTTTCTTTTTTTGAAAACAGGTTTGGGTTGAAAGATCAACCAAAGGGTCTGGTCAAGGGTGTGTCGACTGATGGGATAGGAGGAAGGTGATGTCGAACTTCCTTGCGATAGCCAACTACTGCCTCCTGATACCGGCGGTGGATGGAGATTGGACCTGGCCAAAACAAAGGCCTTAGGCTGAAATGCGGCCTTCCATCTACTTGAATGTGTTGCTAGGTTGGTATTTTTTAAATTCTTGCGGACATTAGAAGAGTTTAATGCAAGAAAGTTAAAGAATTTGTACAAAAGCGCATATTAGCGAGCCAAAACAAAAAACTTGTTGTTCTGTGTATCATGAACCCTGAAAGATGTTAAGGACGGAAGAATTTTCAAAACCAGGATTTAAGCGGCATAAATTCAAAGAACTAAAGGTTTATGCTTCTGCGAGAGTGGCTGGCCGATAACAAGAAAAAGTATCGGCAGGTGTTTGATCGTTTGAAACTACCTACATCTATGCAAACAGAACTCTCTTTCTACAACAAACATTTCGACATTGAGGACTGGGAGATCGATGTAGAACTCAAATGTTATTCGCTCAAAAAGGTCGAAAAGAGATTTGTGATCTGCCCCTGCGGAAAAAAGTGAGCAAATACGATAACGTAGTCTACATCCGCGAGGGTTGGGGTAATAAAACCGAAGGCTCTTTCTGGAAGAACGGGACCTATTATTGGGAGGCCTGGATTGAGGGCGAAAAAGTAGGTACCAAGTATTTTGACATTGAGGATGCTGGTCAGGACTTTATGCCCGGCGAAAACCCTTATCTATCGGTTCACTCGCTCCGCTTGCTGAAGGACCTTACGACGATGTCCCCCTGAATTGGACCGTGTTTACTACAAATCCTTTAGCGGTGAAGAAACGCGCTACATCTACATTGAAGTGATGTTGCAAAATCTGCATATCTCCAAAGCTTGGCAGTGTGAGCTGTTTGCCAAATTCTACAACGATGCGCGGGAGCTTAAAGGCCAAGTAGTTCGGCTACATCGGGTGGAGAAAAAGGATGAATTTATAAAAATCACCACCGGTTGGGGCTCAAATGTGAAGGGATCTTGGCGGAAAGATCGGTATACCGCCGAGCTGGTATTTATGGATCGTTTGATCGCCGTTATTCCTTTTGAAATCGACGAAGATTTTGTAGAAGGATCTCCCGGTATGGTTGCCCGATCGGGGCAACAAATCATCCCGGAGTATTCAAACGGATGATCGAGGAAGCTTTGACGATGCCATGACCTCGTTGGATAGCCTGATCGGCCTCAGCGACATCAAGCAACAAGTGCGCAACCATGCAGATTACATCAAATTTTTGCAATTGCGCAAAGAGCGTGGTTTTGACGAAAGTGACAACATCAATGTACACTCCGTGTTCATCGGCAACCCAGGTACGGGAAAAACTACCGTTGCGGGCATGATGGGGCTGCTGTACCGCAAAATGGGTCTGCTCAGTAAGGGCCACGTACACGAGGTTGATCGGGTAGATTTGGTGGGCGAGTACATTGGACAAACCGCCCCCAAAGTGAAAGAAGCCATCGAGAAAGCGCGGGGTGGTGTGTTGTTCATTGATGAGCCCTACGCCTGGCTCGCTCTACCGACGATACCAAAGATTTTGGCCGCGAAGTGATCGAAATCCTGGTGCGCGAAATGTCCAATGGTCAAGGCGACCTAGCTGTGATTGTAGCGGGGTACCCCAAGGAAATGAAGCAGTTTCTGGATTCAAATCCCGGGCTGAAATCGCGCTTCAAATTTAATTTTGAATTTGCCGATTACCTGCCCCAGGAACTTTCTCAGATTGCCCGCTTTGTGTGCAAACAAAAAGGCGTAAAACTGAACGAAGAGGCAGAGAAAAAGGTCGATGAACTGATCATTGACGCCTATCGCAAACGTGACCGCACCTTTGGCAACGCCCGGTTTGTCAACGATTTGATCGAAAAAGGCAAAATCAATTTGGGCTTGCGGGTCATGCGCAACGAAGACCCACGCTTGCTTTCACGTGAAAACCTGGAAATGCTCGAATTGGCCGACATTGCCAAAATCGACCTCAAAAACCTGCGCCCGCTGCCCAATATCCCCATCGATGAGGTGTTGCTGCGCGAATCGGTAGACGAGTTGAACCGCATGATTGGTATGGAAAAAATCAAGGCCCAAATCCATGAGATGGTCCGCCTTGTGCGTTTTACCGAGAAACGGGCAAAGATGTGCTCAATAGTTTCTTCCTCCATACGGTGTTGATTGGCAATCCCGGTACGGGCAAAACGACTGTGGCACGGATTTTGACCAAAATTTACAAAGCACTGGGCATGCTCGAACGCGGCCATATGGTCGAAACCGACCGCCAGGGATTGGTAGCGGGTTTTGTGGGCCAAACTGCGATCAAAACCAACGAGAAGATCGAAGAAGCCCTGGGCGGTGTACTCTTCATTGACGAAGCGTACTCCCTTACCGCCAAAACGGGCGGTGCACACGGCGACTTTGGTGATGAAGCCATCCAGACGCTTCTGAAACGGATGGAGCACATGCGCGGACAGGTTTTTGTGTTTGTGGCGGGCTATACCGACAACATGGAAACTTTCCTCAAGGCCAACCCGGGTTTGAACAGCCGTTTCGACAAAATGCTGCGCTTTGAGGATTACATGCCCGATGAGCTGTTGCAAATTGCGATGCACATGTTGGATCAAAGTGGACTCATTCCAACTCCCGAAGCCGAGGAATACCTCAAAAGTTACCTGGCCTTCCTTTACGATTGTCGGGATAAATATTTTGGCAATGCCCGTACGGTGCGCAATGTGGTGAATGAAGCACTCAAAAACCAAAACTTGCGCCTGGCCGCCCTGCCTGCTGAAGCACGTAAAAATGTTCCCAATAACCTGCTCACTTTGGAGGATCTGGAGACGTTCAAATTGGACAAGAGCACTTTTGCGTTTAACCGGCAAACCATTGGATTTAAAGCAAGAAGTTGAGGAGGTTGAGGAGTTGAGAAGGTTGAGGCTACCGCGAGCGGCATTAGCGCGATTTTGGCAAAAGAACAATGTCGCTTTGGTTTGCCGCCTGGCGGTAAACCAAGCCTCAAGCCCCTCTCAACTCCTCAACCTTCTAACCAAAAATATTCGATCGCAAATGAAAAACCTTTCCCTCTGCACCTTACTGGTGCTACTTGTGGCCTGTGCGCCCAAAAAACCTTCCATCGATTTCGACAAACTGGACGAACCTGCCAAACGCCTGGCCGAAAATGCCGTCTATGGCATGGAAGTGGCCGAAGGTTGTGATGTGCAGTTGTTTGCTTCCGAACCGATGCTCATCAATCCCACCAATTTGCATGTAGATGAACGGGGCAGGGTTTGGGTTTGTGAGGCCTTGAACTACCGCAACACCCACAATCCGGAAAATCCTTCCAGAGAAAAAGGCGACCGCATCCTCATCCTGGAAGACACCGACGGTGACGCCAAAGCCGACAAAAGTACCGTGTTTTATCAGGGAACCGATGTCAACGCCGCTTTGGGTATTTGGGCCACCGACAACCACGCCATTGTTTCTTGCAGCCCGTATGTATTTCTTTTATCCGACACCGATGGCGACGACAAAGCTGATACCAAAGATACCCTCTTTACTGGATTAGGCGGTGAACAGTCCGACCACGCTATCCACTCTTTCATCCAGGGAGCAGATGGCAAATTGTACTTCAATTTTGGCAACAACGGCCAACAAATTATGGACCGCCACGGTAAACCCGTGATTGACATGAGTGGAAACGAGGTCAACAACAAGGGAACGCCTTACCGTCAGGGGATGGTGTTTCGCTGCGATCCCGACGGCAGCAACCTCGAAGTACTGGCGCACAACTTCCGCAACAACTACGAAGTGGCTCCCGACTCTTACGGTACACTTTGGCAATCCGATAATGACGACGATGGCAACATGGGTGTGCGCATCAACTACGTGATGGAATACGGCAACTATGGCTACACCGATCAGGTGACTGGTGCCTGGTGGGGCGAGCGTCGCATCAACCTTGAACCAGAAATCCCCAAGCGCCATTGGCATCTGAACGACCCCGGCGTGGTGCCCAACCTTTTGCAGACGGGCTCTGGTTCACCTTGTGGCATGGCAGTGTACGAAGGCGAGATGTTGCCCCAAATTTTTCGGAACCAGCCGTTGCATGCCGAAGCTGGCCACAACGTGGTTCGTGCATACCCCGCCCAGGTGGATGGTGCTGGCTATAAAGCAGAAGTGGTCAATTTGGTCAAAAGTAAAGACCAATGGTTCCGGCCTTCGGACGTGTGTGTAGCACCTGATGGATCAGTGTTCATTTCCGATTGGTACGATCCTGCCGTGGGTGGACACAAGTTTGGCGATACCGGACGTGGTCGCATTTTCCGCGTCAGCGCGGGAAAAAAAGGAAAAAAATACCTGCCAACAGAAGCTATTGCCGGTTTTGAGACCGAGGACCAACTGCTCGAATCATTACAAAACCCCAACCTTGCCGTGCAGGCCACAGCTGCCAATGCCTTGCGCAGCACAGGCAGCAGCGCGGAAGCGGGCTTAAAAAATTGTGGGCTGACGATAACCTCGGATACGCGCCCGCGCTTTGTGGATTTTGGGCAAAATGAAAGGTAAAGCCCAAACTTATGTACAAGCTGCCCTAAAGGATAAAGATGCGGACATTCGTACCGTAGGTTTACGCCTGGCCCGTCAGGTGTTGCCCAATCAGTTGGCACAATTGGTCAAGTCAGTTGTCTCTGATCCTTCTGCACAAGTGCGCCGCGAAGCGGCCATCACCCTGCGTTTTGCCAAAGGCCCCGAAGCCGATCAAACCTGGGCTGAACTCGCCAGTCAATACGATGGCAAAGACCGTTGGTATCTGGAAGCGCTGGGCATCGGCTCCGACCTGGAGGCTGATGCACGCCTGGCAGCCTGGAAAGCCAAAGTGGGGGCCAAATGGAACAACGCCGCGGGCAAAAACATCGTTTGGCGCAGCCGTTCCAAAGACGCGCTGCCCTTGTTGAAAGCGATGATTCAGGATCCTGAGGTAAAACCTTTTGATTTGCGCCAGTATTTCCGAGCCTTGCATTTTCAAACCGACCCGCTTAGAAATGCACTGATTGCCAGCTTGATCAATGCAGATCATCCCTTGCAGGACTCGATCAATCTTCTGGCATTGTTTGAGGTTGATCTGGCTTATTTTCAGCAGTCGGCTCCGTTAAAAAGTCTGGCCAATGAGGTATTGCCCAGTTTGGAGGGTAAAGTGGAATACCTCGATCTTTTGGAGCGCTTGCAACTGAAAAACCAAAACCCCAACTTGCTCAACATGGCGCTGGAAAGCAAAGATGAGGCGTTGCGCGGCCAGGCGGCCAGTTTATTGGTCGCCAATGGAGGCATGGCCCTGCTGTTGCAACAACTCAAAGGAGCTGATGACGCCAAAGCCCAGCAAATTTTGTACGCTTTGGCTCCAGTGAACAATCTCGGCTTGTTTAAAGTCTATCAGCAATACCTGAGTGATGCGAACAACAATTCCCTGGCTGTGCGCCGGGCAGCCTTGAATTGCCTCAACAGCACCTGGGACGGGCAAATTTACCTCTTGGCTCTGTTTGAAAAAAATCAGGTGCCGGAAGAGTTGGCCATGCAAGGTTTGGTATCCTTGTCGGGTGCCTGGAACACCGATGTGCGCAAAAAATCCCGAGAAATGTTGACCCAAAAACAAAAGGAAACGGGCAAGGCCCTGCCAGCGGTGGCGGTATTGGAAGGCCGCAGTGGCAAAGTGGCTTCAGGCAAGGCGGTCTTTATACAGCATTGTGCAACTTGTCATAAAGTGGGCAATGCTGGGGTGAACTTTGGCCCAGCACTCACCGAAATCGGAGCCAAACTGGACAAAGGTGCCTTATACAATGCGATCATTTTTCCTTCTTCGGGCATAAACTACGGCTACGAAGGCTTTAATGTAGCACTCAAAGACGGTTCTACGGTGCAGGGCATCATCGAGAGCAAAACGGCCAGCGAACTTACTTTGCGGATCATGGGTGGTACTTCGCGCTCTTATCCCTTGGCGGATGTGCAAAAAATGGAAGAAATGCCCCTGTCTTTGATGACCGAGGGCTTGCACCGTGGATTTACGGAGCAACAATTGGTGGATTTGGTGGAGTATTTGGCCACACTGAAACCGAAAGAGCGTATTTAGTTCACTACAGATTTATACAGATGAACACAGATTTTTTTCACCAAATCCGTGTTTATCTATGGTAATAGTTTAGCACCTCGCCTTCGGCGAAGTGCAAAGTGCAAAAACATTTTTCAGCCACAAATGACACAAAATTTCACAAAAAAAGGCACGAACTTCGTTCGTGTCGGAAGCACAAACGCAAGTTTGTGCCCTAATTTGTGAAAATTTGTGTCATTTGTGGCTGAATTTCTAAAAACCACTCCACCGGAGGTGGGGTGCTAAATTTTTACTATCTGTGAAAATCCGTGGCGAATTAAAAGAATCAAACTGTCGGTATTGAATCTATGTGATCCTTATGCAGGTGTAATTTGATCTTTTTGAAACCCACCCGCCACAAGCGGATCACGACGTAAGTAAACAGTACCATCAACGCGATCAAAATCCAGGGACTGAGTCCCTCCGCTTCCATGTAGAACAAGGCAAAATCATACAGTCCATGAAACAGGATGGGCATCCACAGGCTTTTTAACAGCAACTTGTTCTTCTCAGTACCCTCATGGAACTTAGCCAGTGAAAAATAATACCCCATCAGCACCGCAAAAAAGCCATGCCCTGGAACCGATAGCACCGCTCTGACCACGGCCACGCCCATTCCACCTTCCATCACGTACAGGATGTTTTCCACCAGGGCAAAACCCAGGGATACAAATACGGCATAAATGATCCCATCGTAATGTTGATCGAAATCAGCGCTCTTCCAAACCAGCCAGTACAAAACGAGGAATTTGGCCAATTCCTCTGGACCCGCTGCTATGATGAACGCATTGTAAAAGGCATGTAAAAAAGGGCTGCTGATGCTGTCTGCAAAGGGTGCCAACGGTGCATCTATCAATAAAGCCAAGGCGATGGATAAAAATCCACCGAAGAAGCATTTGGCCAATAACTTTTTGGGTTCCTGCACTTTATCTTTTCGATTGATCAGATACAGAAAGATCATGACCGGAGTAATGGAGGCGATGAGTAGGCTCATTGGTTAGGTGTTTTTAAGTGCTTGAACAAAAATCTTAATCAAGCTCACAAGTGAAATTCATCCAAAATACACCACTTCATGCCAATTTCTTGCTCTATGAGGCTGATTTTTTTGAAGGTTATTTTGTTGGGCAGATTGTGTGCAGCAATCTTAGCGAATATTTCATCGGTACAAGTTGCGTTTCTGGGGTGCATCAAGGTGATGTGTGGTTCGGGTATGCGTGGGTTTTCAATAATGCCTTGTAAAATGTTTGCCCGCAATTGTTGATAGGATGCATTGGGGCCAATTGCCGGTATCAAGAGACCTTTGCCCTCTGAAAACCTGACGATCGGGCCAAAATCAATGGTGATGGAGTCTTGATTTAAGCGTTGCAGGTTCTGCACGACTTTTTCCATTTGCTCAAGTTCATCTTCCCGGCAGAGGGTCACGTGTGCAGGGATCAGCGCGTATTGCACAGGATTGAATGTTGCGCGGATTTTTTCGATTGATGCGGAGTTGAACGCATCAATGAAAAGGCTGAGTTGGGTGCGTTTTTTGGTCAAGTTAGTTTTGTTATTGATGTTAATGAAGGTTGATGCATAAGAAGATAAAGAGCAAGGTTTTTATGGGTAAATTGTGGGGTTAAGTACCATTTATAATGACCAAGCACTTACCCCGAAATTAAAACGATGTCCAAAAGATTGCAAAATACAGTGCTTCAACGCCCTTTTTTTGAGAAAAAAATTAGAAATTCTGGAAATGGCTTTTGTATCTTTGCAGTCCGAGAAAATTTCCGAAATGGCTTCGTAGTACAACGGATAGTATGTAGGTTTCCGGAACCTAAGATAGTGGTTCGATTCCACTCGAGGCTACCAAGCCCAGCCTGAGTCTCAGGTTGGGCTTTTTTTTCACAAATGTTTTGTAAATGTCTGCCAGAGAAATCTCTTTCCCTTCAAACTGAAAATTTTCATTATTTTAGCTACTCATCCAACACGTTCTGTTCATAAGGTCTACATCAACTCCATAGCCTATGCGCCTATTGCTGTTGCTTATCACTCTGCTGGGAATTTTTGCCTGTCAAAAAGAAAAGCCAGGGGTACCGCCACGGATTTCTGCGGAACTTCAAGCTGCGCTTGCCTCCTTTGCCATTGAAGACGGCTTCAACATCGAACTCGTGGCCGCCGAACCGCTTCTCGCTGACCCGGTAGCCATGGAAATTGACGAAGACGGACGCATGTACGTAGCCGAAATGTCGGGCTACCCGTTGGATTTATCCAAAAAAGGCCGCATCAAACTCCTAAAAGATACCAATGGCGATGGTTATCCGGACAAAGCCATCGTTTTTGCCGATAGTTTACTCCTGCCTACCGGTCTGATGCGCTGGCGGGATGGCATTCTGGTTACCGACCCTCCCAACGTATACTACCTGGCAGATACCGATGGTGACGACCGCGCAGATGTGCGCAAAATCATGCTCACTGGGTTTGCGCTCTCCAATCCGCAGCACAACCTCAACAACCCCATGTTTGGACTCGACAACTGGATTTATCTGGCGCACCAGTGGGCGTTTACCCCCACGGTTTGTAAAGAATTTTCCGATGAAGGTAGTGAGATTCGTTTTCCTGACCATCCCAAGGCTGCACGTTTGGGCAAAAACGCCGACGATCGGAACGTACGCTTTAAACCCGATACCTACGAAATGGAAGCGCTGGCGGCCGAGACCCAATTTGGCCAAACCTTTGATGCCTGGGGACGACACTTCCTCACCGAAAATGCTGACCACATTTATCAGGAAGTGTTGGGCGCGCGCTACCTCAAGAACAATCCGCAGCTGCTGGTACCTGAAGCAGATGAGAGTATTGCCGATCATGGCACCAATTGTGAGGTTTTTCCCATCACCGAAAAACCCGATCACCAATTGTTGACCGATGTGGGGGTCATCACTTCGGCCTGTGGCATTACGTATTACCTGGGCGGCGCTTTCCCGGCTGCTTTTAACCAAAACACCACTTTTGTTGCCGAACCGAGCCACAATCTGGTCCATGTAGACCGGATCAGTGCAAAGGGCGCAGCGTTTAGTGCCAGGCGTATTCTTGAAAAAAAGGAATTCCTGGCGTCTAAAGATGCCTGGTTTCGCCCCGTCAATTTTTACATTGGCCCAGAGGGTGCCCTTTATGTGGTAGATTATTACCGCCAAATCATTGAACACCCCGAATGGATGTCAGATGAGGTCAACAAATCAGGAATGTTGTACAATGGTTCCGACAAAGGGCGCATCTACCGCATCACCCCAAAAGGTGGCTTGCCCATGCAGTGGATGAACCAATTGCAATTATCCAAAAAATCGGACCTGGAACTGGTGGAACTCCTGGCCAATGAAAACATCTGGTACCGTCGTACCGCCCAGCGTTTGCTGTTTCAGCGTAAAACCAAGGCCACCGGAGCCTTGCACAAACTGGCTATCCGCTCACATTCCGCTGAAGCTCGGGTTCACGCGCTGTGGCTATTGGAGGGTTTGGGGCAAAGTCGAGCCGAAGACCTGGCCGCCAATTTGCAGCATCCCGAAGCGGGATTGCGTGAAAATGCCCTGAAAATCAGCGAAAATCATCCGGAGTGGGCCAATGAACTTGCAGCGCATATTCTGGCACGCCAAAAAGACCCTTCACCTCGGGTTCGTTTCCAGATGCTCAACACCCTGGGGATACTCAAAGGGATTCCGGGCAGCAACGCAGCCAAGATCAATGTATTGGAGCGTGATATTGAGGATCATTGGGTACAATTAGCCCTGATTGCAGCTTCAGCGGGAGAGGAAATGCAATTATTGCAGTCGGCTGCAAAGAAGTTTGGCAAAGACCTTAGTGAAAAACAAGCCCGCTTTTTCAGCTACCTGGCGGCTACCATAGCCAATAGCCAGGATGAGCAAGCGATAGCCAGTTTATTGGAGGGGCATTCAACGCAAGTCCAAACGGCTATTTTTCAAGGCTTGAGTCAATTGTGGACTTATCGAGGTGTTCCTTCGGCGATGGGTATACCACAGCAACGCCGCTTGCTGCAATACATCAATGCCAAAACGCCCGCAGCCTTGCGCAGTGCCGCCTTGTCGATGCTCCAGGTATGTGGTATCCCGGTGCAAGAGCAGGCAACTGTAGCCGCTTTGGCCAAAGCTATCTTATCAAATCCATCCGTTGATATGGCCTTCCGCGCAGATGCCATTGCTTTGCAATCCCTCATCAACCCGGATGCCCAGCGTACAACATTGATGCGTTTGTTGGTCGATAAGGAGCCATTGATGTTGCGTCAAGCAGCTTTAAGTGGCTTGAATCAATGCTCAGGTGCAGAAGTCTCCCAATTCATTACCCAAAACTGGAGCAAACTCGATTCCACCTTACAAGACCAATCTATCGACGTGCTGATGGCCAATGCCGAGCGATGTCACCAATTGATAACGGCGGTGGAAAATAAGACGATCAAACGCGATGCCATTGGCTGGCGACGGATGGTGGGGCTGATGAACAACGATGATGTCGGGGTGCGGGTGCATGCGCGTAAAGTGCTGGCTGCGAATGGACTGGCCAGAGAGGCAGTGTATTCCAGCTATTTAGCGGCGTTGAATCAAAGAGGCAACTACGCAAAAGGCAAAGCCGTATATGAGCGTGCCTGCCAAATATGTCATGTGATGAATGGGCAAGGGGTGGCTTTTGGCCCTGACCTGGGTTCGGTGCGCAATCGCCAACCCGCAGCAATCCTCAAAGAAATCATCATCCCCAATCATTCCATAGCCGATAAATACGAAATGTGGCAACTGGACATGAAGGGAGGCAAAACAGCTCAGGGCATCATCAGCGCCAAAACCTCAACTACTTTAAGCCTAAAAATGCTGAATGGGCAAAACGTGACGTATGCGCGCAATGAAATCTTGAAGATGACCCAGTCTCCAAGTTCAGCGATGCCAGAAGGGTTGGAGGCTGGAATTACCGTGTCGGAAATGGCGGATTTGTTGGCCTACATTAAAGGAATTAAATAATTGTATTGCAGAATTATTCGTACACTTGCATCCAAAAAAATGGACCCACATACAGAGGCAACCGAGGCCATTCACTTTCTGCACCAAAAAGGTTGGGCTCCCGCCACTTCCTCCAATTATTCTTTTCGGAAAACGGGACAAAGTAATTTTTATGTGTCGCAAAGTGGGATAGATAAAGGAGCGTTTACCGAGGCCCATTTTTTGCAAGTGGATGAACGTGGTAATCCCGTTCAGGATAGCCGTAAACCTTCCGCAGAAACCCTTTTGCACTGCGCGATATACCGACTTTTTCCCGAGGTACATTGTGTGCTACATACCCATACGGTGTTGAACACCATTCTTTCTCAACTATGGCAAACCCAAGGTCATATCGAGCTAAAGGACTACGAAATTTTGAAGGGTTTTAGTGGCATCAAAACCCATGAAGTTTCCGTAAAAATTCCCATCTTTGCCAATACACAGGACATTGCAGCATTGTCTATCGAATTAGAAGAGTTTGTCCAAAAACAGGACCCTGAAGTGAAAGCTTTTCTCATCGCTGGACACGGCATGTATACCTGGGGTGCTACCATTGCGGATGCCAAGCGGCATGTAGAAGTGGTGGAATTTTTGCTAGAGTGTGAGTATCTTAAATTGAAGTTGAAAAGTTTATAGTTGAAGGGTTGAAGAGTTGTGGGTAGCCCAAGATTTGAGCAGCTATTTCTGAATCTGGAGCTACCCACAACTCTTCAACTCTTCAACTCTTCAACTCTTCAACTATAAACTTCTATCCATGGCCATTCTTACCATTCCAGACAAACAAACCGTCATCAACGACCCAGCCGAGATCAAGCGTTTCCTCAATGCACGTGGCGTAATTTACGAACAATGGGAGGCGGCGGTTCCTTTTGCTGACGATGCCGATCAGGACACCATCATTGGTGCATATGCCCATCAGTTGAAACCTTACATGGAGTCCAATGGCTACCAGACTGCGGATGTCATCAACGTTACTCCAGATCATCCCCAATTGGAAATGTTGCGCACCAAGTTTTTGAGTGAGCACATCCACACCGAAGATGAAGTACGCTTCTTTGTGGATGGGGAAGGTATGTTTTGGTTCAACCTTGGCGGTGGTGAAGACATCTTCTGTGTCACCTGTCAGGCTGGAGACCTCATTTCGGTTCCGGCAAATACAAAACATTGGTTCGACATGGGGCCGAAAAAATTTGTCAAAGCCATCCGGGTGTTTATTGATCAGTCGGGTTGGGTGCCACATTATACCCAGTCGGGTGTTGACCAACAGTACAATTTGAATTAAAGTTGAAATGTTGAAATGTTGAAGGGTTGAAAAGAAGTTTAAAAGACTATTAGTTGATAAGACAAATGGCCTTTCATCTTATCAGACTTTCAAACTTCTTTTAAACTCTTCAACATTTTAGCCCTAAACTTTTTCCCATGCAGTTCATCCTCACCGACATCGAAGGCACCACCACCGACATCGACTTTGTACACCAGGTGCTTTTTCCCTATTCTTTTGAAAAATTGCCCGCATTTATCAGGGCCAATGCCAGCGAGCCAACCGTGGAACAAGCTTTGACTCAAACTCGGCAAACCTTATTGGAAGAAAGCCTGCCCGCTGCCAACCTGGAAGATTTGATTGTTGGACTACTCACTTGGATCAAGTCCGATCGCAAACATCCGGCTTTGAAGCAATTGCAAGGTTTGATCTGGCGGGAAGGTTATGAAAGTGGCGGATTCAAAGGGCACGTCTACTCCGATGTGTTGCCCGCGTTGGAACGTTGGAAGCAAAAAGGGTATGGCTTGGGCATTTATTCATCCGGCTCGGTAGCCGCACAGAAATTACTGTTTGGCTTCAGTGAATATGGAGATTTGAACGGGTATTTTACCTATAATTTCGATACGGCTGTAGGGCATAAGCGGGAAGTTGCTTCTTATCAAAATATAGCCACCCAATTGGCTTTGCCCCCTGAAGACATCCTTTTCCTTTCCGATATTGAGGAGGAGCTAGATGCGGCCCAAGCTGCGGGTATGCAGTGCTTGCAGTTGCTGCGGCCTGGTACAATCCCGAGTATGCGGCATGCGGGAGTGGGGAGTTTTGCGGAGATTGAGAAAGCCGTTAACCCTTAAGTTCGCCAATTTCATAAAACAGGACCTTTCCGTTGCTGGTCAAAAAACCAACCTGATCGGCACTTGGGCCTTTGAATGCATCAACGATGAATTCATCCAGCTCAAAATCAGCAATTTGACGGGGAACCCCATTGCGCGGGGTGTCGTAAAGACGAACATGACCCTTTTCGGTCACCACTAAGCCTTGGCCCATGAAGAGAAGGCAGTCTGGTTCAGCGCCTTGTTCAAATAATTCACTAAAGGTACTTATTCCTGAATGGTGAGCGCGAAAATATTGACACCCACTGGCCGCAGTATCCTGCGGATTTTTTAAAGATACCACCAAACGAATGGCCGTATTTTCATCAGAAATGGCCATTTTGATGGCCGGTAAGGCCAATTCGTAAGTAGTCAGCCTTCCATCTTCGGCTATTCGATATAGGTATCTTTCTCCAGGAAGAACAAAGAAAAAACAACCCCGACGAAATTCCATCGTTATGAGGTTTTTCATCAACATTACAGCGAATATTTCAGGACGACCGTATATGTTTGTTACCAACACCGATTCTAGCTGTCGCCCCATCACATCGAGGTAATGCAAGGTGGTGCTTCCATCTGTATTCATGGTGAAGCGGGCATATTTTTTCCGGTCTACCGGGACAAAAGCAAGCGTACTTGGATCATATTTTAAATCAATCAAACGAAGCTCCTGGCCGAGATTATTCAGTACGGTATCAATTCCTTTATGATAGGTCGATGCTAGGATAATGCCGAGGTAATGGGAGTGATCCAGCAGTGAAAAAAGCTGATTTTTGAAATCATGGCCAATGCCTACAGGGTAGCTTTCATGGTTTTCCTGCAAATCGGAGTAAAAGAGGTAGAGCAGGAAGCCTTTTTTGCCCAAAACAACCAAGCTGTGGTTGATCATCCGCGCTTCGATCCAGGACATGCCAGCATCCAGCTGAAATTCTTTGTGCAATTTGGCTGTTTTGCGGAATGCTTCATCTCTTCGGGTAGCCAATTTTCGCGTCGCCTTCCTGGTCTTCTGCTCGGCACTAAAGCGACTTGCATCCCCCTGCAACAAGCGATCTTTGGGCACAAAAGTATTCAAGAGGCTCAGGTGGCTGAGGTTACCTGACAGAAGTTCTTTGCTTACGATGCGGTACACAATATCACGAGTGAGGGGCAAATCCCCTCGGCGCTGGGTGTTTTTCCAATCACTTTTAACACCTCTATGAAGGTACTCTGCTGCATAGGCTTGACCTGAGTCTGGTAAATGGCCTGCACCTCTCGATCAAACTCGGCATTGCTGTCTTGCTGGAAAAAATCGAAATAACGGTTCAGGCAGGCGAGTGGACTTTGGTTTTGCTGCCAGCCATTCAACAAGGTCGATTTTGCCCGGGTATCGTCATTGAGTTTGCCCTGGTACAAACGGGCGGCATCCAGGTAGTCGGCTCGGTTCAGCGCTGCTTCTACACAGACCTGGTACAGGAG
This sequence comes from Haliscomenobacter sp., assembly GCF_016718685.1. Lineage (GTDB taxonomy): Bacteria > Bacteroidota > Bacteroidia > Chitinophagales > Saprospiraceae > Haliscomenobacter. Next base: position 55,407 of record NZ_JADKCX010000032.1, on the reverse strand, counting down.
CTTAGCTTCCTGAACCTGATCCATCAAGATGTACAAATCCCCAGCTTTTTCGTTTTCTCTCAGTTCGAGGTAAATGGGAATGGCTGCGGAGTACAAGCCTGCCTGCTCAAAACAACGGGCAGCCTGTCCAGGGCTTTTGAGGTGATCGAGGTAGAGTTGTGCGGCTTCGTGGTAGTGTTTGCCCTGTTCTAATACATTAGCAGCCGTGTGAAAATCACCCAACAAATGGGCGTGAATATAGGCCGCTTTGCGGAAATCTCCCTCGGCAATTTTTTGATTGGCGACCTTCAAGTAATGTTGGTGCAAGGCAGTACGACGGGCAGCGTCAAGTTCCCAATTGTCACGAGCTGCTCCACCACCCAAGCCGCTCAAATTAAAATCGAGGGGGTCTCTGCGGCCCAATTGGCCACTCGGTGGAGCAATGCCCCGACCTTCATAGGGGCTATTCAGCGGAATGGAATAACGCAGGGCTTCCTCGGGATCGTCCTGAAACAACTTGAGCAGCCGATTGATTTCGTCATCGCGTTGTTTGCGCAGGTCTTCGATGTTTTGCAGGATGCGCTGTTGGAGTTGATCCAGCCATTTACCCAACAGACTCTGGGATTCACCTTCCTGGATTTTGGGCCGTTTGTTGAGCAAGTTGTCGAGCCCATTGAGCAATGTGAGTCTTAAATCGTCGGATTCCTTATCGTCTTTGGGGGCTTTTTTGAGTAGATCTTTGATGGACTTATCACCAACTGACTCCACATTTGCAAACATTTCTTGAACTGTGCTGGGCTGCACACTGATTTGCCGCAGGGGTGGATGAGGAGAAGGCCCCAACTGCGCCAAAGACCAATCTTGCTGCGTAGCAACAGGGTAACGCAAGAGATCAGACAACTGGACCCGATCGCTGCGATTGAACCCAACCATGCCGATACCGGGGTGATAAAAATGCCAATCATACACAACCAAGTTTTTCCATTCTTCTGGCTCAACTTGTGGGCTCATACTGGCGTACTGCGGAATAAGCAGACTGCTCCCCAGACATTGGTAGGCTTCCCGTAATTCTACTTGAACAGGAAAGTTGCCATTGCGGTAGATCAGCAGTAAGCCAGCCACATGGAGGTCACGGATGGAGCGGGGCACGGCGTAAGCCTCCAGTTCGCTGGGGGCAATGCCCCAAGATTGGATGGTATTGAGCCATACCATCGGGCTATCTCCGGGAAGGAATGCGGCACGAGCCGGGCCTTGGGGAGTCGATTGGGTATGGAGGGTCAATTTCATGGCTTAGTCCAGTTTTTTAATGAATTCAACAATTACGGTCTTATAAAAATGGCTCGGCGAAGTGATTTTTTCGGCACTGACATCGTAAAAATAGGGGTTTCCTGTATATGCTCCACTTCTGCTGAATGCCGCAAGCGGCTGGCCAATGATGAGGGTAATGGTGAAATCTGCTGCTGGGCTTTCTGAGCGAAACAACTGCAAAAAACCTCTACTGTCCAGGGTTATTTTGCTCCCATTTGGCCATGTATAGGATCGGGTATAAAATTGAATATCTAGCCGGGCTTCGGGCTGGAATCTTCGCATAGGGATATTGTCCTTTGGACTTTTCATCAACCATAATTTCCCATCGTTTAAGATGATTCTGTGCTGGTCCAATTGAATATAACCTTCGGCTGTGAAACCAATTTCTTTGATGTTCCTCAGAACGGAATAACCACAATGCACCATTTTTTTGATGGGATGCAAATTTAGCAGCGAGTGTTCTCTTGGGATGAAACGTTTCTCGGGTAGGGGAGAAATGGTATGGGTACTCAGCTCAAGTACATGGGTTATGTTTTTATGAAGGTAATAATAGTTCGGATTGGCTGGATGATTTAAACCAATGAAAAGATTCCTAGCTTCGTAGCCACAAGCAACCACCTGACCATCCATTTCAGGCAAGTTGACAACGTTTTGTCGAGGATAATACTTGATCAGTTTTGCGTGCAGGTCAACAACAGCGGACAGTTTATTTTCTTCAAATAAATACACAATAAATTTATGCTCTTTTGTTCTGACAATGATGCATTTAAGTTCGTTTTCTACAAGATAAAAAGTGTATCCACCATCTTCAATGTTGTTCAATATTTCAATTGCCCCTTTTTGCGCACTATGCCAGAACCAAACCCTTTTACATGGTAATACTGCAACCAGTACAGTTCCATCATAAGCTACCTCCTCCCGGATCAATTTGCCAGGATAGGTGGGGAGAAACAATTTGTAATGAGGGGTCCAAGGTGCGGTTTTGAGGTTTAATTCTTCATCCCGTTCAGCAGGTAGTGCTGATGGTATTGTACCAAACAACAACTCCTTTAAATCAAACACCGAAGTACTCAACAAGCTGCGGTGTCCATTGACCATTTTGTAAAACAACAAAGTTCCCGTCCTGCTAACCACCAGCAAATAATCGAATTCCGTCGCTAGTTCACTCAACTGTTGACTGAAATTTTTGTCCAATATAGCATCTTCGGATGTGATGAAAAACACGGCTTTGGAGGCTGATTTAGGGTGTTGCCCAAAATGGTGCTTTAAACCTTCGGCGCAATGCAGCACCGGGTCAATTTTTTCCAAAAAAGCCAGTACTTCCGCTTTGTTGGACAATGCATTTGGCCCAAAGGCCTTTTGCCCCAAGGCATACGCTGCAATGCTGGCGTGATGAACATTGTTCAAGGCGACACCCAGGGCAGCAGATACCGCAAATACCCTGGGTATACCCCAGAGCCGAAGGCTCACATCCACCAAAATTATCCGTTCCTGTACCTGCGGGTCGGGAGGTGTTTCGCGGCGAAGGTACAAGGCTTCGTTGTTGACGAGGCGGGCGCTAAGGGTGTCGTCGTCATTGGCCAGTTCGCTGATGAGCAGACGGTCAAAATCTCCCCGATTGCTGAGGTCAGATAAGCCGCCGAGGGGCTGATCACTGGCTCCTTGAGTATGTGGAGGAATGTTCAGCGCGGCAATCAAACGTTTGGTCAGGCGGGCCAGGCCGGCGGTTTGTTGATCTTTGTTGAGTTGGATGAGGAGCTCGTCTTGGCTAGGTACGGGGTCGGAAATGGGCAGATGGGTTGGTTCTGGGAGGTGTTCCAGGCCAGTGCGGATGTACAATGCTAAATCATCAATGCTATAAAGTCCAACAAATACACGATCTAGACTCACAAGTTGATCTTCGCGAGAACTAGAGGCAATGAAACGATCCCTTGGAATTCTTCCGGATTCCAATTCTTTAATAAAAAAGGATGCATCACTAGAGGGAACAAGGGCTCTACATTGACTGGAAATTCTTTTTAAAAGATGGGTTCGAGCATGCCCACTTCGCAATTCAAGTGGGAGTGTTTGGATGCGCTTCAAGAAGTCAATGATGGGTTTTGCCTGTTCACTGATTTTATTGTATCCTTCCTCAATTCTGGCTAAATCATCAAAATATTCAGGTGTATCGATGGGTGGTGGATAGTGACTACTGCCAATTCCTCTACCCTTGTGCGTCAAATGTGGATGATCGTACAAGTACCTAAAATTGGTCATTTCCCATTCTGGCTTACAGGCTGAAAGGACCAATAAAATGGCCTCCAAAGGAGCTAGTCCATCAGGTTGTAGTTCTTTTAGTATTTCAATCAATTCATTGCGGTAGCAAATGGTTTTTCCATCCGACCATTCGATGACTTGATAGTGGTCAGCCCAGTGCCAAAAATCCTTTGCACGGGAGGAAAAATACTGATTTGCTTTTGCAACAAGGTCTGTCATGATGTTGTGCGACTCTGCCTAATTCCCGCCCGACTCGCTGGAATAAAGCACCGTTTTTCAATTTTTTGCCACCCCCCATTTTTTTCAAAAAGCAAAAAATTCGCCCCATTGCTGTTCTCTTGCTGGTTGAACAATTGCGCCAGCAAAGGCCATTCCAGATCATAAGCAGCAGGCAGCAAAATGGAATCCCGCAACCAATACTCCTCTCCTGGCAAAGGGGGCAGTGGCTCACCCATTACCAGCACATCTCCCGCTGCCGACAAGGCAAAGTTTAAAGCCGCCAAACGAATTTCCGGTGCAGTATCTGCGTACGTTTGCCAATCGGTCAATTTGATCTTCAAGGCTGCCCCAGGATGGTACGCTGCGGAAGGAAACAATTGTAAGGCATAATGTTGTGTCAATTGAGCGGGCAGGGCGGCACCGGGCAATTCGACCGGGATGAACTGTTTCATCGGTACCCAGTCCAGCGCGGGTAGTTTGGCAACTGGAGTACTGCCACCCAAAGGGAACAACAAACCCTGGGTATCTTGCCGATAAGTGTGCAAGGCTGGCAACGCCCGCAGCGCCTGATCCAAATCCGCATGCAACATTGGACAACGCAGCCATACTTCTGTTTCTGTTTCGGCAGCGCACAGTCCTGGCCGGCAGCGCACTACCGCCAAGTGAGGAAGATCAGATTTTTTAAACACCAATACCCAGTTTTCCATACGGCTACATCATTATTGTCCACAATCGATCCACCTCCGCTTGTACAAATTCGCGTTGGGTACTTTCTACAATCCAGGCGCAGCGCCCACTGAGGTAGCGTAATTTGTCTTTCAGGATTGCTCGATTGGCCATAGTGCCATCTGGGTCATTCCATTGTTTGGCGATGTTTTCCACTTCCAGAAAGAGTTCATCCGCATTAGGGACTGGATTGTTCCGGGCACGGGGGTGTTGCGCGTTGGAAGCGGCCTCTTTGGCAAATACGGAATTGACGATTTCAACGATTACTTCGCGTTGTTCTTCTGTATCCCAAATGTAGCGGGCTACCCACAAATCTGAAGCAAGCGCATGGTCGCGTTCGCAGAGCAGGGCACTTGCCGCTACCAAACGCTGGATTTTTACGGCCCGCCGATCCGAAACTTGCACACCAGCATTGCGGAGTTTGTGAATGAGTTCGAGATACTCGTCGCGAATACCTTGCAGGTTTACATTGGCCAATTCTTGTTGCAGGGTTTGGATGGTGCTTGCTGCAATTTCAGGCACGGTATCAGCAGGGTGTTCCATGGCCCAACCTGCATCCAGCACTGCACTCAGTTGTTCAGGTGCAACATTGTCACAACGCACCCGGATGAGGAAGCGGTCAAACAGCGCATTTAGGGCCTCGTCTTCGGGCAGGTGGTTGCTGGCCCCCACAATCATCAGGGCGGGCAATTTGCGGGTTTCGCGACCCCGACGGAAGATACGCTCATTTAAGACCATCAGTAAACTATTGAGGATGGCACTATTGGCATTGAGCAATTCGTCAAGGAAAATTAAATCCGCCTCGGGAAGCATACCTTCAGTATTGGTCAAGAGTTCTCCTTCGCGCAATTTGCGGATGTCGAAGGGACCAAAAAGTTCGTTGGGCTCGGTGAAGCGAGTCAGCAGATATTCAAAAGTTTTTCCATGAAGTAGACTAGCTAATTCGCGTACCATGGCACTTTTTGCAGTACCGGGCGGGCCCAACAGGAAGATATTTTCGCGGGCGACCAAACCAATACCGAACAAATCGATGATTTCATCTTTGCCCACAAAACGTTGTTTGAGGTAAGCGAGGGTAGTTTTGAGTTGAGTTGTTGCCGGAAGTTTTGACATGTCGGATAAAGAGGTTTGTGTTTAATGTTTGTTCCATTCAGGCCAAAGCTGATTGGCATGATCGCCCAACGCTGCGGCTACCCAGGGGTGAATGGCCGCTTGTTGGGCTTTTGATTGTAAACGTTTGGCAATGATGCGATCTACATAAGCCAGGGCGAGGGTGGGGTGGGAGAGGATCAACTCCTCAGCATGCACATTTTCCTCGGCGATACCTACTCCCGAAAAGGGCCAATCGGCAGCCGTTTTTTTCAAATTCAAGACCAGTACATCTGCGGGTGATAAACCTTTGGCAAAATTGAGCAGAGTGGGTAAATGGCGCAAACAAAGATCAGCGGAGTAGGTGGCTGCTGCACTCTTATGGCCCGCCCAGGGTAGGAGCTGCTCTTGCAACTCTAGTTCATTCAGATGGCGCAGCAAAATGAATTGTGTCGCGCGGTAAAGGTATTGAGCCGACCAAAGAGCCGCAGTTGCATCAAATTCCGGTGCTGTTCCGGGGAAGTGCAGGCAATCCTGTAGGTAATACGTATGTAATTTGCGCTGGGCTTCTTCCAATTCGCTAGAGGTGAAAGCCTGTACTTCATTGGCAACTTCCACTTTTCCGTTTTCCCATAAATCACTGAGGAATTGATTTAATCTGCTCATGGGTTTGTGATTACACGGTGGCATGACAAATATAATCAAACAAGTGTTCAAGTGTGGTAAAATCCCAAAAATCATTAACTTAATCCCCCAAAACCAATCAACTCATGCCTACCAATCGTATAACCTACTACTCAGCAACACTTTGGTGTGTTGTATTGCTAACTTTTATGGGCTGCGCACCCAAAAAAGCACCACCAATATCCATGGATCTTGCTCAGGAAAGTATCATCCCCATTCCGGTGTCCGTAAAGGCTACCAATAGTTCTTTTGAATTGACTGACCAATCTGAGATTTATGTCCAGACTGGGTCAGAAGAACTGCTCAAGATTGGTCAGTTCTTGGCTGATAAACTCAATCCATCCACAGGTTTTGGTTTTACAGTAAAAGCGAGTACGGCCACTCCAGACGATGGCAACATTTATTTGTCGCTCAAAAAAGATGCCGCACTCGGCGAAGAAGGCTATGTGCTCAACATCACGCCGGAATTGGTACACCTGGAGGCCAATGCCCCGGCGGGCTTGTTTCGGGGTGTACAAACCATTCGACAATTGTTGCCTGCCAAAATTGAAATGTCCAGTAAGCAGGAAGGCCCCTGGCGGATGGCCAGTGGTACCATCAATGATGTTCCTGTCTATGCCTTTCGTGGCGCAATGTTTGATGTGGCGCGGCACTTCTTCAGTGTGGAGGATGTTAAACGGTACATCGACCTGATTGCTGCCTACAAAATGAACGTGATGCACTTGCACTTGTCCGACGACCAGGGCTGGCGCATCGAAATCAAATCCTGGCCCAAACTGGCCGAGCATGGAGGCAAAACCCAGGTCGGTGGCGGCAAAGGCGGCTACTACACCCAGGAACAATACAAAGACATCGTGCAATACGCACTGGATCGCTACATCACCATCATTCCAGAAATCGACATGCCCGGTCATACCAATGCCGCCTTGGCTGCATACCCCGAACTGAATTGTGATGGCAAGGCTCGGGAGTTGTACACGGGCACCGAAGTGGGTTTCAGCACCTTGTGTACCCAAAATGAAATCACCTACAAATTCATCGACGATGTGATGAAAGAATTGGCTGCCATGACGCCTGGGCCATACATCCACATCGGCGGGGATGAGTCTCATGTGACCAAAAAAGAGGACTACATTCCTTTTGTGAATCGGGTGCAAAACATCGTCTTAAAGTACGGTAAGCAGGTGATTGGCTGGGACGAAATTGCCCTAGGGACCTTGAAAAAGGTGCTTTTGTACAGCATTGGGCAGACGTTGAAAATGCGGTAAATGCCGTAAACCAAGGCTCCAAAGTGCTCATGTCGCCGGCGCGTAAGGCTTACATGGACATGCAATACGATTCCACCACGAAGTGGGGCTTGCACTGGGCAGCTTACATCGAAGTGGATAGTGCCTACATTTGGGATCCAGCGACGTTGACTCCAGGGGTTGCTCAGAAAGATGTCTTGGGCATCGAAGCACCACTTTGGTCAGAGACGGTGGACCAAATTGACGAAGTGGAATACATGGTATTCCCTCGTTTGCCGGGGTACGCAGAGATTGGCTGGTCGGCAGCAAGTGCGCGGAACTGGAACGAGTACAAAAAACGCCTGGGGGCACATGGGCCACGTTTTACAGCGATGGGGATTAATTATTATCCATCGAAGTTGGTGGAATGGAAGGAGGAGAAGAATCAAAAGAATTGACAAAGGCTCTAGCCGTAGAAATAAATTGGGAGCGCCTGGATGTTGAATGTACAAAGTCCAGGCGCTTTTTTTACTCTGCTTTGGCTGGTCTCCACAGCGGGCCTACCGCAAGCAAAAGCACAATCACGTTAAAAACAGCATTAGAAGCATTGCCTGAAGCGATTGACCCAGAACTATCCAAAATAAACCAGGCCAAAAGGCCACTGAGCACCGCTTTTCTCACGCCTTCTGGAGCGAGGTCGTACACCCATTGTTGCAAACACCAGACGCATACCCCCCAACCAAAGAGGAAACCACCCGTAAGTGCGGAAAGAAACCGGGTGGTGGCTGCGTCATAATTTTGCAGTCCATCAACTGGAAAACTTAAAAAGTCGAGGGTCCACCTGGCTGGTTCCGAAGTGGCCAACATGGTGCCTAAAAAGAAGATGGGGCCAAAAGAAGCGATCACAAAAGCAGTGATTTTCAAATACGATTTGTGCGATTGTTGGGTCATTAGATTGCTCATTTAATGGTGATTTTGAGCAAAAGTAATGGCCACTGCGGGGCAATTGTAGACGCTACCGTACAATGAGCTCGAAATTTCGGGCAATTCGTTTCAGGTTGTTGAAATAGGCGGATAGCCAAGCGGAATTGAGGTTTTCTGCGTTGATTTGCAGGTAGAAATTCTCCAAAGCCAATTCAAATAAACTTTCTAACTGGCCTTGACTGAGGTTTAGGTTCAAGTCTTTTGCCCAAAGCTTGACAAATTCGTTTCCCATGATCTGATTGGATTTGTCCAGTGTTTCTTTATAATGTTGTTGCTGTTGGTTGATCCGCAACTGCCGGTTAAACAATAAGTCCAGCTTGTGTTCTACCAAAATATTGATCAATTCGGGGTCAATATTTTTGGCATTTTTTTCCTTGCCAGCCATCACTTCAGACTGCTGTAAATGAAATTTCAAAAGATGTTCCCTGAAAATTTCCAGGTCAGCAAAGTGGTGGTAAAAGGAAGACTTACTAATGCCTACTTTTTTAGCGAGTACTTCGATTTTTAATCCATTTTCACCCGATAAAGCAAAAATTTCGTACCCGGTTTTGATCCAGATGTCTTTGTTTTCGGTCATATAAAGTGCAATAGTAAACAAGAATAAGGCTTAAATTACACTAAAAAATTACAATACAAACACAATCAATTAATTAATCATCTAAAACACTGAACAAAAAATGCTTTTAAAGGCTCGGTTATCGCTATTTCTCCCGGTGCACCAATAGCGTCATTGATGCCTTCATGGTCATATTGATTAGCGGTAACTTCGCTCACCGAAACGCCAGTAACCAGAAGTTTTGTAATAAAAGCGTTTGCATAACCAATACGTGAGTTATTTCCTCGCTTTGCTATAAAAAACTTAGGGTATGCGGTTGCTGTAAATAAATTGTTGATGGGCGATGCTTCAAACCAGAATGTATTTGCCTGCCCAAAGGCATTAAGATATACTTCATTCTTTTCTTTGCATCTTGCTTCCACATCGTACCCTTCTGTATCTATACAAGCAACACCTTTCAACGTACTCAAGTTGATATTTCTTGACGGAAGGAATTGATTGCTCGTCCCGGTTAAGGCAACTAAGTGAGCGCCTGCACTATGGCCCAAAAGGGCAATTTTTTGATTGTTGCCACCATAATCGCCAATGTTGTCGTAAATCCATTTTACGGCATCGGCTACGTCATTATTGTGGGTAGGGTACATGACTCGGTAGGGGTCTGTGCTGTAGGATGCGGGGCTCAATCGGTAATTGACACTTACAAGAATATAACCTAAAGAGAAAAACAAGTTTTGTTTGTTAACCAAGTTATTGGCCTTGTCCCCAACTGCAAAGCCCCCTCCATGCACGTAAACAACGACAGGTTTTTTAGGTGTGGCCAGTCCAAAGTGGTAGATGTCAAGACTCAGCAAATTTGTATTCACTCCATTTACAGACTTGTATTGCACTGTAGTTTTTGTGTAAGACAGCGGTTGAAGTGAAACTTCTGTGTCGGATGTCGAGCAACTTACTAAACTTGTCAAAGCAATCAACAAATATAGTGCTTTAAGGCTTTGTGTCATTTTATTAAAAAGTATACATTACTTAATGCTCATGTCCCCAGTCAGACCCTTTAATTGTGTAAAGGTTTAATGGCTTTGTAGCAACAAGTTGTTACTTCGGAAAATACATTAATCATCTGTAAGGAGCAGGCCATTAATTACGATCATCTCTAAACCCAAAATCGGTAGTATCCGTCTACCCCCTTCCCGATCTTTGGTGTTGCGTAAACCCACCCATGACCTTTTCTATAATTTTCACCTTTATAAAGCGAGGCTCTTGTATTTCTTCTGTTCTTTAATAAACCACACTTTCGGCAACATCCCGGCAGTTGTCAAGGTCAGTTTGTACACTTGCTAACTTGCTGGTCAACGAATGCACTGCAACTTTCCCCAATGGTAATCGCAAAGGCGGGTTGTCAAGGGTAGTAAGGTTGTAAATGGCTGTGGCGGCTTTGCTGGGGTCACCTTCTTGCACACCATCCACACTTTTTAGCTTCTCTCTAAATGCCCCTGCAGTTGCAAGGTAGTCATCAATTTTCTGCTCAGCAAATTTGAGGCTACTGCCAGCAAAATTCGTCCGGAAAGGCCCTGGCTCAACGATGGTCAGTTGAATGCCGAGGGGCGCGATTTCCTGTACCAAAGCTTCACTAAAACCTTCCAAGGCGGACTTACTGGCATTGTAAATGCCAAATCCGGCAAATGCTTTGAAACCTCCGTGCGAAGAGATTTGAATGATGTGCCCACTTTTTTGTTGGCGGAGCAGAGGGAGAAAAGCCCGGGTGAGTGCCAAAACACCAAAGAAATTTGCTTCAAAAACGGCTCTGGTTTCTTCGTCGCTCGTTTCTTCGATTGCCCCTGCAAAGCCAAGTCCGGCATTGTTCACCAATACATCGAGTTTGCCAAAGTTTGATTTACAAATTCAAAAGCATGTTGAATCTCTGTTGAATTGGTCAAGTCAAGCTTAATTCCAATGGCTTCATGTTGATGCAAATCATTAAAAGCATCAATTTGTGACTGCTGCCTAAAGGTACCGATGACCCTATCGCCACGCTCAATAACGGTTTGGGCCAAAGCTTGACCCAAACCACTTGAAATACCGGTGATCAACCAAGTTTTCTGTGTCATATTCCTTAGATTTAGGCAAAGAAGCGTTCTTTAATGATCTGACCATCTTGCCAATCTTGAATACAAACTTCGACAGTGTTGATTGTACCCAAGTCTTTCACGTCAAAATCCACATCCCAAACAATAAAGCTACGACTGCCTTTTACCACTGTACCGGCGTGGACAAAAGTCCTCACTTCAGTAATGTTGCCTAGTAAAGTCTGATTGGCTGCGATGACCTTCTCTTTGCCCTGAATGCTGATGCCATCCAAATCAATTTTTTCTGCGTCAGGGTGGTAAAACTTTTCCCAAGCTTCTAATCCACGACCCGAAAGGGCAAGTGTTACAATTTCTTGCACTGAACTCTGAATTTGTGCCTCTGTCATTGCCAGAATATTTTGAAATTAGTTTGTCGTTATTGACAATGCAAAGGTGCGGCTATGTGGAGCCTGGGTGTTATAACAGAACCTATCTTGTTCGGTATTTTTCGGACATTTTACTTCTAAAGTCCTGCGGCGTGTGGTTGGTAAAAGACTTGAAGGTTTTGGCAAAGTACGAACCGTCGGAGAAGTTCAATTCAAAAGCAATTTCAGCAATGCTTTTGTCGGTAAAAGTTAACAGCCGTTTGGCTTCGAGAATGCTGCGGGCCCTAATGATATCGGTCGCGGTGTTGTTGGTGATTGCTTTGCAAATCAGGTTGAGGTGATGTTGCGTAATGTGCAATTGCTCAGCGTAATAATTTGCGGTTTTGTTTTCCCAAAAGTGATCTTCTAGTACTTGTTTGAATTGCTTGAACTGGATCAGGTATTTTTTGAAACTGCGGCAGGGTTTGTTGTGTCGATGTGTCGCTGAACTTGAGCAAGCAGGATGTGCAAGTATGCCTGAATGATGCTTGTATTGCGGTCTTGCGTTTTTGTTCGGCTTCAATTTGGTAAATGAGTTGGGATATATCGGCAAACGATTTTTTGGTGAAGGCAATACAAGGATTCGAATAAAGGTTGTCTAAAAACTCAATTCAAATAAAGGGTCTTTATTGGTCCGGTTGAGCAAATAAAAATCTTCTGTAAACAAGATTGTTCCGCCGGAAAGTGGTTTCCATTCTTCAAAGTGGTGCACTTGGTTGGGCGAAATAAAAAACAAGCTATTTGGCTGTACTTCGTATTCGTTGTAGTCAATGATTTGTCTGCTTTTGCCTTTTTCGGTCCAAAGTATTTCGTAGAAACTGTGTTTGTGGAAGTCGTCCACATTTGGTTCAGCCATCTCGTCAAACCGCAGGATTTCAAATTCAGTCGGGTTGCGCGGCTGGTTGATAAAATGCCCAATGTTGTACATTTGAAAAATATCTTTCATCATTCAAAGCTTGTATTTTGCTCTTTTGGAGTATTATACGGTCATAGTCAGTACTTCATTTCATGCTTTCAATAATGTTCTGTGGTCATGGATGAATTGCTCAAAACTTGTCGGAGCCCTATTGGTGATTTTTTCTACCCAATCTGTTATGTCAGGTTCTTTTTGAAATCGTGGAAAGTAGTGTAGCATAATCATCACCAGAATCAACATCGTCGGCATCTTTTCTTTTCTTTTTGTCAGGAAAAAACGGATGAGATTAGGGGATTTAAACTGAATTTCAACACCCAAGTTGCGACTTAACCTTGCCGCCATTTCCGAAAAAGTCAAACTTTCTTTAGAAGTTAAATCATAGGATTGATTGATGTGTGCTGAAATGTTGATCAAAATCTTTGCAGCTACTTTACCGATATCCCGAACGTCAATGAGCGTAAATTTAGCCCGCCCAGCAGGCAGATAAATTTGTTGATTACGTATTAAATCATGGCGCAAAGTGGTGGTGAAATTTTGCATAAAATACGCAGGTCGTAAAAAAGTGTAGGCAATTTTGCTTTCCAGCAAAAGCTGCTCAATTTTGTGGTGCGGGATGATTTTACTGTTCTCTACACCTTGGACAGATAAAAAAACAATGTGCTTTACGCCTTCGGCTTTGCAAGTATCCACGATTGGTTTGAAGTATTTTTCTACCTCGGAAATTTGTGGCGGCCTCAGCAAAAATAAAATGTCGCAACCAGCTAGAGCAGGCTGGTATGACTTAAAATCTGTAAAGTCGAATTGTAAAAATTGAATGGTATAGTTTGCGAATTTATTTTTGTCTTCATTTATAGCTCTTACTCCAGCATAAAGGTCGAGGTTGTGCTGCAATTTGCTTAAGGCGTCGATTACCGCTGTTCCTACATTTCCGGTCGCCCCCGTGATTAAAACTTTTGCCATTGGTATGAAGATATCTTCGCTTGGGTTGTCATTTAGTAGTGGTGCAAGTTAGTAAAACTAGGTGAAAAATTGAGCACAATACTATCGAGGTACATTCGTGACGAACGCACCCCGACAGTAAAATTTTCCTACTTTATTTCATTTCCGTCCCTTAATGACCGCGATGGTGAAGGTGCCAACAATCACAAAAATTGCTCCCCACAAAAGGTTTTTGACAAAAGAAGAACTGCTCTCTTTTTCAATCCATTTTGCATTTTCACACGTAACCGTACTTCTTGGTTGTTGGTGTTGTTTAAAATGAATTGTTTTTGCGGTAAACCTTTCGCCGTAAGAATCAACTCGCACTGATTGCTCGGCATGTCTTCAAAAAATGCGTTTCTGATGTAATAAGATTTGATCGTTTGGGGCACCTTGGCCAATTCCGCAACAACTGTTGTTTCGTGCCCAAGAACCACCCGTGGATTGATCAATCTAATGGTGTCGTTGTTGATGATGACACAACAAGTACGCTCAAAACGTTTGATCACCAATTGCATAAACGCTTCCGGCGTTTTGTAAGCCCCTTTCTTGTAGTGAAAATCAACCTCTCCCTCAAAAGCTGTCAGCGCACTCCTGATCATCAATAGATGTTTGCCATCTTGCTCAAAAATCATAATATTTGATAAATCAGGTTGATGCGCATGAACAACACCCGCACACAACAACAAAAGAGTTACGACAATCAACCTCATTTTTGAAATTCTATCCATTTTTATTGTTATTGTGCGTATGCACCGGCTAATTTATTGATGAAGTTATTGGAACCCGGTTTGTCCACATGATAATGGTAGCCTCTGGTCGCATCATAATGTCCACGATTGGCATCCAAATCGGTGTATTCGGTTCCACTTGCACTCAATCTTTCAAATAGGCCAAAACCATCCATTGCATAACCAATCATTGCGGCATGGCCATCTGCTTGAGCAATTTTTGTTGACAAGCCTGTTGCAGCATGATAATGATAACCCGCGCCTAAATTAATGTGACCGCCAGCATCGTCAAACGGAGCCAATGTATAAGCACCCAATATCGCATCCGTAGGAGCAGGGGCATCGAATACAACGCCATTGAACGCCAAACCTCTCGTGGATGGTCCCGTTGCGCCCGGTCCGTTGCCAAAACTCACTGCTGTACTCAATTTTACAGGCGTAATGGGAATGTAATAGGTTTTTGTCAAGGTTGAAACATAGGAGGGCAAACATTCAACGCAGTAGTTTTTATACGCTGCTCCAACATTTGGGTTGGCCGCCGCCTGACAATCGGCCTGCGTTAGGGTTCTGGTGATGGCACCCGTAGTGGTGTTGTACATTGCCCAAGTTGTGTTCTTGTAGAATGTTGCCAGGTTTTTAATAAACGCACCGTCAACATCATAAACGTTACCACCTTCTAACCAAATGCCTCCTTTACTTTTGTCATCGGAGATATTCGTAGGACACCATGGGCCCATGTTGTGGTCGGACGGTGTGCCTTTACTTACGATTTTGTAGCAATCGGCGGTTGTGCCGTTCGAAAGCGTTCGAGAAACGGTCGTGATGGGTTCGGCTAATCCAGCAGCAAGAAAATCAGTAGATTTCACCTTGATGACCGTGTCTGTGGTGGCCGTGGTGGTCTCTTCTTTGTCACAAGCAGTTGTGGTCATCATGAGCAGCAAAGCTCCAAAAAGAACATTTTTCATGTTTTAAAAAATTAAATGCTTAAAAAATTGACTGGTAAAATTATATAGACATGTTTGGCACATAAAACTTGCGGCCGCATCTAAACTTTCGCTAAAAGCAGCAAGATTTTTCACACACCTTTCAATTACCTTTGCAATACTACTTTACGGGTCGTTTGCGCTTTGCCGTTTGAAATTTTAACAAAATAGGTACCTGCATACAAAGTCTGTGTATCAAAATAAGCAATCGTGCTGCCTTTATTGATCTGAGTGGATTTGACCAATTTGCCAGTCATTTCATACAAATCGATGGTGTAATCTTCCTTCACCAAATCACCTATTTGGATAGAAATTAAGTCGGCGGTCGGATTTGGGAAAACATTGATTTGTAAATGATTCAAACTGGTTTCTTTTAAACTTGTCGATGTATTGAGGTAGGTAGAAACAGTTTCCGTGATTGAAGTTACTTTTGACGCGCTCAATACCCCATAAAAAGTAGGCCCTACAGCATAAGGATAAGCCGAATTCCACTTGGCATCTACTGTAACAAAATAGCAATAAATGCCATTTGGATATTCAGGTGTTCTACAAATCCGGCCATTGTGTACATCCAGGTAATCGGGTGCTGTATTGCCAACAAACTCGTAGTCTTCTCTAAAATAACCCAATGGATACGTTGTCGTAGAAGGAACAGTACCCGTACCTCGGGTTGTTTTTAATTGATAGCTCGATTTCATGCGGGCAATGCCGCCCGTGCCATCGGTGTTTTTATACCCATAAGCGCCGTATATGGGAAAACCATCGTAAGCAAAACCAATGAGGGGCGAATGTTTGGTGCTATCCAGTTTGTACAAACCATCGGCATCGTACAGGTTACAAACCGTTGAAACTACCTTCAAATCCAAATCGAAAGCGCTGGGGTTTTGATGGTGGTGGTAGTTGCCCATCGCAGGATGCCCTTTGGCACAGTCAAAGCCCGCTCTTTCTGCCAAAATAGCATCTCTGTTCCAGGCTTGGGTTGCAGCCATACCTCCCGGGCACATAGGGTTGCCGGGGCCACCACACAGTGCATTGGTCGTGGCATTCCAGGCCACCCCGTCTCGATAATCAAACAAGGCCACACCATTGATGAATACGCCAATATTCCCGCCTGTGGTAGCCCTTTTTGTACCGGTGTTTTCTGTGGGTGAAAGTGGAAACTTAAAAATTGCATTCTGGTTGCTTGCCTGGCTGGGGTTCCCATCTTGAAAGGGGCCCGTTGCATATGCGGGGATACCTGTGCAAGTCACATACGCAAAGTTTGTTGAATATTGCACCTTTTGGCAATTGACCAAAATGTTGTTGGGAATTGAGATTGAACCACCTGCGACGGTGTAGTACCTGCCCGTAACTGTCGTATTTTGCAGCCATGATGTGATGGCAGGATTGGTTTGGGCAAATAACATTGGTGCCAATAAAGCCAGGGCGATTGTGGTTAAAAGGTTTTTTTTCATTTTTAATTCACTTAAAAACAGGTGATTGAATCGAGTATTACACAATAGTCACTTCTTTAGTAACTGGTTTGCTGAGAAACTTGCGCCGCGTTTTAAGTTTTTTGTACAAAAAAGAGAAGGGAAAATAGGAAGAGCACGCTCAGCGCTTGTCTAAATATTTTTCAAGCTGTACCGCAAGTTTTTTTCCAAATGGGTGACCAACAAAAGGGAAGGTAAATCCAGCGATTGTAACCACGGTATTGCTACATTGAGCAAAAGCATTGAACAGCAAAACGAAACTGGCTACGAAAACAAACTTATTTGGACCATCAAACAATCGAAACAGCATTAATTGCCCAACTTCGGCTAGGCAATGAAACGGCTTTCAAACAGGTGTTTGAGGCGCATCAAGACCGCATATACAATACGATCCTGTACATGTTACAATCCACCGAAGAAGCCGAAGATCTGACCCAAGAGGTATTTGTGGATGTTTTTTTAAACATAGACAGCTTTAAAGCTCAATCTAAACTCTCGACCTGGATTTACCGCATTGCAATCAACAAAGCCCTCAACCATCAACGCTTTAAAAAAGCAAAAAAACGATTCGGTGCAGTCCTATCAGTTTTTAATTTATCCCCTGTAGACGAGGTATCCGATTTTGTACATCCAGGTATTCTTTTGGAAAACAAAGAATTGTCGAAATCACTTTATCAGGCGATTGACCAATTGCCCGAAAAGCAAAAAACCGCTTTTGTACTGCGGCAATTAGAAGACTTGTCTTACGCTGAAATCGCTGAAGTGATGCAAACAACGCTCTCATCGGTAGAAGCTTTGCTGTTTAGAGCGAAACAGAATTTGCAAAAGATTTTGAAAAGTTAATAAACTTATGCGCGCAAGTTTCTTCTATATTGAGTGTCTAAACGCTTGAAAAACACAAAGAAATGGACAATTTCGATGAAAAAAAATGGGGAAAACAGTCCGCTGTCGCACCCGCAGGCATGTATGATCAAGTGCGCCAACGCACCATACAGAGGCGTATCCGAATGGCTCAAACCCAGCGCCAATTGGTGGTCGGATCAGTTTTATTGTTTGTTATCGGCGCGTTCAATATTGGCATTGTGCTTACCAACAAAGAAAAACACCCTGCTTTTGAAGCAAATGCGGAGCAGGTATTGTATGAAACTTACTTTGACAATGCCATAAACTTGTCCAATGAAAAATAAGTGGCTTAAATACTTAGTGGCAATCACTTTGATCATCAATGCGGCGACATTGCTATTCTTTTGGTTGCACCGCCCGCCACATGGAGGCAATCGAGGATTGAGACCAGATCGGGTGCTGGTTGAAGCATTAAAAATGGATAAAAAACAACAAGCCCTTTATCGAACTTTGCATCAAGAGCATCACCGGATTCATGATAGTTTGTTGACCCAAATTGCTGCAAAAAGGCAAGTCCTGTATGCTCAAAAACAAGCAGCAACTGATTCAATAATTCAAGAAATAGGCCTTTTGCAAGCCGAAATTGAGCGCGTAACTTACGAGCATTTCAAAGATGTCCGTAAAATATGTACGCCCAAACAACAAGCACAACTGGATGCCTTACTGGGTAAAACGGTTCAAAGAATTTTGATGCCGAAAAACAACCGACAAAAGCCTAAAAATGAGCATTAAACCCGGAATCCTTCTCTTCATCTTGTCTTATTTTGCCTATCCAGCCACCGCGCAGCTTAGCATTTTACCCATTTTTGATGGTCGGCCGATTGCGGAAAACACCTGGTATGTAAGTACAAAAGGGGATAGTGTCCAGTTCGACAACATCCGATTTTATCTGTCCAATATTCAGTTTGAAATGGACGATAACACCTGGATCAAAGACACCGTAAGTGCCCATTTAATTGATGTTTTTGAACCCGCTTCACTACACATCATTACGCAAAAAATAGACTTAAAACGCCTCAAAACAATACATTTCAACCTGGGCATTGATAGCTTGATCAATGTTTCTGGTGCATTAGGCGGTGATTTAGACCCACAAAAAGGGATGTACTGGGCATGGCAAAGTGGCTACATCAATTTAAAAATTGAAGGTAGAAGCCCTTTGCCTCTTCGGATTTTTTACCCTCATCATCTTTGCTTTTAGTGCGCTAAAAAACCACGCCGATGCCCCTTGTTATTCCCAAAGGTTGGCCAAAGCCAGTGTATGATTTTTCTAAAAATCCTTTAACAAAAGAAGGCTTTGAGTTGGGTAGGCAGCTGTTTTATGACCCCATTTTATCCAGAGACAGCACAATTTCTTGTGCCAGTTGCCATTTACAAGCCACTGGTTTCACGCATGTTGACCACGATTTAAGTCATGGCATCGATGATAAAGTCGGCACACGCAACTCCATGACGATCATGAATCTGGCTTGGAGTAAAAATTTCATGTGGGATGGCGCGGTCAATCATTTGGACATGCAGCCTTTAGCTCCGCTCAGTAGTTCGGTGGAAATGGATGAAAAATTAGCACGGGTTATTCAAAAACTAAACAATGCTAAAAAGTATAAAGCGCTATTTTTTAGCGCTTTTAATGATAGTTTAGCAACTGGCCAAAAAATGCTGCTGGCTTTTTCACAATTTACGCTTCACCTCAACTCATCCAATTCAAAATACGATAAATACATCCGAGAAGAAGCCGGTGGAACATTTACAGATCAGGAAAAAAACGGTTTGCAGCTTTTCAGAAAGCATTGCGCATCCTGTCACCCAGAGCCTCTGTTTACCAATCAAAATTTTGAAAAAAATGGACTCCCCATCGACCCCACTTTGAATGATTTGGGCAGATTTACCATCACTCGTATGCCCGTTGATAGTTTCAAATTCAAGGTGCCTACCTTGCGCAATATCCAATTCACTTTCCCTTATATGCACGATGGTCGTTTTAAAAAGCTGCGAGAAGTACTCAATCATTATACTGAAACCGATGAATTAAAAGCACAGATCGTCTTAAGTTCCAATGAAAAAGCAGACCTTATTGCTTTTTTGTTGACTTTGACGGATAATGATTTTTTGTTTGACAAGCGGTTTGGGTTTCCAAAAGATTGATGGTTATCCACAGATTGTACAGTCAAAGACACCTCAACGCTCTGGTGCAACTGTAAAGTTTCTCGACCTCTTGCGACTTCAAATAAACGCTTAACAATACTATTTTGGTAACTTTTTGGGGCTGCCTCTGAACCTACGTTCTGAAACAGCCCCTTATCGCATCATCTGGGGTTTAGTCTATTGTTATCTAGTAAAAGCGCTCGCCTGTCGACCAGATCATTGCCCATGCTTACAAAGACAAATGCTCCATTAGAAGCGACATTTTTCTATTTTTTGACCACTGTTCCTGCAACCAGTTTTCCATTCCTTCCACTGATTTGCCAAAGGTAAACACCTTGAGGCAGCTGGTCTATCCTGATTGTGCTGAGTCCGGCATTGATCATTTGACGATACATTTCCTGTCCGTTCAGGTTGTACAGCCGCAGTGATAATGCTTTGGTGCCACCCAAACGCTCGGGCAGGGTATCCGGTAAATCAAAAGACAGCCAATCAGAACTTGGATTGGGGAATACCTTGATGCCGACCGCCAGATCTGGATCTTTTGTCGACACAGTAAGGTTTGTATTGTTGAAATTGGCCCGAATCATGGGTGTAAAAGCATACCCTACAATAGAATCCACTCGATTAAGTGCACGTACAAACAGGGCCTGTTTACTAACCTTCCTTCCATCCATTTGATATGATCCCCCTCCGCTGACGTATTGTAAACCAACGGCATACCGACCTGGATTTAGTGTTAAATTACTGGATAGTTTGAAGGTAATCCACTCCACTGGTACAGGGACTGTCAGCGAATCTTCCCCGAAGACGAGTATGGTGTCTTTCGGGGTGAGCTGGATGGGTTCCGAATTGAGTACACGCTGGTCATACCGGCGTGTGCTCGGGTTGAAGCCATAGACCCAAAAAGAGACCCTGGAAGGTCTGAAAGCATACACTTTTGCCGTGATGGAAGTTAGGGTATCCTGTACGAGTAGGTCGATAAAATTACCCCGGCTCTCTCCCGAAAAAAACACACTATGGTCACTGTCTTTGGCAAAAACAGAATCACCGACCACAAGATTCATTTCGTGTTGCTGTTCAACGGTATTGTTGTTGTTCAACAAACTGGTTTGAAAAATATAATTGCCTTTGCCATTCAGCGCCGCATTGGAATAACTGGTGGAAACCTGCTTGGGCTGCAGGGCCAGATTTTCTTTTAGGGTGGAAAGGGTATTCCCGTTTTTTAGTAGCTTGTGTTCTATTCCATAGCTGCCAGCCGGGGCAGACCATAAAGCCAGTCGAGCACCTGATGTGGGTATACCACTGGCGTGTTTGCTTTTTATAGCGGTATAATCCGGCTCAACCGGATCAAAAAGCACTGGAGGATTGGTCCATTTGAGCACCGTGCTGTCATTCTGGATCGCCCAGGCTGTTTGGGCGTCAATGAATTTGACTTTGCTCAAACTGGCTACTCCGGGCTGGAGAAGGCTAATGCTCCAGGTCTTACATTTATCAAAACTGAGATCGGCCCAACCTTCCGATTCATTGCTACTCAGGTATACATCAGGTTGATTTTTGATGCTAAAGATACGGTTGGGTGAGCTGCGGTCTACGCTACGGCGGGTGCCTTGCGTCCAATTGCTACCTCCATCAGCAGTGAGCCATACATTTCCACCGATCACACTCAATGCACCCTCATCACCATTGTTCAGCGCAATACCTCCAATGTCAATCGCAAGGGGTAAGGAAACAACACTCCAGTTTTGCCCCTGATCATAGCTTTTCAACACCCTGCCAAGGACGGTGCCAATCCAGATGGTGTCACCGTAAGTGTCATAAGCACTAAAGTAGCTTATTTCATTATTCAGCGACCTTGGCCCCTTGATCTTGTTCCAGGTGTTGCCGCCGTCGATGGTGCGATACAATTCAAAAGTATCCCTAATGGGGTCGCCCCAGGCCAGCGCGGTACTGGGACTGAAAAAATGGATGCCATTCAGAAAACTGCCTGGCTCGTTAAACTCCCCATTCGGAAAAGCTGGATTCCAGGTTTCACCTCCATCCATCGTGCGGAAGGTCAACGTGCTCGTCCCATCGATATGAAACCACACCGTAAAAGCTTGTTGTGCATCAGCAGCAAAAAAAGACCCTAAATAGTAATCCAGGAACACCTCGTCAGGTACGGAAATGAAGCTGGTATTCCAGCTTTCTCCACCATCCAGCGTACGTGTGACCACGCCAAAAGGATCGGCAAACCAGGCGGTGTCGGCATTAACTACACTCATGAATTCCCAGCGGAAAGCTGATTCGGGAGTAGGCGAGGAGGCTGGAATGATGGGCTGCCAGTTTTGTGCGGTGATCAATGCACTTTGCACAAGGAAAAATAAAAGTAAAATGGTTTGTTTCATGTGTTAGATTTAGTTAAATTTTATCACATGGGTTCCCGGGAAAACTTGTGGCGCCCCTCTTCACCAAAAAGCAAGCCGCAAAGCGGACCCCAGCCGCCCCAATGATGTCGAGCTAGTACCGCCGCCACCAAATTCTTAACAGTGTATTGAATTTATTTTTCGAATTACTCCACCATCACAAAACCCGCCCAATCATAAGGCGCATAGCCCTTTCTGTCGCATCTCTCGCTGTGCATTCAGCAGAGCCTGGTGAGCAGTTTGTTTTTGATAGATTAGTTTTTGATAAAATAAGGCCATCAATTCCTGGGTTTGGTAATCGGGAACCTGCCAAAGGGACATCACCAGCGTTTTGGCACCGGCACTTTTGAAGGCACGCTGTAGGCCATAAACACCTTCGCTGCCTCGAATTTCGCCCAGCCCGGTTTCACAAGCAGATAGGACCACCAATTCTGTATTCGAGAGATTCATCTGACTGATCTCGTATGCAGTGAGGACGCCATCTTCGCGGTTACCCAAGGGGCGGCCTGTCTGCCAGGCATGATTGGCACCCGCTAAAATCAGCCCCGAGCGAATCATGGGGTGATCCGAGAGTGTAAAGGCTGGACCAGCTGCTGTATCCACCTGGGTTTTGGGATCGGGAAAAAAATAGCCGTGAGTTGAAAGGTGCAGAATCCGGGGGGAAGGGCTTTGTTTGCCAATTGCTTTAAAAGATTCTTCTGAAGCGGAGTAACCTTTGTGTAAAACATTGGGAATGTTTGCTTTTTGTAAAGCTGCCGCAATCTCTGTGGTTTCTTTTTCAGAGTATTTGAGGAATCCCCAAGTACTTCCGCGTAGGGTAGAGTCGACTTGATCAAAATCTAGTCCGCGATGACTCGCATTTTTGTTTACCGATACTGGCCGAATGGCAGTGCTGTCCATATCGTATTGAATGGCGCCATACAACGCTGCTGTTGTTTGAGCCGATGCGAATTGAGATGGAGCAACCAATTGACGGGTACTACCCAGGGTTACAAAATTGTGCTTGTCGGCTAAAATACGTCGCGGCCCAGTAGATAAGGCCGCCAAATTGATTCGATGCAATAGCCCAGATGGGGCATAATACACGGTTTTACTTCCTGCAAGTGGGCCTCAATGGTGCCCAGATCAAGCGGGCAGTCGCATTATTTTGGTACAGTTGATTGATGTACTCCGAGCGCAAGCGATCCAGGGGTGGGATCAGCGCTTCCAAGGCTTTTTCGTCAAAAAGCGGGATAAATATCGGATAGGGTTGGTTGGGTTTCAACAACAAAGCTGCATAAAGTACTTTACCAGTGGTTTTGGGGTTTTCGTAATTAAAATGGAGAAATTCTAAAGCTACTTCATCTGGTTTCAACGCAGCTTGTACATCCTGCCACTGTACCTGGCGAACTACTTCGCCATAGCCAACTACAGTACGACTGAGTTCCTTTTCCAGGGTATTGACCATGCCTTCTAATGCTATGATTTTAGCCTGATTCCGTTCTGCTTGTGGAAGAGCATATTCAGCAGACAAATTGATTGCGATGGTTTTGGATTTGTTGGAGTTTGTCGGGGAGCTGGGTGTTGGTTATGTTCTGGCTTCTGAAACGCTGCGAAATATTGAGCAAGAAGCCTTTATGGAAAAGCGTATTGTTGTAACAAGAAGTTGTAAAATGTGGAAGAACCGCAAAATGATCATTCGCGAAGGAATAATGTTGATCAAGCTCTTGTTCAAAAAGCTGGGTATAGGAAAAAACTTCTTTTTCAGAGAGATGCCTTGAAGCATTGAACAAAAGCCTTCTGCGCATATCGGCTGCATCCGTCAAATAGGAAGCCGCTTTAACATAATCTCTTTTAGCCCAATAGGTTAGGGAAAGATTAGCAAGGCTCATTTGAAAAGATAGGTGTTCTTTTCCAAGTTCTTTCTCTCTTAATTCTTTAGCGATGAGATGATAATGTTCTGATAAATCAAATTTTCCCATCGCATAGTATAACTCACCTAGAAACTCCATACAGGACATATATGATGGGATTTTTGAAAAATCAGGCACTAGTTCAAAAATGCGTTTCGATTCAAGAAATAGTAGCTCAGCATCTACATAATGTCCTGTTTTAATATAAATACTGGCTAGATTCATTATCCCTCCGGCGTAACCTATACTACTTTTGCCGAACTCCTTGGCAATGATTTCAATATTGGCTTTATAAAACTTTTCTGCTTCTTCGTAGTTTTTTCTTGCAGAATAAACTATTGCAAGATTATTAAGCGTGCCCCCATATGATTGATGCTCTTTTCCTAGTTTTTGTTCTTTTATGTGTAAAGCCTCCAAAAATAACTTTTCAGATATGTCGTAGTTTCCCATTCTTAAATACAACACACCCAGAGCACTTAATATACCAGCATATTCAAGACTGTTAACTCCAACCGTGTATTCTTCAATCGCTTTTACTTCAAGATAACATTGCTCTGCTCGTTCGTAATTGTCACCCATGTGGTAGTATACATTTCCCAGGAAATACAAACTCCTTAAATAGTCTAAGTGCTCTTTTCCTAGCAATTTTAGCCGGATTGCACTGCACTTATCCAGCCATTTTTCAGCCTCTTTGTAATTGCTATAACTGAGTTGAATGAGTCCATAGACATAGCATAAATCAGCATAGCGGATACTCTCATGCCCAAATGTGCTTAAGGTGAGGGGTTCTGCTAAAGCCATTTTTTCGAGTGCCTGTTTGAATTTTCGATCCTGATTTAAGTAGCGAGCTTGTTGAACCAAACTATCTGCTTTGTCAATGCCTCCTTGTCCGTAGCTGAGGAACCCAGAAAATAGCATAATGGAGTATAAAATTGCTTTTTTCATGTGGATATGGATTGAAAATTAGGCAAATAGAATCACTTCAAGGCTTGGTACAACTGTGTAGCATTTTCAAAGTGCACCCCCTTTTTTTCAACAATTTCATCCAAAACGCTCATGGCTTTTTCGATCTGGCCTGTTTGTAAATAACTCAATGCCAAATACCAGGGCACCTGCTCCATAAAACGTGAAGGCCCTTTTTGCGTCATGTCTTCCAATATCGAGGCAGCTGTTTTACCTTGCTTGGCGTGTAAAAGACAATTTGCCTTTAAAAAAAGATTAGTCTTGTCTTGCTGCGCAAAACTGTTCAAAGAATCAAAGGCGATGAGCGCGGCAGAATATTTCCCCTCCCAGTACAATTGCTGAAAATATTCTTGAGGGCTTGGTTTTTCGGCTGCGTTACCTCGAACACTGAGCTCCAGCGATTCATCCCGATAAGGCTCAAAATAAGCAGCAAAGACTTTTTTGCCATCGACTGATGCCGGTTTGATTTGAGCTTGAGGGGGATCAGGGGCGGGATCAAGTGATTTTGGGCTAGAGGGGAGCGTGGGAAAGGCCTTCTCAGTAGGCGCAGTGGGCGAAGTTGCCTCATCTCTTGTACTTTTAGGATAGATGAACCAAAGCCCTAATGCTAAAACAACAACCATTAGCAGAACCCATAGCCAGGAAAATGTAGTAGGACGCTTTGGGGCTTTCTTGTCCAGTTCTATTCCCTTGGTGGTCAAGCGGCGGCGTAATTCTTTTTCCCCCTCCAAACGAATAGCTTCCAATGCCAGTTCATGCCATTGCACTTCTTTGGCGAAGTCGTCGTCGGTGTTGATTCGGCGCTGAAACTCCCTTTTTTCCTCTGGATTTAGCGCGTTCTGGTGGTAACGTTCAATTAGATCTTGTGCAATTTCATCCATTGGAAAAAGTGGTGAATGTTTTTTTGAAACAATCTTTCAAACGACCCAAACAACGGGATAAGGTAGCACTGGTCGTGTTGGAATTTTTTAAATTCCAGTTCTGTTGTATTTCTTCAATGCCTAAATTCTGGTAGTAACGTGCTACCAATAGTTCTCGGCATTGTGAAGACATGGATTTCAGTGCCGCGTGCAGGAATTTTATTTTCTCAGGATCAACACTTTCTTGCTCAAAGTCAATAACCACCAGCGCATCATCAATTTGATCTTTCCAAAGAATACGCTTCAACTTGCGCTTGTTGTTTAACAAACGTTTGTACCCGACTGCATACAGCCAAGTGCGTACTTCATGGCGAAGATGTAGTAGTTTACCCTGAATCACTTGTTGATAGAATGCGATGATGGCGTCTTGCCAGGCATCTTCAAAATCCTGGCGGTTGCCTTCAAACCGATAACTTGCCCAACGGAAGAAGCCTTCTCGATGATGGGCGTAAAGCGCTTCAATTGCGTGTGAGTCTCCGGCTTGAAGCGCATTGATGATCGTCTCGGCATTAGAATTGGAAGCCATTACTGGTTGGTTTGTCTTCCAATATAGGGTTTTTAAGATTGGCGAGAAAGTTTATCTCCAGTTTTTAAGGTTATATGTAAAAAAACAGTTTAAACAACCCACTCCCGACAGCGCCCATCGACCAGCTTCAGCATCTCAGGAATTCGAAATTCCCCTGCCATCTCCTGTACCTTTTCCGCCGCAAAAGCTACCTCCATACCAATCGCCGTTACCCACAGCGGATTTTTACTTTCACCTCGCAGCACCGGAATCGCTACTTTTTCAGCAGGTCGAAACTGCGTTTTAGCAATTCCTACCACCGGAATCTTTTGTTCCAAAGCCTCGTACAAGTACCAGCCCAAACCACCCCGTCCTTCATCCAGCCAGACGTAGGCGTCAATCAAAATGGCTTCGAGGGGGACATCGACAGCGGCTAAGGCTTGTAACAATCCTGGCAATTCCCGCTTAAAAAGCGCCACGGTTCATAAGGCGCAACCTGTTCGACCCGCACACAGTTGACTTGTGCCGGTTCGGTGGCTTCCCAGGAGTCGAAGAGGACGTAGGCGCCTCCGGGGGCGCGGTAATCGGTATCGAGGCAAATGAGCATAGCGTGGCGGCGGGGGGGGGGGGGGGGCCGGCGGGGCGGGCCCGGGGGGGGGTGCCCCGCGCCCACGCGCCCCCCGCCCCCCCCCCCCCCCCCCCCCCCCCCCCCGCCCCCCGCCCCCAAAACAAACGGCGCTAAAGGCAAAGACAGCAAAAAGACAAGGTTGTGCGTGGGGCGAGTGCCGTCAAGGAGGGGAAGGGCCCCCGGGGGGGGGGGGCCCCCCTTGGGCCCCGCCCCCCGCCCGGGGGGCGCGAGCCCCGCCCCCCCGGGGCGGGGGGCCGCCCCGGGGGGAGGGGGCGGACCGGGGCGGGGTCCGGGCGGCCCCGCCCCCTCTAGCCGCCCGACCCTTTGTTGGCACGGGGGGCCGTTTGGTGCCTTGGGTGTCCGGAGAGGCCCTCCGGGGAGGGGGGGGGGGGGGGGGCGGGGGGGGGGCCCCGGGAAATTTGGGGCGAGGGGGAAGGGCCGGGGGGCCGGGGCCCCCACTTTGGGCCCATTTTTTCGCCCCGGCTGGGGGGGGGGGGCGGGGGGGGGGGGCGGGAAGGCGGGGCAAACGGGGGGGGGCGGGGGGGGGGGGGCGAGTTTGAAAAAACCGAAAGGGGGGCGCGGCGCCCCCCAGGGGGGGGAGAGTAGGCAAACAATCCCCCCCCCCCAAAGCCCAAAAGGGGGAACCCCAACCCGGTCCCGGGAAGCCAAACCACAAACCGGGGGGGGGAAAAAGGCCCAAAAAACAACCGGGGCCCGGAAAGGCCGTTTGGGCGGGGCTGAAGGGTTACCCTCTGGGGGGGGGGGGGGGGGGGGGGCCGCGCGGGGCGGGCCGCGCTTTTTGGGGGGTGCCGGCCCCCTGGGCCTTTACCCCCCCCCCGGCGTCCCGGAAGCAGGACCGGAGCCCACCCCGGGCCCGCAGCGCGGCCGCGCGCGCGCAAACCCGCCGCCGTTCCCGCTCCCGCCTCCCGGAGGGAGTGAATCATTGTTATAGTGTATTAGTTTACTAGTACACTGCAAAATTAATAGAGTTTCTGAACTTTCCAAATACCTTTAAAAAAAAACATCGGTTTTCACTATTGCTCCCTACTTCGTGTTATTTTGCAGAGCATAAGCCCATTTTGATTGAACCTTTTTTTGTATCAAAATGAAATCGACATGTTGAAGAAAATCATGCTTGTTTTGGGAGCCATCCTCGTCCTCATTCAGTTCATTCGCCCCGAGCGCAATACCTCGAATGACCTTACCTACGATGTGCATAAAAAATACCCGGGGCCTTATTACATTCAAGGCATTTTAGATAAGGCCTGTAACGATTGCCACAGCAATAAAACCGAATACCCCTGGTACGCCAATATTCAGCCAGTTGGCTGGTTGCTAGCCAACCACGTCAAGGACGGGAAACGGCACCTGAATTTTTCGAATTTCACTTCGATGAAAATTGCCATTCAAAACCACAAATTTGAAGAAGTTATTGAAACGGTGGACGAAGGTGAAATGCCCTTACCCTCCTACACCTGGCTGGGGCGGCACCCGGAAGCCAAGTTGACCGAAGAGGAAAAACTGCCTTGATCGACTGGGCCAGAATGAGTATGGATTCCATCAAGGCGCAGTATCCGACGGCTAGTTTGGTGATGCCCAAGCGGCCAGGGCCTCCTCCTGGGAAATAATTGTAGTTTACATGTTCCAAATGCTAAGGTGCCTCTTTGGTGTCTGAGGATTCTAAGGTGGTGAAAGAGCGCTTTTTTCACCACCTTAGAATCCTCAGACACCAAAGAGGCACCTTAGTAAATCGCAAAACGAAGACCCTCCGCAATCCTACATCTGTAAGCATATGGCCAATCTCAACACCAAACTCAACAAAACCAATACATACGACGCCATTGTCATCGGTTCAGGCATGAGCGGCGGCTGGGCCGCCAAAGAATTGTGTGAAAAAGGGCTCAAAACCCTGGTACTCGAAAAAGGGCGCATGGTCAATCATCTCGAAGATTACCCGACCATGAACCTCGACCACTGGGAATTTGAGCACCGTGGCGCACTCACAGCCGAAGACCGCGAAAAGTACCATATCCAGATCCGCAGTGGTTTTGTGGGAGAATCTACCAAACATTTTTTTACCAACGACCTCGAAGACCCTTACCTTGAAAAAGAGCGTTTCGATTGGATTCGCGGCAACCACGTGGGTGGGCGTTCCCTCACCTGGGGCAAACATTGCTACCGCTGGAGTGACCTCGATTTTGAAGCCAACGCCAAAGAAGGCATCGCCGTTGATTGGCCAATCCGCTACAAAGACATTGCGCCCTGGTACACTTATGTAGAAAAATTTGTAGGCATCAGCGGTGAAAAACTAGGGCTTTCCCACCTTCCAGATGGCTATTTCCTGCCACCGATGGAGCTCAATTGCCTGGAGCAACACTTCAAAAAAGAAGTGGAGCAAAAATTCCGAGGCCGCAACATCACCATTGGCAGGGTTGCCCACCTCACCGAGCCACAGCCCTGGCACCTGGAATTGGGCCGGGGCAAATGCCAAAACCGCAATCGTTGCTCGCGTGGCTGCCCATTCGGCGCGTATTTCAGTAGCAATTCCGCAACTTTGCCCGCTGCCAACCTGACCAAGAATTTTGCGATTCGCCCCAATTCGGTGGCGCATTCCATCATTTATGACGAAAAGACCCAAAAAGCTACGGGGGTACGGGTAGTGGACAGCGAGAGCAAAGAAATGATCGAATTTTACGCCAAAGTGATTTTTTGCTGTGCCTCAACATTGGCCAGTACCCAAATCTTACTGAATTCTACCTCCGCTCGTTTCCCCAACGGAATGGGCAACGACAGCGGCGAGTTGGGTCACAACCTCATGGATCACCACTACCGCACAGGCGCCATGGGTGTTTACGAAGGCCTGGAAGACCAATACTATAAGGGCGGCGCCCTACCG
Organism: Haliscomenobacter sp.; assembly: GCF_016718685.1. Classification (GTDB taxonomy): domain Bacteria; phylum Bacteroidota; class Bacteroidia; order Chitinophagales; family Saprospiraceae; genus Haliscomenobacter. Next base: position 25,558 of record NZ_JADKCX010000032.1, on the reverse strand, counting down.
GGCTGTTCATTCCCCGCTTTGCGAATTTGGATGAAAAAACCAAAAACCCCAACTTCCTGCGGGGGTATGATTACCAAGGCAACGGCGGCAGTCGTGCCAATTGGGGTAGGGGAGCGGACACTCCTGGCGTGGGAGCAGATTTTAAAGAATCCCTCTTCAAACCCGGACCTTGGAGCATGGCTTTGATGGGTTTCGGGGAGTGTTTGCCCTACCATGAAAACCAGGCCAGCCTCGATGCCGATAAAAAAGACCAATGGGGTTTGCCGCTTTTGGTGCTCAATGCCAAAATCCGCGAAAACGAGCTAAAGATGCGCGAAGCCATGAAAAACGACGCGGCGGAAATGCTCAGTGCCGCAGGATTCAAGGAAGTGATTACCTTCGATTACGCGGGTGGTATGGGCGTAGGTGTACACGAAATGGGCACCGCCCGGATGGGGCGCGACCCCAAAACTTCGGTGCTCAATGGCAACAACCAACTTCATGCCGTATCCAACGTTTTTGTGACCGATGGCGCCTGCATGACCTCCTCATCTTGTGTCAATCCCTCCATCACCTACATGGCCTTGACAGCGCGGGCAGCGGATTTTGCGTTCAATGAATTGAAAAAAAGCAACCTATAAAAGAATTGGAAGATGAATCGTCGTGAATTACTCAAATCTTCTGGCTTGTTTGTAGGCTACGCCGTTTCTTCGGCTACGCTGACGAGTTTGTTCATCAGTTGCCAGGCCGAAGCCAAGGTCAACCTGGATTGGAACCCCGTGTTTTTGTCCAAAGAACAAGCCAATACGCTGGCTGAAATCACCGAAACCATCCTGCCAAAAACCAAAACACCAGGGGCCAAAGAACTTGCTGTGCCGCAGTTCATCGACAAGATGCTGAAAGAGGTTTCTGGAAAGCAGATCAAACCGATTTTGTTGTAGGATTGGCGCAAATGGACAAAGATTGTACCAACAAATACGGCAAATCTTTTGTGGAATGTACCCCTGAAGACCGCACTGCTTTTTTGCTGACAATGGATGAGGCGGCGGGCAAGTTTCCTCCTTCGGTTTGGGGCATTACCCTGGCACCGCCTAGTCCAGTAGCTTTTTTCCGCCAGCTGAAAAGTTTGACCCTCTTTGGTTATTATACTTCCGAAGAAGTGGGAAAAAATATCCTGAGCTACGATCCGGTTCCAGGGGATTATATTGCTTGTATGGCCCTCAAGGAAGTGGGTAATGCTTGGAATGAATAAACGATGCTCAGCACCTGCGGTGCTTTCGCTAATGCATAATGGGAGCGCGGATGACGCGGATGGCGGATTTACGCGGATTCTAATTTTGCCATAGGCAAAATAGGGAAAAGACAAAGAATTTTTCTTATTAATTAAGTGCAATTTGTTGCGGACAACCCACCCCCCCCCCCCGGCTAAGCCAATCCGCGTAAATCCGCCAAATCCGCGTCATCCGCGTTCATAGTCGCTTTTGCTTAAAAAACAGGTAGGTACAAGTAGGTTTGGTCTCTAAAAAGCTGTTTCTTTATTCCGAAATTCGTAACCCAATGTCCGCAATACCCAAACATCCCGAACTTTCCCAACGCTTCAACGCCGATGAACCCCGGGTGGATTGGCACGACGCAACCCTGTGGTGGATTCGCGAGAAACGCGACAAAGCCGCCCATACCCTGAGCGAAGATTGGGAAGCCCTACGCGCTGCCGCTTCAGCCATCAAAGACAACGTTTTGGGCAATTTGGCGGATTACCTCACCGAGTTTGAGAGCAAGGCCTTGGCCAACGGAGCCATCGTCCATTGGGCTGCCGATGCCGCTGAGCACAACCGCATCGTATTGTCGATTTTGCAGGAAGCAGGCGCACAACGCATGGTCAAGTCCAAGTCCATGCTCACCGAAGAATGCCACCTCAATGATTTTTTGGCCGAAAACGGGATAGATGTTGTGGATACCGACCTCGGCGAACGCATCGTCCAATTGGCCGAAGAACCCCCCAGCCACATCGTGATGCCCTGCATCCATTGGAAAAAAGAGGAAATAGGGGAGTTGTTTCACGAACATTTGGGTACACCTAAGGGCAATGCCGACCCGCAATTACTCACCGAAGCGGCACGCCAGCACTTGCGCGATAAATTCCTGACCCGTAAAGTAGCGCTGACGGGTGTGAATTTCGCCATTGCCGAAACCGGTGAATTTGTAGTCTGCACCAACGAAGGCAACGCCGATATGGGCGTGCACCTGGCCGATGTACACATTGCCTGCATGGGTTTTGAAAAAATAATTCCTAGAGCAGAAGACCTAGGCGTATTTCTAAGACTACTGGCCAGAAGTGCCACAGGCCAACCCATTACCGTATTCCAGCCATTTTAAAAACCCACGTGCAGGGGGCGCAATTGCACATCGTACTGGTGGACAATGGCCGCAGCCAACAACTAGGTCGCGCAGCCTTCCGCAATTCCTTGAAATGCATCCGTTGTGGGGCTTGTATGAATACTTGTCCGGTATACCGCCGCAGCGGAGGGCATTCCTACCACAACGCCGTAGCCGGGCCAATTGGCGCTATTTTGGCGCCCAACTTGGACATGAGCAAGTATTCCGACCTGCCTTTTGCCTCTACGCTTTGTGGTTCTTGCTCGAATGTTTGCCCGGTGAAAATCAACATCCACGAACAGTTGTACGAATGGCGGCAAGAATTGACCAGACAAGGCAAGGTAGATTTTGGTAAAAAAATGGCCCTCAAAGTGATGTCCAGCGTATTGTCCAATCCTGGCGTGTACCGGAGTATGGGCAAAATGGGACGCTGGGCTTTGCGCAACATACCCGGAATGGTGAATAATTCAATGAATCCCTGGTTCAAACAACGCGAAATGCCGGAAGCACCGCAGGAGTCTTTTCGGGAGTGGTACCTAAAAAACCGTAAGTAAGCATGTCAAATTCACGCGATCAAATCCTGGCCAAAGTAAGGGCCAATCAACCGCAAGATGAACGGCCGCTACCCGATTTGGGTTTGTTTCCTGCGCGTACAACCGAGTTGCTCGATCAATTTATGACCATTTTGACGCTGATTGGTGGCAAGGTTCAGCGTGTGTCCAACTATGCAGCCATCGAAACCCATTTGCGTGAGCATCCTTATCCTGGGCGCATGGTTACGTCCATTCCAGCCTTGTTCAGCATTGCCGAACCCATTCCAGCTCCAAGCGATCCGCACGCATTGGCCAATGTAGAATTGGCCATTATTTCCGGCGAATTTGGTGTTGCCGAAAATGGAGCCATTTGGGTTACCGAAGCGAACTTTGGCCAAAGGGTAGCACCTTTTATTTGTCAGCACCTGGCTGTCGTGTTGCCCGTCGATCAGCTTTGCCCCAACATGCATCAGGCTTATCAGCGGTTGCAAGGGAAGGATTATGGCTTTGGGGTATTTATTGCCGGGCCTTCCAAAACAGCGGACATTGAGCAGTCACTCGTTTTGGGTGCCCACGGAGCCCGCACCATGACGGCGTTTTTAATGGACAATTAGTAACCCTTCGCGTCATCATCCGGATTCCTTGGATCTCCAGCACCGTGTAGTTTCCCGTTTGGCAAACGCATGATTGCTTTTACTACCGCCATGTAATTCACTTCGCGCAATTTGTGGCCCAAAAGCTCCAGTTCTTTGCGCAGTTCTGGGGTCAGTGCGGCTTTTTCTACCCAAATTTCATCGGGTAGCCATTGGTTGTGGAAGCGCCCGGCTTTGATCGCTTCATCAACGGGCATACCAAACTCAATCACGTTCATCATCACCTGGAAATACTGCAGTAATGATGGTGGAACCGCCCGGAGCTCCAAGCACCAAAAACAATTGCCCGTCCTTTTCTACAATGGTAGGCGACATCGCGCTCAGCATCCGTTTATTGGGTTGAATCGAGTTTGCTTCACTACCCACCAGTCCAAACTGGTTGGGCACGCCTGCTTTCGCGCTAAAATCGTCCATTTCGTTGTTGAGCAAAAAACCGGCTCCGTGTACCATAACTTTGTTGCCAAAATTGGAATTGAGGGTAGTGGTTACCGCCACGGCGTTGCCTTTTGCGTCAACCACCGAAGTGTGTTCGGTTTCAAAACTCTCTTTGCTAATGCTGCGAAAATCTCCCGCCAGGATATCTTTGCTGGGGGTAGCCTGGGTGGGATTGTAATTGGACATGCGTTGGCGCAAATACTTGTCGTTGAGCAATGAATCCTGAGGAACCTGAAAAAAATCAGGGTCCCCCATGTATGTGCCCGGTCGGCATACACGCGGCGTTCGGCTTCAGCCATGAGGTGTACTGCGTTGAGCGACTGGAAACCCCATTCCGCCAACGGGAAACGCTCCATGATTTTCATCAACTGTAAAATGATGATGCCCCCACTGGAAGGCGGCGGCATGGACACGATGTGGTAGTTTTTGTAGGTGGCTTCCACGGGCTGTCGCCAGCGGGCATCGTAATTTTTGAGGTCTTGATGGGAAATCAAACCATTGCCTTTACCCATTTCCGCCACGATGTAATCAGCGGTTTGGCCTTTGTAAAAGCCAGCCTTTCCCTTTTTTTGAATACGCTCGAGGGTGGCAGCCAGATTGGGTTGCACCAATACATCGCCCAATTTCCAGGGGTCGGCTTTCACCAGGGCATTGTCTTCAGCATTGTATTTTTTAAACGCGGCCTGGTTGCCATTGAGGCGATCTACTTCGCCCTGGGTAATTTTATAACCCTCTTTGGCCAAATCGATAGCGGGTTGAATCAACACTTTGAAAGGTAATTTTCCATGTTTTTTATGCGCGGCAATCATGCCTGCTACTGTTCCCGGGACCCCCGCAGCCAAATGCCCTTCAATACTGAGGCGGGGTACCACATTGCCTTGGGCGTCGAGGTACATATCGCGGCCAGCTTTGGCGGGGGCTTTCTCGCGGTAATCAAGGGCCTCAAATTTGCCATCTTTCGTGCGCAACACCATTAATCCACCACCACCAATGTTTCCTGCCCGCGGATAAACTACCGCAATGGCAAACTGTATGGCAATAGCGGCATCAATGGCATTGCCACCTTGTTTGAGGATGTCCAAACCGACTTGAGAAGAAATAGGATGGGGTGAAACCACCATGGCCTGATCCGAAATGGTGCTTTTACTGATTGGGTACACCTCGGCTCCGCTCGGTGACCCCACTTGTTGAGCCAAAATGGACTGAGAGGAAAGAAAAATAAAAAAAAATAAAAAAAAGTTAGGCGTTGGTTTCATTTTGGCACGATTATTTATTGAATTAAAAGTGAAGAGCGAATAGTGAAAAACGAAAAGCAATTTGGCCTTTTTATTTTTTGCTTTTCACTTTTCACTTTTAGCTGTTTGCCGTTCAAATTCAAAGATAAAAAAAGGGAGACGATAACGTGTCCGCAAAGAATGTTAAGTTTTAACTGATTAATGGGTTTAGTTACTGGCTTTATGTGAAGGCGCCTCCCCAATGCTAGGAGTGGGGGAGGCGCGTCTTTTTTTTGTGAAATAATAAATAACTGTATATTTTACAACAAAAATCTGCACATCAATCCGCAACACTGCAACACTTTAATTCCAATCTTTGTCTGTTTTTAGAATGATAGGCTACATGAAGTATCTATACTGCTTGTTGTTGCTTGTGCTGGGCCTGGGGCAAATGAAATTGAGTGCCCAAGTTCGCATCTTTGGAAAAATCATTGATAGCTCAAATCAAGTATTGCCTCGCGCAACTACCGCGCTGTACGTGGTACAGGATTCCTCCCTATTCAGTTACGATTTGAGCGACGATGCCGGAAACATCGAACTCCCCGGCATCAAACCCGGAATCTATCGCCTCCAAATCAGCTACCTGGGTTTTGAGCCTTGGGAACAAATTCTAACCATCGACAAAGGTTCTCGTGAGTTGAATCTGGGCGATATCCAGCTCAAAACCAAAAGTAACCTGCTCCAAACGATGGAGATCAGTGCTGCCCGCATCCCCATCACTGTGCGCGGTGATACCCTTGAACTCAGTGCCAATTTGGTCAAGGTACAAGCCCACGACGCGGTCGAAGACATGTTGAAAAAAATGCCCGGCATGGAACTCGACCCTGATGGAACCCTCAAAGCCCAGGGTGAAAATATCGTAAAAATCATGGTGGACGGTAAAGAGTTTTTTGGAACCGACATCAAAATGGCCCTCAAAGTATTGCCCGCCGATGCAGTAGACAAAATCCAAATCATTGAAAAAAAGTCTGATAAAGCTGAATTTTCGGGGATCGATGATGGGCAACGCGAAAAAATCCTCAACATCAAAACCAAACCGGATCGGCAAAAATCAAATTTTGGTAAATCAACCCTTGGCCTTGGACCTCCACAGCAGTTTGATGTAATCTCCAACCTCAGCAAGTTTTCACCAAAAAGACGCATCACCGGGACTTTGTCGGCCAACAATGTCAACCGGAATGGCAACGCCGAAGTAACAGATCGGGGATTGAGCAATGCGGCGGCATTGCCTTCGGGTGGATTAAACACCAATCTGAATGCCGGATTGAATTTTAGCCAGGAACTGCCTCGCAAATGGCAAGTGTATGGCAATTACCGCTTGAATTTATCGGATCGCGACCTGGACCGCATCGCCAGGGTAGAGCGCTATTTGGACGATAAAACCATCATCAGCCAGGATACCTCAAGCAATGACAATTTTAGCATCCAGAACAACCTCAACCTCACCCTGGAATCCGACCGCAAAGATACCCTTTGGGGCTTTCGATTGGTCAGTGGGATGTTTATGCGCAATGGCCGCAATACTTCGAATTTCCAATCCTTTGCTGCCGACCAATTGCTCGGGCCCCGCAATGCCAGCCAACGCAGCAACGTGGGGGAAAACGAAGGCTTGGGCGGGAATCTGGAGTTTACTTTTCGCAAAAGACTGGGCAAGAAAGGCCGCAACGTTAACCTCGATCTGGATTGGGATGCCAATTCGGGTGTCAACAATGCCAGCAACCAATCCCGGAATTACTTTTTTCAAACCACCACTGCGGCTGAAAGAGAAGTGTTGATCCACCAAGACCGGATTACTGAAACTGGCGCTGAAAACTGGAGTCTACAAGCTTCATTTTCAGAACCCCTCAACAAAAGAATCTCCTTGCACGCCACCTACAACTACCGCGTTTCCACCAATGACGACGACCGCATCATCGCTGATGTACAAGATTCCGGTGAATTGCTCCGCAATGAGCAGCAAAGCAATCACTTGCTGAGTGACGTGTTTCGGCACCATACCACCTTGGGTTTGCAAGCCGACTACAAAAAGCTGGACATTGGCACACGCGTACGTTGGGAAAATGCCCTGATCAAAGGAGGCTTGTTCCTGCAAGAAGCAGCTGTAAACCAGGAATACGATTATTTATTGCCTTCGATAAACATTACTTTTCGCCCGAAACAATCCAAAACCTTGACCCTCAATCTGGATCAAACCCTCAATCTTCCCAGTATCAGGCAGCTGCAACCCGTACAGGAGGTAACTGATGCCCTGCGTTATTACATTGGTAATCCAAGTTTGACGCCCGAATTGCGTTACAATGGTACCCTGCGCTACAACCTCTACCAATCCAAGCGCGGCACCACCTTTTTGTTCAGCCTCAATGGCAGCCTAACCACCGATAAGATCCAGAATGTACAATTGGTGGATGAGCAATTGATCACCCAAACCTCACCCCAAAACGTCAGCAATGATTATTCTACCAGCGGCAACATTTACTACGTATTTCAACTCAAATCGCTGGGCCTTCGGATTAGTGTAGGTAGTGATCATGGGTTTGGACGGAACCTGACTTTTATCAACCGCTTGCAAAACACCACTTACACCCGCCGCCATGCCGGAAGTTTGTCTTTTACCAACCAAAAGAAAAAAGATTGGGAATGGTCGATTGATACACGCGTGAATTTTTCAGCCAATAGCTATTCCACGAACGAGGAATTGAACCGCAATTTTTTACAAAACTCACTTTTGGCTTACGTGCGCAAACCTTTTGCCAAAGAAAAATACAGTGTGGAATCCCAGTTCAATTACATCATTTACAGCGGCTTGGGCGATGGTTTTCAGCGCAGTTTGCCCATTTGGAATGCCTCGTTCGGTGCCTATGTCATGGAAGGAAAAAAAGGCTTGTTGCGGCTCTCTGCCTACGATTTATTGGGCCAGAACGAAGGACTCAGCCGCAACGCCCAACTCAATACCTTGGTAGATGAGCGGTTAAACGCACTCTCGCGGTACTTTATGCTTAGTTTTTCGTATTTGGTGCGGAATAGCGGGAAGAAGAAATTTGGGTTGTGCAGGTTCGAGTCGGGGTTCGAGGGTTGGCACACCATTTGAGTGCAACCCCGTCTTCCCCCCAACCTCAAAACTCAACCCGGAACCCTACTTATAGTGGCTTTCCGCTTTCAACACCTTTCCTCCGTCTTCCGCCAATGTAACCGAATAGCTAAAGCCCGGTTGAATGGAATAGGCACCGTATTCCCCCGCTTTGTTGATGGCGATGAAACCGACCTGAAAATCTTTGGCTTTTGCGGGATTGATGTTGATGATGCGTTCCACGGCAATTTTACAAGCCTCTTTGGGTGGCCGGCGCATCATTTCCATGAATGGCCGTACCCGCTACACGGATCACTTCTTCACCCTGGCCTGAGCCAGTGGCTGCGCCTACTTCATTGTCGACAAACAAACCCGCACCAATGATGGGCGAATCACCCACGGCCATGCAGTTTGAAGGCCATCCCGCTGGTGGTACAAGCCCCCGAAAGGTTGCCTCCGGCATCCATCGCGATGGTGCCCATGGTGTCGTGGTTGGGGGTGCCATCATCAAAATAGCTGGGGGCAAAAGGGCCATGTTCTTTTTTGTTCTTTTTGCCTTTGCTTTGCTGTTGTTCAATGTTGATGACGGGTTTGTATTCCGATTTTTTGAGCCAGTCTTTGTAAGACTTTTCAGCATCTTTCGAGAGTTTACCCGATTCTTTGGGGAACCCATTGGCCAGCGCAAATTGCATGGCTCCTTCACCCACCAGCATCACGTGGGGGGTGGTTTCCATCAATTTACGCGCCACCGAAATAGGATGTTTGATGTAGGACAAGCCCGCTACTGAGCCACAATTGGCTTTTTCATCCATGATGCACGCGTCGAGGGTGACGATGCCATCCCGGTCGGGGTTGCCGCCCAGGCCTACACAACAGTTGATGTCGTCTTCAATCCAGCGAGCGCCCGCCTCAACGGCATCCAGGGACCGACCATTGTTTTCGCGGAGAATTTTCCAGGCCACCGCATTGACGGGTAGACCACTGTCCCAGGTAGAGACTACGATTGGTTTTACTACAGCTTGAGTCGTGGGGTTACTTTTAGCCACTACACGGCTGAGGGATAAAAAAGGTAGGCTGAGCGCCGACCAGCGTAAGAATTTTCTTCTGGTTTGCATTGGTTTTGTCGTTTTATCTGGTTCACAAGTGTTTATGGATTTTTGACAATTTTAAACACCCATGCGTAGCTATTGGACACAATTTTAGCGGTTTTTTCAGGAATAGTAATGCTGATTGCGCCATTTTCATCGCTCCACTTTAAAGGATCTTTGCTGCCGAGCAGATAGATTTTGGCTTTTTTATCGAGGTTCAGGTTGTTGATCCCGATTTTGCCGGGCAGGTTTTCTCCTTCTTCAGCCCGATATATGGCATAAACGGCATCGGGTTTGTGGGTAAAAACCAACTTGCCCTGCGTACCGATGCTGTTGTCACCCGTCGTACCATAGATGGCTTCTGAATTGATGTCCATCCATTTGCCAATTTCTTGCAGGCGATCATAGGCCTCAGCATGGAAATCACCTTGTGGACTTGGGGCAATATTGAGCAGCAAGTTCCCATTTTTGGACACCACATCGGCCAGGATATGGATCAATTTGCGGGCAGGTTTGAAATTTTCTTTGGGGATGTAACTCCAGGAATCTCCCATGGTCAGGCAGGTTTCCCAGGGAATGGGCATGTAATGGTTGGGGATTTGTTGTTCTGGGGTGACGTAATTTTCATAAGGTCCGGTTACCGTGCGGTCTACCACCAAGAAGCCTGGTTGGTAGCTGCGGGCCATTGCGGCTATCTTGGGCATGTCGATGTCCTGGTCAAAGGGAATCGTTTTTTGCCAAGAGATGGCTGTATCGATGGTGCTAAATGGGCGTACCCAGCCACCATCCAACCATAGGATGTCCATTTTGCCGTAATCGCGCATCAACTCCTGAATTTGTGCATAGGTGAAGGCCTTGAATTTTTCCCATTTTTCAGGATATTTTTTGGGTGGGTAGCTTGAATTGCGGTCTTTGGGCGGGAAATATGGCCACCAATAATCGGGGGTATGCCAGTCCGGTTTGGAAAAATAGGCCCCAATCATAAAATCTTCGGCGCGGAAAGATTTAAACACTTCCAAGGCGATATTGGCCTTGGGGTTTTTACCAAAAGGACTCTGCATCACGTTGTAATCGGTCTGCTTGGTGTCGAACATACAAAATCCATCGTGGTGTTTGGTGGTAAATACCACGTATTTCATACCCGCCGCTTTGGCTGCTTTGGCCCATTTATCGGGATTGAAGTCAAGGGGATTGAAAGAGTGTTGCAGGTTTTCGTAGGCTTTTTTATAGCCATACCAATCGTTGGCATAAGGCCCACGGCGCTCGCACCAGCCTTCATCTTCGGGGCAGAGGCTCCAACTTTCCACGATGCCCCATTGGCTGTAAGTGCCCCAATGCATCAGCAGGCCAAACTTCACATTTTGCCATTGTTGCAGTTTTTGTTGTACTTGTGGGTCGGTAGGAACCACATATTTGGAATGATCTTGCTCGGCGTGTTGTTGGGCCATTATGTTTTGGACAAGCAAGATGCCTAGGCAAAAAGTGAGCAAATGTCTCATGATGGTGGATTGGTTAAAATTCACGGTCAAAATAAAAACAAATTCAGCTCTTTTTCGCTTAGGGCAAAAAAAATGCACCACGTACAAGCCATTGGCTCGTTCATAGTGCATGCAGTTACATGGGAATTAGGAGTTTATTATCTCGCCACTGTAATTCCTCCGATGATTATCTTGTCACCAGGACGCATTACAATTTTAATTGCCAACGTTGTTGTACCGTTTACGACATATGCAGCTTTAGTGGAAAAACAGGTGGGTGCAGCTGAATTCAGATCTGTAGGGTCGTCAACTTTAACCGCAGCTGCATTGGGAGCCATCATCTCGGTGAGCCGAAGCTGAGAAATATAGGAGCCACCCCCACCTTGAATCTGGTAACAAACCACTAATTTTCCGATCAAACCAGCATTAAGTCCATCAAGCGGAATATTGATCCATTGAAAATCATTTTCGCCCACGGGTACATTGGTGGTGATTTCCAGCGCCGTACTGGGACAACAATAAGCCGAAACCTTTACTTTGTTAGATGCAGGGCCATTGGGGCCAACTGGAACGGCACCAAGTGGACTGAAAAATTGAGTTTGCGCCATCAAAAATTGAGTGGCAACAGCAAGAACAACCAAAAGAATAAGCTTTTTCATTTTTTTTGCGGTTTTAAGGTGAATGATGCAAATGAGATCATGCTGCATTTCCTTAAGGTGTCGCAGTACTGAAAAAGCGTTCCACAAAAGACAAAAAAATTATAAAATCATAAAAAAACCTGATATGCCTCAATTTTCTCCGCCAAACGCTGCGCCATCAGTGCGTCCGCTTCGGCCAGGTGATCATAAATGACTTGCGCTTCGGCACGATAGGCAGCGATTTTGTTTTTGTCCCAATAAAATGGCGGGTGATAGAGGTTGGTCACCCGATCGGCCATTTTTACCATCCAGATTTCTTTGGGTTGCTGGCGGATGCGTTGCAGGCTGTCGAGCATCTGTTGGTTTTTGTCGGGCAAGGTTTTGTTTTTGGTCAAAGCCAATACACCCGCAGCAACATCGGGGCCAAAAATCTCCTGTAGCTCTGCGTATTCAGTAGCGGTATCTTCCAGGGTGTCGTGCAGCAAGGCACATTGCACAAACAAATCTGCGTCGTAGGTTTCTGTTGAATTTCCCAAAACCCACATGGCCTCCATGGCCACACTACTGAGGTGATTGATGTACTCGATTTGCTGTTCAGGAAGGCGACCTCCGTAGGTTTGGCCGCTGTGTTTGAGGGTGACGAAATGCCAGGCTTTGGCAAAAAGGTCACGGTTCCAGGCATTATATGTCATATGGTAAGGGATTATTTGCAGCAAGATACGTAAATAGATTAACCGCATTATGAATCACTTCAGCTGCGGTCAAACAAAAAATGAAAGGCAAAAAGCGAAAAGAGTACGTAATGTGCTCTACCACTGAGCTACACGCTGATTTGGCAAAATATCGGTCAGCGTGACGGGACTCGAACCCGTAACCCCATCGTTATCAGCGAAGTAACCCTATTCTACGGCACTTTCAAGCTTTTTAAAATAAACCGGCAAAAAACGAAAAGAAACTTACCGTCACGTCCTAACCACTAGACGACCCAAATGGGGCAGGATTCGAACCCACGTATTGACGCCCAAACGAAGAAACTCTTTTCTACGGCACGGTTTATGCATTCTGGGGGTTAATTTTTTACTACCGGAGGCCTGCTTTGTCGCCTGCCTCCGATAGTTTTGTCTTTATAATTCGATGCTGTTGATCACTTCTACGGCTTGTTGACCTTGATCTAAAGCCGCCAGTACGTCAAAGATTTTGTCTGACCAACCTGCAATCAGGTATACGCCTTCGTTCTGCTTAAAATCAATTGGCGTGGTACCCAAACCCGCTAAATCGAACAAGTACAACTTGGCGTTTGGTGCAATCTCCTTGCGGTAACGACGCCATTCGGTTGCGATATGGCCTTCCCCGAGGGTATCCCACATTTGCACATCGGTGAACATCATGACTTTATCCACCGATTCACGACGCAGGTACAAATCGTTGATTACCAGATGGCCATTGGTCGAATAACCTACTGAACCTTCGCGCCGATAGAACTCTTGCACGTTGGACAAGATGTTCTGGGTAGGCATGCTGACAATTTTCCAGGTATCACCGAACATACCTGCTTGTACGTTTCGGCATTTGGATTGCAAGAGCATCCCCAACATCAAACCAATATCGTAATTCAAAATTTTGCTTTTTGGCGAAATTGATTTTTGCATCGAACCCGATACGTCACAGGCAATCACCACTTTGGTGTCCATACCAAAACCACGCATGTTAACTACACTCGCCTTCACGGCATTTTCTAAAGCGGCCAGAGCAGCGTTGGTGTATTGGTCTTTGATGGTCAACAATTCGCGGTAAGCAGCCAGGAAACGGAAAGGCAATTGCTTGGCTTTGGCCACTTGTGTTGGGTTGGCTATCGTAGCACACACCATTTCAAAGTGCTTTGGTCGACACACCTGCCTCAATGACGTTCCGCAAGTTGCGCAACAAAGCCATGTAGCCCAATTTTCCACTGTCGATCAGTTCTTCCCATTTTTGGCGGAAAGCGGCTTTTTTCTGGATTTCATCCTTGAAAACGACCTGACCCAAAGCGGATAATTTGGTTTCCCAGGTGTATGGCACCGCCAACTCATTTTTGGCAATCTGATCAAAAATGGCCTGCTGAGCAGTGTCAATCGCTTTTGGGTGCGTCAAAAACAAGGCATCGCGCAGTTTGACTTCTGAACCCACCCGGTTGTATTTGGCAAATTGGTAAGCGTCAAACTTGTTGAAAGCATCGGCCAAACCTTTTTGTACTTGTTTGGACAAACGGTTCAGTTTTTTGCTCCTTGCGTTCGTTCACCAATTGGTAATAAGCCAACAATTCAGTGATTTCATCGGCGCGTTGGATCACCCGAGTCACGGTTTTGCTGATCAGGTTTAATCCGTAGCCCTGGTACAAACGGGCCAGTTCAACCGTCAACGCGAGTGGCATGCTGCGCAAATACATGTTTTCGCGGGTATAAACAGCCAGTTTTGCCACAAACTCAGGATCTACCCGGCTAATCAACTCCCGGATACGTTCTACTCGTGCCCCACCTTTTTCGTAGTATTTATCGCTTAAGGTGGATGTAACCACGGCACTGTACAACTCCAACTCAGGCGTCATTTTCCAAGCCTCAGCGCCTTCGTGGTTGGCTGTACGGTTTTTGTTTTTAGCTTTTACGTTGAATAACATGACAAAAGGCTTTGGATGATTAAATGATTGTTTTGCGTTGTTCGCTTTTGATGACACAAAGTTGGGAGGCTACTGCGCAATCTTTTTGCGCAGTAAAAAAATAGGTCGTATTTTTGTGAAAATATTTTTTTAAAATCGAGTAAATAATTGAATTACAGTTTTTTAACTTTAAAATATTTTATGCCAGTAAACCGCAACGCCCTTGTTCGATACAAAACCATCGACGCTTGTTTGCGCAGACGCAACCGCAAATGGACTTTGGAGGACTTGATCGAGGCCTGTTCAGATGCCTTGTATGAGTACGAAGGAATTCGCAAAGGGGTGAGCCGCCGTGCCATTCAACTGGACATTCAATTGATGCGTTCCGAAAAACTGGGCTACAACGCCCCGATTGTGGTATTGGACAAAAAGTACTATACGTATGAAGACCCCGAATACAGCATTGCCAACATTCCGCTGACCCAACAGGATTTGAATACGCTCAACGAGGTGGTGGGCATATTGCGCCAATTCAAAGGTTTTACCCATTTTAGGGAAGTGGACGACATGGTCAATCGTCTCCAACACAAGATTCAAATGGTGAAAACGAACCAGCGCCCTTTGATTGATTTTGAAAAAAAATGAACAATTAAAAGGACTGGCCCATTTGGAGGGAATTTACGCGGCCATTGTGGAGCAAAAGGTGTTGAAAGTAGAATACCAATCTTTTAAAGCCATGGTGCCACAAACCATGGTGTTACATGCCCATTTGTTGAAAGAATTCCGCAATCGTTGGTTTGTATTGGGCATGCGTGATGACCGGCTACATCCCCAAATTTTTGCCTTGGATCGCATCAAGTCTTTTGAACCAATTGACACCCCAGCCTTCCGTTTTGATCCTGAACTGGATGCAAATTGGCTGCAAGATGCCATTGGGGTGACCAAAACCAGGGGACAAAAAACGATTACGGTGCAGTTTTGGGTGAGCGCCGATCAATCCCCTTATGTACAAACCAAACCCTTTCACCACTCACAACAAATAGTGGAGCAACGCGAAGACGGCAGTACCGTTTTTTCTATTGAAGTGATTCAAAATCTGGAGTTGGAACGGGAGTTTTTGGGCTTTGCAGAAGACATTGAAGTACTGGCGCCTCGTTTGCTGCGCAAGCGGATGGCCATGCGTTTGAAAAAAGCCAGCGAGACATACCTAAAATCTGTGTGAATCCGCGCGAATAAGTGGTGAAATAAGGTCGCCACGTGTAGCGTAAACTTTTATTTCACCAAATTACAAACCCCCTCCGGCAGCTCCACTTCCCCAAAATGCACCCGTATCCGCCCGTTTTTGCTCATCGTGTAAAATTTTCCAAAACCCAGCGAATCCGCGCTGAGCCGAATGCCCTGAAACTCCTGTAACCCGCTGCCGTATTGGATTTTGAAATCGTAACGTTCGCCGAGGCGGAGCGGTAAATTCTCGAGAATAGTACCCGCCTGGAAATCGCCCAGTTTTTTGTAGGGCATGTCCGAGGCACTATTGCAGGCACTGCGGTAAAAAATGGGCAGCGTAGGACGGATAGCGGGTTGGTAACTGCCCCCACAATTGGCATTGATGCTCAAATCAGCACTGGAAAAAACCAGGTTTTGGGTAGGACGTACCCGCAACAACGCCCCCTGGGTCAAGACCTCGCAAGCGGGAAAACTACGCGTGCTGCTCTGCAACCGACAACCTTCTTCATAAAAAAACGTGAACTGCGCCTGTGCACCATAAAAACCACCCGGTGTAAACAATGGATTGCGTGGGTAGCCACCTGGATGTTGTTGATGCCTTTGATCAGGCGCATGAAACGATAGCCGCTGCTGCTGCCAATTTGATAATACAACCAGCCCTCGGTAGCTTCATCGGCGTTGATGGCAATGGGGATATTGGTTTTTTCACTGAAGTTGTACTCCGGACAAAATGGGCAAAGGTTGAATTACAAATACACTGACTTTAGGTTGAAAACTGAGTTCCGCAAACACGTTGCTGTCTTGTTGCATGTAATAATTTTGGGTTTGTTCTTTTGCGGAGCGTACCAGCGCATCCATGTCAAAACCCTGCCCCGTGCGGCAACTGGGGAACACTTGCATAAAATTCATACTGGCCCGCTGGGTATACCGAAAATACACGGGTTTTTCAGCGCGGTAATACACGCCCTCCAGGGTATCAGGTACATCGGCTTGCACCGTGATAAAAACCTGACAAAGCTCGGAGATTTGCTCTTCGGGCCACAATTCCATAAAACCCAGTGCCCATCGCCCAGTATAAGCCAGAGGCATCACGGCCTCCAGTTTACCCCGGCTGTTGCTGATGGTCGCAAAACCACGGGCCTGCCAGATTCCCTCAGCTGGATTTTGCCAATATGCCGGAATCAAATCGCCAACTTTAATGCGGTTTACTCAGAGGGATTAAAGGTTGGGATCAATCGGGATACTGAATGCTGCTGGAAAACTCAAGTGATCGGCGTCGCCATGTGCACTGGCATAAAAATCAAAAAGACTTACCGGATTGAGGTTGAGCTTTCCGATGTTGCCATCGGACTTGCGAAAAGGCGCGCGGATGAGGGCGGATTCCAGGTGGTTTTTGTTGGCTGCCGTTCCTGGCATGACCATCAATTTGAGGGAAATGGGGCCAATGAGTGTGGTATTGCCATGGCGAAAACTCAACATAAGGATCAATTTGTAGACTGCCCTGTAGGTTTTGAGTGTTCAAGTTGATGACCTCCGTTCTTTGCGTGGACAAGGTTTTTTCAGCCATACCAATGTGTTCAGAACTGCGCATCGGCCGCATCCAGACCGTGGCTAAAATGCCCACAGTATCACTCAACAAGTATTCTTCTTCACGGGTGAAATAGCCCGTGGATTTGAAACGGAACCGTACTTTACGGGGGGCACTTTCACTGGGTGCTTCCCGCTTGAGTGTGCCCAAGGTGAGCAGTCCACCTTGCAGCCGTAGGGTTTTGCTGCCACTGTTGGTGTAGATCGTTGAAAAATCGCTGCTCAACAATTCCACACTGACCCCTTCGGCGGGGGCTCCGCTCAATTCATCGAGCATTTGTAAGGTCAGGGGTTGGTGCAATACGCCGGTGCTGACCTCAAATTGCAGGCCGTCCAGCGCGTCGTCTTTGAATTGATCCAGGGCCTTATCACAAGCACTGTTCAAAAACAATATTGGGAAAAGAAGGTATAAGGTACGGTATTTCATGGAGGTCAGATGTGATCGTTTACAAAAAGCGCAAGCCTAGCCGCAGGTTCAGGGCGGGCCAAATGCGTTTGTTCTGGAGGTTGTTCTGCAAGGCATTGCGGCTGTTTTCATTGGTTTGCAGTAATCCTGTAGCCTGTAAATCAACATTGGGTTTGCCCCGAAAATAGGCACCAGCGTCGAGGCCGACGCTCAAGCGCCGCCAAGGTACCATCCGTCCCAACCCAATTCCCAGATAAGGTGAAAATAAACGCGGATAGTCGATACTGGCGTCAATTTGCCCCAATTCTGCGGCGGCTATTCGCACTTCATTGAACTGTACCGAATCGCGGAGCACAAAATTCCCGGTAATCCGGTTGGCCGGTTGAATGGCCAGTCCAGCCACCAAGCGGACTTGTTCATGGATTACCGCGTAATCGACCATCAGTTCGGCAGCATGCTGGCGGATTTTTCCTGTAAACAACCAGGTGTTGTCGCTGAGACCAAAACCGCCAAGGTCGAATTGTTGTTGACCAAAACTGCCTTGCAGATAATTGAGCCCAGCACGCAAATGCCAGTGGGGACGCACTCGAAAAGCCATATCGGCTCCAGCACCTTTGGTGCCCAGGGTAACGCCAAGCGCATATTGCCACTCCCTAAAGCGGATCAGCCCCTTTTTTTCTGGGACTTCTTGAGCCGACAGGCGCAGGGCCAAGCCCAGCAGCAAAAGCAGCAATTGGATTTTTGGACAAAAAAAAAGGAAAAGCGGGGGCTTTTCAGGTTTGAATCGGTTGTTCATGGGCAAAATGTTAAATGTTGTACGAATCCGTTGCGCAGGATGCGACAGAATGTACTTGAACCACAATGGATTATTGAAAATGGTAGGTAGAATAATTTGCCCCTAAAGTTAAAACCTTGACCAAAAGTAGTAATATTTCTCTAAACTGTGCTGGATTTTTTTAATTTCGCAGACTTTTATGACTATTTTTTATCCCATGTACTTCTAATTTCCAAGCCATGTTGAGTTGTCAAAAATCACTGTTTAATTTTCCCGAAGAAATCACGTACCTCAATTGTGCCTACATGTCGCCACAATTGAAGCAACTGGATATGTTAGGCCGTGAAATGGTGGGCCGCAAAAGCCAGCCTTGGTCGATCAAACCGGAGGATTTTTTTAAGCCCAGCGAAGAACTAAAAACCCTTTTTGCCCGCCTGATCAACACACCCGAAAAAGACCGGATTGCGGTCATTCCCTCGGCATCCTACGGTCTTGCCACGGTAGCCCGCAACTTGAAAATCAAACCCGGACAACACATTGTGGTGGCCGAAGATCAGTTTCCGAGCAATTACTACGCCTGGCAACGGGTAGTTGCCGAAAATGGCGCGGAATTGCGGGTGGTAAAAGCGCCAGATGGCCCCAACCGCATGCTAGCCTGGAACGAAGCGATCCTGAATGCCATCGATGCCAACACGGTGATGGTGGCTCTGGGCAACGTCCATTGGGCCGATGGCACCTTGTACGACCTCAAGCGCATCCGCGCCCGAACCGACGAGTTTGGTGCCCTGCTGGTGATTGACGGTACGCAGTCGGTGGGTGCTTTGCCCCTGGATGTCAGTGAAGTCCCCGTGGATGCCCTGGTTTGTGGGGGCTACAAATGGCTGATGGGGCCTTATTCGCTCGGTGTGGCCTACTATGGGCCGCGGTTTGACGGCGGCGTCCCGATCGAAGAAAACTGGATCAACCGCCACAACAGCGAAGATTTTAGCAGCCTGATTAGTTATCAGGACGAATACAAGCCCCTGGCGGGCCGCTACATGATGGGTGAACAAAGCAATTTTGTGCTGGCCCCCATGTTGTCTGCCGCCATTACCCAGCTCCTGGATTGGGGCGTAGCGAATATCCAGGAATATTGCCAGCGGATTGGTGCCAATGCCCTGGAAGACCTGCGGGAGATGGGGTGTCAAATTGAACCTCAAGCAAATTTGGCGCATCACCTCGTAGGCGTGCGCTTACCAGCCGAAATGGACATGGAGCGCCTGCAAACCGAATTCAAAAAACGCCGGGTGTATGTCTCTACCCGTGGCAATGCCATCCGGGTAGCACCGAATGTGTACAATACGTCGGATGATTTTGATGTGTTGTTGGATTGTTTTCGGGCGGTAGGAAAGTTGAAGAGTTGAAAGGTGAAAAGGAAGCACTGTGCTTAAACAAAGTAATGTCCGTGCAAAACTTCCCCCCTTACCAACACCCAATGTGGATAACTCGCCAACTTATCAAGACTTTGTTGAAAGACGATGGCGTATCTTTGTAGGCTTGTTTTGAGTTGAAAAGTTTAAAGTTGAAGGGTTGAAAAGAAGTTCAAAAGTTGGAAAGACCAGATTTTTCCAGGCTATATGAACGAATCTTGCACAACCCAACTCTTCAACTCTTCAACTCTTCAACTTTTCAACTGATTTTACCCATGCGTCTGAAGAGTCTCGAAATCAAAGGTTTTAAAAGTTTTGCCAACCCCACCGTCATCAACTTTGGGGCGGATGTGATTGGCATTGTCGGCCCCAATGGATCCGGAAAATCCAATGTGGTGGACGCCATCCGTTGGGTGTTAGGCGAGCAAAGCAGTCGGGAACTGCGTTTGGACCAAATGTCGAGCGTCATCTTCAACGGCACCAAAAAGCGCAAACCCGCCGGAATTGCCCAGGTTTCCCTGACGTTTGAAAACACCAAAAATCTGCTGCCTACCGAATACAACTCCGTGACCATCACCCGCATGCTCTACCGCAGCGGGGAAAGTGAATACCGCCTCAACGGCGTGACCTGCCGCCTCAAGGACATCACCGGACTGTTTCTCGACACGGGCATTGGCTCGAACTCTTACGCCATCATCGCCCTCGGCATGGTGGACGACATCCTGGAAGACAAGGAAGACTCGCGCCGCAAGATGTTCGAACAAGCGGCTGGGGTATCCAAATACAAACTCCGCAAAAAAGAAACCCTCAGCAAACTCAAAAGCACCAGCGAAGACCTGGATCGGGTAGAAGACCTGCTGGCCGAAATAGAAAGCAACCTCAAATCGCTGGAAAAACAGGCCAAACGCACCCAGAAATACTTCGAACTCAAGGAAGAATACAAGGAACTCAGCGTGGCCCTGGCCTTGATCAAGGTGGGCGGGCTGAGAGACAAACACAAGAGCCTGCAAAGCCAGATCGACCTGGAGCAGGACAAATACCGCCAGATCGACGTAGAAAGCCTCAATCTGGAAGCCGCTCTGGAAAAGGAACGCCTCACCCACCTCGACAAAGAAAAGGCCCTTTCCGAACGCCAGCGCGACCTCAATAGCCTCGTCGGGCGCATCCGGGGCATGGAAAATGACCGCCGCATGTTGGAGCAAAAACTCCAGTTTGTGCAGCAAAACCGCCTCAAACAAGAGCAAGATATCCAGCAAGCGCAAGGCCGCATTGTGCAACTCGAAGAAGACATCGAGCACTACCGCTCAGAGCTGAACGTAGAAAAACGGGTAGAAGCCCGTTTGGAACAAGAACTGGAAACCGCCGAACAACAACTCGACAAAATTCGCGGCGGCCACAGCACCATGAAAGCCGACCTCGACGTGGTGGTGCAGGAACAACAACGCCTGGAGCGCGCCATCAACGAACTGGAAAAGCAGAAAGCGATCAGCCTTAATCAGATCGACAACAACAACCAGGACATCAACCGCAACGACGCCGAAATCCGCCAACGCCAGGAATCGGTAGCGGGCTTGCGCAACAAGGTGCTGGAACTGGAAAAACAGGAACATACCCAACATGAGGTGGTGGCCAGCCTGGAACAAGCGGAAGAAAAACGCCAGCAGGATTTGCAAAAAGGCGAGGCCGAATTAAGCGAAATTACCCAAAAAATTGCCCGCGTACGCCGCGACCTCGACGCCAAACGCAACGAATTCAAGTTGACCAAGAGTATGGTGGAAAACCTGGAAGGTTTCCCGGAATCCATCCAGTATTTGGTCAAAAGTAAGGATTGGGACAAAGGCGCGCCCTTGCTCTCGGACTTGATCTACGTCGGGGAGGAGTACCGCGTCGCCATCGAAAACTTCCTCGAACCCTACCTCAACTACTTCGTGGTCAACAACCTGGCGGAGGCCTATTTTGCCATTGAACTTTTGGGCAAAACCCAAAAGGGCAAGGCCAATTTCTTCGTGCTCGACGCATTTAAGGACTACCAAATGCCGATGACCCTCTTCCCGGAGACGAAGATGGCCATGGAATTGGTGCAAACCGACCCCGCGTACCGCAATCTGGTGGGTTACCTGCTCGAAAACGTATTGCTCACCGAAAAAGAGGAGATCCAGGGGGCTTTGCCCGAACAGGATGTGGTGGTGCTTCGCGCAGTGGCCGCATCATCAAGCGCCGTTTCAGCGTGTCTGGCGGCTCAATCGGATTGTTTGAAGGCAAAAAAATTGGCCGCAAGAAGAACCTCGAAGTACTGGAAGAAGCGATCAAAAAAGCCGAGCAGGAAGAAAACCGCCTGTCGACAACGTCCTTCAACCTCAAAGAACGGGTGGATGCCCTGAAAGCCAAACGCCCGGATCTGGAAATGCAGCAGCAGCGCAGCATTTTGAACAAACTGGCGCAGGAAAAAGTGTCTTTGTCCACCAGTTTGTCCAACTTCGAATCCCTGATTCAGGAAGTGGCCAACCGCCGCGAATTGATCGAAAAACGCATTCTGGAGCTGACTCAAGCGGTGCGCGGGATCGACGAACAACTCAACCAGCGCAACGCGGAACTGGACGCCGTCAAGGAAAAAATCTCGCACACGGATGGCAGTTTCCGCCAAATGGCCGATCAACTCAGCCAGACTTCGGCGGCATACAACGAGAAGAACATCCAGTTCATCCGCCAGCAAAATAAGGTGACCACTTTTCAGCAGGAATTGTCTTTCCGCGAAAAACAAATCACCGACACCAAAAACGCCCTGCAACAAAACCAGCAGGGCATCCTCACTGCGGATCGGGAGATTTCGATGGTCAACGACGAGTTGCTGCGCCTGGCCACTGCGCTGCAAGAGGCTTACGCCGAGCGCGGCACCCACGAGTCTTCACTTACCGAAGCGGAGCAAATCTACTTCAAAGCCCGCACGGGCATGGTGGAAATGGAAGACCGCCTGCGCAAACTGACCCGCCAACAGCAGGATTTGCAAGTGTTGATCAACAACCTGAAGGACAAGTTCAACGACGTCAAGTTTGAAATCAGCTCCATCTCGCAGCGCCTGCGCATCGAGTTTGAAATTGGCATCAACGACATCCTGAACGAGGAACCGAGCATCAAACGCCCCGAAGCGGAGATGCAGGAAGAGGTGGACAAACTCAAAAAACG
This sequence comes from Haliscomenobacter sp., assembly GCF_016718685.1. Lineage (GTDB taxonomy): Bacteria > Bacteroidota > Bacteroidia > Chitinophagales > Saprospiraceae > Haliscomenobacter. Next base: position 2,821 of record NZ_JADKCX010000032.1, on the reverse strand, counting down.
CCTCGACAACTACGGTGAAATCAACCCCCTGGCGGTCGAAGCGTACTCCGAAATCAAAGAGCGCTACGACAACATCGCCCAGCAACGCGACGACATCGTGGCGGCCAAAAAATCCCTGGAACAAACCATCCTGGAGATCGAAGAAACGGCCACCCTGCAATTCCTGGAAGCCTTCGAAAAGGCACGCCTCTACTTCATCGACGTGTTCCGCAGCCTCTTCACCGAAGACGACAACTGCGACCTGATCTTACTCGATCCCGAAAATCCGCTGGATTCGCGCATCGAAATTGTAGCTAAACCCAAAGGCAAACGCCCGCAAACGATCAGCCAATTGTCGGGCGGTGAAAAAACGCTCACCGCAACGGCACTGCTTTTCGCGCTCTACCTGCTCAAACCTGCACCCTTCTGTATCTTCGACGAGGTGGATGCCCCCCTGGACGATGGCAACATCACCAAGTTCAACCGCATCATCAAGAAGTTTTCCAAAGACTCGCAGTTCATCATCGTGACCCACAACAAGCTGACCATGGCCGCAGTAGATACCATTTATGGGGTGTACATGGCGGAGCAAGGGGTGTCTGGGGTAATGCCAGTGGATTTTCGGGATTACGAGAATGTGGGTGGGCAGTTTGAGGTGGCAGTGGGGTAGGGGTTAATTTTCCGACTCCTACAACACCTTCTCACCATCACTCACATACACCCTGGTACTCGTCGTATACGTCCCCCCATTCGGATCTTTGTACTTCAAATCCAGGTAAAACGCCTGAAAACCCTTCTTGGGATAAGGCAAGGCCGCTTTCACCGTGGGCAGACTATTCAGTTTGATGTTGCGACTGAGCCAGAGGTTGTTGCGGAAATCGCGGTCGCTAGAGGTGGTGAACCAGAGCGTCGCCTCCACCAAATCCGTGGTGACAGCATCGACCGCTAGCTCAACGCCTTCCTTGGAAGTATTGACCTTCCAGGTACAAAAAGGGTATGCCTTGTTCATGATGGTGGTGCCAAAAAATGCGCTGAGGGCTTCTAAAGCCTGTTTGCCCCCGCCCAGGTTGTGGCCAACATTGGGCACGTAGTGCAACATGTTTTTGCCGGGGATCTGCTCGTAGTAGTGTTTGATGGCGTCTACGGTCCAATATTCGTCATTGGTGCCGATGAATATCATTTTGGGAACGTTCAGCTTGCTGCGGTACGAATACGGATCGATCAGGGCGGTGATGGCTTTGCCGTCTTCGGTATCGGTGTTTTGGGGGATGCCCAATTTGACGTAATCTTCGATTTGATCGCTGTATTCACCGTAGGTTTGGAACTGGTAATTGAGCGTGGCGGGCATATTGAGCATGTCGATCACCATGGGGGCAATGGCTTTTACCCTTTGGTCGTCGATTGCTGCGCTGAGCCAGGTGGTCCAGCCGCGTTTGGAGGCACCCGTCACCACAAAAGTATTCACGCTAATCTTCGCCTTTTTTTTGCTGAATTCTTGCACCGCATCCATCGCTTTTACCGCTGATTTGACCATCGGAAAAAGCAGCGGCCAACTGTAATCTTTGTCTTTTTTGAATTGATGCAGCGTGTAAGAAATCAGGGCGTCTTCGGTCAAATCGCCATACAAGGGCTGATTGGGGACTTGTTTGATCAGCGCCACGATACCCTTGTTTTTATCGGCGATGCCCGCCAGTGGCGCCCACAGGCCGTCGGCTTGGCTCCAGTTGGGTTGCTCGGCTTTGTTTGATCCACCTGTGATGAATAGCAGGGCACCGTCGTATTTGGTTTCTGAGGGAATGAAGACGGTCAATTGGTGCCGCCAGGTGTATTCCCGCCATTTTTGGGAGGTCAGGAGCAAATGATAAGCCTTGACACTACCGAGGGTCGTGGAATCTTTCAATTCCCATTGGTAGGTTTTGTCCTTGTTGGCCAGGTAACTTTTGAGCGCGGTTTGTGGGGTGATGGGGGATTGGGCAAAGCTGCTTGCGAGCGTTGCGATACAAAACGCGAGGAATAGGCCGATTTTTTGAGGACTGATGTGCATCTGATTAGGTTTATAGGTCAAAAGGATTTATTCACCACGGATTTCACAGATTTTCACAAATTTTATGGATCCATAAAATTTGGAAAATCTGTGAAGACCGCGGTGAATAAAAAATCCGCCGCAGGCGGGTGCTAAACTTTTACAAATCAAGTTTTATTGCTGGCAATTTACACCAAAACCCATAATTTTAAACACACAATTGTATTTTTTCCAAACTGATTCAATGAAGCCATTTTTACTGCCCTGCATCGCCTTTTGCCTTAGTATTTCTTTCGGCAGCGCACAACCCGCGGCCATCGAAAAATCGCTGCTGCTTTTCCCCTTGCAAGACAAACATGTGCACGCAAGCAGTGTGGTGTATTTGCCCAATGGCGACTTGCTGGCCGTCTGGTTTTATGGCAGTGGCGAACGCAGTGCCGATGACGTCAAACTGATGGGAGCCCGCTTGGGAAAAGGCAAAACCGCCTGGAGTGACCCCTTTTTGATGGCCGATACGCCAAATATCCCCGACTGCAATCCGGTCCTTTTTGAATCAGGAAAACAAACTCTTTTTGATCTGGATCGCCGTGCAAGCCAACAAATGGGAACAATCAATCTTGAGGCTGCGCACTTCAACGGATTACCTGGAAAGTGGCCCGCCCGTGTGGAATTGGCAGGACAACATTTTGCTCAAACCCGGCGATACCTTTGCTCAGGAAGTCGCCAAAAAAATGAAGGAACTGCCGGAAAACCGGGCGGGTTGGGCCGAGTATGCGCCATCATACGATAAGATGATCATCGCGGCCAGTCAGGACGCGA
>NZ_JADKCX010000031.1 GCF_016718685.1 Haliscomenobacter sp. | reverse complement strand
TACATTGCTGTAGACCATCGCCCCAGACGACCATTACGGACGAGGGCATTTTCCCATTTAGTGTCTTAGTTTTGATTTGTATTCAAAGTTTTAAACCTAGTTTTTCCTGGGAAAAAGCCCAGGTGCTTACCAGTAGTAAACCAAAAAGGAATGTTTGTTGCATCGTAGTAGGTTTGGCAGAGTCTAGGGTTTTACTTGCTAAAGCTTCATAACCCAGGTTTTGTTTTTACTTAAAAATGAGCTTTTTATATTTATTCAATCGATTGAATTTTTGACCAAAAAAAGTTAAAAACTCGAATGCGGAACTTCAACTATGGTTTTTGATCACCCCTGTTTAGCCGGGTTGGAGCTAACTTTCAAATTCGGCGCTCAACTTGTCAAACATGACCCGATGGGTGATGTACGTAGCCGGATTGATTTTTTCTGCTTCAAATTGGTGATCACTTGTTCACAAAATCCTGCCCTGGTGGCATTGCGGCTACTCATCAACGTCCCTTCACGCTTGTGGAATTCCGGGTGACTAAAGGTGATGTCGCCTTTTTGTAAGCCAATCAAGACATACCTTCCTCCATGCGCCAGGTATTGAAAAGCACTATTGATGGCTTTCTGGCTGCCCGTGGCATCAATAAACCGCTGTGGGCATATCCCCATTGGTAACAACCATCAGTTGCTCGACAACATTTGTGGCAAGTGCATTGACCACGTAAGGCACCCTGGAGTTTTTCCTTTCTTACAAAACTGCAGGCGGTGTTCATTGGATGTGTCCAGGGCGATGACTTTTCCGCCTGCGATCCGGGCAAACTCCATGGTGCCCAAAACCGACGTACTCCGGCACCAATCACCAGCACAAACTCGCCTTTGGAAATGTTTGCTCTTTGTACCCCGTGTGCGCCGATGGCCAGCGGCTCCACCAGTGCCAGTTCATCAAAGCTTAAACCCTCACCGTGCACCAGACTTGTAGAAGGCACAGATAGGTACTCGACCATACCTCCATCGATGTGCACGCCACAGACTTACCGGTGAGTCTAACAATTGGTTTTCCCCACTTTCGGCAAGCCACACAAGTACAATTGAAGTAGGGAATAAAAGTGACCGACTCGCTACGGATGAACCCTTGGGGCTTGGTCGAAGTCAAAAGAAATACCCGAAAGCTTCGCTACCAAGATTCGCGGATAACTAAAAAGGGCTATGCCTTCAAAAGCGTGTAGGTCGGTGCCACAAATGCCAATGCGTTTGATTTTTAATGATACCTGCCTTGCTCCAATGGAGGATTTTCTTTAATCGTGTACGCCAGTTCCCCCAGGTTTGATGGCAGTAAGTGCCTTTCATTTTTTTTGTTGGTTACCATAAAGTGAGTTCAAACTTATTTTTGCCCCACTACTTAGAGTGTGCTGTTGGATCTCAAATTTAGCTAAAATCATTAAATGTAAATTTGTACAATTAATCATAAATTTTTGCCGCATTCTGAGATTTCCCCTTACAAGGTATGTTCAAACCATTGGTCTGCTTTTTGGGCAAAAAGAAATAAAAATTGCAATCCAACGCTGCTTTTTTTGTTTAGCGCTGTTTAAGATTTTAGAGAAGGCGTTCAAAAGACCCTTTCGAACTTCCCGGACGAGTAGCTTACTTACGATGATTTCTCTTTTCTCCTCCGGTGTGGTGGTTTTTCCATTTAAAATAAATTCAAAATAGATTTGAGCTGCACGTTTTCCTAACTCTTTACTTCTTTGGTCAACGGAGGAGAGGGGCGGTTTAATGATGGGCGCAAACACCTCATTCGCAAAACCGAAGATGCCCAATTAGTGCCCGGACATTCTGGATGCCCATTGACTCGTTAACTAGTAAAACCCCATGGATAGGTATCTGAAATACTCAAAAAAGCATCCGGGGGCTCAAGCTGAGCACCAGGAGTTTCTCTGCAACTTCAATCGCTTCTCCCCCGGACAAGGCATTCTCTACAATAAAATTGGGCAGGATGTTTAATCCTACGTTCTTTGATGGCCTGACAAAGCTCTTCTTTTCTAAGCCCAAAAGTGGAAAGGTGACTTTACCTACTGATAAAGGCAAATTTTTCGGTACTCCTGTTCAATCAGGCTTCGGACACCTGATACGTAATCTCTTTATTGTCATTTAAAATCTGAAGTTATCGACTTCCTCCAGATACAACGATCGAATTGAATGAGCTCAATGTTGTGCTTTCGATGTTTTGAAGGTGGGTAAAAAGCGGAATGAGTCTCGCCGAAACAGAAATCACATATACAATCAACGTTTTGAATGAACCACAGGGTATCAATGGCTTACACTCCGTGCCGAAAAGATTCATGATCAAGTGCAAATGATCAGATCATGGTTGTTTTCAAAACAGACTTCTTCGATCCTGGAGATGGCTTCCTGAGAAAAATAATGGCTGATGTGTGGGACAATCACCCCAATGGTTTTGATGAGCCTTGGACGCAGATTGGTCATGTGAGTTGTGCTTGTAGTTTAATTCTTGGGCTTTTTTCTTACACTTTCAATGACTTTAGGATTGATGGTTGGATGGTCATTCAAAGCTCTTGAAATATAAGAGGCAGAAATACCCAATTCTCTCGCAATCATAAATGGTTACTCGTTTGGATTCATTTCAACTCATTCAACATAGACCGTTCCCGATCCCAAAAAATTGGGACAGCCTTGTAGTGCAAATCTAGTTTTTGTTGGTATCCCGTCTCTTTTGGACTTTAAATAGTTACTCTTTTTATTAAAATCAAAAGAAGTACGGTGTACACTGATGTTTTTAAAAAATTCTACCCCATATTCCGAGCGCACGATGCCCGTGGATGGCAGTCAGCCGCCAAAAGTGGAAGCGTATTTTTGGCGGGTAGGGGACAATCAATACACCTTCCTCGTCGCCGGATGGGAAGAAGGGGGCATTTGTGCGCAATACTGGAATGTGATGATGGGTTAGTCGTGGGCCATTTTCCCCACCCTTTCCATATACACCAATTTCCCGCCGGCATTCACGCTCAAGAGATACGTCCCTGCTGGCAAATCCCGCAAACCAATTCGTTCATTCACCGTTGAATGTTGCCCCAATCTGCGTCGCCAGACCACCCGGCCCGTCAAATCCAGGACTTGTACATCCAACGGTAAGGACTCTTTCAAACGCAGTTCCAATTGGAGGACATCCGTCATTGGGTTGGGGTAAATGCGGGCATGTTCCACTACCGCAACATCAAAAGTGCCCGTCGTTTGTACCACAATTGACTCACCCGTTTGACAGTTTTTGCTGTCGGTGATCACCACGGTATAGGTTCCGGCTGGGATGTTGCTCAATTTGTCCGTCGTTTCGCCATTTCCCCAGCGGTAGCGGTAGGGGGCGGTGCCACCCGTTGGATTGGCCTTTACCGAGCCATTGGCCAAGGCACCTTTGGGCGAAACTACCTCAAATGCGATCCGGATCGGGTCGGGCTGGGTTACGGCATAATTGAAGAACAAGGAACAATTGTCGGCATCACTCACCAGCAGGGAGTATTGCCCGGCGCGCAGGTTGTTCAAGCGGCGTACATCCAGACCCAGTACTTGTCCCTGGGCATTTTGCCAGGTCCAGCGGTAGGGTGTTTGTCCACCACTGACCCCAATGGCCAAGGCACCCGTAGTACCGCCATTACAAGCCACGGCGGTAATGGTGTCTTTGACCTCAATGCCGTTGCTCGGTTCGGTGATGGTAAATGGGCCAAAATTCATTTTACAACTGTCGGAATCGCTGACCAGCAGATTGTATACCCCAGCCCGCAGGTTGTTGATGCTGCTGTTGCCGAGGCGGTTGTTCCAGGTGTATTTGTAGGGCGCTCTTCCGCCCTGTACCGTTACGGAAATGATCCCACTCGCTGTGCCCCGGCACCTCACGTTCGTAATGTTCAGTGAAGCCACTTGTAAAGGCGCATTGCCCTGTACCGTAGCCGGAGCCAAACTGTCGGTGCACATCCGCGCATCGCTGACCAGGGCGTAATAAGCACCCGCAGGCACCTGGGTCAGGTCTTCGGTGCTGGCAACCAGTTGCCGGGTACTTTGATTGTACCACTTGTAGCTGTACGGCGCATTTCCGCCTGAACTCGACACATACACGCCCCCGGCAATGGTCCCGCCACAAAGGCTGTTGCGGATGCTGTCGCGGCGAATGCGCAACCTGGCGGGTTCAGCGATGGAACTGACCGTTGAGCGCACTTCACAGCCTTTGGAATCGATGACCAGCACCTGGTAGTCGTTGTCGGCGGGCAGATTGCTCACTTTTGCGCTGGTTTGGATGGTATTGATCGGAGTCGCTACGTTGTTGAAAACAAACAGATAAGGCGGCGTACCGCCCGTAATGCTCGCGCTGACCTCTCCATCGCGTCTGCCAAAACAACTGATGTCGGTGGTGATAAACGAACTGAGTTGGATGGGGTCGCCTGCGTTGCGCAACTTGATGGCTGGCGGAACAACGCTGCAGCCATTGCCATCGGTCACTGTGACGGAGTAATCGTCCGGCGGCTGGTTGAGGATGGCGCTGCTGCGGGCACCCGTACTCCATTCGTAAGTATAGGGCAAACTACCCCCAGTAGCCATTACGCTGAGTACATTCGAGCGGTCGCCCTGGCAAACACTGGCCACTTGTACTTTGGTTGTGGCATTGAGTTTGCTGGGCTGGTTGAGCTTAAAATCGAGGTTCAGGGGGCACCCGTTTTCATCCAACACAAACAGTCGGTAGTCACCCGCAGGTAAACGGTAGGCGGAAGGACCAGTAGAATTGCTGCCCATCCAGTTATAGCGATAAGGGGTATTCCCTCCACGGATGGCCAGTTCGACAAAGCCCGTGGAATCGCCATTGCAAGTGATTTGCCCCAGGCCCAAGACCTCATGGGTGAGTTGTGGAGGTGTACTGAGTTGAATCGAGTCCATTTTCAAAATGCAACCGAGCCTATCGGTAATGGTCAACCCAAACAAACCAGCGGTCAAATCGGGGCGGGCTTCCTCCGTAGATCCATCGTTCCATTTGAATTGAATGGGCGGGTTTTCTACGCGCAACATTTGTACGTTGATGAAGCCATCCCGCGAACCAAAACAAAGTGGGGATACGGCGGTAATGTTGGCCAACAAGGGTTGTTTGTCTGGCAGTAATACAAAGGTGGTATCAAAAAGACAACCCTGCGCATCGCTGATCCTGACTTTATGCCTGCCGACACTCAAGTCAAGCACAAAATTCGTCGTATCGCCTTTTTCCCAGGCATAATGGAAGGGCGCATTCCCAATGGGGGCAATCGAGACGATGCCATTGTTGAGTCCCAAACAAGTTGGTGGATTGATCGTAGCGGTCAAGGCAATTTTGGAGTCGGCGCTCAGTCCCACTTTGAGGGTATCGGCGGTACAACCATTGGCATCGCGCACCAGCACCCGGTAAGTGCCTACACCCAGGCTGTTCAGGTTGGCCGTTGTTTTACCCGTGTTCCAGTTGTAGCGATAAGGCGCCGTTCCCCCACTGACCAAAGTGGTTATTCGCCCCGTGGTGTCGCCAAAACACTTGGGCGCAGTGATCGTGGCTACGGTGGCCAAAAATGGCGCAGGGCTCCCTACGGCTACGGTGAGGGTAGTTTGACAATTGTTGGCATCGGTAACGCTTACCCGGTAGTTTCCTGCCGACAGGTCGCGAATCACCGGAAGGGTAACCCCATTTTGCCAGTTGTAACGGTAAGGTGCAGTTCCTCCCCGACCACTTACCCGGATCAAGCCCCCCCGATTGCCCGCACATGTGACCGCCAAATTGGAGTCAACGGCAACAGTGAGTAGGGGAGGGGAAGTCAGTACAAAACTCCGGGTATACAAACACCCTGCTTCATCGGTGATGGTTACAGCATGTGCTCCGCGGGCTACCCGTTCCAGGTCTTCCCGAATCGAATTGTTGCTCCAGCGGTATTGGAAATTGCCTGCTCCGCCAAACACACTCAGGTCGATCCGACCATCCAAAGCGGCAAAACAAGTGGGTTGGGTAAATGCCGCCAAAACCCTTACGGAATCCGGTTCATTGAGCACCAGATTGTCAATGACAGTGCTACAAGTGCCGCTCGTGATCGTAACCGCATACGTCCCGCCCGCTACCTTACTCAACACGGCCAGGGTATCGCCATTGCTCCATTTAAAACGAGGATTGCCCCGCACATCCAGATTGATTTGGCCGTCTTTGGCGCCATAACAGGTCACGGGTTGGATGTCGATGTTGCGCACCTCAACTCCGGGGCCGTTGACAATGGCGTTGCGGACAATAAAGCGGCAACCCCGACTGGAATTGTCGGTGATGGTCACGCGATAAGATCCCTGGGACAAACCGGTGATGCGGAACGGGCCCAGTCCCACCCCACTGGAATCGTCGCGGATTCCCGCTCCACTCCATTCATACTTGAAGGGTGGCAGTCCATTGAGGGGCTCTACAGTGAGGGTGCCATTGTTGCCGTTGCACACACTGACATCCGTGGTGGCCCTTCTGATCGAATCAATGCTATTCGTGGAAGTAACGACCACTTTGCCCACACTGGCGCAGCCTTTGGCATCGGTAAGCGTCAATTGGTAGCGGGATTTTACACCCGTTTCCATTCCGGCTTCAATGCGTATGGCCGTAGTTTCTTCACCCGTACTCCACAAGTAGCGGTAAGTTCCGGTTCCTCCGCTGGGCGTTGCGCCGAGCAACTGAGTCGATTCCAGGCACAGGTTGAAAGAATCCGAAGGACTAAAAGCAATGTTGGGTAAAGGGTTCACTTTCAGGGTAAATTCCCCGGTTTTTTTACAGCCGATTGGACTGGTCAATTCGTAAAAATATTTGGTACTGCTACCCGGACTGACTTGTGGATTATTGATGAGGTTGCCCGCATTGGCTGGTAGCGCCCGATAAAAAGCCAAACTCGCCTGGGTGAAATGATCGTCCTGGATTTTGGTGCGGTTGAGGTCGAAGATTTGTTGGGCACAAATCTCGGGTTGTTCAATCACCACGGGATTGGGCAGGGGATTGACCACCACAATGACTTCGGCCCGGCCATTGGAAAAACAGCGCAAGCGATTGTCCACCGCCTCTGCGTAGTAGCGATGGATGACGGGAACAAGGCCATTGTTGGCTGGAATTTGGGGGAAAAATACCTGGCCAGAGATGATGGCACTCCCCCCCGTGGGCTGGGTGTACCAAAAAATCAGGTCTCCTTGTACCGGAGTGGCCCGGATCAAGGGCGCTTCACCCGAACAAACCGTGTCGCCCACCACCATTGGTAAGGCCAAAACGGTATCATCGCCACCGCCATTGCAGTTGTTGTCGAGGTTGTCACAAGGCACTTCGGGGCGTCCCGGATTGATCGCCGCGTTTTGATCGTTACAATCGGTGTTGTTGCGCACATAGCCCGTGGGCGGATTGGCGGCGCAGCTGTAAATGAACTGCGTCGCACTGCCGTAACCATCCAGATCGGCATCGGCATAAAAAGGTTGTTCCGGCCAACCCAAGTACGTTGATCCATGCAGCGCAATGTGGTCAAGGCCAATATCGCCCAAAGAACCATTGCCTTTGATGCCCACAAAGCGGAATTGCATCACCGTACCGTTGTTGTATTTCCGCAAACTCAAAGACTCGCGAATCCACTGGTTGCCCTGGTTGCCTTTGCGCTCCCAAAGGGATTGCCAGCTCAGGCCCCCATCTACCGAAACTTCCAGGCGCAAGGTGCCTATTGAGGTCCCGTACATGTGGTAATAAAAGGAAAGGTGGCAGGTGTCGCTGTTTTTTTTATCCAGTTGAAAACAGCCAGATTGCAACAAGGCACGACTGCCGTTGGCGCATTGGAAACCCGTTGTCTCGATGTAGGCGTAATGGCCAGTTCCACCCACCCCATTGTCGGGCCCTGTATCAGGCGTCGGCGTGGGATCCTGGTAAATCAACCAGTTGAAACTGCTGTTGGGCGCATTGCGCCAGATGCCCGTTTGGGTACAGGGCGAATTGCAAATGGGGTCACAAATGAGCTGCCCTTCAAAGGTCTCCAAAGTGGTGGGTTTGGGGGGTAAACAACCCGTTCGAATGGAAATTGGGCAGGAATTGTCCGAAAAAGCCCCGCCATTGCAGGTTCGACGGATGTAGATGTCGTAAGGGGTATCGGGCAAAAGTCCCTGTAGTGCAAAAGGAGGACAGGAATTAAACGGAACCAGGCGTCCCACCAACACCTGCTTGTACACCCGTGCCCGGCACAAACCCAGGGGGGCCATATTCAACGACGGATACACCGCTACTACAACCATCGCTTGGCGTCCAATCCAGTACAACCGTAGTCGTGTCTTGCGCAACGATGCTGACCGATTGGGCGGGTAAACAGCTGAGGGGGGCAAAAATCAGTTCCACAAATTCCAGACGCCCGGTATCTTGTTCAGAGTCGTCACAAATCAGCAATTGCCAAATGCCATTGACATTGGTCTTGTTGTCGTTGAAATTCAGAAATGACTCCTGGGGCAGGTAAACTTTATCGATAAATGGCGCTTCACCCTGGTCAATAGGGTACAAGCACTGGTGGCAAAACGCACGTAGCCCTGGCAATTGGCACTATCGGGGATGCCGTAATTGTCGCTACCTCCACCGTTGTTCATGGTCAGGATAACCCGAGTGCCGTTGGGTGAAATCAGGCGAATGGTCAAATCGGCAGCCCACTGGTGTTGAATGCGCAGGCGCACTTCTTTGAGGTAAACGTCGCGCCCCAGGACCGTACCTGGCGCATTGTTGACCCGAATGTCGAAGAGGTTGGCCAAAAAGAACCCGTTGTTGTCCGGGCAGGTGTAATCGCGGATGGCCCAGGCGGTATCGCAGCGGGAAGGATTGCTGAGGGGATGCCGGTTTGTCCTTGAGCGTGCCAATGCATAAAATGCTCAAGGCTACTGCCTTCAGTAAGGCAAACAGCGGTTTTATTCTGGTTTGGGTGCTTGTGGCGCATAATCGTGTTTTGGGAAAACTTGCGTAAAAGTAAGGATTTTGGAGGCAGGGGCAAGGGGAAAAATTGTCTTGGGGTTTGCGGGAATAGGGCCAGCAATCATGCGACTACTGGCCTATTCTATCTACTGTATATTGCCACAAAGGCCCCAAGAGAAAATCCCCTCAGAGCCTTTGTAACTTTATAGCGACTAGTTCTACCTACCCCGCCACCACAATATTGATCATCCTTTTCGGAACAACAATCACTTTTTTCACCTCCTTACCTTCGGTCCATTTTTGCACCGCTTCCAGCTCCAAAATGGCTTTTTCCAACACCTGTGGAGGAGTATCCGCAGCAAAAGCGACCGTCGTGCGCAACTTGCCGTTGATTTGTACGGGATATTCGATCGTATCTTCAATCAAATACTCCTCGTTCAAAACCGGGAACCGGGCGTGGTGCACCGAGCCGGATTTGCCCAACAACTGCCACAATTCTTCAGCCAGGTGGGGTGCAAAAGGCGCAATCAGTTGCACCATTTCTTCCAAAATCGCCAACTTGTTACAACCCGCTTTTTGCAAGTCGTTGGTGGCAATCATGAAGGTACTCACGCAGGTGTTGAAAGAGTAGCGCTCCACATCGTCGGTGATGCGCTTGATGGCTGTATGTAAAATTTTCAGCTCTTCGCGGCTCGGTTCAGCATCGGAGATACTCCAGTTGCCCGATTTGTCGTAAAACAAACCCCAGAATTTGCGCAAGAAGTTGTACACCCCACTGATGCCCTTGGTATCCCAGGGTTTGGCTTGTTCGATGGGCCCCAAAAACATCTCGTACATGCGGAAACAATCCGCGCCGTACTGCTCCACCACATCGTCGGGGTTGATGACGTTGTACAAAGACTTCGACATCTTGCCCACTTCCGACTGGGTGATCAATTGCAAAGCACCGGATTTGCCGGGCTTGGCGGTAATTTTGCCGTTTTGGAAAATGGCTTCTGGTCCTTCAAAAATGGCCTGAGCGTAATCAGGACGCCACTCGATGAACTGTTTGATGCCCGCCTCATTCAAATAAGAACCCGGCAATCCATAATCGCTCACGTAGTCGACCAATACCGGCAACTTGGTGAATTTATGTCCTTTGGCTTCTTCCGCAGCGACCAAAGATGCGCAAACGAAGCGGTTGACCCCGTTTACCTTTTCTTTTTGCATGTACAGGTTTTCCACCACACCCTGGATCATGCCCTGGTTGATCAACTTCTTGAAGGGCTCATTGGTGGGTACCAAACCTTTGTCGTACAAAAACTTGTGCCACATCCGGGAGTACATCAAGTGTCCCACCGCGTGTTCGGTACCCCCGATGTACAAATCCACATCCTGCCAGTAGTTCACCGCGTCTTGGCTGGCGAACTCCTGATCGTTTTGGGGATCCATGTAGCGCAAAAAATACCAGGAAGAGCCAGCTGAACCGGGCATGGTGTCCGTTTCGCGGGTCGTTCCATTGGGCAAGTTGACCCACTCGGTAGCACGCGCCAATGGTGCCTGGCCGCCAGTGCTGGGTTTGAAGTCGTCCATATCCGGCAACTCCAACGGCAAATCGGCGGGAGCCATGGCCTGGGCAATCCCTTCCGCGTCGTAAGTGATCGGGAAAGGTTCGCCCCAATAACGCTGGCGACTGAACAAGGCATCGCGCAACTTGTAGTTCACCTGGCGTTTGCCCAAGCCCATACTTTCGATGCGGTTCAACATTTCGTCGATGGCCGCAGGCACTTCCATCCCGTTCAAAAAGCCGGAATTGATGATGATGCCTTCCTTATCGTGGCGGGTAGAGCCGGGGTAATTGGACTTGTCAACTACGTCGATGATTTTTAAGCCAAATTTGCGGGCAAAAGCGTCGTCGCGGTCGTCGTCGCTGGGTACCGCCATGATGGCACCGGTACCGTAATCTTTCAATACGTATTCACCGATCCAGATCGGAATCTGCTCTTCGGTAAAGGGGTTGATGGCGTACGAACCCAAAAATGCGCCCGTGACTTCTTTCACATCGGCCATGCGTTCGCGTTCGGAACGCGCCTTCACGTAAGTCAAATAGGCCGCCACTTTTTCTTGCTGGTCTGGCGTAGTCAAGGAAGGCACCAAATCGTGCTCAGGAGCAATGACCATGTAGGTCGCCCCAAAGATGGTATCTGGACGGGTCGTGAAAATTTCGATTTTTTGCTCCGAACCCACGATCGGGAAAAACATTTGTGCCCCTACCGAACGCCCGATCCAGTTGCCCTGCATGCGTTTCATGGCATCCGACCAGTCGATGTTCTCCAAATCGTACAACAAACGATCGGCGTAGGCGGTGATGCGCAAGGACCACTGCATCATGGCGCGGCGCTCAACGGGGTGGCCGCCGCGTTCAGAAACGCCGTCTTTCACCTCGTCGTTGGCCAGAACGGTACCCAATGCCTCACACCAGTTGACGTAAGAGGCTTTTTTGTAGGCCAGGCGGTAGTTCATGAGCACATCGGCTTGTTCCTTGTTGCTCATGGCCTGCCAGTCGGCGGCACTGAAGGTTTTATCCTGCGAATTGGCCGCATTGACGGTGGCGTTGCCCTCTTTTGCAAAACGGGCGACCAAGGTCTCGATAGGCGTCGCCTTATTGAGGTCTTTATCGTAGTAATGTTTGAACAATTCCGCAAAAATCCACTGCGTCCACTTGTAATACGATGGCTCACAGGTGCGCACCTCGCGGTCCCAATCAAAGCTGAAGCCCAGGTTGTCCAACTGCTCGCGGTAACGGGCGATGTTTTCTGCCGTTGACTTGGCCGGATGAACACCCGTGGTAATGGCATACTGCTCGGCGGGCAGTCCAAAGGCGTCGTAGCCCATGGGGTGCAACACGTTGAAACCCTTCAAGCGCTTGTACCGCGCATAGATGTCGGAGGCAATGTACCCTAGTGGGTGCCCCACGTGCAATCCGGCCCCGGAAGGGTACGGAAACATGTCCAATACGTAGAATTTCGGACGATCGCTCTGGTGGCTTACTTTGTACACCTTGTGCTCATCCCAGTAGGCTTTCCACTTTTTCTCGATTTCGCGTGGCTTGTATTCCATATACGTGGCGTTGTTCGGGTTAAGTGCTTGTTTAACGTTGAAAGGGGTGATTTTGTCCCCATGGAGGGACGTTTTTTGGGAATTGCGGGCAAAGCTAAGAAAAAGATGCCGGATTGAACGCAGGATCATTATATTTGGAGTATACAATCATCACAATTCAACACCTGCATGGAAACCTTCAACATCAATCGCAGACATTTTCTGAAAGGCGCATCAGCAATGCTGGCGCTCAACACCCTGGGGCTTTATGGGCTCGACCTGATCAATCCGCTGGAACCCCTGCGGGTCGGCTTGATCGGCACGGGCTGGTACGGCAAAAGTGATTTATTCCGCCTGATCCAGGTCGTACCCGTTGAAGTGATTGCCCTTTGTGATGTGGACAAAAACATGTTAAACGCTGCGGCCAAACTCGTCAGCGAGCGACAAAAATCGGGAAAGACCCCCAAGCTCTATGGCGACTACCGCAAAATGCTCGCCGAAAATCAGTTGGACATTGTGCTGATCGGAACCCCCGATCATTGGCATGCCCTGCAAACCATCGAAGCGGTAAAAGCTGGCGCGCATGTGTATGTACAAAAACCGATCAGTGTAGACGTCATGGAAGGGGAAGCGATGGTGGCCGCAGCTCGCAAATACAATCGGGTGGTGCAAGTAGGCACC
This sequence comes from Haliscomenobacter sp., assembly GCF_016718685.1. GTDB lineage: Bacteria > Bacteroidota > Bacteroidia > Chitinophagales > Saprospiraceae > Haliscomenobacter. The sequence goes on along the minus strand of NZ_JADKCX010000031.1, from coordinate 14,156 downwards.
CAGCGCAAAAGTACCCCGCACCTGATTGATGCCAAAAAGAATATTGTGGATGCTGGCTTATTGGGCAAAGTATCTCACGTAGAGATGTGCTGTTATTTTCACATGCGCAACAACGGCAATCCACCCGTGGAACCCGTTCCTGATTTTTTAGATTACGACATGTGGACTGGACCCGCGCCAATGCGGCCATACGATGGCCTGCCCCACATCCGCTGGTGGCGTACGTTTAAGGAATACGGCAACGGAATCATGGGCGACATGTGTGTGCACATGTTTGATACGGTGCGTTGGATGCTGAAATTGGGCTGGCCCAATTCCATCGAATCCACTGGAGGGATTTATGTACAAAAAGAAGGCAAGTCGAATATTCCGGATACCCAATCCGCTATTTTTAAGTACGACGAACTGAATTGTGTTTGGCAACACCGCAGTTGGGGCACTCCCGCCAATCCGGATTATCCCTGGTCTTTTACCCTCTATGGGGAAAAAGGCACCTTGATTGCCAGCACCATGCGCTATGATTTTGTTCCTTTTGGCGATGGACCAAAAATCCACAAAGACGTGGTGTACGAAAAAGAAAAATACCCGGAAGACCTGACCGAAGAGCGCATTGAATTGAACGCCGCTCCAGCTACCCGCCTGCACATGCTCGATTTCCTGGAAGCCATTGACAAGAAGAGCAGACCCGTGGCCGATATTGAAGAAGGACACATTTCTACTGCCAGTTGCATCCTGGCCAATTTGTCGATGGAAACCGGACGGGAGTTGGTGTATGATCCGAAGAAACGCCAGATTGTAGGGGATAAAGCAGCCAATGGATTATTGGTACGCCCATATCGGAAACCTTGGGTGCATCCGGATCCGAATAAGGTGTAATGTGAGTTCTGAATTAACCAGGTAAGCATGTGCGACTTCTCCGAAGTCGGAGCCCCGAACTGTCAATATTTTCTACAAACGTGTGACCTCTCCGAGGTCATTTTATCGACTTCGGAGAAGTCGCATGTTTGTAGCATTTGTATTAGCAGTTTTTTACGACTTCGGAGAAGTCGCACTTGACTACCAACAAGATTAATTCAGGATTCACATGGCATAATAACCGCTGATATGAAATAATCAACAACAACAAAATACACAGTTGTAATATCTGCTCGTTGGCGAGCCTGTTACTCAACCCGCAACTAGAGCGCAAGCCGAAATCCCAAATTATTCTGATACCCAACACTTAGCGCGTATTCCCATTCCGCCTCAGTCGGCAAGCGATATTGCCGCCCCGTCTGGGCATTCAGCGTTTTGAGGAATGCCTGAATGTCCTCCCAGTTGATATGTTCTATCGAGCATTGGTCACAGCCGTCAAAACTGGAGGCGTTGCTACCCATCACCGCCCGCCATTGCGCGTAGGTCACGGCGGATTGGCTGAGGTAAAAATCGCTTCCTTTCACCAAGACCATTTGTTTGAAGAAAGGGTCGGAGTGCTCAGGACGGGTGGGACTTTGGGGATTTGGCTCCCTGTTTTTTGTTTCTTTTTTCCCACTGTTCTTCACGATGGGGATCAAAATATCGCTTAAATCATCAAGATTGAGTTCGGTTGCCCCAGTGATTTCCAGGGCAGGGTTAAAAGTGCCTATATCAATGTTGATGTTTGGTTTTTTATCCACCTTGTTTCCCATCAGCTTCCTCCTCCTCATTGTCTTGAATCGCCGTTACGACCATTACCGTTTCCAGCACCGACACATCACGCGGCACATATTCTTTGGTGTTTGGGTCAAACTCCAGCAAAGAGACTTTCACCAGCAATTGGTGTTCACCTTCCAGGTGGGGCGTGACCCGAAACAACCATTGGGTATAACCCGTGGGGTGCACCCGTTGGTCTTTGGCATTGAGCGCGAGGATGTCAAAGGCCTGGCTTTCGATGCCCAATAGCTCGGCGCTCATGCGTTCGGAAACCTCAACTTTTTCCTTCAGGCGAGTGTCTTTGTCGATGATGATGTCTTCCAGAATGGCGTCTTCATCGATGGCTACGCGGATGGTACAAATGCTGGCTTTGCCAAGGGCCATACTGTGCGGTACGTGGTAGAGCACCTGGCCGGTTTGGGCGCCATTAGGGGAGTCAGCATCAGGATCGACGGCGGGTGGGTCAAAGTCAACAGTTTCCAGTTCGGAGACAAAGGTGATGAAGGCATCCACGATAATGGCCAGGCGGCGGGCGTATTCTTCCTGGGTGATTTTGCCTTTGATGTTGTCCTTGTTCAACTGCTGGAGCTGGGCCTGCATGGCCAGGATGAGTTTGAATTTTTCGCCAGTTTCGGGCAACAGCCCTTTACAGAGTTTGAGGCCTGCTGGCAGGTCGTCATCAGCCAGCAGTTTATTCAGTTCCTGGCGCAGAGCGGCAATGGGTTGGGCCAAAGGCATAGCTGTAATCGTTTTACCCGCATGGTGAGGGGTGTGCGGATAAAGATAGGGTTTTTGGGTGGAAAATTAGAGCGTTTAAATGCTTGAGCGTAATCAATCCTTCGTAGAAAATTAATCCTGACGACCAAAACCTCCCCATTTTTCCCTATTTTAATCCCCAGAAACAAACACAAGCCGAACCAAATGCAAAAATCCATTCTCTCCTTGAGCATGATGCTGGTATTCAGCATCTTGAGCCTGGCCCAAACCAATAAACCCCTCACTTTGACCCCTCGCTCTACGAAGGCCTCCGCTGGCGCGAGCTCGGCCCCTTCCGCGGTGGGCGTTCCAGCACTGCTACTGGCGTACGCGGTAATCCCAATTTGTACTACTTCGGTACCGTTGGTGGGGGCGTCTGGCGTACCCAGGATGCAGGCCAAACCTGGGACAACATCAGCGACAAATACTTCGGCGGTTCCATTGGCGCGGTGGCCGTGGCGGAGAGCGACCCCAACGTCATCTACGTAGGGGAAGGTGAACAAACCCTGCGCAACAACGTAGCTTCCGGAGCCGGGCTTTGGAAAACCACCGATGCTGGGGCGACCTGGAAAAGCATTGGCCTGCAAGACTCCCGGCACATTGCCCGCATTCGGGTCCACCCCAAAATGCTGATGTAGTCTACGTAGCCGCTTTGGGCAACCTCTGGAAACCCAATGAAATGCGCGGCGTATTCCGCAGCATGGACGGCGGCCAAACCTGGAAAAAAGTCCTCTTTATCAATGATAAAGCGGGGGCTGCCGACCTCATCCTCGACCCCAACAACCCGCGCATCATCTACGCCAGTACCTGGAACATGACCCGCAATGGCTACCGCATGGACAGCGGCGGCCCGGATTCCAAGCTCTGGAAAAGCACCGATGGCGGCGATACCTGGGAAAACCTTTCCGACAAACCGGGCATGCCCAGCGGCATCAATGGCATCATTGGGGTGACGGTTTCGCCCCAAAATTCCAATCGAATTTGGGCCATCATCGAAAACAAGGAAGGTGGCGTGTACCGCTCCGAAGATGGCGGCAAAACCTGGGCGCGCATCAACCAGGATCGCGCCCTGCTGCAACGCGCCTGGTACTATTGCCGCATTTATGCCGACTCCCAAAACGAAGACATCGTGTACGTGCTGAACGTCAGCTACGGCATTTCCAAGGACGGAGGCAAAACTTTTGCCCTCAAAAATGCCCCCCACGGCGACCACCACGACCTCTGGATTGACCCCGACAACAACAAACGGATGGCCATGGCCGACGATGGCGGCGCACAAATTTCAAACGACGGTGGCAACAACTGGACGACTTATCACAATCAGCCCACCGCCCAGTTTTACCGCGTATCCACCGACAACCACTTCCCCTACCGCATTTATGGTGCGCAGCAAGACAACTCTAGTGTGCGCATCCCCCACCGTACGAATGGCGGTGCCGTGACCGAAAAAGACTGGGATGCCTTGGCCATAGGTGAAAGCGCCCACCTGGCTCCCGACCCGCTCAATAGTGAAATTGTGTACGGCGGTGACTACAAAGGCTACATGACCATGCAAAACCTGGAAACGGGCCAGGAGCGCTCTACCAACGTGTATCCCGATTTGCCCGCAGGTTCTGGCGCAGAAGTGATGAAGTACCGCTTCAACTGGAATTACCCGGTATTTTTTAGTCCGCACAACCCCAAAAAACTCTACGCTTGCTCCAACCACCTGCACATGAGTTTGAATGGCGGCGAAAGTTGGGAAGTGATCAGCCCGGACCTGACCCGCGCCGATCCCGAAACCATTAAGTCTTCGGGGGGGGCGATTACGCAGGATAACACAGGCGCGGAATATTACGCCAATATTTTTGCAGCGGCGGAGTCGCCCTACACTGAAGGCGAAATCTGGACGGGCTCCGACGATGGCCTGGTGCAGCTGAGCCAGGACGGGGGTAAAAACTGGAAAAACGTGACTCCGCCCATGTCGCCCAAACTCAACATGATCAATGCGGTGGAAGTCAGCCCTTTTGTGAAAGGTGAGGCTTACATTGCCGCCACTTCCTACAAGTTTGGCGATTACACCCCCTACATTTACCGGACTTTGGACTATGGCAAAACCTGGACCGTCACGACCAAAGGAATCCCCAAGGATGAATTTGTCCGCGTGGTACGGGCAGACCAAAAACGCAAAGGATTGCTGTACGCGGGCACCGAAAAAGGCGTGTGGGTCTCCTTTGACGATGGAGACAACTGGCAAAAGCTCCAACTCAACCTGCCTCCTGTGCCCATTGCTGATTTGGCGGTCAAAAACGACAACCTCATCGCCGCTACCCACGGGCGCAGTTTTTGGCTCATCGACGATCTTGACCCCATTGCAGCAACTGAACACGGAAATGGCCGCCAAAGAAAGCATCCTGTATCAACCCATGCCGACTTACCGCATGGCAGGCAGCAATCGCCGTGACCCTAAACTGGAGGGGAAAACCATCCCAACGGGGTGATGATCCATTATTTCATCAAAAACTGGACACAACACTGAGGTCAAAATTGACATTTTGGAAAGTGACGGCGATACCATCCGTACGTTTAGCAACAAAGCCAAAGAGCGCCTCAATCAAATTACCGTAAAAGCCGGAGGGGGGCGTTTTGTGTGGGACATGCGATATCCGGGATACAAAACCTTCCCAGGGATGGTGTTTTATGGCTCACCAAATTTGGGGCCAAAAGCCGTACCTGGAAAGTATCAAGTCCGCTTGACCGTGAATGGCCAGATGCAAACCCAAACCTTTGAAATCCTCAAAGACCCCCGCTTGGCTACCACGCCCGAAGATTTCCAGGCGCAGTTTGATTTTTTGATGAAAGTGCGCAACAAGGTCACCGAAGCCAACGAAGGCATCATCAACCTGCGCAAAATAAAGGAAGACCTGGGTTACCTGAAAAACAAACTGGGCAGCGACGAAAAAAACAAGGACATGATGGACGCCATCAAGAAGTTTGAGGAAGAACTGAATACCATCGAAAACAACATCCACCAAACCAAAAACCAAAGTGTACAGGATCCGCTAAACTACGGCATCAAGTTGAACAACCGCCTGGCGCACTTGATGGTAGAACAAGCGCAGGGTGACTTTCGACCCACCAAACAAGGGGAAGAAGTGCGTGGAAAATTGAGCCAAATGGTGGATGAAGAATTATCCAAACTGAAAAACACGATTGATGGCAACCTTTACAAAATCAATCAAATGGCGAAGGAGAAAGGGGTGATGTTTGTGAATTGACGGAGCTCAAATTTTTTAAACTCAAATAAATCTAAATTTAAGCCACGTCCAAACAAATATTGGGTACTAAATTTTCTACAAGCTGTGAGTAATTGAATGATTGAGGCATAGTATATTTTTTGTTTTTAAAAAATTTACCAAAACAATTCATTATTTTATTATAATGTTTTACCCTTGATTTTAATTTTTTATTAACCTTTACATAGTTTTTAAAATTAAATTTTTCACCCCTAATCTCCCATTTCGGGCTTAACAAGATGAAAAAAAAATTACGCTCAAGCGGAGCTATGGCCTCATTTTGGCCGCTTACTGCTCACCCAAATCACTTTGTTAATTTGCTGTTCTGGCATCTTGTATGCCACACCCAACCGAGAACCACTTGGAAAAGTGGAAAGTGAACCAATGTTAGTAAAGGCCATTAATGGTACAGTTCTGGATGAAACCAATTCGCCATTGCCTGGTGTGAGTATTTTAGTCAAAGGTACAACGAATGGTGCGGTAACTGACATCAATGGACAGTTCAGTTTAGAAGTACCTGATGAGGCAACATTGGTTTTCTCCTACACAGGTTATCGTTTCACAAGAAATTGCAGTAGGTGCTCAAAACGACAATTACCGTCACCGCTAAAACGGACACAAAAGCTATTGGATGGTGTTGTGGTCATTGGTTACGGAACGGCCAAGAAATCGGACTTGACCGGTTCGGTTGGTTCCGTCAAAGTCGACCAACTCCAGGAACGCCCCTCCGCATCACTTACCCAGGCATTGTCTGGAAGAATTGCGGGTGCAGGTAAACAACAACTCGGGCCGTCCAGGTGGTAGAACGACCATTCGCGTGCGTGGATTTAGTTCCATCAACTCTTCTAACAACCCGCTTTACGTGGTAGATGGGGTAATGCTTCCACAGGGTACCTAAAATCAATTCAGCTCGGCCATTGACTACATCAACCCCAACGACATCGTATCGGTAGAGGTCCTCAAAGATGCTTCTTCAACCGCCATTTATGGTGCCAGAGGTGCCAATGGGGTAATTTTGGTGACCACCAAAAAAGGAAAAGCAGGCGAAGGTTCAGTTACGTACAATGGTGATTTTAGTGTCAATACCATTGGACCAAACCGACCAGAAGTATTGAACGCTAAACAATACATGGCCGTAGAAGATTTAGCTTGGGCGAACATGGCCAAATATGACCCTGCAGGCTGGGCAGCAGGCAAATGGGCGTATTTGAACCCCAAATTGCGCCGCACTGATCCACGGGTGTTCAACAGTGATGGTACGCCTAAATTCGATACGGATTGGTTTGAAGAAACATCTCAAAGTAGGCTTTCACAAAACCACCAATTGGGTTTTAGTGGTGGCAATGAGCGTACCTAGCATTCTATTTCGCTGGGTTACCGCGATGATCAGGGGCTTGCTGAAGACTTCTTACATGAAAGATACTCAGGCCGGTTTACCATTGATGACCAGGTAAAAAGATGGCTGAGAGTAGGCGGTACCTTGAGCTACAACAACCAAACCGAGAATATTGTGGATCAAAATGATGCCATAGCTCGGCAGATTGTAGAAGACTTTCCGTTTTTGCCAGTGAATTACGAAGACGGAACGTATGCCAACAACCGCGATTTCCCGTTTGCAGAAGGCACCTTCAGCTCTGTTCACCGTTTGATGGGACGTAAGTACATCTTGAACACCCAGACAACCCTTGGGAAGTTTGTATTCAAACATCACGTTTAGCCAAAGGTTTGGAGATGCGTACCGTGCTTGGTATCAACGTGCTGACGCAAGAAAACAACCAATCTCAAACCCGCACACTCAACATCGGTGGCAATGGCAACGCCTCTACCAGTAGCAATAAGGAAAGTTTTTGGTCATTGGAAAACTACTTGACCTACAACAAGCAATTGGGCGACAAACACGCGCCTGAATGGCTTATTGGGCGTCTCTGGCAAGAAACCAACACTTTTGGTATGGGGGCCAGTGTAAACAACTTTGCCACCGACTATTTCGGATTCAACAACCTGGGAGCGGGAGCCACCAACCCTGCGGTCAGCTCAGGCGCATCGCGTTTTGCGTTTAATTCTTATTTTGGACGACTCAATTATACCTTGTCGAACAAGTACTTATTTACGCTTACTGGTCGCTCAGATGGTTCTTCCAAGTTTGGAGAAAACCACAAATTTGCGTTTTTCCCATCGGGCGCAGTGGCTTGGCGGGTGTCTGAAGAAGGCTTCTTGAAAGGGAATACGCTTATTTCAAATTTGAAACTTCGTGCAAGTTATGGCCTAACCGGTAACTCTGAAATCCCGGCTTATTCCTCCTTGTCCTTGTTGAGCTCCAACTTCGCAACCATTTATAATGATGCACGGGTAGCTGGAACAGGCATTAACCGTTTGGCCAACCCCGATTTGCGTTGGGAAAAACCGCAGACGGATGTAGGGATTGAATTCGCTTTGTTCAAAGGCCGGGTTTCGGTGGAAGCAGATTATTACTACCGCAAAACAACTGACATGCTTTTGGACGCACCCGTGCCAACAACGAGTGGTTATGGTACCATTCGCAGAAACGTGGGCTCCATGTACAACAAAGGCTTTGAGATTGGCTTGAACACTCGAAACGTTGACGCAGGTGGTTTTCAATGGAATACGGCTTTCGATATTTCGTTCAACCGGAATAAGTACTTTCCTTGGCGAACCTCCGACATCTTCAACGTAGGTGGACCAGACTTTACCTAACCCGACCACATCATTCGGATTGAGGAATGCAGTAGGTTCTTTTTGGGGCCTTACCCGCTTGGGAATCTGGAGCGAATCCGAGCGGGAGGAAGCGGCTAAATTTACCAGGTATCGCAACGGCCTAACCATCTTGCCAGGCGACATCAAGTATAAGGACGTCAATGGCGATAAAGCCATTACAGATGCCGACCGCAGCATCATCGGCAATGGTAGCCTAAAAGGCTGGGGCACCTGACCAACACTTTCCGTGCAACAACTTGATTTGACCTTAGAACTTCGGGTTTTCCTAACGGAAACGATGTCAAGGTGATGATGAACTTGCACGCCAGCGAAGACCGCCAAGCCTTCGCCAACAGTTACCCACGGCATTGAACTGCCTGGACGCCACAGAACCAAAAATACGAGATGATTGCTGAGGTTCGCGATACGCGCGCGGGTTATGTCACCAACGTAGATTCGTGGTGGATCAAAGATGGTTCTTTCCTGCGGGGGTAGAAATTTATTGTTTGGGTATACTTTCCCCGGACAAGTCTTTAATAAGCTCAAACGGGCCGCTTGCGGTAAGGCGCTACTGCTCAAAATTTCTTCCTGGGCCGTTGAGACGAGATTGTGTCGATCCTGGGGGCACCGCCCACCAATCAGGGAGACGACAACAGTGCGTTTTCCCTCAGGGTATGATTTGGCACAACTATCCCAAGCCTACCACTTACAAGGTTGGTTTGCAAATGCTTGTAACTCAGTTTTTCATTCAAAACAACATTTTTTGAGAAATTGAATATCACCAAACATATTGGACAAGGCTACGCTTGTTGGAGCGATCTTTGCTGGGACCCGGGTTGTTCTGATTTTTTGACGGAAGAGGCGCCTTCCAACCTTACACCCGCATAGTTTTTATACTATTCCTGACTCGCGCCGAAGCTTCGGTAGCCGGGTTCTGTTTATGCCGGGACTTGCGCTTTGTGGGCGGCGGTGCAGGTATTTTTCGAGCAACCGGCAATTGCTAGAAGCCCTCACGGGTACATCAACTACTGAAACAGCGCAAAACTCTGATTTGAATAACTTGTATGGATTGGTACACGACGGCAATACCGCCCACGTGGTCAATTATTGGAACGGATTGTACCGAGTGATCGCACAGGCCAAACCAGGTGAATGACAAGTGCCGCTGCCCATTACACCCATGCCAGAAGCCCAAAAGAAAAAGGTCTTGGGTGAAGCCCGCTTCCGTGCTTCGGCTTACTTTACTTCAGTTTAGTTGTGGGGCGATATTCCGCTCATCACCAAACCAAAACGGCAACTTCAGAAGATTTTTACCTGCAAGTACGCCAGCGAAGAGGAAGTTTAAACTCGATTGTAGATGATTTGATTGTTGCTGAGGCAGCTGGCTTGTCCTGGATGGACGGAACTGGTCGGGCCAATTTGGTGCGGTAAAAGCGCAGTTGGCGAAGGCTTATTTGACCATGGCCGGGTTCCCATTGAAAAGGGAGCCTGCATTACAAGTTGGCGGCGTGATAAGGCCGCTGAGGTAATCACCTATGCCAATGCCAATCCTGGATCTAATTAATCTGTTTACGAGCTGACGAAGATGTATAAAGAAAGTAATCGAAACCGCGTTGAGCATCTCTTATGCTGCAATACCACATACTTTGGTGGCGGCGAACCCGATGGAGAATTTTTACCGAACTTTAGCCTGTAACGTTTAACGGCCCTGGGGGGGAACTTCGCCAAGTAGCGTGCCCACTCCGAATTTTTACAGATCGTATGAGGACGGTGATTTACGGGCAAAAGACCAGGACGGGTATTTCTACACGACCTATTTTACCAACGGCAACGGCGCACGTTTTGAATTGGGCGCACCTTACATCTTCAAACACTTCAATCGTACTGAGCGGTATTGAGTGTCGGGCACGCTCCAAAACAACCTTGAACGTGTCGCAGATCCGGTATGCAGAAGTGCGTCGTTGTTTGCAGAGGGCGAAACGAATGGCACTCCCACTAAAGCGGCCTACGATGCTTTCTGGCGTCAGAGATCGGGCCAAACTTACTACGCCAGGTTTGGAAACTTACAACTAAACTCATTCCGCGAAGCCGTTTGGAAAGAGTGTTGGCTGGAGTTGTGCTATGAACAACAACCTCTCACCTGGTTTGATATGGTGCCTTAAAGTTTTTAATGAAAAACCAAAAATTTGATGAATTTGTTGGGTACACTAATTTGAGTTCCAACCGACCCTTGGGTGCAGGATAAGCATTTGTTACTTTATTCCGGAGCAAGAGTTGCTCAATAATCCGAATTTGAAAACTCAGAATCCGGGGTTATCCACAGTAAGAGAACAGCTTGCCGGATCTTTGCTGTAAAGCCCGTGATATTTTAATGTCTCACAGGTTTTTTCAGTAAATTGCCGAACTACAGTACAAGGGAAAATTTTTCTCCACTTTCCCCTACAATTCAAAAACAAATAATTGTAATTTAGGACAATTATTTTGTGCTTTTCATCGCATTGCCAATGTGATTTGCTAACCAAATCATTAGATGTCCTATTGGCAAAGTTAAATGAAACCTACATGATTAAAAATCGAACAAAAACAAAAAGGCAGCAAGCCCTTTTTACACCCACTGTTGTGTACTAATGTTATTGTCGGTAGTTATTGGATTGTTGTCCTTAGCCGATTATAGTTACAATAATACGACTCCAGCCCATACCAATTTGGGACGCATTACGGCAAAAGCCCCGACCAATCGAGGTATTTTGCAGCAGCGGACATCACCAAAGAAAATGCTGGCAAAATGCAAGTGGCCTCGACGCATCTCGGGCGATCAGCAACCCTACTTCTAGCCCCATTATCGTAGACACCACGATGTATGTGATGGGCAAAAACAATTCGTTGATTTGCGGTGAGTGTGCTGAGTGGCAAAGAAATCTGGATCTCACGCCACCTCATGGGATTGAGCCGAAGGGCCCAATTATTGGGAGAGCAAAGATAAAAAGGACAAACGCCTGATTTTCACCTCAACAACTCTCTCCAGGCCATCGATGCAGTGACCGGAAAAACCATCACCAGTTTTGGCAATGATGGCTATACGGACATGCGCGGCTGACCAGGCCGCGAGCCCTCTTCCATTCGCAGAATGCAGGCCATGATGCCCGGCGGGATTCATGATGCATCTGGTGATCGTAGGATCGGCCCCGGCAGCGCGCTTTCTCTCCACCTGGCTTTTGTGCGGGCGTACACCGGGGTCAGTGGGGAACCGGTACGGACTTTCCACACCGTACCTCAGCCAGGAGAATTTATTACAAAACTCACAAAGAATGCCTACAAGTACGGGGGAAAGGTGAATGTTTGGAGCGAAATCTCGGTGGATCAAACCAGAGGAATCGACTTTGCCCATTGGTTCACCAACCTATGATTTTTATGGTGCCGACCGCCTGGGCAGTAACCTTTTCGGCAATTGTCTCGTGGCAGTGGATGCACGTACGGGTAAACGTTTGTGGCATTATCAAACTGTACATCACGACCTTTGGGACGTCGATCTCGCTAGTGCTCCACAATTGTTAACGGTGAATCATGGTGGAAAAATATTGATGCCGTAGCGGTGGCTACCAAACATGGATTCTTGTTTGTATTCGACCGGGAAACAGGAAACCTTCATTCCCATCGAAGAAAAAACCTTTCCCAGCCAGCAAATGCCGGGAGAAAAGCCCGTCTTACCCAGCCCATTTCTTCACTCCCCCACCTCACCAGGCATGAAGTGACTTTGGAAACCCTGAATCCTTTTTCCCTGACAGCATCAAACAACAATGGCACAAAAAAGGCCACCGCCAACCAGTTTGTACATTCGCCTCTGACCAATACGAAACCATCATGATGCCTGTGCTTTGGGAGGGGCCAATTATGGGAATACCGCCTCTGATCCCAAAAATGGATTGATGTACATTCTGGACGGGGTGAACACGCCCCACCTATCGCTTGAAAAAGTAGAGTCTCCGAAAATGGACCCACAGGACTAAATCGCTCAGGTAAAAACTTTTATGCCTCTACCTGTCAGCCTTGTCATGGTAAAAACATGGAGGGCGTGACTGGCCCAGCTTTGGTCAATGCCGGGCAGTACATCATGTATACCGAATTTAAAGACATTGTGCTGGGCGGCAAGGGATCAATGCCTGGGTTTACGCACGTCAGTGAGGAAACCCTTGAAGCGCTTTACCGCTATCTGGGAGGTACCCACGGGGCTTTAATTTCCTCGTCGGTCTAACGCCGTTCTTCCCAAAGGCCCCGTGGTCGCTTCTGGGGTCGCTACCATTAAGCCGGATGCGCCAGAGCGTCGGATGACGGAGTATCCTGCTACAAAGTCAAACACCCCAAGGATCGTTACATCACGGATTATGGAACCGAATGGTCGGGTTTAGCGGAACCACCCTGGTCTTCGATTGTAGCTGACGATTTTGAACAAAGGAACCATCATGGAGAAAACCTGTTGGCCTGGATTCCTGTACGCCAAGGGAGACCCCAGCAAAGGTCTGGCCTGGCGGTACCCCAGAAAAAGGCATGGTGGTTACCTCAACCGGGGTAGTTTTTGCCACCGCCAAAGGAGGTAAGTTGTACGCATTTGACGCCGACAATGGGAACATCCCATGGGAAACTACCTGAGTTATGAGGCCAATGCCCAGCCCAGTATGTACACCCTGAATGGAAAACAGTACCTGGTCATCAACGCTACTTCCAACTTTACTCGCGACAGTTATGATTACTCCAAAAGCCTGGAGCATTACCACGTGGCGAGGGGTGTATGCGCTTCCCGACTAGCAACAAAGCAGAGTGCTTTCCGCACGTTTTTTGAAACTATAAACAGCCCGATCGCAGATGAAACATTGTTCATCCTACTAGTATTTAGCTTCGTAGTGCAGGCCACTGCTCAATCTCTTAAAGGATCGCATCATACCCAATGATCCATCCAAATACCGAGAACTTTCGGCGGTACACTTCCAGGCGCTGGAAAATGGGATTCACTCAAATTGATCGGTCACCTGACCTGTCTACCAAATCTCTCCCTTTATTTAAGCATAATGGGAGTGATCAACGCCAAATCGGGCATTACCACCGCTTTCATCATAGCATCGAGGAAATGTACGGGATCCCCAGTGGGGAAGCAGAATTTACAGTCAATGTGGGCGTACTGCCGTAATGTCAGAGCGCCCGCAATTGTGCCTGCAAACGGGGCGGATTCCATGTTATCATAATGCCTCCACGAACCCGTCAGTATTTTCAACTTTGCGGTAAGTCAAAAGAAGGGGTGTAGAGACGCTTTTGATCTGGGCGATGCGCGGGTTGGTAAGTCTGGACCCCATTCCCGCTTTTATCGGCGCGCCTGGAGCAAGATAAACTCAAAGCAAATAGTCAAATTTATACCGGTGAAGGGGTGCTTTACCGGCGATTGATCGGGTCGGAAGTTTTCCGCACGGATTGGGATCACGTGGATCACCTGCTGATTCCAGCGGGCAAATCTGCCGGGCGGACTGCACTTGAAGGCGCTGAAGCAGTGTATTATGTAGTGAATGGAACGGGAACGCTTACCATCAATGGCGAAACCGTAAATATTAAAGCGGATGATGCCTTCTCCGGGGTTTTAGGCGAAAAATTGAGCATCACGAATAATGGTGAAAAGGGCCTCGAATTGCTCGTCATTGGCATTCTGGAGTTAAACAAAAGACTCCTGAACATCAGCAAAACCATTGGTTACCC
>NZ_JADKCX010000030.1 GCF_016718685.1 Haliscomenobacter sp. | reverse complement strand
TACACCACGATCTCGTTGGCCACTCCGGCGGAGACTCTTTTTTGAGCCAATTCAATCTGCTGACGGGTAGCGTTGGCTTGTTCCTGAGCTACGCGGAAAAGCTCCTGATTGGCCAGGGCATTGAGGTAAAACGTAATGATGTTGCGGCGAATCAGGTTTTTGCTGGCTTCCACATCTTTGATGCCGGCCTGAATGGCTTGCTTCTGTTGTTGCCCCTGGTATTTTAGCCCAAAACCATTAAAAATGGGCACTGACAAGTTCAAACCATAACCATTGCTGAGAAAAACTTCATCGATGCGCTGGTTGGTATTGACGTCGATGCTGCGGCCAAAGTTAAAGTTTTGGCCAAAATTCAGGCTCAGGTCGGGTAATTGCTGTGCCCGGGTTTGCCGCAATGATACTTCCGCCAAATCGAGTTGATAGCCCGAATTTTTGATTTGCAGGTTATTCTCCAAGGCAATGCGCATACACTCATCCAAACTCAAGGTTGTTTGTGCCAAAGCTATTGGTGCTCCAATGATGAGTAAGCTGAGCGCCAGTAGAATATTTTTCATGTGCCAATATTTTTAGTTGAAAGGTTGAAGAGTGTAGTGTTGAAAAATAGCCGTAAGTTAAGGGTAATACTATGTTATGCCATGATAACAAATCTTGCTTTACTGATAACTCTTCAACTTTTCAACCCCAAACTTTTCAACTTATCTGGTGAATCTTTCTTCCCGTTCAACATGTCCATCCAACAAGTGAATGACCCGTTCGGCGTAAGCCGCGTTTTTTTCGCTGTGGGTTACCTGAATGATCGATACCTTTTCTTCTTCATTGAGCTTTTTGAAGATTTGCATGATCTCATCCGCTTGAGCCGATTGCAGGTTACCCGTAGGTTCGTCGGCTAAAATCAGCTTGGGTTGGCCGATGAGTGCGCGGGCAATGCCCACCAACTGCTGTTGGCCCCCCGAAAGCTGATTGGGAAATAAATCCTTTTTAGCCACCATGTTAAATCGATCCAAAATATCTGCTACCCGGCTTTTGCGCTCGGAAGAAGAAACTTTTTTGTACAAAAGGGGCGTTTCGAGGTTCTCATATACCGTCAGCTCATCAATCAGGTGATATTGCTGAAATACAAACCCGATGTAGTGCTTGTACAGGTCGGTGCGCTTTTTTTCCGAAAGTTTGTGTACGGGCTCATCCAGGAAGTAATACTCACCGCCACTGGGTTCTTCCAACATGCCGATGATGTTCAGCAGGGTACTTTTGCCCGCCCCGGAAGGCCCCATGATGGATACAAATTCACCTTCAAAAATGGTTGTGCTAATGTCCTTCAGTACCCAGTTTTTCTGGATGCCATTGCTGTGGTACTTAGCTATGTTTTTTAATTGCAACATGTGTTGGTATAAATTGTAGTTGTCATTCGTTTTTAATCGCGGTTACTGGATTCGCCAGCGCGGTACGCAGGCTTTGGATACTCACTGTGAGCAGGGCCAGTACAATCACACTAAGGCCCGCCGCTGCAAAAATCCACCATTCCACCTCAATCCGGTAAGTGAACTTTTTCAGCCATTGCTCCATCAGGTACCAGGCAATCGGACTGGCAATGAGGATGGCCAATAAGACTGGTCGCAAAAATTCGGTCGATAACAAACTCATCACATTGCCTACGGTAGCCCCCAGCACTTTGCGGATGCCAATTTCTTTGGCGCGCCGAGCGGTTGCATAAGCAGCCAGTCCAAAAAGCCCCAGGCAAGAGATAAAGATAGCCAGTCCCGTAAAGATGCCAAATAGTTTGGCCATGCGGTCTTCGGCTTTAAACAGGGTATCAAAACTTTCGTCCAGAAAGAAATATTCAAAGGGTTTATCGGGGCAATGTTTTTTGTACTGCTTTCCAATCGCAGCCATGCTAGCCTGCACATCGGCTGTTTTCGACAACTGCAAGTACAAAGTGCCTTTAAAATCTTCGCCCACAATCGACATGGCTAATGGTGTTTTTTGATTCAGGCTCATTTCACTGAAGTAAAAATCGTTTAACACACCGACCATAGGTTGTCCTAAAATGCTGCCTACTTCATTCGCCTGTGCCAGAGATGTTACCCCCAAATCTTTGGCCGCCAGGGCATTTAAGACCAATTTCCCCTGCCAGCCTGCCGTGTTTTTTAAATCAGCTGGCGGAATTTTCCACGTCAAACCCAACATATCGATCAAACCTGCGTCAACCCCAAGGGTATGGAGGGGTACTTCTTTTTTATTGATCGGTGAGGTGACGAAAAAAATCGAATTGTAATCTTTAAACAGGGCCAAAGAGGCACTGCCCGTTTTTTCGATTCCATTCAATTGAGAAACGGCGTTGCGGAAAGCGTGGTAACCTTCTGCTGAGGGCGTCATCATCATGATTTGATCCTTGTTCATACCCAGTTTGCGCGATTGCAAATAACTGAGTTGCTGCTGGGCCACCAAAGCGGCAATGACCAACACAATGGAGGCAACGAACTGAAACACGGTGATGCTTTGGCGGATCTGTATCCCCCCTTTGCTGCTTTTTAAAAAACGACCTTTCAACACTTCCACGGGCCGGAAAGCCGAGAGTACCAAGGATGGATAAGCTCCTGCCAGTACAATACAAGCCAGCATCAAGCCCAGCATTGGCAGTACCACGATCGGACTCAGCATAAAGGCCGCATCAATTTGGAGATCAAGACGATCAAAAAAGATGGGCCGTAGCAAAAAAGCCAGACCAAATCCCAGTGCAAAAGAGAGGCAAGTAACCAGCACCGACTCTCCATAAAACTGACCAATCAGTTCCCCCCGAAAAGCGCCCAAGGCTTTGCGTACCCCTACTTCCCGAGCGCGTTCGGTGGCCCGAGCGGTGGTCAAACTCATGTAATTGAGCAGGGCCAGCAAAATGATCAACAAGGCCACCCCTGCAAAAATGTATACATTGCTGATGCCTCGCGCCTCGCCACTGGTACTTTCACCCATGTGGAGATCGGTGAGCGCAGAGAGCACAAATTTGTGGCTTTTGATTTCTGATTCTGATATTTTGCCCCGTCGCATTAGCTTAGGGATGTTGTTCAAAACTGATGCTTGGATGGAAGGATTAGCCAAATGCAGGTAGGTCTGAAAGGAACCCGGACGCACCACGTTGTCCACTTTGAGCAAATCATCTTTTTGGTCAGGATTGAGCAATTGTTGAAAAGCAAACAAGGATTGCAAGGGGCGCAATGATGTCGAAAGCAAGCGAGGCATTGGAGGGGGCATTTTTGATGACCCCACTGATGACGAAATTCAAGCCATTGTTGAGCGTCAAGGTACGGCCCAATACGTCGCTGTCGCCAAAATATTTCTCGGCAATGGATTCACTCACTACTATTTTTCCAGGCTGATCCAGGGCAGTGCGTGGATCACCTTGAAAAAAAACTGAATACCTTGGAAGTAGCTAGGGTCGGCGAGTACAAATCGTTTTTCGTAAAAATATGGTCAGCGTCACTTTTGAACGTTAGTTTTTCATTAAAAGAAGTGAACATCCGTACGTAGTCCTTCACGCCCGCCGTACTTTCTTTGAGGGCTGGCCCCATGTAGGCCGACATGCCTGTGCCTTGCATTTCCTGTTCGCCAAATTTGAAGGTAACCTTCACGCGGTAAATGTTATCGGCATTTTTATGAAACCGATCAAAACTCAACTCATGCCCCACAAAAACCAGAATCAGCATACTGACCGCAATACCTACGGCCAGGCCACCAATGTTGATCATGCTGTAAAACTTATTGCGCCAGAGGTTGCGGATAGCAAATTTGAGTTGGGTATAGAGCATGGTTTGATTCGTTTGTATTGGCATTCAAAAACCCAGGGTTGGAGCAAGCGCCTTTGCCTGCCCCCAACCTAGAGCGAATTGCAACGAGATTAGTATGAAACAACAGTCAGTGAAAATATTCTTACAAGAGTCGGTAACAAGTACATGTACTCAATAAGTCATAGACCATGCCAACTTTATTAAGTGTTGATTATCAGCAAAGTAAAAATGATTTTATTCAAAAACCATGTCCAGTTGTGGACAGTTTGTGTTCGGAATCGGACACTTGATTGTTTGTTTTTTGGCTGAAAAAAACCGTCCTGCCCAGAAAATGTGCTTAACTTAACGGGCATTAAACATCAGATCCATGTCCCTATCTCGTCGCCAATTGTTGCACAGCGCTGCCTTACTTGGTATCGGCCATGCGCTACATCCTTCACTCGACTTTTGGGTCGATTTTAAACGCCGGTTTAACATCGGTGCTTGTGATTGGTCACTAGGCAAAAGTGCCAATATTGAAGCTTTTGAGCTGGCTAAAAATATTGGTCTCCAGGGCATTCAGGTAAACCTGGGCAACCTGGCCAATGACTTGCACCTACGCAAACCCGAAATACAAGCCCAATACCTGGCCGCCAGCAAAAACACCGGGGTAAAAATCAGCAGCCTTGCCATCAGCGAACTCAACAATGTGCCATACAAGTCCGACCCGCGCACCGAGCAATGGGTATCCGACAGCATCGATGTGGCCCGCGCCTTTGGCGTGAAAGTGGTACTCCTGGCTTTTTTTGTCAAAAACGACCTGCGCAATGACCCCGCAGGCATCGCCGAGGTGATTCAACGCCTAAAAAAAGTAGCCCCAAAGGCCGAACGCGCCGGGGTTACCCTGGGCATCGAATCTTACCTCACCGCTGAGGAGCACTTGCACATCATGCGCGAGGTAGGCTCTCCGGCCATCAAGGTTTTTTACGATTTTCGCAATGCCGCCGATGCCGGCAACGACATCTATCAGGAATTAAAAACCTTGGGCAAAACTAACATCTGCGAACTGCACATGAAGGAAAATCGACTTCTCCTGGGAAAAGGTACTATTGATTGGCCCCGTGTAGCCACGGCCTTACGGGAAATCGGCTATCGCGGCGACCATTGGATGCAAATTGAATGGGCAAAGCCGGATGGAGATGATGTGCTGACGGCTTATCAGCACAATTTGGCGTTCCTGAAAGGATTGTTTCAATGAAAATTTAGCACCGCTTTCGGCGGATACATTAAAACATATTTCCCCCGCAGATCACGCAGATTTACGCAGATTTTTCTCCTTTTGAGAAAAATCTGCGTAAATCTGCGTGATCTGCGGGCTATAAAAACCCCGCCGCAGGCGGATCAAATCGCAACACATGACTCGTTATTTTTCCTCCATACTTTTCCTCTTTTTGATCTCTTTGTTCTTCGATCCTCAGCCCCAAGACCCCCTCAAACTCTACCTCCCCGACGACTTGGAGGTGACCCTCTGGGCCGAAAGTCCCCTCTTTTACAACCCCACCAATATGGACGTGGATAGCCGAGGCCGCATCTGGGTCACTGAGGCCGTCAATTACCGCAACTTCAATAACGATACCCTCCATCATTTGCACCACCAAAAGGGTGATCGCGTCATGATTCTGGAAGATACAGACGGGGATGGCAAAGCCGATGCTTCCAAAGTATTTGTGCAAGACAAAGACCTCGTTTCACCCCTGGGTATTGCCGTGCTGGGCAAACAGGTCATCGTGTCCTGCGCACCCAACCTGATCCTATATACCGACGAAGATGGCGACGATAAAGCCGATAAAAAAGAAATCCTGCTCACGGGATTTGGTGGCAAAGACCACGACCACTCCCTGCATTCGGTAGTCACCGGCCCCGATGGAAAATGGTACTTCAACGTAGGCAATGCCGGGCCACACCATGTGCGAGACAAGGCCGGTTGGAACCTCCGCGCGGGCAGCGTCTACACCGGAGGATCGCCCTACAACACCAAAAACGAAGGCAACCAACGCAGCGACGATGGTAAAGTTTGGGTCGGTGGCCTACAACTTTGCATCAATCCCGATGGTACTGGGCTGCGGGTGCTCGGGCACGGTTTCCGCAACAGCTACGAAACCGCCATCGACAGCTATGGCGACATGTGGCAAAACGACAACGACGATCAGGTGGTGACCTGCCGGGTCACCTGGCTCATGGAAGGGGGCAATGCCGGGTTTTTCAGCGCTGATGGCACCCGCTATTGGAATGCCGACCAGCGCCCTGGACAAGACATGTTCACCGCCCACTGGCACCAGGAAGACCCCGGATTTATCCCTGCGGGCGACAATACCGGAGCGGGTTCACCCACTGGCGTAGCAGTCAATGAAGGCGATGGCCTGGGTGAAAAATACCGGGGCATGCTCCTCAGCGCCGAGGCCGGGCGCAACGTCATTTTTGCCTATTGGCCGAAACCCCAAGGCGCTGGTTTCGATTTGGGGAAAAAACAACACCTGCTCAGTTCTGTTTCTCAGGACGATGAGGCGTATTACTGGAACGACGCCAAACACCGCAGCGACCTCAGCAAGTGGTTTCGCCCCTCCGACGTGATGATCGGCACCGACGGCGCCATGTACGTAGCCGATTGGTATGACCCCGTGGTAGGCGGGCACCAAATGAAAGACAGCACGGGCTATGGCCGCATTTACCGCATCACGCCCAAAGGCAAAACTTTACGTGCGCCCAAAATAGACTTGAGCACTGTCGAAGGGCAGTTGGCCGCGTTCCAGAATCCCGCGCCCAATGTACGCGCCCAAGGTCAACAGGCTTTGTTGCGACAAGGCAGTGCGGCCATTGCTGGTGTACAAGCTTTGCTCCAGTCCTCCAATCCCTACGTCCGTGCCCGGGCGGTTTTTTTGTTGGGAAAAATATTGCCCGTCAATGCGCTACTCCCCACTTTGGAACCTTTGTTGAAAAACACCCAGGACGAACGTCTGGCCATAGCGAGCTTCCGTACTTTGCGTGGCGTTTTACCCGCAGATCAACTGTTGGCGCTTTGTACGCAGTACGCTACTTCAGCTATGCCGATGTTGCGGCGCGAAATCGCCATTGCCTTGCGGGATCAGCCCTGGGCAAACAAGCAGCCCATTTTGCTCTCGCTGATCAAACAGTACGACGGCAGCAATGCCTGGGAATTGGAAGCCATTGGCATGGCCGTAGGAGAGGATGCTGCCAAAATCTGGCCGTTGTTGCAAAACCTGACCCCCGCGCTAACGGAGGCTGTTTGGCGCAAATTGGCCTGGCGCCTACACCCCGCTGCTGCCGTGGATCAACTCAAGAACTGGGCAACAGCGGCCAACTCCAGCGCGACAGCCCGCCAACACGCCATCACTGGCCTGGCGTATGTTAAAGACCGCAGCGCCGCCGAGGCCATGCTCGCCCTGAGCAAAAGCCCCTTGCCCGACGTGGCCGAGCAAGCCAAATACTGGCTGGCTTTTCGCCAAACCAACGATTGGGCAAACTTGCTGGAATGGCAAACTACTGGCTTAAATCTGGCGATGGAGAAAAAAATGGCACAAGTGAAAGCCCAACGTGAAAGGTTGCTCAATTTGAATATTGCCACAGCTGAACGGCAAAACACCGCCGGACGGATGGCCAAAGACTCCCTCGGTGGCCAAATGTTGATCGGCTTATTGGCGGAAAACAAACTGAGCAAAGACCTGTACGAGGTGATTGGCAAAAACATCTTCGAGAACCAGAGTCTGGCCGTACGCATCCAGGCGGGCAATTATTTCAAACGCCCGGGGAGTGACAAGGCCTGGGTGATTCCAAACATTGCGGCACAAACGGGGAGTGTGGCCAAGGGCAAAAAGGTCTTCCAAAATTCTTGTGCCAATTGCCACAAGGCCGGAAAAATTGGTTTGAACATCGGCCCGGATCTCACCCAAATCAAAAACAAATTTGACCGGGTCAGCTTGCTGGACGCCATCGTGAATCCCTCAGCGGGGATCGTTTTTGGCTACGAGGCCTGGACGGTCAATACCACGGAGGGGGAATCGGCTTTTGGGTTTATTGTGGCCGATGGCCAAACGCTGGTCATCCGCGATTTGCTGGGGCAACAACACGCCTTCCCGGCCAATAAGGTTTCCAAACGCAGCAAGCAGCCGGGTTCTTTGATGCCCGATCCAAGTGCCTTGGGCTTGTCGGAGGAGGATTTAGCGAATGTGAGTCGGTTTTTGTTGGAGTTGTAGTGGACGTTCACACAGATTTCACGCGGATTTCGCACAGATTTAATACATTCACCATAATCTTCTATTCCTGCTCGGCGCCTTCGGCGCTGTCGCATGAGACTTAATAGGAACGCGGATGACACGGATTGAGCGGATTTACGCGGATTTAATCATACGTACCAATAAATCCGCGTTAATCCGCTCAATCCGTGTCATCCGCGTTCCCATTATTGTCGTTTTTTATGTATAATTGAGGCTAGCCTGCTCAGCAGGTCATTATCTTTGATAAACCTCTTTGACGCATGAAAAACCTAAAAAAACGACTTCAAAACGGTGAAACCCTGCACGGTTGTTGGCTCAATCTGGGCAGCCCCCTGACCGCGGAAATTGTGGGCCTGTCGGGCTTCGATTGGGTCTTGATCGACCTGGAACACGGAGCCGGAACCGAAAAAGAAGCCCTCGCCCAAATGCAAGGCCTGGAACATACCAGCTGCGGGAATCGTGGTACGGGTGGAAAGTGCCGAACCCCAACGCATCCAACGCATTTTAGACATGGGCGCCGAAGGCATCATGTGCCCCAAAATCAACACCCCCCAGGAAGCCCAAAAAGTAGTCAATGGCTTACATTATCCCCCGATTGGCCAACGCGGCGTAGCCAAAATGGTGCGGGCGACCCAATTTGCCCGGAATTTTCAAACGTATTATGAAGGTTCCCAGGAGAATGTGTTGGGCATCGCGCAAATTGAAACCCGAGAATCCCTCCAGCATTTGGAGGAGATCGCCCATGTGCCGGGCATAGATGTATTGTTTATCGGGCCAGCAGACTTGTCGATGGAATTGGGTATATTTGGTCAGTTTGACCACCCCATGTTTATCGACGCCCTTCAGCGCACCATTGCGGCGGCCAATAAAGCCGGGAAAGCCACCGGAATCCTGTTTTTCAACCCCGACGATTATGGCAAATACCATCAAATGGGGATTCGCTTCATCGCCTGTGGAGCCGATGGCACCTTTGTGGCCGATGGAGCCAAAAACATGGCTGAAAAACTCGCACAATTTCGCGCAGCGCTTTAATAAATATTTACCCTTAAACACCATTAGAGCATGTTTAAAATTTTTTTGTGCAAATGGTGTTTATTTTTAAAATTCTTGCACCCCATCCACCGCTAAAAACAAAAATAAACCTGCTATGTTGGACCCTATTGCTATTCTCGCCGTTGGCATCATTCTGGTTGTTGGTGGCATCATTGGATTCAAATTGCACCCTTTTTTAGCACTGTTGTTGGGCGCATTTGTGGTGGCCTGTTTAACCCCAAGCAGCCAGATCGAGCAATTTGGGCTGTCCAAAGGTATGGATGCCGCTGCCGCCTTGGCCTATTCTAAAAAGAGCATCGGTGAGCGCATTGCCACCGAATTTGGCAATACCTGTGCCAAAATTGGCATTTTGATTGCCATGGCGGCCATCATCGGCAAATGTATGTTGGAATCAGGTGCTGCCGAACGCATCATTCGTGCGCTGTTGAAATTAACCGGCATTAAAAAAGCGCCATTTGCCTTTTTGTTTGGCAGTTTCTTTTTGGGGATCCCCGTGTTTTTTGACACCGTTATTTTCCTGATGATTCCGCTGGCGAAGGCCATGACCTTGCGGATTGGCAAAGATTATTTGCTGCTGATTTTGTGCATCATGTCGGGTGCAGCGATGGCCAATTCACTGGTTCCGCCTGCGCCAGGGCCCCTCTTTTTGATTGGTGAAATGGGGATTCCCATTGGATTGATGATGATGTGCGGCATTGTGGTGGGGCTTTTTACCATTTCCGCCGGGTATTTGTTTTCGGTGTGGGCGAATAAAAAAATGCCCATTGAATTGCGGGATTCACTGGATGCCAAACTGGAAGACCTGAAAACGATTTCGGCCAAAGAAGACAAACATCTGCCTGGATTACTGGTTTCCCTCCTGCCCGTTCTGATTCCCTTGGTGCTGATCATCACGGATACCATCATGTCCAATTTTATGAAGATTGACCCAATATCGACCCCATCGTCTTGGATGAATCAGTTGCATGGGGTCATCCGGTTTTTAGGGGATAAAAATATTGCCATAATTTTAGGAGGGGTAGCCGCACTATTGGTCATGGCCAAAAACAAAAAGCAAAAACATGAAAGCTTGACCCCCTTTGTACAAACCGCCTTGATGAGCGGTGGGGGCATCATCATGATCACGGCTTCGGGGGGTGCCTTCGGGGGTGCGTTGCAACAAACGGGGATCAGTGCTGAAATTGCCCAAATGACTGCAGGGTATCAAATGGCCCTCATCCCCATGGCATTTTCATCTCTGCCGTTGTGCGTACGGCTCAAGGATCAGCTACGGTTGCCCTGATCACGGCATCGGGGATTTTGTCGGGTATGGCCAATCAGGCCGATTTGGCGTTTAATCCCGTGTACATTGGCCTGGCCATTGGTTGTGGTTCAAAACTGGTGCCCTGGATGAATGATGCCGGGTTTTGGATCTTTTGTAAATTGAGCGACCTGACGGAAAAAGAGGCCTTAAAAACAATTTCTCCCTTACTGGTTGTCATGGGATTGACCGGTTTGGTCGTCATATTGATTGGGGCAAAGTTATTCCCACTGATTTAACTCTGCGAAATTTCAACTATAAACATTATGTATGGAAAAAATAGGTTTCATCGGACTCGGCATAATGGGTAAACCCATGGTCTTAAATTTACTCAAAGCGGGCTATCCGGTGCAAGTGTTGTCGAGTAGCCATGCGGCAAATGAGGTCAATCTTGCGGGGGCCAGCTTGTGCGCCTCCAAAAAGGAACTGGCTGCAGCGGTAGACATCATCATCACCATGCTGCCAGATTCTCCCGAAGTGGAAATGGTACTGAACGGGCCGGACGGGCTACTTGCGGCCATGCGCGTGGGTCAATTGTTCATCGACATGTCGACCATCTCGCCTTTGGTGGCCAAAAATATCTACACTCAAATGCAGGAGCGGGGCATTGAAGCCCTGGATGCTCCCGTTTCGGGCGGACAGGTCGGAGCCGAAGCTGCCACCCTTTCGATTATGGTGGGTGGCGGTGCGGAGGCATTCGCCAGAGCGCTCCCGGTGTTTCAAGCGATGGGTAAAAACATCGTCCACATCGGAGAAGCAGGTGCTGGCCAAATCACGAAAGCTTGCAATCAAATGATTGTGGGCATGACCATCCAGGCGGTCGCGGAAGCTTTTACCCTGGCAGATAAGGCGGGGGTAGATTTGGAAAAAATGCGCGAAGTACTCTTGGGCGGTTTTGCCCAAAGCCGGATTTTAGACCTGCACGGCAAACGCATCATCGAGCGAAACTTCAAGCCGGGGTTTAAAATCAAATTGCACAAAAAGGATTTGGACATCGCGCTGGCGACCGGAGCGGAATTTGAAGTGGCACTGGAGGGCACGGCTCAGGTGGCTGCGCAAATGAAAAAAGCGCTCGACCTGGGCAATGGGGAACTCGATCATAGTTCCTTGTTTTTGCTTCTGGAAGACTAAAAAAGTTGAGAAAGTTGAGGAGGTTGAGAAGGTTGAGGCTACCGCGAGCGACAGCCCAGAACGACAATGTTATTCTTTTGTCGCTCGCGGTAGCCTCAACCTCCTCAACTTCTCAACCTCCTCAACCCATTCTCAACACTTAAATCAAAAACCATGGGATATACATCAGGCCCCCGCATCAAAGAAATACACATTACCCCCATCGCAACCGTCGATCCGCCGCTCTTGAATGCCGCAGGATTGCATGCACCCTATGCCTTGCGCACGGTATTGGAAATAGTCACTGAAGACAACATCTCCGGCATCAGTGAAATCCCCGGCACCAAAGACATCGATGCCGCTTTGGAAGATTCCAAAAAACTGCTGATCGGGAAAGACGTTTTTCAATTGAATCAAATCCGGCAAATTCTGGTGGATGCCTTTGGCAAAGATTCCGTGGCCGACCGTGGCCTAGCCCCCTGGGATCAACGAAAACTGGTGCATATTTTCAGCGCCGTAGAGGTGGCCTGTATGGACATCATCGGTAAAGTTACCGGAAAACCCATCGTCGATTTGTTGGGTGGCAAAATGCGCGATCGGGTTCCTTTTTCGGCCTATCTGTTTTACAAATACGCCGGGGCGGGTGGAGAACTGGAATTTGATCTGGATCCCGCCGCCACTGGCTGGGATGCGGCCCGACAAAAAAGCGCCCTGAATCCCGCAGAAATTGTGGCCCAGGCGCAGGCGATGTGCCGCGAATTTGGGTTTCAATCGATCAAATTAAAAGGGGGCGTTTTTGAACCCCGGCAAGAAGTGGACGCCGTTTTTGCTTTGCGCGAAGCTTTCGGTCCCGATTATCCCATCCGCATCGATCCCAACGCACTTTGGACCGTAGAAACGGCCATTCAATACGGCCTGGAAATGGAGCCCGTGCTGGAATACCTGGAAGACCCCGTGCGCGGACAAGAGAACATGGCCAAGGTAAGGAAGGCCCTAAAAACGCCCTTGGCCACGAACATGTGCACCACTTCTTTTGACGAAATTCCCCGCAGCATCGAACTCGGTGCGGAAGACATCATTCTGAGCGACCACCACTTTTGGGGCGGGTTGCGGGCCTCCATGACCTTAGTGGGCATTTGTGAAACCTTTGGCCGAGGGCTGTCCATGCATTCCAATAGCCATCTGGGAATTTCTCTGGCGGCGATGGTACACCTGGGTGCCGCTTTGCCCAACATACCCTATGCCCTGGACACCCATTATCCCTGGCAATCGGATGAGATCATCATCGGCGGTAGGCTCAAATTTGAAGAAGGTGCCGTTTTGGTGCCAACCGAACCGGGTTTGGGCGTAGAACTGGATCGGGTGGCTTTGGCCAAATTGCACGAAAATTATAAGGCCTGCGGATTGACCAAACGCAATGATGAAATTGAAATGCAGAAGGTACAGCCGGGGTGGAAGTTTCAGGCGGTTCGTTGGTAGTGTGTGGCAAAATCAAGTCTGTCCGGTTTTGGTCACTCTTGCTCGTTATTGAACAATTGCAGTTGATCTGTTTTTGTACAAGAATATAAGTATCAGATTTTTATGGATTTTGGCACAACATTTGTCCTTAAAGTAACACACGCTCAAGAAACGCACAATGTTGTACAATTACCTGAAAATCGCCCTGCGCAATCTGCTGCGAAACAAATTATCCACTACCCTGAATGTAGTTGGACTTACCTTTGGACTCACTTGTTTTTTTATCCTGGGACTTTACGTCCTTGACGAACTTACTTTTGATCGCCATCATCCCCATGCAGACCGCATCTACCGGGTCATCAAACATAGAAAAACACCCACTGAAGCCCTGAATATTGCCGGAGCAAGCTACAAACTGGCGGAAGAATCGAAAAAAAGCATTGGGGAAATCGAAAACACCGCCCGGATCACCCAAGGGGGCAGAGACAACCTGGAAAACCTGGCCAATCAAAAGAAAATCAACGAAGAAATCACCGTTTCGAACAACGGCTTGATGGAAATTTTTGATTTTGAAGCGTTGGATGGCAACCCCAAAACCGCCCTGATCGAGCCCTATTCCATTGTCATTGTAGAAGAATTGGCCCTGCAGCTTTTTGGCAGCACCCAGGTAGCTGGAAAAACGCTGAAATGGCGTGGCTTGGAACAACCCTTTAAAATCACCGCCGTACTCAAAAACCATCCCCGCAATTCCAGCTTCAATTTTAGCTCGGTGTATTCGGAAAGTACTTATTTATCCGACCCCGAATTTCTAGCAGAATTGAATGCCGATTGGGGGTCCCATGATTTTTTGGTGTATGCCCTACTAAGAGAAGACGCCAAACCACAGGCGGTCGCCCAAAAATTGCGCCAAATGGTGTATGCCAATTTTAAACCCGACCCCGGAATAAGCCTTGCTTATAGCCTGCAAGCGCTCCGGGACGTACACCTCCATTCCGAAAACATCCTCGATAGTGCTAGCATTGGCACTTCAGCCGCAACAGGCAACAGCTCATTGTTGTACCTGAAAATATTTGCCCTGGTCGCACTTTTTGTTTTGCTGATTGCCTGCATCAACTACATGAACCTCAGCACCGCCAAAGCTTCCACGCGGTGTAAAGAAATTGGCGTAAAAAAGGCGGTAGGTGCGTACAGGGGGCAATTGATTTCCCAATTGTTGGTGGAGTCCAGTGTGCTCACGTCCATTTCATTCGTTTTGGCGCTTTTACTGGTCAATTTGATCCTGCCATCCTTTAATGCCTTTACCAATAAAGCGCTTGCACTTGGATGGTCGACCGATTACCGCATCTGGCTTTCCGCGCTTGCTGTATTTGTGCTGACTGGCTTAATGGCTGGCTCATATCCCGCCTTGATGCTTTCCCGCTTTAGCCCAAGCCTTTTGTTGAAAAGCCTGAAAGTTCAGAAAAAGTCTGATTTTTCCTTGCGCAAGGGTTTGGTGGTATTTCAGTTTGCGGTTTCGGTGTTTATGATTGTTGCCACCATCGTGGTGTTTTTGCAAGTCCGGTATGTACACAACAAAGACCTGGGCTTCAACCAAGAATTGTTGGTAGTCGTGGACATCAATAGCGGAGCCATCCGCAGGGCTGCGCCCACCATTGTATCAGAGATCGGGAAGTTACCCAAAGTAAAAAACGTATCGACCACTTCGCGTGTACCCGGCGAATGGAAAAACCTCCCTGCGGTCAAAATCCGGCAAATGGGCCAGTTGGACGAGCAAAAAGAAGCTTTCTTTTTAGGGGTAGACGAACATTTTACCCAAACTTTTGAGGTGGACTTGTTGCAAGGCAAAAACTTCAGCGGCACCGGCGATTCTGCATCGGTTATCCTCAACGAAACCGCCGCAAAACTGCTGAACATCACCGAGCCTTCAGATCAATTGATCGAGATTCCGGAGGCCTCCTACGGCCTCAGTTTTAATCCGCTGCGTGGAGGGGGAACGTTTAAAGCGAGGGTGATTGGGATTGTCAAAGATTTTCATTTTCAGACCTTGCGGGAAAAAATCGCCCCTCTGGTGATGGCCTATCAACAAAACCCCATCCACAACATCGACTATTTTACGGCAAGAATCGAAGCCGCCGATGCCAGCCAAACCATCCAGGAGATGGAGGCAATTTTGGCAAAAATTGATGCTGCCGAATTGTTTGAATACCATTTTCTCGATCAGCAATTGGCCCTCTTTTATGCCGAAGACGCCCGCCGCGAAACCATGTTGATTTGGATGGCATTGGCAACGGTGTTGATTGCTTGTTTGGGCCTTTTTGGCTTGGCTACCTATGCGGCAGAACAAAGAATTCGGGAAATTGGGGTGCGCAAAGTATTAGGAGCAAGTGTACTGAGCCTGACCAATTTACTTTCCATCGACTTTTTAAAATTGGTCGCCATCGCCATCGCGATCGCTTTCCCGATTACCTATTGGGCGATGAACAAATGGCTGCTGGAATTCGCTTACCACATTGAGATCAAATGGTGGGTGTACGTTTTGGCGGGTCTCATCGCGATTACAATTGCGTTGTTGACCGTGAGTTATCAGGCGATAAAGGCTGCGTTGATGAACCCGGTGAAGAGTTTGAAAACGGAGTAAGCTTAGTCTTTTTTAAACGTCAGGTTCAATTGCCTACTTAGACTTGAAGTATCTTCGACGTTCAACTGATAGGTGTATTTTCCATCTTTCAACTCCTCCTCACCTACATAATCAATAGGCTGTAGGCCATACCGTTTGTTGTTGATTTTTAACTCTATATATGCATAGCGAAAAGCTTTTGAAAAGCGCTGGTAAGCGGAGCTTGTTCCAGGAGCTAAGGGTTCATAGAACTTCTCCTCGGTAATGGATACTTTGATGTCCTGGTAGGTATACTTACTGGTGTTTTCTATGCGGATGAATACACCTTCTTCCAGGGTTTTGACTTCCTTTTGGCACCCCAACAAGAGGAATAAAGCCATTAGTAGGATCGTACTGTTTCTCATTGGCTTCGGTTTTTATAGGAAGACGTTTGATTGGGCAATTGGGTTGGGGTAGGGAAGTTCTACATCTATGTGCTTTAGCCCATTATCAAGTCCGATTATAATCTTTACTTACATCAGAAGTCTATGTACAGCACTGGGTAAGGTGAGTAAAGTAATTATGAATCCTGCGTTACCACATCATTGTTGCCGTTTTTCAAAGTGAATTTTAAACTAAAAAAACCAATCAGTCCGGCGATCAATGACGAAAGCAAGATGACAAATTTTGCTTTGTTGATGATGTCTTCGTCGTCGAAAGCCAGTAAGGTGATGAAAATGGACATGGTGAATCCAATTCCGCCTAAAAATCCCACGCCTAAAATGGATTTCCAGTTCAGGTCGTCTGGAAGTTTACAAAAGCCGAAGGTGATGGACAAAAAAGTCAACAAAAAAATGCCCAATGGCTTGCCCACAATGAGCCCCAGTGCAATGCCAATGCTGTAATTTTGGGTCAGGGTATGCCCCATGTCCGAACTTAAAACAATGGCCGTATTGGCCAGGGCGAAAATGGGCAAAATGACAAATGCAACGGGTTTGTGCAAGATGTGTTGCAAAATATAAGAACTTGATTTTTCACCTCCGTCGCCAAACGGGATGGCAAACGCCAACAACACGCCCGTGATCGTGGCATGAACGCCCGAATGGAGCATAAAATACCACATGCCTATTCCCCCAACCAGATAAGGAATCAGGTTTCTTACTTTCAATCGGTTGAATACCAACAGCAAAGCAAAAATGCCCAAGGCAATAAACAGCTTGGTCCAGAGCAGGGTTTTGGTATAAAAAATGGCAATGATTATGATGGCGCCCAAGTCATCAATCACCGCCAATGCGGTCAAAAATACTTTTAAGGAAGTGGGTACCCGACTGCCCAACAAGGCCAAAATGCCCAGGGCAAAGGCAATGTCCGTTGCCATCGGAATTCCTGCTCCCGATTGGGTTGCCGTCCCATA
Organism: Haliscomenobacter sp.; assembly: GCF_016718685.1. Lineage (GTDB taxonomy): Bacteria > Bacteroidota > Bacteroidia > Chitinophagales > Saprospiraceae > Haliscomenobacter. The sequence goes on along the minus strand of NZ_JADKCX010000030.1, from coordinate 62,084 downwards.
ATTGAGCAGTAAAAAAAGTCCGGCGGGTACAAAAATACCGCCCAGTGCGGCAAACAGGGGCAACAACGCGTCTTTAATTTTGGAAAGTTCACCTTGATAAATTTCCCGTTCCAACTCCAATCCAATGAGCAAAAAGAAAATCGTCATTAGCCCATCGTTGATCCAGTGTTCGATGCTGTGTCCGGCAAAATCGGTTTGCCAAAAATGGTGATAACCTGCCCCCAGGCTTGAATTGGCTACAATTAGCGACAACATGGTGCAAGCGATCAAAATCAGCCCGCCAGCTTTTTCACTGTTGAAAAACTCGTTGAATAGTTTGCTTGCTTGCATGTCGTTTTGTCGTTTTGTTTGCTTGGGAATAGAAGGCCTAATACAACGAACACATGCTTGGAAAGATAGGTTCTTTGAAGTTGGGGATTAGTTATCTGGGTTTCAGTAGACATATTTTGGCATCATCCGGTTATGTTCCTGGCTTTGGGCCAAGGCCACTTTCACTCCCCCTTCAAAAACCCCTCCACCACATACCGCTCCACAAAACCCGTATTTTTCGCCGCTGCCTCCAAACGTGTACGCACCGACTTACTCAGCCGGTTTTTATTTTCCGCCAAATGGCCCAAAAACAACGTCAGCTGATTTTTGGACATTTTTTCCACCTCATTCACCAGGATTTCCGGTCACTTTTCATGGCTGTATTTCAGGTTGTTCAGCAGGAGGGTGCGGGTGTTGATGTCGGTCGTGGCGAAAGTTTGGAAAAAAGGGAGTGCTACCTGCTCCGTCTTCCAACTTTCTTTGGGCAGCTTTTTTAAGATGTATAGCCGGGTCATCGGAGAAGCCGTGCGGAAGATGTCCTGAATCCTGGGCAGGTTTTGCGCAAAGGCCGTCGCATCCAGTTGTTTCAGGGCAAAAAACTGGTAATCCTCATAGCTGGAATGCAAAAAAGCCTGGGCCAGGGTGGGGGAGTAAAGACTCAATAAGTGCTGAACAATTTTTTCCTTCACCTCCCCGTGCGCCAAATGCCAGGCCGTGAAGCAGGAATACAAGGCCCCTTCCACCACCGATTCTTTGATCTCCGTTTTGGTTGCGCCAGATACGGCGTCTACTTCTTTGCCCTGGAACGTGATTTTTTCGGTGGCCTGCACGTTTTGGTCAAACAGGTCGGCCATGTTTTTGCGCTCCAGGATGGAGTGTTTGTTGAGCAGTAGTTCGTGGAATTTGCTGTAGTCTTTGGTTTCAAAAGGTTCGTGGTCGAACTTGGTCAACAAATTATCCTGAAACACCCCGTAGCCCACGTAATCGCCCACCAGACTCCAATACAGGGTGAGGTACATGGGCTTGCACAGCCCGTCGATGCACACCGGGGTGATGATGTCCGCAGCGTAGAGCAGGGGTTGTTTTTGCTCGTCCGACAAGAGATACACCGGGTGTTTCAGCAGGCTGTCGCTGCCCTGGAGTTCAAACACCAGTTGTTCGGAGGCGATGCGCTGGTATTCCGGGTTCATGGCGATGTAGAGTGGCGGGTTTTTGGCCAGTTTGGAAGGCTGTATGTACAAAAATCCCAGGCCTAAGACCGCCACAAAAGCCATGCGGAACAAGAAGCGGTAGTTCATATTTGGCAGAGACATAGCTGGATTTGTGTTGAAAAATTGGCGAAAGTTAAGCACCCAATAATACTGTCAGCCCTGTAGGTACACTTTTTCTAAGGTGTCTCTTAGGTATCTCAGGTTTCTAAGGTGGTGAAAAAAGAGCCCTGTACAGCAGCTATTTCACCACCTTAGAAACCCTAGACACACCTAAGAGACACCTCAGTAAAGATTTACGGTTTGATGACCTGCTGTTTTTCAATCGTCTCCATGTACTCCTGCAAATACGTCTCATAAATCGCCCGCGGATACACCTTGTACTTGTGGCAAAGCGCGGCCGCAAAACCCACCGCAGCCCCCATTTGTCCGGTGGTGCGCATCACCCGCGGCCCACCCAGTCCGATGTGCGAGCAACTGAAACAACGCCCCGCCATAAACAGGTTGCTGATGTTTTGGGAGTACAAACTCCGGTAAGGAATGTAGTAGCGGTTGGTTTTGTAAAACAAGGCTTTGGACAAAAAATCCGGGGTTTCCTCCGTCTGCAAGTTCTGCTGAAAATGCACGTCGATCTCTCGTTTTTCCACCACCACCGAATCCGGAAACTGTGCATTGTTGACCACGTCTTTGAAGGTAAAAACATGGTCGCCCACCAGGCGCCGCGATTCCCGTTTGCCCAACAAATACGAAACCCATTGCAGCTGGTATTTTTCGTTGCCCGCTACTTGTTTGGCATTGGAAAAGGAGCCGTAAATCGCTTTCAACAAGTGGTCGCGGATTTCTTCGCCGTCTTCAATCTGGTGGAGGTCGTTGCGCGAAAACTCCCAGTACCACTCGCCCGCGGTAGCTTTGTGGTCTTTGGCGATCTCTTTGGCCCAGGGCAGTTGGGGAAAGCTTTGTGGCGTCTCGGCAATTTCCGTGCGCCACAAAATCGAGGAACCCATCACGAAGTTATCGGGTTCTTCGGGGCTCCAGAGTTCGCCCCATTCGTTCCAGGCTTCACCGTATTTGTATACACTTTCACGGCCATAGGAATACAAGGCGCCCGCCCAAAAGCCGATCCAGCCGTCACCCGTAGCGTCGACAAAGAGGGGCGCTTTGAAGCGGATGCGTTTTCCGTTGGAGGTATGTTGGGCATCCACGTATTGAATCACCTGGCTGTCGGCCACGGCATTGTACGCCCGCCAGTTGTAGTGGATGTCGATGTTTTTGTAGCGTTGTACGTTTTGGTCCCTTTTCTCCTGGTCTTTTTGCGCTTCGGGTGAGCCATTGGGGTAGTGCTCGGTGTCGATCATGCGCAGGATGCGTTCAAATTTGCCGTAAATGCCCAGGGTATGCACCCGGATTTCGCTACTGGCGTTGCCGCCCAGTACCGGACGGTCGTGGATCAAAGCCACTTTAGTCCTTTTTCAGCTGCAGCGATGGCGGCGGCACAGCCCGAAAGGCCACCCCCAGTGATGACCAGATCGTAAGACTTGGTGGTTTCCGGAGACAGGGGTTCTTTCAACTTCTTTTTGCGCCATTCGGCCAGTTCCGGGCCTCCTACTGGCGGCTGTACTTTGACTTTGCTCAAATAAATAGCGTCGCAGCGGGCATTGAAACCGGTGAGGTCGATCAGTTCGATGGACATTTCTTTGCCGGGCAAGACCACTTCGCCAGCGTATTCCCAGGTCCAGTTGGGGGTTTTGCCAAAAATAAAGTCCAGCGTTTTGCCATTGATGGCCATCTTGAATTGGCCGGGGGCATCCCAGTTGCCGGGGGCCCAGTTTTTGGTTCTGGCCCACAGATGGTATTTGCCTTTGGCGGGCATGGCCACTTTGGTAGAGGCATTTTTGACGGGGGTACCCATGCCGTGTGCCATGAGGTAAGTGGAGCCCATTTGCTGGATAAACTGGGGGTCGGTGACCCAATAGCCCTTGTCGATGAAACTTTCGGCTTCAATGAGGGCGTCTTTTTGGGCTAGAGCCAGCAGCGGGAGGAAGATCAAAACGAGTAAACCAATTGCGTTTCTGTTTGTCATAGTGTAGGTAGTATTGAGAAAAATATGTTTTATAGTCAATTGGCTTACCCGGCAAATGGTCTAGATCGGCAGCGATCGTTGCGACGATTTCCGCACAATCAGCCGCGTAGCCAACATCCTTTTCTCCACCGTCGGATGCTCCATTTGCTCCAACAACAGCCGTGCCGACTCTTCGCCAATTTTCCACACGGGCTGCTCAACCGTGGTCAACGAAGGCTCAATGATGGCCGAAATGGGGTCATTGCTGAATCCCACAATGCCCAGGTCTTGAGGGATATTGATGCCCCGTTCTTTGGCGATCAGCATTATTTCAATGGCGCAGGGGTCATTGACCGCAAAAATGGCATCTGGCGGCTGGGGCAGATCCAGCAATTGTCGGGTACAAATTCGGGCGTGTTCCTCGGTCAAATCGTGGTACACAATCAAATCCTGATCCAGCGGCAACTGGTGTTTTTGCAGGGCATCGATATAGCCCTGCAAACGCAGTCGACTGACTTGTAAGGTGACCGGACCAGCCAGGTGCGCAATGCGCCGATAGCCCTGTTCAATCAGGTGTTCCACCGCCTGGAATGCTCCTGAATAGTCGTCAATGATCACTTGGGGTGTATCCAGTTCAGGGCAAACCCGGTTGAAAAACACCAGGGGTATTTCCTTCTGCATGACCGCCCGGAAGTGATCAAAATTGTCGGTTTTGGCGGTGATGGACACCAAAAGTCCATCTACGCGGCTCCGCAAAAGTGCTTTTACATTGGCCACTTCGGTTTCGTAAGACTCATCCGACTGACAAATCATTACATTGTAGCCCGCCTTCGAAAGCACCTCTTGTGCCCCCATAATGAAGGTGGGAAAAAAGTAATGCCGAAACTCGGGCACCAGGATACCCACAATGTTGGTCTGGCGTTTCAACAGGGCATTGGCCAGGGGATTGGGTTGATAATCCAGTTCCTGTGCCAAATCCAGAATCATCTTTCGCGTGCCTTCATGGATATCAGCATGACCGCGCAGCGCCCGCGAAACCGTTGATTTGGAAATGCCCAACTGATGGGCAATATCCATGATCGTGACCTCGTGAGGACGCCGGTTTTCCTGGGGTACTGTCGTTTCGTTGATGGTAAAATGAAAATCACAGGACTTGCAGTAGTAACGCTGCTTTCCCCTCATAATCCCGGATTTTTGGATGAACTCAATCTGGTTGCACTTTTTACATTTGATCATTCCCATGGACTACGCATTGATAAAAGAAGAGAATGTACAGAATATCACCAAAATTTTTTCGGCAAATCTTCCGTGCGCCAATAATTATTACTATCGCTACCCGTTTCGAGAAGCTTCCCGATAGTTTTTGTGCAAGACTACCTGGTTGTCGCCGTTGATTATTTTGAAACTGGGCTTAATTTCGATCAATAAATCTGCAAATTGATCTTTTTTAAACTATACGATCGATTTTGAAAATCACTCATTTTGGACTTTAACCGTATACACCTATGTCAGGCAAATTACAAATATTGCTTGTGTTTTTTGGTCTATTGACCAGTGCCCAAGCCCAAAATCTCTCCCTACGCGGAAAGATATCCGATTCCAGCGGAGAAGTGCTAGTTGGTGCCAGTATTGCTATAAAGGGTACAACTAATGGAGCAGTCTCGGAACTGGATGGCAGCTATCAACTGGAAGGCGTTTCACCGCAAGCCACCTTGGTTATTTCTTACACTGGGTACATCAGCCAGGAGATTGCGGTCAACAACCGCACGCTCATTGACGTGGTACTCAGTCTGGACGTGGAAGCCCTCAACGAAGTAGTCGTGGTGGGTTACGGTACCCAGCGAAAATCGAGCACTACGGGTTCCATCGTATCCATCAAAGCTTCAGACCTCATGCAAACGCCTGTGGTCAACGTAGCGCAAGGCATCCAGGCGCGAGCCTCCGGTATCCAGGTCACTCAAAACTCGGGCGCACCCGGTGGCAACGTCAGCGTGCGCATTCGGGGTACCAACTCCATCAACGGAACCTCCGAACCACTCTATGTAGTGGATGGGATTCAGGTATCCAACGGCGGCGGCATCAACGACATTAGCCCTTTGTCCACGATCAACCCGAGCGACATCGAGAGCATTGAAATCCTTAAAGATGCCGGAGCTTCGGCCATTTATGGTTCGCGTGCGGCCAACGGGGTTGTGTTGATCACTACCAAAAGGGGCAAAGCTGGGGCAACCCGCGTGACTTTCGACAGTTACTACGGCACCCAGAAGGTGCTCAAAACGCTACCCGTACTCAACGCGACCGAGTTCGCCCAAGTGGAAAACGAGGTATTCAAGAACAACTATTACAGTGATCCCGCCTCCTTGGGCGAAGGAATCGACTGGCAGGGCCTAATCTTTCGGGAAGCACCCATCCAAAACCACCAGTTGTCCATCAATGGTGGCAATGAGAAAACCCAACTGGCGGTTTCGCTCAACTACTTCAACCAGGATGGGATCATGATCAATTCCAACTTCACCCGTTACTCCTTCCGCACCAACCTGGATCACCGCATCAGCAAAAAATTCAAGGTAGGAACCAGCCTTTTGGGCAGCTACTCCATCAACTCCGGGGTCACCACTGGCTCTACATCTGTAGGCGATGGCGCCGTAGTAACGGGCAGTATCCTGGGCGCTGCCATTGGCGCGCCGCCCGTCTTAAAACCCTATCGTGCCGATGGCTCCATTTTTCCTTTTGGAGAACAAGCCGATGGGCGCTACCGCGAAGTGTCCAATCCCTTGGGTTTTGCCGAAAACTTGAACCGCACCGATCTGCGCCGTACGTTGGCCAACTTCTACGGCGAAGTAGAGATTTTGAAAAACCTGACCTATCGGGCTTCTTTCAACATCGATTTGCAAAACAACCTGAATGACCGTTACTCCCCACGTTCAATCATAGCTGTACGGGACTTGAATGACAACTCAGGCTCTGGTTCCAAATCCAACTCCAGCTTTACCGGGCTTTTGCACGAAAGTATTTTGACTTATGCCCAACGATTGGGTGAAAATCAAACGCTGAAATTCACTGGCGTTTTTGCTACCCAATCCGACCTGGCCAACAGCAATTCCATCAGCGCTTCAGGCTTCCCCAACGACGCTACCCAAAACGAAGCACTACAATTGGCCCTCAACCGTACGGTGAGTAGTGGCCGCAGCAAACAACGCCTGGACTCCTACATGGGCCGGATCAACTACGGGTATAAGGACAAATACTTCATTGACGTAGTGGCTCGGGTGGATGGTTCCAGCCGTTTTGGTGCCGAAAACAAGTACGGCTTTTTCCCCGCTGCATCTGCATCCTGGCGGGTCATCCAGGAGCCTTTTATGGACAACGTAAAATGGATTTCCGATTTCAGAATCCGTGGCGGCTATGGCATCACGGGTAATGCTGGTGGTATTTCGCCTTACCAATCGCTGAGTACTGTAGCTTCGGTAGGTAGCGATTATGTTTTCAACAATGCCTACGTGACCGGGATCAACCCTACGGGTATTGCCAACCCGGCGCTGCGTTGGGAAAAATCCAAACAAGCAACCTTGGCGGTTGATTTGGCCTTCTTCAAAGATCGCTTTAGCCTCCAGGCAGAGGTGTACCACAAAACAACCGAAGACCTGTTGTACATCAAAACCTTGCCACTGAGCTCCGGTTATACCAGCATCACGGGCAACTTTGCTTCACTGGAAAACAAGGGTTTTGAACTCATGGCCAACGCCCGCCTCAGCGACGGCGCAGTAAAATGGACGGTAGCAGCCAACGCCACCATCAACCGCAACAAAGTACTGGATCTGGACGGCGGCACCACCCTGGAGCGTTTTGTGACTTCTTATACCGTGCTGAAAGTAGGTGAACCTTTGGGTTTGATCAAAACCTTCGTATTTGATGGTGTCAACCAATCTGGTGAAACCATCCTGCCCGGCTACGACGGTCGTTTGGGTGGCCACAAGGTCAAAGACATCAACGGCGATGGCACCATCAGCGCAGCCGACCAAATCATCGTCGGCAACCCTAACCCTGATGTCATCTTTGGTTTTTCTACCAATTTGTCTTTCAAAGGGTTTGATTTTAGTACCTTCTGGTCCGGTACCCAAGGCAACGACATATACAACGTCAGCCGTTTGTCCTTTGAAAACCCACTGGGACAGCGCAACCTGTATGAAGGAGTCGTGAACCGCTGGTCGCCAACCAACCCCAGCCAACAATACGTAAGTGCTGCTCAAGGTGGCCGTCTGCCTGTAACCGACTATGCGCTAGAGGATGGCTCTTACCTCCGCTGCAAAAACATCACCTTGGGGTATACCCTCAAAGGCATCAAAGGGGTACAAAACATCCGTTTGTACGTGAGTGGGAACAACCTCATCACCATCACCGATTACTCTGGTTTTGATCCTGAAGTCAACACCTTCGCAGGTTCCAATACCGTAATCGGCATCGACAACCTGGTGTATCCTCAGGCGCGTTCCTTCATTGGCGGCCTACAAGTGAATTTTTAAGGGTGAAAATTTTAAGGATTTTAAAAGTAAAAAACATGCGCGCATCATATCAATTCATCGGACTGTGCCTGGCTTTTTGCCTGCTGACCACGTCCTGCGAGTTGGAGGAAACCATTTATTCCTCCATTTACACCGAAGCTTTTTACAAAACCGCTTCAGATGCCGAAAAAGGGCTGGTCGCGGTGTACGACCCCATTGGCGACATGGGTGCCGGGCCAGCTTTGACCATTGTCTCCGACTTTAGCGCCGACCAGTGTTACCCTCGGGCAGTAGTAGGGCGCAATACCCTGACCATCTTTGCCTACGATGACAACTACACTACCCAGCGCACTGCTGGCCGTGCCAACGAATCGCCGATGCAAATCTGGCAATCTTGCTACGATGGCATCGAAAAAGCCAACTGGGTCATTGCCAAAGTGCCGGATGCGGTGATGGACGCTACGCGCAAAAACCAGATCATCGGCGAAGCCTACTTTCTGCGGGCTTTTTACCACTGGAACCTGACCAAAAACTTCAGGGATGTGGTCATCAAAACCTCGCCGAGTACTTCGGAGGCGGAAGGTATCGTGGCTAAAAGCCTCAAAGCCGATGTATACAAGCAAATTTATGCTGATTTGGACCTGGCCCTCGCGGCAGGTTTGCCTTCTTATCCCGCCGTGGAAAAAGGCCGCCCTTCCAAGGAAGTGGTGAATGCCCTGTATGCCAAAGCCGCTTTGTACAATGAAGATTGGGCGAAAGCCTCGCAAAAAGCGCAGGAAGTGATCAGCTCTGGCAAATACAGCCTCATGGCCGATGTACGCGATGTGTACCGCTACGACAAGGAAGACGCTGCCCGGGTAGAAAACATGTGGGCGTATGAATCTGCCCCCATTTCTCCGGGCCGTGGCCACCAGTTGACCAGCCTCTGTGGCCCTCCGGGGAGTGCAGGTGCAGACTATTCCCGCACCTCTTTTGGATCAATGTTTGCGTACCAAACCTTCTTTGATTCTTTTGATCCAAGCGACAAACGCCGCCAGTTGTTGGATACCACTTTTGTCAACCGCAGCGGAGTGACTATAAAGCAGAAAGACATTACGCCCATCACCACCAAAGCTGTTTTGATCAAAAAATACCAGGATCCGATTTCTGTCACGGGTTTGATCTCCAACATTCCCATCCTGCGTTTGCCCGACATGTACTTGATCGCAGCAGAAGCAGAAGCCCGCTTAAACGGTGCAAGCGCTGCCGCGTATGGTTTTATCAATCCAATCCGCAAACGGGCAGGTTTGAGTGACCTCACGCCAGGTTTGAGCAAAGAAGCATTTATCGATGCGGTAATTCAAGAGCGTGCCTGGGAGTTTTTTGCGGAAGGGGACCGCTGGTATGACCTTACACGGACCAATACATTCCTTACTGTTGTGCCCAAGGCCGTGAACAACGTGTATCCTGTACGTACGCCACTAGCCAAGCACCGGTATTTCCCCATCCCCTTGGATGAGCTATTGGCCAACCCGAAAATCGAGCAGAATCCAGATTGGAAATAAGTATAACCTTCATGTCCCCGGTAAAGCACGGCAATGCTTTATCGGGGCTTTTTTCACCCAATGAGTGCAATTCATACCTTGGTTTTTATGCTTGTCGGCCTCGTGGCCTTCGCCCAAAACAAACCTTTGGTCAATCAAGCGGGATACAACCTGGGCGAAGCCAAACGTTTCGTTTGTGTAGGTGCCAAAGACGGCACCAAATTTAAAATCCTCAACACCACCAGCAAACAAGTTGAATTTGAAGGCGAGATACTGAATCAGGAGGGCTGGTTCAGCACCTTTAACCCCATTGCCAAAAATGAATTTTACATCGACGTAACTGGGCACGGCCAATCCGTCCCTTTTTGGATTGCCGATCATTTGATGGAAAAAATATCGGCCAAACTGGCCTACGATTTTTTTATTGATGTGCGGGGTTCAGCAGATGCCTCGATCGCGGATTTGAGCAAAATCTACGGCGGCGGCCCCTCGCGCGACGGCGGAGCGTACGGGCTGGAAACCATTTTTGAATGCCTCTACTACGCCTCGAATCCGGCACTATTTGACCGCTGGAAAACGGAATTGGGGGACAACAATGTACCCGACCTCATCGACCTGATCCTTTGGCACGCCGAATTTGCCTACACCCATGTCGCCTACCAAGGCCCGGTGGCCAGTCGGCACGGTAGCCTGGGCTACGAAGGCCAGCCACGGATGCAATACGATTATTGGAACCATCTGGATCAATTGTCGGTGATTTGTGCGGCTTACCACGATTTTTTAAAACCCTATCTCCCCCGCGAAAAGTACCTGCTTTACCGCAAGGTCTGCAACGAAAAATGGCTGGAATACGAGCGCCACAAAGTAGTGCGCTACTGGACCTACAGCACCAAATGGGTGGACATCGGGTTCCAGGAATTCAACGAAATGGGCAATGCCTACGGGCAGTCGGTATTCAGGAACCTGTTTATGTATTATTGTGAAAAAAACGAGCCCCAGGGCAACCCAGGCAAATACCTGAAGTGGGCCCAGGAAAGCGCCCAGGACATCATCCAAAACTGGGATTTCAACAATCCCCGCCACATGTGGTGGATCCGCAATGCCGAACACATTACACCACAAGCTCTTGCATATTTCTTGCTATTGGCACCTGAACAAGCTCCCAAAGGAACACGTGAAAAACTGAGCGCATGGGCCATCCACATGCAGCAAAAAACAAACAACTTCTGGAAATACCGCGTACACAGCGAAACGGAATGGGCGCATGCCAAAACCAAAGAACTGGGTGGAGCTCCGGCTTTGGGCGGTTCGCTATTTGCTGTGGCGCACTTGTTGAAAAATCCCCGACTCCGCGACATTGGCTGGGCCCAGGTGGATTTTGTTTTTGGCGTCAATCCGGTCGGCGCACATTTGAGCAACAAAAGCCAGGATCGACTGGACATCGGTGGGTATTGGGCTGGGGTTGAGAATGGTTGGCCCGGAGCGCACCCCAATGGCTACGGGCAATTGGGCAAGGTGCGCGGCACCCTGGATGGCTCACCGCTGGACAAGGATTTTCAGAAAAAAGCAAACGAAGCTGCTGGACAAGAACCTCAGGATCAGATTGGCAAAGACGCTTACGCCACCGAAGGTTGGTGTGTATCCAATCGGGGCTGGATGGCCACACTGACCTTTTCTACTCTGGGTAGCCAACAGGTCAAAATTTTGAATGCCCGGGGCGTAGTCCTTACCCAAGCCAAAGTGGGTGAAACCGTGACGATTGAGCTAAAAGCTGCCTTGAACCTGGATTGGGATCAGGTAGAAAAAGGGAAGGTTTGGGTAAAAGTGGATCAAAAACCCGCCATCGCCCTTGAAGTGACGGAAACTGGCGAAAATACGGGCATTTTTAGGGCCAATTACAAAGTACCCAGTACCGGACGTTCCTTGCAAGTTAGCTACGGCTCTTTTGGATTTGCCCAAAATGCCAGCATCAATATAAAACCTTGATTTAGCAAACAAAAACACCGCAGCAAAAGAGACATGAAATTTTTATTCTCTTTTTTGTTCAGCAGCATGATCCTGTGCCTCGCGGCTCAAACGCCGCAGGTGCTCAACCTGGCCAATGCCAACCTGCGCCTGCGTTGGGAAAACAGCGGATCGGGCTGGCGCATCAAAACCATTGCCGTTAAAAAAGGCCAGACCTGGGTCAACCTGGAGCAGCCCTCAGGAGAACACACTTTACTGTACAGTGCCGAAAAACCCAAAACAGACCCCGATTCCACTTTCAAAAGCATCACCGGGCAAAAATTCCCCGAAGACACTTACCATTACCAGCAAAAGATTTGGGCGGAAAGCATCAACCCCGTTTCGCTGAACACTGCCGGACAGGCACTGCATTTTTTTGCGCAAAAAGGCCAGCAAATTGCGCCTAATCAACTACGCTTTGAACAGGAAACCGAGCAAGGCATTCTGGTGGCCGAGTGGCGTTTTGACCCCAAATTCCCCAACGACATCCTCCTAACTCAAACCCTTAAAGTAAAAAAAGACGGGTATTACTCGCTAGCTACCCCGAGTTTGGCCAACATCAGCGAAAGCAACCTGGCCTGGGCCTCCGTGCCTGGTTATTTTCATGGAAATTACATTCAACCCAACTTTGCCTTGTCCTATGCTTATGGGCATGGTGTTCCTGCCTTGCCGGTGGTTTACCGCGAGCGCTCGGCCAGCACGCTGGCACCATTGGTGAGCACCAAAACTGGACTGACCCTGGCCCTGATTGCCGACCCCAGCCTTTGCCGCGATCCCTGGGCCAAAGACAAAAACACGCTCCACGACTGGAACATTGGCCTTTCGCACAAAAACCGCAAGGCGCAGCTGTCGCCTACCTTGTATTATCCCGTTTTGGGCGAGCCCAAATCTTTGCTGAAAGCTGGCGAGGCAATCACCTACACTTCCCGCTATCACCTCGGCACTGGCGATTGGTTTCAGGCCATCAAACACGCGGCCTACGATGTGTACCAGCTCAAATCTGCCCTGGCGCTGCGCCAAAGCAAACAATCCCTGACCAGCCGCATCCAACAAATGCACCATTACCTCAGCGATCCACAAACCTCGCTGTGGAACATTGAGGAGTTTCAGGGGCGAAAAATTGGGGCACAATCTTACCTCGGTGGCGTAGTGGGCTCCAACAAGGACGCCATGAAAAACTCCGATTACGGTGCCATGTGGATGTTGGCGAATGCGACGCAGGATACCTTGTTGACCAAAAATGTACTGCCTTACGCGCTCAATTTCAAATTTGTACAACAAATCAGCGAGCCCGGTTTTTTCAACGGTTCGCTCGCGGGACAATACTACCTGGCCAAAAGCAAAAAATTCGTAGAGGAATGGGGTGAAGTGGTGGAGCCCATCGCGGTGACCTACTACACCATGCTCGACATTGGCAATATCCTGCTTTTTGAACCCAACAACGCCGAATTGAAAGCGCGCCTGCGCGCCGGAGCGGAGTGGTTGTTGAAAAACCAAAAAGCCGATGGCAGTTGGGCCGTAGCCTACGACCGCAAAAATGAAGCGGAATTGTTCAAAGACATCAAGGATTTGCGGGCTACTTTTTATGGTTTGGTAGTGGCTTACCGCATTTTGAAAGACCCGCGTTACCTGTCGCGGCCCAAAAAGGAGCGGATTGGTTGTTGCAGGCCGCCGTTGCCAAGGGGAGCTACCTGGGCGTATGTGGGGATGCTCGTTACGCACCCGATTTTGCCACAGCTCAAACCGCCCAGGCTTTTCTCGACCTTTTTGACCTGACCCAACAAGCAAAATATAAAACCGCCGCCATCAGCGCGGCCAAGATATACACCACTTCCATTTTCACCCATCCCATTCCTACTACTGCTGCTAAAACCGTGAATGGGGTGGAGCGACAGGACTGGGAAATTGCCCAGGCCGGACTCAGTTTTGAACACGGCGGGATTTTTGGTTCTTCCAATATCCACGGGCCGATTCAATTGTGCAGCCACGCGGGTTTGTTCATCCGCATGTATGGAATCACCAAAGAACCCATCTTCGCCGATCTGGCGCGGGCGGGTGCCTGGGGCCGTGATGCTTTTGTGGACGCCAAAACCAGTGTCGCTTCTTATTACTGGAATGCGATGAACCGGGGCGCCGGGCCTTACCCGCACCACGCCTGGTGGCAAATTGGCTGGTTGACCGATTACCTGATGGCTGAAGCAGAATTGCGCTCGAATGGGCAGGTGCGTTTCCCCCGGGGATTTGTAACGCCCAAAGTTGGGCCACATCAGGCCTATGGTTTTGCGCCTGGCACAATCAATGGCCAAAAAGCGCGACTGATTGTGGATGAAAATATAGTCAAAGTCGACCATCCGGCGATTGATTACTTGCTGGCGACTACGGAGAAAAAAGACAAGGTTTTTGTGATTTTGATGAACAACCGGGCGCAGGCTACAGATTTTCAACTCAGCATCAAGGGCGCTGCGGCAAAGGCCAGGCAGCTACCAGCACTGGGCTTTGAAATCCTGACGATCACCTTGACCACTAAATGGTTTTTGGCCTTTATCTCTGATTGCTTAGGTGTGTCTTAAGTGTCTTAGGTTTCTTAGGTGGTAAAAAAACTGTTTTTCACCACCTAAGAAACCTAAGACACTTAAGACACACCTAAAGAAGAAACAACATTCACCAAAACACGTACATGTTGAACGCCTACATCGATACCGCCGTCATTTTTATCTTCTCTGCCTTTGTGCTGGGCATCGGGATGCTCTTTGCCCGGACTGGCCGCAACCTCAAATCTTTTTTTGCGGGCGGCGAAGCAGTACCCTGGTTCATCGGCGGACTGTCCCTGTTCATGTCCTTCTTTTCGGCGGGGACTTTTGTGGCCTGGGGTTCTATTGCCTACAAACACGGCTGGGTGGCGGTGACCATTCAGTGGACGATGTGCCTGGGGGCTTTGGTAACGGGTTTGTTCCTGTCGCCCCGCTGGCGGGCTACGGGCAATCTCACGGCTGCCGAGTTCATTCGCGAAAGACTGGGCGAAAACGTGCAGAAGTTTTACATCGGGATTTTCACGTTGGTATCGGTTTTTATCAAAGGTTCGGTGTTGTACCCGGTGGCCAAACTGGTGAGTGTATCGCTGGGTTATCCGCTGTTTGAGTCCACGATTGTGCTGGGTTTGTTTATGATTTCCTACACGGCGGTGGGTGGATTGTGGGCGGTGATGGTGACCGATATCCTGCAATTCGTCATCCTGACGGCGGCGGTATTCATTTTGCTGCCCCTTTCGCTGGGGCAGGTGGGCGGTTTTAGCAACTTTACGCAGCAGGTTCCCGACGATTTTTTTAATCTCCTCAACGGGGAATACACCCTGGGTTTTGTGCTGGCTTTTGTATTGTATCATATCGCCTACATCGGGGGCAACTGGACTTTTGTGCAGCGCTACACCAGTGTGGATAGCCCTAAATCGGCCCGCAAAGTGGCCTTCCTTTTTGCAGGATTGTACCTGATCAGTCCGATGATCTGGATGTTGCCACCGATGATTTATCGGGCCATCAATCCAGATTTGACGGGACTGGATACTGAAAATGCCTATTTGTTGATTTGCCAAAAAGTATTGCCTCCAGGCTTGCTGGGGCTGATGCTCACCGGCATGTATTTTTCTACTTCGGCCAGTGCGAACACGACCTTGAACGTGGTTTCAGCGGTATTCACCAACGACATTTACAAAGGGTTTGTCAAGCCGGATGCATCCGATCGGCAACTGATCCGGGTAGCTCGGCTGTCTTCCTGGGGCTTCGGGCTGGGCATGATTGGTATTGCTTTAATGGTGCCCGCGGCTGGAGGGATCGTGGAAGTAGTGCTGAGCATTTCGGCCATTTCGGGTGGTCCCTTATTGGCACCGCCGCTCTGGGCCTTGTTTTCCAAACGGCTCAATGGCAAAACCACCTTTTGGATTACCCTGATTGGCCTCTCGGTCAACCTGTTTTTCAAAATCCTGTCGCCAATGTTGCTCGACTTCAAGTTGAGTCGGGCGCTGGAAACGATCATCGGCATTGGCCTGCCTTTGCTGCTGCTTTTGGCCTACGAACTTTACGCCCGTTCCAAAAACCTGGTTGCGGTAGAATACTTGCGGTACACCGACACCAAAGCCCAGCGCATTGCCGATGCGCTGGAGGCCAATCCTGCTGAAGCCCTTGAAATCAAAAAGCAAAACCGTTACGGCATGCAGGTGATTGCTGGTGCCCTGGTCTTTGTGGCTCTAATTCTGTTGATTCTGAGTTTTTTGACCAGCTCGGGAGGGCTGGTGACCCGGATCATTTCGATGGTGATTTTGCTGGGGGCGATCATTCCCTGGCAGGCAGCGCAGAAGATTCAAATTGAGGCCAATAGCCATATTTAACGCACCATCAAAAGTGAAACCTTCCCATTAAATTAATTTTCTACACTTGAGATCATGATAAAAGCAGCAGCAAGCGATAAAAGAGACCCCAAAAATACCACCCTGAACAGTGAACTGGTGGTGGTAGGTGGTGGTTTGTCCGGCTTGTGTTCCGCCATCACGGCGGCGCGGGCAGGCATTCGGGTAACCCTGGTGACCGACCGCCCCGTGTTGGGCGGGAACTCCTCCAGCGAGGTGCGGCTCTGGGTATTGGGCGCTACCTCCCACATGGGCAACAACAACCGCTGGGCCCGCGAAGGGGGAGTCATTGATGAATTGTTGGTGGAAAACATGTACCGCAATCCCGACAGCAATCCGCTCATTTTTGATACCATTTTGTTGGAAAAAGTGGTGAGCGAGTCCAATATCACCTTGTTGCTCAATACGGCGGTGTACGATTTGGAAAAATCCGATCCCGATACCATCTCCAAAGTTTACGCTTTTTGTTCCCAAAATTCTACCCGCTACGAGTTGACCGCACCACTTTTCAGCGATGCCTCCGGTGATGGCATTTTAGGCTTTTTGGCGGGTGCTGCGTTTCGCATGGGTGCGGAGGCGCAGGAGGAGTTTGGAGAAAAATTTGCGCCTTCCAAAGCTTACGGCGAACTGCTGGGGCACAGCCTTTATTTTTATTCCAAAGATGTGGGCAAACCCATTCCCTTTGTCGCGCCCAGTTTTGCGCATGACGTGACACAGAAGATTCCCAAGTTCCGCTCGTTCAACACCCAGGAATTCGGTTGCCGCCTCTGGTGGATCGAATACGGTGGGCGATTGGACACCGTACACGACACCGAAACCATCAAATGGGAACTGTGGAAAGTGGTGTACGGCGTTTGGAATTACATCAAAAACTCCGGCAATTTCCCCGAAGCTGCCAACCTGACCCTCGAATGGGTGGGGCATATTCCCGGCAAACGCGAAAGCCGCCGGTTTGAAGGCGATTATATGCTCATTCAACAAGACGTAGTGGAGCAACGTGCCCATTATGACGACGTGGCATTTGGCGGTTGGTCGATCGACCTGCACCCTGCTGATGGCGTTTTTTCTGAAAAAGAATTGTCCAGTTGTAATCAGTGGCACAGCAAAGGGATTTACGGGATTCCTTATCGCTGTTATTATTCCAAAAACATCAGCAATTTGTTCCTGGCCGGACGCATCATCTCGGCCAGTCACGTGGCCTTTGCGTCTTGCCGGGTAATGGCCACCAGCGCCCACGGTGGGCAGGTGGTGGGTATGGCGGCAAAGTTGTGTGCCGAACACGGGCTGTTGCCGCGTGATCTGGCCGATCCGACGCGCATAACATCCTTGCAACAAGCCTTACTCAAAACAGGGCAGCACATTCCCCACTTGTCTTTACAGGATGCCGCGGACCTAGTGCAACGTGCCCATATTTCCGCTAGTAGCGAGTTGCAACTTGCCGAACTTTTGCCGAGCGGCGAAGCGGAGCCGATGCCTTTTTCTCTGGCACAAATGCTGCCTTTGCAATTTGGTGCGAACCAGGCTCCACTCCAATTCATCATTCATCCTTACGCCGAGGCCGCTACGGATTTGGAAATCGAACTCCGCGTATCCAGCAAAGTAGACAACCATACCCCCGATGTGATTTTGGCCAAACAGGTCGTGCATTTGCAGCCCGGGCGCAATTGTGTGCCACTCAGTTTTGCCCTCAATGAGCACCCACTTTTGGCCAAAAACAGTCCGACTGCCCAACTTCAGGCTTATGGTTTTGTGACCATTTTGAAAAATGAGCAGGTCAAATTGCAGTTTTCGGACCAACGCATCACGGGCATTTTGACGGTGTTCAACGCCATCAACAAAGCGGTTTCTAATTATGGCAAACAGGAGCCGCTGGAAGACATTGGGGTAGAGGCCTTCGAGTTTTGGTGCCCGCAACGCCGCCCGGCGGGGAAAAACCTGGCGTTGAAGTTTACTCCAGCGCTTCGAGCTTTTCAAGCCGAAAACATCCGCAACGGCTTGCAACGGCCCACGAATCAGCCAAATGCCTGGGTGGCGGACCTTGCTGATAAACAACCTACCTTGAACCTGGAGTGGCAGGAACCTCAAAACATCCGGCAATTGGTGCTGCATTTTGACACCGATTTTGACCATCCGATGGAAACGGTGCTGATGGCGCATCCGGAAAATGAGATGCCTTTTTGTGTAAAAAACCTGCGGATCTGGAATGATCGGGATGAGTTGCTGGCGGAGATTGTGGACAATCATCAGACCCAGCGCAGCATCCGGTTTGAGGAAGCGGTAGTGACGCGGTCATTGCGGATTGAGGTGGAACATCCATCGGAGGAGGTTCCGGCGGGCTTGTTGGAGGTACGGTGTTATGGTTGATTTCATCAGTGTATTTTTTGTTCGCGCAGATTTCTCACACTTTCACAGATTTCACACGGATTTTTTCTGCGTAAAATCTGTGAAAGAATCTGTGAGAAATCTGCGCGAAATAAAACCCTCCAGCCCATCATTCCCCTTTCGCGGCATCCATTTTTGCATACTGCCAATTGTGGTCAAAAAAGCCCGTCGCCCTGATGGCTTTTGCCCCTTCTTTGGGCATTTCCGCTGAAAAAATGAGGTAATCGGGGAAGCCACTTCCTGCCGCAAAATACTGATTGGCCCAAGCCGCTTTCATCCCCATTAGGCCAGTGCCGGCAACAACCGAAACGGAGGCGAGCGGACTATCCGGGCGCGGATAGGTAAAATAAACCCCCAAGTCGGCACCTGAATACTCCTCAGCGCCCAATTTGACCTTTCCTCGCTCGATTTGGATGGGGCAATTGGCCAGCAATTTAGGCCAGGCGTTATTGGTGGTTGCGTTGCCAAAAAGGATGATGCCCCGGTTGGCATAAGTGCTTGGGTTGAAGTCTTTATCCGCAATCAAATCCACTGCGCCATTGCCCCGATAATACCAGGTTTCGGCGTCCAAAACGGCCTTTTGGTAGGCCCATTCATTCTCTTCTTTGGTGCCAGTAGTGCCGTAAACAAACACCATCTGATGCTTGAATGCCTCTGTAAAAGTGCCATTGCGTTGAGCATTGCGTTGTTGGGGAGCGGGGGCCTCAGCGGCTTGCCAGCGGGTATTTTTTACAAAAAACAGGGTGCATCGCCAGTTTTACAGGTTGTACAAACTTCTTGGCCGTCGATGCTCAGCTTGAAGGGCTCAGCTGCGGAGAAAGCATCCGGTAGCAACTTGAGCACCCGGACGTTTTTGGTGGCAATCGTGATGCTTTTGCTGGTCTTATTCCTTCGGACCTGAAGGTTGCTGTATTGAAGAGGAGTCTCTTGCTGTTCGATGCCAATCCACTGGTAAGTAGCAGAAATGGCCGGATTGGCCGTTGTGAAATTCAAGGTGTCTGCATCCTCTGCTTTGGGGATCGTATGCCATTTGAAAAAATCAAACAGGGCGGGCCAATCGACGCTGTGATCCCCGTACCAATGTGCACCATTGGGATATTCGTAGTAAGAAAAGTCAGGGTGAAACGAACTCAGCACTTTGCGCATTTCGCGGGCGTATTCCACGGAAACGGTACGGTCGGCATCGCCATGCAGGATGTAGATGCCACTGGCCTTGTAGTTGGTCGCCAGGGCGAGAACATTGCTGGGGCTACTGGCCCGCAAGAGCATTTGTTCGGCTGGATTTTGGCTGCCTTCGGGAATTTTGCCATCGGCAGATCCGTACCCTATCAAGGTGGGATACCCGGCGCAAGGCGCGACCCCGGCCCATTTTCCTGGATAAGTAGCGCCCAAATACCAGGAACCATGTCCCCCCATGGAATGCCCGGTCAGGTAGATTTTTTGTGGGTCGGGTTGAAAGCGTTTTTGCGCAATGTCCAGTACTTCCAGGGCATCCAGTCGCCCCCAATCTTCCCAGTTGAAACCCCGTGGCCGCCGATTGGTGGGGGCTACGAGGGTGCCCCAATCTTTGGGTTTGTAGGCCCGAGCCTGGCCAATGGCTTCTACTTCGGCACCGTGAACTGATAAAAACAGGGCAGCGCCCGTTTTAACCCCACCACTCTGAGGAGCTACGGCGTAATACTGCACGCTACCGTCTATGGCGCTGATGAAGGTATTGCTGTGGTGCTCGCTGGTGGAGAGGGCGGTTAATTTGACGATTTTTTCATCCACGACCTGCTCATTTTGCAACAAAGTCAGGGTACAGCTTACCTCTCCTTTTTGGGTAACACTGGCGGGATTCATTTGAAAAGGGACTTTGCGCGTCGTCATGGGGCTGACCAAGGGCACCTCGGTCACGAGGGTGTTCCCTCCGATGTTGGCGCGAAGTTTGAGGTTTTTCAAGGGTTTTTCGCTCAGGTTGATCAAAACAATACCTCCCCACAATGGCTCGGAAGTACGCTCAACCAGGATATGGGGCAAAGTGGCATCGGGGACACTGATGGCTACGGATTTTTCCGGAAAAATCAACTTGGCGCTAATCCCTTGAAAGCGTCCGCCAAAACCCATACGCACGTACAATTCATTTAGCCCCTTTTTCAATTTGACAGGATGGAACAGCCAGCCGTAACGGTACATGTCACCAGAAAAAGGGACGCCGTTGAAAAACAAACCACCGTGACCAGCTACTTGCAACAAGGCCAGTTTTTCCTCTTTGGATTGGTGGCTTAGGTACAGGTAACCATTGGTCAATACGGCATCGCGGAGGCGGTTGGCGGTATCTGCTTGGATGCGTTTCCAGGTGATGGGTTTGCCCTGTTTGTCGTGGGTCAAGGTGCTTCCCTCGCTGGGGGTGCTGAGTTTACCCTGAATGAGCTGGTGTACCAAAAGGTCGGTATACAGGGCCTCTCGTCCGTATTGATGACAAGGACCTACCCCAAAACCTTCAGTAAAGGTGTAGGTGCTTTGGGCCAGGATGGACTGGCAAAAAAGGAGGACGAGGAGGAGGATGAGCGTGCTTCTCATTGGTATTACATGGTTGAGGGCTGTAAAAGATACCTGCTTGGCTGTAGTGGAATTGAACCCTAAAAGCAGCTACATCACCACCTCATTCGGGTTGTCCACCCGCGCGGTGTCCGCCGGGCTCAGGTCCAGATCGGTTTTGATCTTCATGGCAGTAGGGTGGTTGATGGCGAGCACCATGGCCCCCAGGGCACCGATGCCCAACAGGACAATATTCCCGGAGACCAGATAAAAAACCAGGGCCGCCAAACTTGGGCCTTCCAGCAAGGCGAACTTGATGATGCTGGCCGAGCGATAGCCCTCGAGTTTTGCACTCAGATTGGGCTCGGTTTTTAATGCTGCCACGCGCTGGCCATACAACCAGTAACTTAGCGCAATACAAATGGCCAGAAAACCGGCCATAAGGTTGACAAATAATGCGGAATCACCCTCCTGCTCCGGTTGAAGCACAAAATGGATGATGACCATAAACATGAGCAGACCCATCACCATGGCACCGTGCAAAATGCGCAAGGCGGTCAGGTATTGGTTGAAAGTTTGTCCTGTTGTTTCCATTTGTTGTGTTTTTATTCCTTAGTGCCATCGCTGTACACCACTGATTTCACCACCACCCAGGCCTTGTCGGCGCAGGTTTTGTCGTAACCTGCGGGAATGGGCAGGTTTACGGTATACGTTGTTTCAGCGGACATTTTTAAAGGCAATGTTTTTTCAAAATGGCAATTGGGCGAGATTTCGGTGCTGTTGAAGCTGAAATCTACCGCTAGGTTGGCCGAGGCCACACTTTTGGCCGCATCGTTGCGCAGGGTGATTCTGAGTATCGGATTAAAATTGGCGTCGAATTGTTTTTTGGCGGAAACCACTTTTAGGGAAATTCCGTCTGAATCGGCAGTATGGGTGGGCGTTCTTGGTGTTTCAACACCTGACTCTTCATCCTCTTTGACCGTATGGAGCTCGTCTTGCAGCGCTTCTTTTACCCGGCGCAGGCTGTCTACTTCCCGTTGCAACTTTTCAGTTTCGGGATCAAGTTGAGGTTTTTTACTTCCAAATTCACAAGAAAAAACGCCGCTCAACAGTAAAGTATAAAAAAGAGCGATGGTGTAAATCGACTTTAACATGGTACTCGATATTTACCACAAGATAACAAGAGTGGAGGAGAAGTGTGTAAAAATCAAAAGGGGCAACTGGTCGGCTGCCCCTTTTGATTTATATATTTATAGAGAGGTGGTAAAATTCAGTTTTTAGACACCCCTGCTTTCTCTGCTGCGGTATGTACAAATTGCAGCAAATCCGCCGAAGGTTCTTGCGTTAGGTGCCGCGCTTTATCCGCAGCCTGAAACGCCTCCTTGAATTTGCCACTGCCGAACAAGGCCCGGCCGTAGTTGTAATAAGCCCGGGGCTGCCAGGCGGCATTGGAATCTCCTTCGGTGAAGGTTTTATTGGTGACCAACTTCAGTTCAAATTCTGCTTTGGCGAACTCATTCAGTTCAACGTGGCATTCCCCTTTCATCCGCCGTGCCCGCCAGTGGATGGGCTGGTGTGGGATGGAAGTTTTGATGGCCATATCCAGATCAGCGGCTGCTGCTGCATGGTTTTTTTGATGCAAGCGTACTATCGCCCGACCCATGTAAGCTTCAGGGCTATGCGGGTAAATATCGATGCTTTTGGTGAAATCGTACATGGCATCGTTGATGTTGCCCAATTTATAGTTGACGTATCCCCGGCGCTCGTAAGCCAAAGCGTGGCGAGTAAACTTTTCGATGGCAGCACTCAGTGCATCCCGAGCCTCGGTTTGTTGTCCCTGAATCAGGAGCTCGCGGCCACGCAAATATGACTGAACGGCGGTCTTGTCGCCTTTTGGCTCCAGGAAGGCATGTTCAACCAGGGAACCATTGTCCAATTTCCAGGCTCCAATGTTTCCGGCAATGGCGTATTGAGAAATGGTATCCAATAAATGGACGGTGTTGCGCCAGGATTTTTCAGTGGCGGTAGGAACGATCAGGCGTGGAACGTCCAGCATGTTCTGTTCTGCAATAAAAATATCAACGGGTTTCAGCAGGATGTCGTTTTTGTAATACGTTTCGGCACGCTGCTGAAACATATTCATGACGAGCTCAAATGTTCTGTCGGTTCCGAACTCCAGATGACCGGACAGGATGATTTTGAAAAGCATTTTGCTGAGTTTTGAAAGCCTCTAAAAAAATATGGTTGCTTACTGTTCAATTGCTCCCCTTAACAAATTCGACGCTACACATTCCCGAAATGTACACAGACACAGACTTACGCTGAACCAGTACTTGCATTTACATGCTTCCTGATTCGAGTAGAAAATTAAGGTACGTTTTTTCTTGATCGCAGTGATTAAACAAGCGATAGGTGTTCACACGTCAACAAACAAATTCGAAGCGATTAATCTAGTGGTTCTCACAACAATTCCCTCGGTAATCCTAGGTGGATTCTCTTCAACAACACAAAAGCAGAAATACTTAATTAATTCAAGCGACGTGGGGTTAAAGATCGCAATTTTCAGCACACAACACAATTATTTTACTTAAATTTTTTAATTTTTACATTCTCATGATACTCAGCGACTGATGATGAATTTCGCTAATTTGGTGTAATATAAATGTTACATAGGGTGAAAAAAGCCTTCAAGGGCTGATCAATTTGTATGAGTAGGAATAACCGAATAAAATTTTGTGGGAAAATCATGCCCAAACTTTACAACCTTCGGTGCAATTGGTACAAATGTCAATTTGGTCGCGCCCTTTGAGGATGTTTTTGCGAAAATCCTGATAGGGTTTTTGCTGCCAGACCTCACGCAGGGACTGTTCCTGCAAGTTGCCCATGCGGTATTGCGCGTCTTTGTCAAAGCAACAAGGCACTACCATGCCATCCCAGGTGATCACACAGGCATGCCAGAGTTTCCAGCAATGGTTGAGCAAACGGTTTTTGATGCGGTAAGTACCATCGGCTTGCTGGCGGTAGCGGGAATACTGATCGATGCTTGGAATCAGCGGATTGCCTTGTGCGTAATCGTAGATTTGGGCCGTTTTTAACTTGACCTCATCAATCCCGATTTCGCGGGCCAGGCGATAAATGTCTGGAATTTGGTGTTCGTTGGGGCGTACCACCAAAAATTGAAAGATAAGGTGGGGCGTTTTTGAACCCAACTGTTTTTTCCACTTGACCACATTGCGGGCGCCTTGTAGCACGAGTTCGAGTTTTCCACTCTTGCGGTATTGTTCGTACACTTCCTGGGTACTGCCATCCACCGAAATGATCAGGCGGTCGAGTCCCGATGCTACAGTCTGGCGCGCATTTTCTTCGCTTAAAAAATGGCCGTTGGTAGAGGTGATGGTGTAAATGCCGCGCTTGGACGCGTATTTCACCATGTCCAAAAATTCGGGATTGATGTAAGGTTCCCCTTGAAAATAGAAGATGAGAAAGTACAAATCGCGGTAGAGGTCATCAATGGTGCGGCGGAAAAAATCGGGTCGCAAATTGCCAGTTGGGCGGGTAAAAGCCCTCAATCCACTGGGGCACTCCGGGCAACGCAGATTACAAGCCGTGGTTGGCTCTATCGAAAGGGTAAAGGGAAGCCCCCACTGAATGGGGCGCTGAAGCAAACGTGTGAGGTAGTATGAGCTCAGTACTTTTGCGGCATTCCAAAGTTTGCGTGGTGTGACCAAAAGCATGAGGAGGAGGAATTATTTCGGAGGGTGAAGTTACCCCACCCTCCG
Source organism: Haliscomenobacter sp. (assembly GCF_016718685.1). Taxonomy (GTDB): domain Bacteria; phylum Bacteroidota; class Bacteroidia; order Chitinophagales; family Saprospiraceae; genus Haliscomenobacter. The sequence goes on along the minus strand of NZ_JADKCX010000030.1, from coordinate 37,399 downwards.
AAATTAATTTTACTGAATACCCAATTTGGTTTTCATCAAAGGAAAAATATCCTCCGAGTCTTGGGCAAACAAGATGGCGTTGAAAGAACTGGTGTCAAAAACAAAGGTGTAGCCTTTTTCTTTGGCAACAGCCTGAATGGCTGCATTGACCTTATCCAGAATGGGCTTCAACAATTGTTCTCTTTTGGCCCCGATCTGCTCACGAGCGGATTCTTCGTAACTTTTAAGGGCAGTTTGCTCAGCTTCCAATTGTGCCTGTGTTTCTTGGAGTTTCACCGGCGCAACAGTTTGAGATTGTTGGGCTTTCAAATAAGCCAAATACCCTTCGTTGAGTTTTTTGCTCATTTCTTCTCCTTTGGAAACCAAGGCTTTTTGGAAATCTTCCAACTGTTTATCCGCGTCTTTCACAGCGGGCATGGCATTCAGTAGATTGCCATAATTGAGGTGACCATACTTCTGAGCCGAAACGGTGCCAAGTATGGCAAACAATGCTACAAAAGCCAACGTGATTTTTTTCATGTTCCTTAGCTGATTTCAAATTTAAGCTGTAAAGGTAGAAGTAGTCCTGAACTCTCCCAACTATTAAACGCAGATTCTGTGACAGAGTCACAACACCAAGTGATTCCTAAACCGGGTTATCGGTTGTATCAGGCAGCAATAAAAAACAAAAAACAAAATGTATTTTTTGTTTGTAAAAACAAAAAGTTTTGATTTAATTTGCATTGTTGTTTTTAAAACAAGGATCCAAAAAATAAGGCTATGAAAACTTTCAAACTCGATCACCTGACTGTACTTCAATCTAAACTGCGCCAAACCCACCATGATGTACGCCGGGCAGTAAGCCGGTATTGGTTCCAGGCTGCCTTGTTTTCCATTGCCGGGTATGGCATCAGTTCACGCGAATTGAGTGTGGATTTGCACCTGAATGCAGCTGCCGAAACGGTAGTAGCGGTTCAAAGCCTTGCGCCCAATCCCGTCAATGCCGCCCAAACCAAAGCTCCCGTACATCCGATGAACGTTTCTATGCTCAATTTTAGCACCGAGGGGGCGGCTCCAGTGGATCGCTCCCCGGCTGCTTCTCCTCCCCCCACCGTGCAAAAGAGCAGGCCAACCGGCCAGGGCGCAGCCACTACCCGGGTCAATTCATTGGGGGAGTTGGCCAATACCTTTCAAAATGTCAGTTTCCCGGATCAAGACGAGGTGTTTGAACCTGCCAGCAAACGCCAATCCAAGCGCCAAAAACAACTGGCCTATATCCAGCGCTTTGTCGATATTGCCAAAACCGAACAAAACAAATTCGGTATCCCCGCCAGCATTACCCTGGCGCAAGGACTCTTGGAAAGTGATGCTGGGGAAAGCCCACTGTCCGCTAAAGCGAACAACCATTTTGGCATCAAGTGTTTTTCCCGAACATGTGGTCGGGGGCACTGCCGCAATTTTACGGATGACACCCACAAAGATTTTTTCCGGGTTTTTCCTTCGGCCTGGGAAAGTTTCCGCTCGCACAGCGAGTTATTGCAGTCTGCGCGGTACCGCCCTTTGAAAAAATTGGGCGCAAGAAATTATGCGGATTGGGCCTACGGTCTCTCTAAGGCGGGATATGCTACCGATAAGAAATATGCACAAAAACTCATTCATTTGATCGAGGATCTGGAGTTGTATCAGTACGATTAGAGTTGAAAAGTTGAAGAGTTGAAAAGAAGTTGAAGGGTTTGAAAGACCAGCATAGAATGGGTCTCATGCAATACGTAAAAGCCTAAAGAGGTAATTTTTCAATATGGCACTACCCACAACTTTTCAACTCTTCAACCCTACTTTTAAACTTTTCAACTCATTCCACCAAATCCTCTTCCCGAAAACCCCTCTTCAAGGATCGAATGTACTCGTTCCGCAGCGGAAAACCCCGTACCGCCCCAAATACAAAACCGCCAATATGCGCCCAATAGGCGATCCCATCGGTTTCGGCGGTTTCAACATGCAGGCTGCCTAAGCCGTATTGAAATTGAGAGAAAATCCAAAAACCTAAAAAAAATATTGCCGGTACCCGAAAAGGGAAAATGAATAAAAGCACTTTTACCTGCGACTGCGGGAACATGATCATATAAGCGCCCAACACGGCCGCGATGGCCCCGCTGGCCCCAACAGTGGGAATTGAGCTATCCATATTAAAAAAAATGTGCGCGGCATGCGCAACGAGCCCTCCCGCCAGATAAAAAATCAAGAAGCGGGTGCTGCCGATTACGGCTTCAATGTTATCCGCAAAAATCCAGAGAAACAACATATTGCCTACGATGTGCCCAATACTTCCGTGCAAAAACATGCTGGTGATGAGCGTATACACCCGTTGGCCCTGGGTTACTTCAGCCGGAATGGCGCCGTACTCCATGATGAATTGCCCTTGCTGGTCACCCTGACTTAGCTGCAATAAAAAAACTAAAATGTTTATGGCCAATAAAGTATAGCTTACAAAGGGATAATGGCCTCCTTTAACATTATCATCACCAATTGGGAAAATCATAATTGCTATTTTTGTGTTAAGGTATAACAAGATAATGCATTTCGCCTTGAAAGCGCAGTGAAAACCCATCAGAATTTATGAACGCAAAAAGTAAACCTCTTATATATCTGCTGCGGCTGTTTGGACTATTGAGTACTTTGTTGATGCTGCAGATTAGTGCCTGGGGTCAAATGTCACAGGGTGCTGATACCTTGTATGGCTGGGAATGGATTGCACCCAATCAGGCCTATTACAAAATAAAGTGGCAGAGGATGGGGTTTATCGTTTGAATTACAGTTTGTTGCAAGCTAATGGGTTGCCCATAAGCACAACCCTTGGAAGCCAGTACCAGGTTTTTTGTATGGGTAAAGAAATCCCCCTCTATGCATCAAATGGTGCCGCAGTACTACAACCCAATGGCTATCTTGAATTCATTGGCGCTAAAAATCGGGCTGAAATGGATCGCCATTTGTTTGAACACCCCGATACCGACCTCCTCAATCCTCTACATAGTTTGGTCTCCGATACTGCAGTTTATTTTTTGACCATTGCACCTGTGGGAAAGCCCACTTTGCGCTACCTCGACCAACCCAATGATTGGACCAATCTACCCGCCAGAACCACCAGCTGTCGGAAAACCATCACTACCGTCTTTTCAGAACAATTCAATCATACTCGTTACGATTTTGAAAACCTGGTGGCCTACTCCAGTTACGATATGGGCGAGGGTTTTGGGAGTACTTATGCCCAGGCCCGGAAATTGAATTTAACCTGGGCAACGTTGCTCCAGGAGGTGCTCCGGCCTATCTCCAGCTTCGCCTGGGATCTAACCAGAACAGCTTTCACCGCCTGCGTTTGCGCACATTCAAAACCGATGCGCCCAACAATGCCGATGGACAATGGCTACTCAACGATACCTTGGGGCGCTATGAAGTAAAGGAATATGCCGGGCAAATTGCCGCCAGTGCTTTGGGTCGCAGCCACAAACTGCGCATCGAAAACCTGGAAGGTTCCGGCGCAGCGTTTTCTACAGCTTTTGCCAGCATTGAGTATCCTGCCGATTTTAGTTTCAATCGAAACAGTGCCGCTACTATTTTATTGGAACCCCAGAACCAAAAGAGTTATTACGAAGTAACGGATTTTGATGGCGGCGAGGCACCGGTTGCTTATGTACAAAACACCCTGCAACGGATCGTGCTGGAGCCTTTAGGCAATAATCAATACCGCTTTACTTTGCCCTCATTTGTTCAAAAGACCCAAGTTTTGCTGTTCAATCCGGGCAAAGCCTTGCGCGAGGTGACTCAACTTAGCCCCGTGGTTTTTGCCGATTATCGGAATGTTCAGGCCAATTATGTCATCATCAGCCACGCTCGTTTGCGCAACGACGGGCAAGGCCGTGATTATGTGGAAGAGTACGCCGCCTACCGCCGATCAAGTACAGGCGGCGCTTATCAGGTATTGGTGGCAGATGTCAACCAGATTATTGACCAGTTTGGTTATGGAATTCCTGACCACCCGCAGGCTTTACGCAACTTTGGCGCGTACTTTGAGGCGACGCCCAAATATCTGTTGCTCATTGGACACGGCATCGAATACAACCTGTTGAGACAGCGCAACGCCGAAATGCGCCCGAACATTTTATCCTTATTTGGTACGCCCGGTTCAGATAACCTGATGTTTGCTGCCAACGGCAAATTGAGCTCTTTTATCCCTACAGGACGACTGGCCGCGCAAGACCCCAGCCAAATTCGCGATTACCTCAACAAAGTAAAAGAATACGAACAAAACCTTGATGCGCCGCGCAATACCCAATCCCTGGCCTGGCGCAAACGGGTACTGCACATTTCGGGTGGAAATTATGGTGGCAATGAAATTGCTACCTTCCAGGCTCGGCTCCAGCGGACCGCTGCGGTATTGAGCAACAATGATTTTGGTGCCATAGTCAGCACCGTAAGCAAACAGAGCGCGAAACCGTAGTGCTTTCCACCGAAGAAATTGTCAAAGCGGTAAACGCGGGCCTGTCCATCAAAGTTTTTTTGGGGCATGGTGGTGTGACCAATACCGATTTTGGCCTGGATGACCCCCTCTTGTTCAACAACCAGGGCGTTACCCGCTGATTTTTTCCCTGGGTTGTCTCACAGGAAAATTGTACGACCGCCAAAACAGTCTTAGCGAACGTTTCATCCTCGTGCCCAATCGCGGTGGGATCGCCTACATTGCCTCATCTGGTTTTGCCAACGATGGCGCGCTGGAGTTTTACCTCACCCAGTTTTATCGCCCTCGGCGGGGTGCATTATCTGGATGGGATAGGCGATATGAACAATCTGGCTCGGCGCAGCTTGGAAGGCATCAACTCCTTCATTTTTCGGAGGATGGGCGAACAGCTCAGTTTGCATGGTGATCCGGCCATTCGCATGAACCGTTACAAAGGCCCTGATTTTACCCCCGATTTGGGCAGTTTTACCCTGCAACCCGCTGCTCCTACGGTAAATCAGGACTCTTTTACTGTAGTGATGGCGGTATTGAATTTGGGGCAAAATTTCAAAGATTCATTGAGCATCAATGTAAAAAGGATATTGCCCGATGGCCAAATTTTCACCTACCCCTTCCGACTCAAGATGCGGGGCTTTGCTGACACCTTGCGCTTGCGCTTGCCCGTATTGGGCAAAGCGGCTTTGGGTAAAAATCGCTTATTGATAGACCTCGATCCCGCTAACCGCATTGTCGAATTGCCATCGGATTTTTCCCCCGTTTCTCCCCTTGATTTTGGCATATTTACGGCCACTCAACGGCGGCCTACTTTGTACGCCACTGCGACCAATCAAGATCAATTTTTTCGACTAGAAATAGACACTACCGCGTTGTTCAACAGTCCAGTTTTTTTGAGCAACACCCTGAAATCGGAATCGGGGTTGCTGTCCTGGTCTCCGGCCAGTGTCAATTTTCAAAATGGTCAGGTGATTATGGCGGATGCGGCCCGATACAGCACGTAGTGTGGAAGCCTGGAAAAACAGTTCTTTTTTATATCAACCAGGTGGGAGTAATGGCTGGAACCAATCGCATTATTTTCAATTGCTTCAGAGCGAGCAGCAACAACTCACTTGGGAGGCGTCAACGCGTAAATTGGCATTTCAGTCCAAGCTCAACAACGTCATTGCCGAGTCGGTACCTTATCACCCACAAACCAACAATGTACCTACCCGCTATTTGTACAACAACAACCGCATTTTCCGTACCGTATTTGTACAAGGGGTAGCTGTGGCTGTTTTCGACCCCCTTACTGGTCAACCCTGGTACAACAGCGACGGTGCTCAACGTTACGGCAGTCAAAACAACAACGACTGGGCTTTTATTTTCCCCACCAACACGACCGACCAGCGCAAAAAAGTCATGCAATTTTGGATGATGCCATTCCACGCGGGCATTACGTATTGTTCATGACCGTACAAGACGCTGGTCAAACGTTTCAGGTGGAAAAATGGGAGCGGATTCCGTCAGCCTGGGCACCAATCTTTTCCAGCTACTGGAACGCAATGGAGCCAGCATGATTCGGGATATGCTCATGTTTGGCAGCCGCCCGTATGCCTTTGCTTACATCAAAGGCGCCGAAGCATTGGGGGAAAGCCTGAGTATAGACCCCAACGGAACGGCCCTGATTCGTTTTGACCTGCCCGAAAAACTGCGCAGTGGAACCTTGAGCTCCCGGCGGATTGGGCCCGCCAAAACCTGGAAAGAACTACTTTGGGCCGCACCCACCGATTCTCCACGCGACAGCATCATCTGGACGGTCAAAGCCGTGGATTCCGCCAATCAACACAGCAAGCTGGTTTTTGCAGGAACCAAAACCCAAAATTTTATTTCCTTGGCAGCGGTTGACGCCCTGGAGTATCCCTACCTGGAATTGAGCGCAACGTTTCAAGACAGTCTATTGCGTACACCCGCCCAACTAGCGTCCTGGAGGGTGCTCTACGATGGTTTTGGCGACGCGGCGATCCGCCTGGGTGCTGCAGCGCTGCCAGATACCATCGAACAAGGACAGGCATTGAGCCTCAATTTACCGATTTACAACCTCGGAACGGGCAGTTTAGACAGCCTACAGGTGTTGTTGACCCTGGTAGATGCCCAAAACCGCAGTACCGTACAATCTTTCAAAACTGCCTCCATAGCCGCGCTGGATTCCTTTTTGCTCAATATGGCCATTGACTCCCGTAGTTTTCAAGGGAAATATCAGCTACAAGTAGAAGTGAATCCTGGTCTGTTGCAAACGGAGCTCAATTACCAGAACAACCTGGCTATTCGGACGTTTTTTGTCAAAACCGACCTCGCGGCCCCTGTGGTTGATGTCACTTTTGACGGTCAACGAATCTTGCACAAGGATTTGGTCAGCAGTGCGCCGCTGATTCAAATTTTGTTGCGTGATGAAAACAAGTACCTGCTTTTGGCCGATACAACGCTGTTTGATGTGCGCGTCATCCCGCCACAAGGGCCGCCAATTTTGTTGAAGTTCAAGCAAGGCGATGTCTTTTTTTACCCTTCGGAAAAAGCCGGACAGCCCGCCCGCATTGAATGGCAACCACAGTTCATTCTGGATGGGGAGCACCAATTGATTGTGCGCGCCCGTGATGCCAGCGGCAATCTGGCGGGAGGCAATTTGTTTCAGGTGAGTTTCCGTATTGTGCAAGAACAAAGCTTAAGCCAACTTTTGCCCTATCCCAATCCATTTACCACCGCTTGTCGTTTTGTGTACACCTTGACGGGGAGGGAAGAACCAGCCTATTTTTCCATCCAGATCATGACGGTTTCGGGGCAGCTGGTCAAAGAAATTTCCCAAAATGAATTTGGAGCCATGCGCATCGGCACTCACTTATCCGATTATGTTTGGAACGGAACCGATCAATACGGCGACCAATTGGCCAATGGGGTTTACCTGTACCGCGTGTTGGCCAAAGACGTACAAGGCAAATCCATCAAATTATTCAGTTCCGCCGCCGATCCTTTTTTTGACAAGGGTTTTGGGAAAATCGTCTTACTAAGATGAGCAGCCCTGAGGAACAATACCGCATCTGGGCGGAAACCTGTACCCACTTGCCCATATTTTACCAGCCCTGGTGGCTTGATGCCGTATGCCCCGACCAATGGGGCGTAGCCCTCGCCAAAGATGAAGGTGGGAAAATTATAGGAGTCCTGCCATTTTATCGTACTAAAAAATGGTTCTTGCCCGGTATTGATATGCCCCCCTTGACGCCATATTTAGGGCCTTGTTACGATTTTCCAGGGGGGCTAAAAAGGCGACGCGTTATGCCATGGAGCACACTGCGCTGGAACAATTGTTGGCACAGCTTCCGAGGCATGTCTTTTTTCGGCAAAGGTGGCACCCGCAGTTGAGCAATGCCTTGGCTTTGCGTTGGCAGGGTTTTCGTTTGGCTATCAAATATACCTATTGCCTCGATCTGGGCAAAGGAGAACTGGAAAAGGATTTTACCGCCGCCCTACGCAACAATATCCGCAACGCGGAAAAGCAGTATCGGATAGAAAAGGCGCAATCGGCAGAGGATTTTTATGCTTTGAATTGGCAAAGTTTTGCGACGCAACAACTTCCCATGCCCTACTCCGAAGCACAATTTTTACAATTGGATGAACAAGCGCAACAACGGCAGGCTCGTTCCTGTTACACGGCCATTCACGGTACTTCCGGTGTGGCTGAAGCCGCTATTTATATTGTCTACGACCAGCAGTACGCCTACCTCCCGCTACCGGGCGGCTACCCTCGGCGCATAGCGGAGCCGTGGCTTTGCTGATTGGGCAAGCCCTACAGGATTTGGCAACCCAAGGCATTTCCATTTTTGATTTTGAAGGGAGCAGTTTGCGGGGGGTAGAGGGATTTTTTCGGCAGTTTGGTGGAACCCTGAGGATGGGACTGGTGGTAAAAAGAATGCTCGGACGATGAAGAAAAAAAGTCTTACACTTTGCCTACATTTGCGCACTTTCATCAAAAAGATACCATGACAGAGATTTCATTTGCTCAAAAACTCAGACTTGAATTGTTGTGGTGGCTGCTGACCGCTTTGTTGGTCGTGCTGATTATGGCCCCGATTTATTTGTATACCGTAGGTTATCCCTTTTGGCGCATCAATATCATTTACATCGTCACATTTATCACGGTTGTTAGGCACTTATTTTTGTTGCCCACTACCTTTTTGGCCACCATTCAATGGCTAAAAGTAGCGTTGATCTTCTTGAGCATTCCCGCAATTTTTATGTTGGTGCAAGAGATGAATCGCTTCCAGGTCTTTTTGGATTACAACGAACCCGAAAAACTGGTCGGTCTCATGCCCATCGATACCCTGCGCGCCATGGTCAAGTACGTGCGCAGCGAAATCATTCTTTTTGGGGTGGGCAGTGTGATTTCACTGGTGGTGTTGCCGTTTCGGATGATCAGGTCTGTGTGGCGGTACCGGAATACGGGGAAACCGTAGATAGTTATGAGTTATGAGTTATGAGTTATTTTTTCTTTCGTAAAAAACTGACATCATTCATCATTCATCATTCATTTTTCTCGCTCCGCAATAAATCAAATACTGCGCTCCGATATACGTCGCCATAATCCAAAAAGAAGCCAGGGGCAAGGGTGTACTGAATTTGTTGATGGCGATTAAACTATCGGAAAACACAAAGAGGATGGTTCCCAGACTTAAGTAACCATAATAAGGTGTAAGCAACAACTTTCCCAGGTTGTGGGCACTGGCTGTCATCACAATGATCACGAGACTATAGGCCAGCACTGGAATGCGCAGATCGCCTAATCCTGGCCACAAAATGTAGACCAATAGCGCCCAAAACAAGAAAAATGGCAGCAAGAGCCAGGGATTTTGTTGGATGAGTCCACGGCGCGTTCCTTTCCAATGCCAAAACGCACGAATGAAAAACAAATGGGCGACTAAAAAACTACCCAGACCCAAAATGAAAAAAGGAACTTGTTGGCCTAGTGTACTGGAAACCAGCATCAGCAAAAGATCACCAAACCAGGAAAAAAGAAAAGCACCCGCAATTAACCTGCTGAATGCATTGGCGGGTTGATTGGCCGATTGCCAGGCGATCAAAAGGCTTAGCAACAACAGTGGTTTGGTCAGGTAATTGAGCTCGGCAGAAGGCAGCACTGTGGCCATAAGATTACCCAAAGCGGCGACTGCAAAAACAATCAGTAGCGTTTTTTCTCTAGTTTGCATGTTGTATCTCCATTTACAATGGATGAAGATACAACTCGAGCGCTATAAGTAATTAGTTGTAGGGACTATTTTCGTCAACCGTACCGCTGTCCTCCTGGTCTTCGATATTGTAGATGTCCTCGGTTTCCGTTTTTTCGGTCAAGTTCTGAACATCATCCATCACATCGAGGGAATATTCCCAAAAATCCATAAAGATAGGCTGGGCTTGTTTAAGCAAACCCCACACGGTTTTGGGATAATCTTTTAAATAAGTGTAGGTACGGGACTCTGCGACCGATTCATTGGTCGTAGTTGAAGCAGAAATCAAGACAAACCAGAGCAAACAGCTGTAAATCAGGATAGAAAAAGCCGCGGACAAGACCCCGCCTAAAATCTGGTTGATGAAATTGATGTTGATGGTTTGTAACACCCCTTCCAAACCACGGCCTACCGTACGCAGCAAAAACATGGTGAGGAACAGCGTAAGCAAGAAGCCGGCCAAAAACATCAGCGGGCTATTGTAATGCGTAAGGTCTTTAAGGAAATTGGTCATTGCGGGTGAAAAGCGCAGCGAAGCCATGATCCCAAAAAAAATGGAAACGTAACGGAACACGGTTTCAATGATCCCGCGAGAATAACCGTACCAAAATCCAGCGGCGGCAACGATCAAAAAAAGTACGTCGATGATCATATTTTTTTGCTTTCCTTTAACCTTTAACCTTGACTAAGGGTTGAAAAGTTTAAGTTGAAGTTGTACAGGTTGGTAAGTTGGGGTAAAATCTTACTTTCTTTAGATACAAAGGTGCAGCAAAAAGTCACAAGATGAAAGTATTTTCCGACGCAAGTAGCTGATTGTCGGATGTATCTCCCTATTCCTTTCTACGTCATATTATACAGCGTCGATTTATTCTGCGTTTAAATGTTAATTTCATCATAAATCCTTGAACATGCGTTTAATTCCAACTACTATTTTACTGGTTTGTGCACTGGCATCTTCATCCATGCTCATGAGCCAAGCCCAATTACCAGCCGTTTTCCTCTTAGGTCAAGACGAAGCTGCATACGAAAAGCTAAATGTAGAGCACCCGCGCAATCTTTTGGTGGTATCAGGCAATGATACTGGAAAAGCACTGAACCATTGGCTGGATTTTATCCTGACGATCCAGGAACACGCTGAAAATGTCAAGTACGACATCAATGGGCTGAAAGTTTTTTTACACGTGTTTTGGAATGAGGACGGCAGCATCAAACACATCGGGTATTTTGTGAAACCCGATTCACGCAACTTCAAACCTGACGAATTACGGGCCTTTTTTGGTACGTTTATTCGGGCCTACAAACCCAAATTCAGCAGCGATAAAAAATTCTCACATTACACGACGGCAAGTTTCCCAACTTTGATTGAGCGGAAGCAGTAGCGGAAGGGACGAATGAAGGAATGACGAATGGCGAATAAGGGTCGGGTGTGGCTTTATTCGTCATTCGTTGTGTTTAAAAGCTTCCATTTGTATTTTATTCAAATGATTTGCTAATTTTAATCGATAAATAAATCTGAGTCCTTCATTCTATTCAACTTAAAAAACCACACCATGAAAAAGGGGTTTCTCCTGTTTCTTCTGCTCTCTGCGGCTTGTTTTTCTTTTGCGCAGAAAAAACCACTCATCGTATTTGTTACAGGAGACCATGAATACGGTGGCGAACAAACCCTTCCCTTGATCGCGGCAGAATTAGAGAAAAATTACGGCTTTCAAACCAAGGTACTCAAAGCCTACCCCAATCAAAATGCCGAAAAAGACATCCCCGGCCTCGAAAGCCTGAAAGACGCCGATCTGGCGATCTTCTACCTGCGCTGGCGGCAATTACCCCCCGAACAATTGGCCTTGATTGAAGACTACCTCAAGTCGGGAAAGCCCCTGATGGGTTTCCGAACTACCACCCACGCCTTCAATTTCCCCAAAGATCACCCCTCGGTGCGCTGGAATGCTTTTGGCGAATTTGCCCTCAATGCGCCTCCCGGATGGGGTGGTAAAGCCGGACATACCCACTACGGGCACGAAAGCACCACCGACGTATCGATTATCGAGGCGGCTAAAAAACATCCCATTTTAAAAGGGGTCGCGCCTAGTTTTCATGCCAGTTCCTGGTTGTACCGCGTGTTACCCGATTACCCAACCAAAGGCTCGGAATGGTTGTTGATGGGCAAATCTGTCAACCCAGACAAAGCCGCTATTGATAACCCTGTGGCCTGGGTCGGCACCAATTCTTATGGCGCAAAGATATTCACCACCACCCTGGGACACCCCGAGGATTTTAAAGTGGAGGCCTTTCAGCGCCTGCTTATCAATGCCATCCATTGGGAATTGGGCAAAAAAGTGCCTAAAAAATGGAAAGGAAAAATTGCCATCGACGTACCTTATCGCGGCATCGTGAAGTAAATCAAAGCCTCGTACCAGGATTTAAAATGATTTTTACCAAGATAAACAACATCGATAATGTCTTTCCACCTCAAGTCTTTTTTTTCCATTGTCATCCTGATGTTCATGGTCTTTGGGGCTTTTCGATTCCAAACCCCTGATGCCGATGCCATTGAGATTCCGCAAGGTGCACACATCTCCCTGATTGGGGGCAACCTTGGATCGCGGATGATGAATTACGGACATTTTGAAACCGAAATGCACGTGCGCTATCCCGAAAAATCCCTCTTGATCCGCAACATGTGCGATGGTGGAGACACCCCGGGGTTTCGGCCACATGCTTCGCGCTTTTTACCCTGGGCTTTCCCTGGAGCCGAAAAATTTCAAACCGAATACGCCACCAATTCCAACAGCGAAGGTCACTTTGACAGCCCCGATCAATGGTTGACCAAACTCAATACCGACATCATCATTGCCTTTTTTGGCTACAGTGAGTCTTTTCAAGGCAAGGCTGGTCTGGAAAATTACAAGGCAGAACTCGATGCCTTCATCAAACATACCCTCAGCCAAAAGTACAACGGAAGCTCGGCACCGCAATTGGCCCTGGTTTCCCCTACCGCTTTTGAAGACTTGACCAGCATCTACGACCTGCCCAATGGCGAAAAAGAAAACGACAACCTGTGGCTCTACACCAAGGCCATGAAAGAAGTCGCCCAACAAAACAAGGTGCAATTTGTCGATGCCTTTACGCCCTCCAAACAATGGTACGCCAGCACTGCAGAGCCCTTGACCATCGACGGCGCTCAACTGAATGATGCTGGATATAAAAAATTGGCCACCTTATTGACCAATGAGATTTTTGGCAACGCTGCTGCCAAAGCTGAAGCCAACCGCAGCCTGATCCACGCCGCGGTCATGGAAAAAAACTGGATGTGGCACAACGACTATAAAATCCCCAATGGGGTGCATGTTTATGGCCGCAGATATGAGCCTTTTGGGCCTGAAAATTACCCTGCCGAAATTGAAAAAATCCGGCAAATGATAATTATCCGCGACAAAGCGATTTGGTTAGCAGCTCAAAAAGGAGAAAAGACAGACCTGGCCGCAGCAGACAAAAACACCCGTAGCTTACCCGAAATAACCACAAATTTCAACCCCGAGAAAAATGGCAGCTTGAGTTATCTTTATGGAAAGGATGCCTGGCCAAACTCAAAGTACCTGCAGGCTACAAAATTGAACTTTTTGCCTCCGAAGCCGAATTCACCGACCTTGCTAATCCTGTGCAAATGTCATTTGACAACAAAGGCCGGCTTTGGGTGGCGACTATGCCCAGTTATCCGCATTACAAGCCCGGCGATGCCAAGCCGAATGACAAGCTACTCATCCTCGAAGACACCAACAACGACGGTAAAGCCGACAAACAAACGGTCTTTGTGGATGGTTTGCACCTCCCCCTGGGTTTTGAATTTGCCCCGGAAGGTGTTTATGTCTCGCAAGGCACCAACCTTAAACTGTTCACGGATACCAATGGCGATGATAAGGCGGATAAAGTAGAAATCATGATGAGTGGTTTTGACGACCACGATACCCACCACAACAGCAGTGCCTTTTGTGCTGACCCCTCCGGAGCGATTTATACCGGGGAGGGTGTCTTTTTACACACCAATGTAGAAACCGCCTACGGAACCGTAAGGGCAACCAACGGAGGTTTCTACCGCTACAGCCCGCAGTTGCACAAACTGGATCGGATTGCCCAACTGGCCATTCCGAACCCCTGGGGCATTGCTTTTGACCAGTGGGGCCAACCTTTTTTTGCCGAAACATCCAGCCCCGATGTGCGCTGGATGACGCCGGGTACAGTTCTACCCCGCTACGGCGAGTCGACCCACAAAGGAGTACAACTGATCGAAAAAGACCACATGGTGCGTCCTACTTCGGGTCTGGAGTTTGTTTCCAGTCGCCATTTCCCGGACGAGGTGCAAGGCGATATGCTGATCAACAACACCATCGGTTTCCTGGGGATGAAACAACACCAGATTTGGGACGAAGGCACGGGCTACAAAACCAAACACCGCCAGGATTTGCTGGTCTCGGAAGATCGAAATTTCCGCCCCGTAGACATGGAGTTTGCCCCCGACGGCTCGCTGTATCTCGTAGATTGGCACAACATCCTGATTGGCCACATGCAGCACAACGCGCGTGATCCCTTGCGCGATCACGTGCATGGCCGGATTTACCGCATCACCTATCCATCACGGCCCTTGGTCACTCCCGCAAAAATTGATGGAGCCAGCATCGAAACGCTCCTGGACAACCTGAAACTGCCCGAATACCGCAGCCGCTACCGTACTAGAAGAGAACTACGCGGCAGAAAACCGGCTGAGGTTTTACCAAAACTGAACCAATGGCTCAGCACTTTGGATAAAAATGACCCCAGGTACGAACACCACCAATTAGAAGGACTTTGGGTAAGTTGGGGTTTGGATAAAGTGGACCAAGCCTTACTCAAAAAAATGTTGCAAGCCAAGGATTACCACGTCAGAGCTGCCGCGGTAGAGGTGTTGCGTTTTACGGGCCACCAAGTCAAAGATCAAGCGGAATTGTTGATGCAGGCCGTTAAAGATGACAACAGCCGGGTGCGATTGGGCGCCATTGTTGCAGCATCGTGGATCGGTAAAGAAAAGGGAATGCCCATTCTGGAAGAAGCTCAAAAGAAACCCCTTGACGATTGGATGGTTTATGCCCATGAAACTGCAGTGGCGCATTTGAGCGATAGAGCAGTGAAAAAAACCAAAGAAGTATACAGCACGACCAACCTCAAGGGGAAAGATTTTGAGTCGTTCAATTTGGGTAAAGAAATTTATGCCAAAGAGGGTTATTGCATCACCTGCCACCAGGCCGATGGCAATGGTTTGCCCGCTTCGGGCTTTCCACCACTTTCGGGTACCGAATGGGTAACTGGCAGCGAAGATCGGCTCATCAAAATTATCCTCAAAGGGCTAATGGGCCCGATAGAAGTAAAGGGCAAAGCCTACGAAGGAATGGTGCCCATGACCCCTTTTGAAGGGCTCCTAAAGGACGAGGAAGTGGCGGCCATTGCAACCTATATTCGCAATTCTTTTGGGAACTCGGCATCGGTGGTTCAGGCTGAAAAAGTGAAGCAGATCAGGGCCAAGCTTAAAGGAGCAAAAGTTTTTTACCAAAGCAAAAAATTGCTTAAAGAACATCCTTTGGAGACTAAAACAGGCAAATAGTTGAGAAGTTAGCCCCCCAACTCCAACCTCCTCAACATTTTCTTTTATCTTTAATTAAATAAAAATGCACCATAATGGAATTGTCGATACACAACTGGATGCGGGCCGAAACGATCGAAAAAACGGTGGAAAGAATTGCATCTCTAGGTTACGAAAAAATTGAAATCCAGGGCACACCAGAAGCCTACGATACCAAATATGTTGGCAAGTTACTGCGTGATCATAGCATATCCTGTTGGGGTTCAGTAACGCTGATGCTGGAAGACCGCAACTTGTTGGCAAAAGACAAAGCCCAACGGGCAAAATCGGTGCAGTACGTCAAAGACGTGGTGACCATGGTCAAGGAACTCAATGGCACCATGGTTTCAGTTGTACCAGCCACCGTGGGCAAAATTATCCCCGATGGCCGTCCCGATGAAGAATGGCAATGGGCGGTAGAAGGCATGCAAGAAATTTATGCATACGCTGAAAGCCTCGGAATATTGATCGGCATCGAACCCATCAACCGTTTTGAAACCTATTTCATCAATCGTGGTGACCAGGCGCTGGCACTGGCTAAAGCAGTAGGTCCAAATTGCGGCGTTTGTTTGGATACGTTCCACATGAACATCGAAGAAGACGACATGTTTGATGCCATTCGCCGAGCCAAAGGGCGTTTGGTTGGTTTTCACGTGGCCGACAACAACCGCATGGCACCCGGTATGGGCAAGCTGGATTGGAAAAAAATCATCGCCACCCTGCACGAAATAGGCTACGACGAGGTGTTGTCGGTAGAGTTTTGTTCGCCCTTGGACAGGACGCCTGCTAATCCATACCCCAACTCCATCGAAACCAATCCAGAAGGCTTGAGTCCTGAACAAAAGAAGTTCCTCGAAGACCACGGCAGTTCGGCGGTAACTGAGGAATTTTACACCATGTTGACCAAAAAATCTGTAGAAACACTTAGAGCGCTACTATGAAAATTACAAACGTTGAAGCATTTTGGTTGCGTTGCCCCATTCCCAAAGAAAAACAGCATTTTTCGGATTACGGACTGCTGACCGATTTCGATATGACTCTGGTGGTGATCACTACCGAAAGTGGCCTGCAGGGTTTTGGCGAAGCAAAAGCTGCTGTAGGCTCTTCCGGGGTCTGTGCATCGATTGTGAGCTGTGTGGAAAATGAACTCAAACCACTGCTGATCGGCAAAGACGCCCGCCACATTTCGCGCATTTGGGAGCACATTTACAACGGCACCCGCGACCATTATTCCTTGTCTCGAGGCCGTAAATTCCCCATCCTGGGTCGCCGGGGCTGACCATATCCGCCATGAGTGGCGTGGATACAGCCCTATGGGACTTAAAAGGCAAAGCACTGGGTGTCCCGGTAGTTGAGCTTTTGGGTGGTGCTTGCCGGGACAAAATGGAAGCTTACGCCAGCGGTGGCTGGGCCAATGCCGATAAAATTGGCGAACAACTCAATGGCTACATTGAGAAAGGGTTCAAGGGCGTAAAGATGCGGGTTGGCATCATGGACAAAACGGTAGCCGAAAGTGTCAAGCGGGTACGAGCTGCCCGCGAAGCCATCGGCGACGACATCAAGCTCATGACTGATGCACACGGCACCTTCAGCGTACCCGAAGCCAAGCAGTTTTGCCGTGGTGTAGAAGATTGTAACCTGTACTGGTTTGAAGAACCGATCAGTCCGGATAACCGGCACGGCACGGCTGAAGTTCGTGCTTCGACTTCCATTCCGATTGCCGCAGGTGAAAGTGAATACACTGCCTTTGATGTACGGGATCTGATTGAAGTGCGGGCATTGGATGTGGTACAACCCGATTCAGCCATCATTGGCGGCATCACGGAGTCCATGCGGGTGGCGCAACTGGCGCATACCTATCAATTGGAGTTGGCGCCGCATTGCTTGGGTTCGGCGTTTTCGTTTATGGCGGGCGTGAATGTGGCTTTTGCCTCGCCAGCGGCGGTGGTGATCGAATTTTCCCTGGGTGGCAATCCGATGATGTACGAATTGGTCAACGAAAAAATTACCGTAGAAAACGGCATGCTTTCCGCACCAACTGCGCCGGGTTTGGGGCTGACGCCGAACTGGGATTTTGTACACGAATTCAAGCAAAAAATATAACTTAACCGCCGCAGGCGGGGCTATAAACACCTACAGCAATGGCAAAAGCAATCGGCATCAATCATGTGGCACTCGTGGTGAGCAACCTCGAAGCTGCCTGTGAATTTTACGAGAAAGAATTGGGGCTTGAAATCATTCCGGCCTTTTTATTCGATTATCCTACCGCCTTCTTTAAAATCAACGAAACCCAGCAGCTCCATCTCACTGAGTGGGACGATGTGTTTTCGTTCCGAGGGCATATCTGTATGCAAGTAGACGACATCAACGCCATCTTTTGGCGGATGAAAGAATTGGGCGTCGTCGATACTTCTCCCTGGGGTAAAGTGAGACAATTGCCCGATGGCCCGATTCAAATGTTTGTGCGTGATCCTTCGGGTAACTTGTTGGAGCTTTCTTGCAAACCTGGTTCGGAAATTGATCCGGCAATTTTTGAAGATGAGCTGTTTCAGGCGGGTATTTACGTTTCTGGACGCAATGATTTTAGGGGCTACAAGTCAAAAGACGCGACCTTGTACCACAATTAAGTTTCCTCCTGTAATTTGCTTTTGCTTAGGTGTTTCCTTGGTGTCTAAAGTTTCTAAGGTGGTGAAAATGGAAAAAATATCATTCACCACATTTGAAACCTTAGACACCAAAGACGCACCTAAGCTACACCGCCTAGCCTTAAGCACGATCAAGCATGAAAAACATCCTACTGCTCGAAACCATTGCCGACGAAGCCAATCAACTGCTCAGTGAGGCGGAAGACATCAAAGTGTATACCGCTTTTGCCGGACTACCTCCTGCTGAAGTGTTGGGCAACATCGACGCTGTCATTACCCGTGGACTTGGGCAAGTCAACCTCCAATTGCTGGACGCCTGCCCAAACCTCCAGGTCGCCGCCCGTTGTGGTGTTGGCCTCGACAACGTGAATGTTAGCGAAGCCAGCAAAAGAAAGATCAAAGTTGTGAACGCTCCTGGTTCCAACGCCTCCACCGTAGCCGAACACGCCATTGCCCTGATGCTGATGCTGCAACGCAATCTTTATCAGGCACTCAATGATGTCAAAAGTGGAAACTGGGCAGCACGCAGTGCCTTCCAAAGTGATGAAGTAGGAGAGAAGACCCTGGGGATTCTGGGACTGGGCAACATCGGTCTAAAAGTGGCCAAAATTGCCGAAGCCCTGGGCATGCGGGTCATTTATTGGGCCAAATCGCCGAAAGAGGTGTCGTATCAACACGTGTCAAAAGATCAACTGTTGGCAACTGCCGACATCATCTCCATTCATTTGCCTTTGAATGCTGAAACGGAAAATTTGATCAATGCCGAAGCATTAGCGCTGGTCAAACCTTCCTGCATCATCATCAACACTGCTCGTGGCCAAATCGTCAATAAAGCAGCGCTGGTGGATGCCCTCAATACCGGAAGGCTGGCTGGATATGGCGCAGATGTGCCTACTTCACCACCTCCTGCTGCCGACGATCCATTGATTGCACACCCTAAAGCGCTCATTACCGCCCATGTGAGTAGCCTGAGTGCTACGACTTACAGAAACATGTGTGTGAGTACGGTAAACAACGTTTTGGCCATTTTGCGGGAACAAGCCCCGCAGCCAGGTTGTATTTTTAATTTAAAAGACCTTTAAACTACTACTTATGAATCGGTTGGGTAAAATTAGTTTGTATGTATGGCTGCCCATTATTTTATTGGGAGCGGGTTCGTATCGGGTGTTGAGGTATACACCCCCGGCCATTCAGCCCAAAACCGATAACCTGAAACTTCCGCCGGATTTTGTGGCCGAACACCTCTATAGTCCCTCGGAAAACAAAGAAGGTTCCTGGTGTCGATGTGTTTTGATGACAAAGGGCGGATGTTGGCTTCGGATCAATACGGCGGGATTTATCGCCTGGAAATTCCGGCGATAGGCGCGAAAGACCTGACCCCTAAAATCGAAAAGATAAAACTGGAGAACGACACCCTCAATTTTGGAGCTGCGCATGGCTTGTTGTACGCCTTCAACAGCTTGTACGTGATGGTCAATAACCGTTCCAGCAAGAGCCTGCCCAAATCCAGTGGTTTTTACCGTTTGCAGGATACGGATGGGGACGATCAGTTTGACAAACTAACCCTCTTAAAAACCCTCAAAGGAGATGGCGAACACGGCCCGCACAGCATCAAACTTTCTCCCGACAAACAATCGCTGTATGTGATTTGTGGAAATTTTACCGATTTGCCGGAAATGGACGCTTATAAACTGCCCAAAACCTGGAAATACGACAATCTTTTCCCCGAAATAAAAGACCCTCGCGGGCATGCCAACGACCGCAAAGAACCGGGCGGATGGGTGGCCAATGTCAATCCTGAGGGTACAAAATGGGAGCTGGTTTCCGCAGGTTACCGCAATCCTTTTGATCTGGCCTTCAACGATGTGGGCGATCTTTTTGTGTACGACGCCGACATGGAATGGGATTTTGGCCTGCCCTGGTACCGCCCTACGCGGATTTGTCATGCCACCAGTGGCTCGGAGTTTGGCTGGCGAACGGGTAATGGCAAGTGGTCGGCCAGCTATCCCGACAATTTACCGCCCGTCATCAACATTGGCCAAGGCTCGCCAACCAACTTGCTTTATGCCAAAGAAGCAAAATTCCCCGCCAAGTACAAACAAACGCTACTGGCTTTTGACTGGAGTTTTGGCATCATCCACGCCATCCACCTCAAACCCAGTGGCTCCACTTACACTGCTACCCGCGAGGAATTTTTGTCGGGAGTGCCCCTGCCCCTGACCGACGGTGCGATTGGCCCCGATGGCGCCCTGTATTTTTTGACCGGAGGCCGCAGGCTTGAATCAGATTTGTACCGGGTCTATTATCAGGGAGCGGAACCCACCGCCAGTGCGGGAACAACAACCTTGACGGAGGAGAATAAATTGAGAAGAAAAATCGAGGCTTTCCATACCTCCCCAAACCCTGAAGCCATCAATGCCGTTTGGGCTCACCTCGGGCATTCCGATCGCAACATCCGGTATGCTGCCAGAATTGCGCTTGAGCATCAGCCCGTCGGAACCTGGAAAGCCAAAGCCTTGGCGGAAACGAGACCGCAGGCGCTCACGAATGCCCTAATCGGCCTGACCCGCAGCGGAACAGAAACTGATAAAACTGCCATTTTGAATGCTTTAAACGGGATCAATTTTACCAAAATCTCTCCCTCCCAGCAACTTGACGTGCTTCGGGCATACGAATTGGTTTTTGCGCGTTTTGGCATGCCTGAACCCAAGCAGAAAAGTAAAATTGTGGCTTTGTTGGATGCCCGATACCCCAGTACTTCCAACGAACTGAACCGGGCCTATTGCCGACTGCTCGTGTTTTTGGAAGCGCCATCGGTTTTGCCCAAAACCCTGGCTTTGATGGATAAAAAGAGCAGGCCAATCCCAATGAAGACATCGCGACAAACTCAGAGGACTTGATTCTGCGCAATCCCCAATACGGCCTGGACATTGCCAAAATGTTGGAAAAAATGCCCGCCCCCCAGCAAACCTACCTGGCCATTATGCTGGCCAAGGCCAAAATCGGATGGACTCCGGCCTTGAGAGAACAATATTTTGCCTGGTACCAAAAAGCATTTGCCTACCGGGGTGGCAACAGTTATGTGGGGTTCATTGATAAAGCCCGGAAAATGGCTCTTGCCAACGTTCCCGCCAACAAAAAAAGCGAGTACGACAAACTTTCCGGCGGTGACCTGCTGACCGAATCTGGCAATGACCTGACCCAGGAGGATTACCCTAAAGGCCCAGGGAAAAACTACAAACTAGCGGATATGGACACCATCTTTACCGCAGAACTCAGCCAAAGAAACTTCAAACGCGGCAAGGCCATGTACGTGGCCACGACTTGCGCACGCTGCCATGCCATGAAGGGTGAAGGAGGAAACATCGGCCCGGATCTCTCCCAAATTGGCACCCGATTCAGCACCAAAGACATCCTGGAGGCGATCATCGACCCCAGCAAAACCATCTCCGACCAATACGCTGCGACTCAATTTCAACTAAAAAATGGAGAGAGCCTGGTGGGCAAAATTGCCAATCAGGACGATGATTTTTATTACGTGTCGCAAAATCCCTACACCCCCGATTTTTTGGTCAAAGTGGCCAAGAAAAACGTAGTCAGTAAAAACTATTCTACGGTTTCGTCCATGCTCCCTGGTTTGATCAACCCACTGAATAAAGAGGAGTTGAAAGATTTGGTGGCGTATTTGAAGGCTGGGGGTGATGAGGGGCATAAGGTTTTTAAGGTGGAGTAAGGTGCGTTTTAGAAAAATTGACATGCATGGAACTCATCGACGATATACAATAGATTCTTCGTCAAGCCCGACAAAATGCTTCGGAGCATGAATCAAACCGGAAACGCGGGGGGATTGTAGAAGAAGACCAGAGGAGAGGTCGGCAACATATGGAGCTGTAATCCAAAAGCGCGAGTTTACAACGAGAGTTGTAAAAGGCTTTTCAGCGGAAACCTTGAACAAATGAGGCATTTTATCTTCATACCCAATTCCGCAGACACTGTCTGCGGAATTACACACCTGATTTCCAATTAAGTTGGTCTCATTATCAAATGTTAACTCGGATCAAAGACAAAGAAGAACGGGCATTTTACGAAATTGAATCCATTCAAAACCAGTGGGGTTTACGCGAAATGAAGCGCCAGCAAATTGCCGCCCACAAACCTGAGTATTGGAGGATCTAGTTCGATTGACCCAGAGAATTCCCCTAATTGATTGACTCCTCGAACCTGGATAAAATTGAAGGGTACAAGATTATTTCCTGCCAGCAATCCACCTAACCCCCAATTTCCCTTATCTTTCCCCTCAACAATTCGTTATACATGCAACAAGCACTCGCCCAACTGGCTGGTCAACTGGAAGGAGAACTGCACTACGACAGCCTGCTTCGCGCCTTATACGCCACCGATGGCTCAATTTATAAAGCCTATCCCTTGGCTGTGGCACTGCCGTGCTCAGTGGCCGACCTCAAAAAACTGATCACTTTTGCGCGTCAAAACCATACTTCGCTCATTCCGCGCACTGCCGGAACTTCCCTGGCGGGGCAATGCGTCGGGGAGGGAATCGTGGTAGACGTTTCGAAACATTTTACCAAAATCCTGGAGGTAAACGTCGAGGAACAAACGGTGCGTTTGCAGCCTGGGGTGATTCGCGACGAGCTCAATCGGCACTTGCAGCCGTATGGCCTTTATTTTGGCCCCAACACCTCCACCGCCAACCGCTGTATGTTGGGGGGCATGGTGGGCAACAATTCCTGTGGGACCACCTCCATTGTGTATGGTTCTACACGCGACCACGTGATCGAGCTACACACTGTGCTCAGCGACGGCTCCGAGGCCGTATTTGGGCCCTTGAGTGCCACTGAACTAGAGGGAAAACTGCAACTCGACACCCTGGAGGGACAATTGTACCGCCATATGTTGGCCGAGTTAAGCCCGGCGGAAGTACGGGAAGAAATCCGCTCGCAATACCCCAAACCCAGCATCCACCGCCGTAATACGGGCTACGCCATTGACCTGTTGCTGCGCCAACAACCTTTTGACCCAGCAGGAAAACCCTTTAATTTTGCCACCATGATTTGTGGTTCAGAGGGTACGCTATCGCTTCTTCATCCAGGGCGATCCCGAGGCAGTATTGATGATCGAATTTCGAGGTAAAACCATCGCTGAAGCCGAAGCGAAGGCAGATGCCATGATCCAGGATATGCGTGAAAAAGGCCTGGGTTACCACTATCCCAAGGTATATGCCCCTCAAAGCAAAAGTGTATGGGCGCTGCGCGCTGCCGGATTTGGCGTTTTGTCCAACATAAAGGGCGACAAAAAAACCATCGAGTTTGTAGAAGACACGGCCGTCGACCTACCCGATTTACCCGCTTACATCGAGGAATTCGCGGAGCTGATGAAGCAGTTTGACCAAAAAGTGGTGTATTACGCTCACGCCGGGGCTGGCGAGTTGCACCTGCGCCCTTCGGTCGATCTAAAAACTGCCGAAGGAGTGGCCGAAATGCGCGCCATTGCCGAAGCTTCCGCCCATTTGGTGAAAAAATACCGTGGATCACTCAGTGGTGAACACGGTGATGGTCGTGTGCGCGGCGAGTTTATCCCCATCATGGTGGGCGAAAAAAACTATCAAATTCTGCGCCGCATCAAAGCAACCTGGGACCCCACGCACATTTTTAATCCCGGTAAAATAGTCGATGCACCCCCGATGCATACTTCCTTACGGCACGAAAAAGATCCACCCGAACAAGCCATTCCTACCGTTTTTGACTATTCGGAGGCAGGAAGTTTGCTGGAAGCTATAGAAAAATGCAATGGCTCAGGTGATTGCCGCAAGTTGGCCTTTTCCGGAGGAACCATGTGCCCCAGTTACATGGCTACACGCAACGAAAAGGACACCACCCGAGCCCGTGCCAATGCCTTGCGGGAGTTTTTGACCATGAACACCAAATCGAACCCCTTCGATCATCCCGAGGTGTATGAAGCGATGGACTTGTGTCTGTCTTGTAAAGGATGTAAATCGGAATGCCCTTCTAACGTGGACATGGCTACGCTGAAAGCCGAATTTTTGTACCACTATCAGCAAGCCAATGGGACACCCTTCCGCAGCCGGGTTTTTGGCAACATTGGTAAAATCAATCAACTGGCAGCTTTGACCCCAGGCTTGAGTAATGCTGTTTTGGGCAGTAAGTCCATTGGTGGCTTGATCAAAAAAATCCTCGGTGTGGCCACTCAACGGTCTTTGCCTCCGGTAGGGCGTAGCTTGCGCAGTTGGTGGAACCGCGAGGGTAAAATGCTGCCTGTGACAGGGATACCCAAAGGCAAGGTCTACTTTTATTGTGACGAGTTCACCAATTACAACGATCCAGCCATTGGTCAAACGGCCATTAAGTTGCTGCTGCGCCTAGGTTATCAAGTAGAAATGCCCGCACATCCAGATAGTGGACGGGCTTATTTTTCAAAGGGAATGTTACGCGAAGCCCGCGCTTTGGCTGTTGCCAATTTGGTTTTTTCAAAGACTTGCTCAATGCAGATAGCCCCTTAGTGGGTGTCGAGCCTTCGGCCATCCTAGGTTTTAGAGATGAGTTTCCCCGCTTGGTTGCTCCAACCCGAATTGCGGCGGCCACGGCTTTGGGGCAACATACCTTTTTGCTGGAATCCTTTTTAGTACGCGAAGCCCAGGCTGGCCGCATCAGCGCGGAAGATTTCACTACGGCACCTAAAAAAGTGAAAGTACACGCCCATTGCCACCAGAAGGCGATCGTCGGTGCGGAGGCAACAGCGCAGATTTTAGCGCTGCCACGCAATTACAGCGTGGAATTGATTCCATCGGGTTGTTGTGGCATGGCTGGTTCTTTTGGCTACGAAAAAGAGCATTACGAAGTGAGTATGCAGGTAGGGGAATTGGTGTTGTTCCCGGCCGTACGTGGAGCAGCAGCAGAGGAAATTATTGCAGCACCGGGTACGAGTTGCCGGCACCAGATTTTGGATGGAACGGGGAAAAAGGCATTGCATCCGGCGGAGGTATTGTGGGCGGCGTTGAGGTGATTTGGAACCGACTCATGTTCCCAATACCTTTACACCAAATTACTATAAAACCCATCGAGACCATGAAAACCATCGGCTTCATTCTCTTTCCTCAGCTCACCCAACTCGACCTGACTGGCCCTTACGAAGTTTTTGCCCGACTGCCGGATACCCAGGTTTTACTATTGGCCCACACCCTCGACCCGATCGCAACTGAAAAAGGTTTGAGCATTTTGCCCAATTGTAGTTTTGCTGATTCTCCCCAATTGGATGTTATTTGTGTGCCGGGTGGCCCTGGCATCAATGCCTGCCTGACGGACGACGTCATGCTCAATTTTTTGCGGCAGCAAAGTATACAAGCAGCGTACGTCACCTCGGTATGCACAGGAGCCTTGATTTTGGCTGCTGCAGGTTTGTTGGAAGGCTATCAGGCCACCACCCATTGGCTTTCGCTGGACTTGTTGCGGATGTTTGGGGTGGATGTTCGCACAGACCGTGTAGTGCAAGACCGCAACCGCATCACCGGCGGTGGCGTTACAGCGGGCATCGATTTTGGATTGGCGCTGGCGGCTGAGTTGTTTGGTAAAGCGACTGCAGAAGCCATTCAGTTGATGATGGAATACAATCCGCAGCCACCTTTTGATAGTGGGCATCCGTCTTGCGCTACCGAAGAAATTGTAAAAAAAGTACAGGCAATGGCCGCTCCCTATCAAGAAGAGCGGCGAAAAATTGTAGCAGAAATTGCGGTTCACTCATCTCTCACCAAGCGATCATAACTCATTTCCCGCGTGGACATCCAGGGTTGTTCTACAGTGCTTTTGGCGATGAGCATCACCACTGAGCGCGGAGCAACTGTGTACAGATTTGATACCAAATGCTCGTCAGGCGTAACACTAGTGATGTCGTATGGGCTGGCCAAAGCGGTATCCAGCAGTCGGTGCCAGACGGCAGCCTCATGCCCTAATGGAGTGGGCAGTTCAAATTCGAGGCTTTCCCAGAAGGTATTCATGACCACATAAATTTCTTCAGCATAAGCCGGATTGTACAGTGAAAAGGCCAGGCTGCGTGAATCATCACCCCAGTCGGGTTCACCCGGACGTATTCCGTGCCAATTGACGGTGGTATGGTGGCTATTGAGGAAATGTGCTTCTTGAAAATAAGGGGAAGTCATGTTGATGCGAATCATTTCCCGCACAAAACGCAGTAGATCGGTCTCTTTATCTACCTGGGTCCAGTCAAACCAGGAGGTGGGGTTGTCTTGGCAATAGGCGTTGTTGTTTCCTCCTTGGGTACGACGCACTTCGTCACCCATCAAAATCATTGGGGTTCCTTGGGCAAGCAACAAGATAGCAAAACAGTTTTTGATCTGTTGCAAACGCAGAGCGTCAATCTCTGGATCCTGGGTTGGCCCTTCTACGCCACAATTCCAGCTGCGGTTATCGTTGTGGCCATCACGGTTGCCTTCACCATTGGCCAGGTTGTGTTTATGGTTGTAGCTCACCAGGTCGTTCAGGGTAAAGCCATCATGACAGGTAGCAAAATTGATGCTGCGATTGGGATTGCGTTCAGCGGTGCGGAAAAGGTCGGGGCTCGCCAGCAGGCATTGCATCATACTTTCCGCGTAGCCACTGTCGCCTTTGATGAAAGACCGCAACTGATCGCGGAATTTTCCGTTCCATTCTGCCCAGCGGTCGCCAATGAAATTACCCACCTGGTACAATTCGACATCCCAGGCTTCGGCAATGAGTTTACTTGAGGCGAGCACAGGGTCAGATTCAATCTCCCACAAGAGGGGCGGATTGGTCATGGGCCGACCATCGCTATCACGACTCAATACCGAGGCCAAATCAAAGCGGAAACCATCGATGTGCATCACCCCAGCCCAATAGCGCAAACAGTGTCGAATCATCCGACGAATTACCGAATGGTTGGCATTCAGGGTATTGCCTGTACCACTGAAGTTTTTGTAATGGCGTTTGTCCTCCGACAGCATGTAATAAGTGCGGTTGGCCATTCCTTTCCAGGAGAAGGTTGGGCCATTTTCATCACCCTCGGCAGTATGGTTGAATACCACGTCCAGAATAACTTCGATCCCTGCTTTGTGCAAAGCTTTGACCATGTCCCGAAACTCATCCAAAGCCTCTAGCGGATCTTGGTTGATCGCGTAACCATTGTGTGGTGCAAAGAAGGAAATGGGGCTGTAGCCCCAATAATTCAGTCGCCCTTGCGGAGCATCATATGGATCAAACTGTTGAATGGGCAATAATTCTACGGCGGTGATGCCCAAGGACTTGAGGTAGGGAATTTTTTCGATGAGTCCCCGGTAAGTCCCGCGCATCTCCTCTGGCAAACCAGAAGAGGGATCTTTGGTAAATCCACCAACGTGCAACTCGTAAATGATGGTGCGTTCGAAGGCATGGTTGGGCGACGCATCGTCTTCCCAATCGTACAAATATGGATCTACTACGATGCCTTTGAGGGCAGTAGCGCAATTGTCACCAGCGTGGCGGGCTTTTTCGCGGTCCCAGGTATCGGTCACTACGGCCAGGGCGTAGGGATCAAGCAATACTTTTTGTCCATCAAAACGGATGCCGGCATCGGGGATGTAAGGCCCGTGTACGCGGTAGGCATATGCCTGTCCGTGTTCAAGACCCGGCACGAAACAGTGCCAGTAATAAAAAGTCTGATGGGTTTTGGCCGAAAGGGTAATGACGTGTTTGGGACGGTGGTGATCGTGCTGGTCAAAAAGCAGCAACTCCACTTCCGTCGCATTCGGTGCGTACAAGCTAAAGTTGACGCCATCGGGATATACGGTAGCTCCCAAAGGGTAACTTTTGCCAGGTAAAACTTGCATGAGGGTAGTGTTTGATGGGTCAAATGTAATAAAGAGTCACAGAACAAGTGTGGCAAAACTTTCAGCTTAATCAATTGTTTGGCTAAAAAACACAAATACTCATGCCCGAATTGCCCGAAGTCAACACCTTCCAGCGCTACTTTGACGAAAGCGCTTTACAGCAGCGCATCGCCCGGGTTGACGTACACGATGACAAGATTATTCGCAACATGGATGGCACCAGTTTTGCGGAACGGCTACAGGGGCGGACGTTTACAGGCTCTTACCGACGGGGCAAATACCTCTTTGCTCAGTTGGACAATGGCCACCATGTGTTGCTGCATTTTGGCATGACAGGTGACATCAAATATTACGAAGACCCTTTGGATAAACCCAAACACGAGCGTTTTGCCTTTGTTTTTGACAATGGTTTTCAATTGGGATTTGACGATCCCCGCAAATTTGCCCGCATTTTGTACCTGGAAGATTTACAGGCCTACATCGACTCCTTACCCTTGGGCGAGGATGCCCTGCGCGTCAGTGAGGCCGATTTTTTACAACTGATCGGCAGCAAAAAAGGCCAGCTTAAAGCTTTTTTGCTCAATCAACAATACCTGGCGGGCGTGGGCAACTTGTATGCCGATGAACTTTGTTACCAAACCCGTATTCATCCCGCAGCACGGATTGAAAGTTTGTCTTTGGAAGATAAAAAACTGCTTTTTACCACGCTGCAAAAAATCCTCCACTACGCCATTGAGCGGCGGGCCTATTACAAAGATTACCCCGAAGATTGGTTGTGGCAATGGCGCGTAGAAGGTTTTGTTCCCCCCGATGGAAAAGGAGTGGTGAGGAAGGGAACGATTGCGGGACGGACGACTTATTTTTTGAGTGAAAATTGAACGTTAAGCAGGAAGGCGAATATCTCGCGCTCCATCTACCCCACTTGCCCATATCCCCTGCCAAATCGCCCCCTCGACGATATGTAGGCCCGTCAAACTTGTCCAAGTCTTAGATTGTGGCTATATTATTGCAAATAAAACCAATTGTCATGATGACTCGACTACTTTTATCCACCATCACCTGCTTTTTATTCCTGGCGAGCGCACCACTGCTGCTGGCCCAGGAAGACATTGCCTACAAAGTACCACCCAAAGCCATTTCCGATCTGTTGCTGGCCAAACCAACACCCAACGTCAGTGTCGACGAAAAAGGAACCTGGATGTTGTTGACAGAAAACAACAGTTATCCATCGGTAGAAGAACTGGCGCAGCCCGAGTTGCGCATTGCGGGTTTGCGGATCAATCCCAAGAATTATGCGCCTAGTCGCCAAAATTTCATCAATAACCTCTACCTCAAAAACATCGCTACAGGTAAGGAGTTGAAAATTTTGGGCTTGCCTACGCCCTTGTACGCGGGCAATGTGAGCTGGAGCCCGAACGACAAAAAAATCAATGGCGTGGAAACCAAAATTGGACAACCTGCGATTTATTCCAGTATCCAGGTTTCCCCCGATAAAAAATACCTGCTCACGGAGACCTTGAAAAAACCATTCTCCTACCTCGTCACGGCTAGGGGTTTTCCTTCAACGGTTGCCATCACTGATCTGACGGGTAAAGTCATCAACACCCTAGCCGATTTGCCTTCAGCGGAAGCGAGACCCAGTGGGCGTGACAATGTACAGTATGTCCCTCGGGGCTTCGAATGGCGCGACGATGAAGCGGCTACCGTAATTTGGTGCATGCCTCTGGATAGCGGTTTGATCAAAAAGAATGTGGAGTTCCACGATGCAGTATATGCACTGAGTGCTCCATTTACGGGGGAAGGCAAAGAACTTTTCAAAACCCAACTGCGCTATTATGGCACCAACTGGGGGAATGCAACTTTGGCCCTGGTGACCGAGGGTTTGAGCGGCAAACAAATGACCCGCACCAACCGCTACAACCCCAGTACCGGCGAAGTCACCAAATTGATGGAGCGCAACACCACTGATGCCTACAGCGATCCCGGTAATCCGGTTACAGAGACCAACCAATACCATCGCCGTGTGATCAAAACCATCGACAATGGCACTAAAATTTTGATGAACAACACGACGGGTGCGTCCTCCAAAGGCGATTTGCCTTTCCTGGCAACGTTTGACCTCAACACGAAAAAAACCGAAATCCTGTGGCGCTGTCCTGAAGGTTCCTTCGAAGCTGTAACCCGCGTTTTGGATGCCGACAAACTGACCTTGCTCACCCGCCGCGAGAACGAAACCACCATGCCCAACTATTGGCTCAAAGACCTGAAGTTGCGCATTGCCGATCGGCAGATCACCAATTTTGCCAATCCTTATCCCCAATTGGAAGGGGTGAGCAAGCAAAAAATCAGCTACAAACGCGCCGATGGGGTAGACCTCACTGGTGATCTGTACTTGCCCAAAGGTTACGATGCCAAACGCGACGGACCACTGCCTACCCTTATTTGGGCGTATCCCCGGGAATTCAATTCTGCTGCCGACGCTGCGCAAATTCGGGGAAGTGAACACCGCTTCACGTTGCTCAACTGGGGTTCGCCGATCTACTACGTGACCCAGGGTTACGCGGTGCTCAATAATGCTGAAATGCCCATTGTAGCAACGGGTGCCGATAAAAAACCCAACGACGACTTCATTGCTCAGCTCAAATTGAATGCCGAAGCAGCAGTAGGCAAATTATCTGATATGGGCGTGGGCGATAAAAACCGCATGGCGGTGGGTGGCCACAGCTACGGTGCATTCATGACCGCCAACTTGCTGGCGCATACCAACCTCTTCAAAGGAGGCATTGCGCGCAGTGGAGCCTACAACCGGACTTTGACGCCCTTCGGTTTCCAAAACGAAGACCGCACATACTGGCAAGATCCCGATTTGTACCACGACATGAGTCCTTTCAGCTTTGCGGACAAAATCAAAACGCCAATCCTCTTGATTCACGGTGAAGCGGACAACAACACGGGTACTTTCCCGATCCAAAGCGAGCGCATGTTCAACGCCATTAAAGGAAATGGTGGCACGGTGAAATACGTGAGCTTGCCCCACGAAAGCCACGGTTACGCTGGCCGGGAGAACATCCTGCACATGTTGCAGGAACAGTTCAGTTGGTTGGAAAAATATGTGAAGACTTCGCCTGCGGAAGCGGGAAAGGCGAGTCCTAAGCCGTAAGTTGTTGTGTCTTAGGTGATTTCTCAGGTGTCTGAGGTTTCTGAGGTGGTGAAAATAGATTGTAGTATATTTTTTCACCACCTTAGAAACCTCAGACACCTAAGCACCACCTGAGGAATTATACCCCAAGACTATTATTCATTAGCGCTTCCCAGCCAGTTGGCTCACCGTCTCCTTCAGCTGGTTGTAATAATTCGCCAATTCAGTAGCTTGCTCTGGGTGGTCAAAAATATACGCCACCAGCGGATATTTTTCCAGGTTGATGTTTGCCCGATCCACCAACGCTTTTTTCACATCTTGCAGCATTTCCTGGCGATTTGGGTAGGTTTTGCCCTCAAAATACCGCTCAACTTGTGAGGGGTGAGTACTTGACACGGTAAAATCTGGCGCGGCGGGTTTTGCCAATTTTGTGGTTTCATCCACTTCGAACAGGTGCGCTTGATAGTTCGGATTCATCTCCTGGATGGCCTTCTGCATTTGGTTGATCACCATTTGCATTTCTTCAATCAACTTGCCGGTATCGTTCTGATTGAGCCCAACCGCTGTATTGATCAGTTTAATAAATTCACGGTCATCCGAGGCTTCCCAGGCTACGCCGATGATGCGTTTGAAATCGCGCGCTTTCATTTTATCCGGAGCAACGGCGATCGCCAAACCATCTCCTTCCCCGGAAGGCAGGAGGTAATCACCGATGTGTACAACTCCACGCGCTTTTACGGGCACCTGGCCCATGAAGGCAATTTTTTCGGCGTTCTTTTCACCCTCTTTGCTGCTTGGCATATTGCCTAGTACTATCGGCGAGGCCGACACGACCATAAAACGTTCTGCCTGGCTGAATTTTTTGGATACTTTGCCGCCATTTACCCCTACCACATCTCCAAAACTCATGGCTTCGTTTGGATCTACACGGGGCAGCCATTCTGCATAGTCGCCCGCACCAGATTCAAAAGCTACGCCCAAATTGAGGTCGGCGAATCCTCCTACCAAAACGAGATTGGTAATGTCTACCACCAAATCCACACCATTACTAAAGATGTCTTCTGGATCAAGCACACTAGCCAGGCTAGCTGCTGTTTGTGCAATCGAACCAAAAACAGTGATGGAGTTGCTTAGGATGTCTTGGGTGTAGTTTGAAAATAGTTGTGATTCAAAATTGGTGAGCACTTCGGGATCGATGCCAGGATTGGGAAGGAATTTGCTCAATTCTCCCCGAATTTTATCAAAAAGAAATCTGGAAGGTCCACTGGTTGGATTCTTGATGTAAGTTGTCAACTCATCTTTAAGGTTGCCAAAGGGATTCACCAAACTCATCGTTGGCGGAACGATGGTGATGCCCAAAGAAAAGTCCTTAGGGTCAAAAAGATTGGGCACTCTAAAATCAATATCCGGTAGCGGGAAACTAGGCGTAAGATTTCCAAACCTATAAGAGTCCACTCCACTCGGTGGATTGGTGACCAAGGAAGTGATCATGCCAAGTAATCCAAAAGGTTCGAGGTCGCCGGGGTTCATGCCTTCAATCCGGCCAGTCATTTGTCCGTTTTTCCAAAAGGACAGGTAGTTGTTGCCTCGCCCTGATTCCAGGTTGTTGGTGGTAGCCGGGTTGACTTCGATGGCAATGCCCTGGCTACTTCCTTTGACCAGTAGGGGGTAACTTTCCTGTTTGCTTTGGCTGCCATCTGCGCCACCATCTACAACCAGGCGGCCATTGGCAGTCAATTGACCCTCCACCTTGGCCGTTTCATTGACCTGTAAAGTTTTTGTGGTGGTATGCTTACCTACATTCAGCGTATCCCCAACGCTGGTGTTTTTTCCTACTGCTAAGTCATTTGTTATCGTCAGGTTGGAAAAAGAACCTTTGCCTACTACGGTCAAATCGTTATTAGCGGTCAGATTGAAAAAAGTCCCATCACCCTCTACCTTGAGGTTGCCTTTAATGAACAGGTTACCCGGCATATTGATGTCCCCGGCAGCCAGGATGCGCATTCTTTCGACGTTGTTGGTTTTAAAAACCAGGTCTTCATCAACCGTCGTGCCGATAAAATGACATTCATCGTCTAGCCGATCATTACCGTAAACCGTCCAAAACGGCATTCCAGAAGCAGCCCGGCTACAAATGCTTTTTTCGTTGTCTTCATGGATGTGCAGGGTCTCCGCTGATCCAGCGTGATAAGCATAAGGAACGGCCAGCAACTGACTGGCGCCAATGACCGTGAATGCCTCTTTTTTTCCTTCCGAAAGCGCCAGTTCAAGCCAAATGTTTTGCTCCGCCCAGGGTACATCCTTAAATTTGGCCCCCTTGGCATCTCCTTGCCCGATCACCAGGTTAAAGAGTCCATTTGCGCTGGTATTTACCTGATGTACTTCTGAATAGACAGCCTGGCCGCCAGGTCCTTCAGCCAAGAGATTGACGCGTAAAAAAATTGTTTTATTGGCAAGCAATTTTCCGGTGGCATCCCGTGCCACGGCTTGATAGTTCATGCCAGGAAGGCCTTTGATTTGTTGTGCTTGAACCGCGTAGCTACACAGCAACAGCGCAGTAAAGTATAAGATAATTTTTTTCATGGTCTACGAAGTTTTGGGTGTTAAAAGGTGGGGCTATTGCTTGAGGATTTTGACCGAATGGAGCAGTTTGCCTCTTGCATCGGACACCAGCAGGTAGTAATGTCCAGCGGGGGTGTGCTGTAAGTCCAATTGTTCATTAACCAGATGCCCTGAACGACGGACCGGTAGGAGTAATCGGCCAGCTGAATCAATCAGTTTCAATCGTACCTGTTCATTGGTACTGAGTTTTGCCTGAACAAACAAATCGGCTCCGGTAGGGTTGGGAAAAACGGAAAAACGCTGATCCGCTATAGTCCTTGTTTCGTCTCTTTCCACTGTAAGGTAGGGCTGGTGAAAGCCTTCATTGATTTCGCCTCCCGAGTGTGTGCGTAGCGACTGACGGCCACTTCACCCAGGGTCCATTCAAGTTGTATGGTTTTGCCGACATCTACTTTGCCTGCTGCACCGAGCACCGAGCGCTCCAACGTTTGCCCCCGAATCGTAAGGGCCAACGAAAAAGCTGCCAAGATGAAAATGATTTTTTTCATAATGTATAGTTTTGGAATAGATGAATTGTTCAAGGAGTCTCGCTGAGACTTTGACTATTGAGAAGTAGACCGTTGTAGCTTATTTGTATCTTACAGAAGAGGGGAAAAAGTATGATTTAGCGCACTGCTTGTGCAATATACGATGATTATATTTTTGTTGTATGAATTTTTAACCCCCACTTGCAATGGAGTATTTTTTTTATTAGTTCTCCCCCGCAGATCACGCAGATTTACGCAGAGATGTTTTTTTATGAAAAAAATCTGCGTAAATCTGCGTGATCTGAGGGGGAGAACACTATATCTTTCTATTCACTCCGCAGGGCATTCACCGGATTGGCCAAGGCTGAGCGCACACTCTGGAAACTAACGGTCAAAAACGCGACCATCACCGCAATACCCCCGGCCAACACAAATATCCACCACTCAATCTGGATGCGGTACGCAAAATCCTTCAGCCACAGATTCATCAAATACCAGGCGATGGGTGAGGCAATACAAATGGACAAGACCACCAGGATGACAAAATCCTTAGCCAACAGACCCGTCAAGCTGCCTACACTTGCCCCCAAAACCTTGCGGATCCCAATCTCTTTCATGCGTTGCTCCGCAGCAAAAACCGACAAACCGAACAAACCCAAACAGGAAATAAAAATAGCCACCAGGGTAAAGGTCCCAATGATGTCTGAAAAAGTTTGTTCCGCCTGATAAAGTTGAGCTACTTCCTGATCCAGAAACAGGTATTCAAAAGGGGCCCCAGGGAAAAGTTCCGTCCAAATTTTTTGAGCCTTTTGCACAAAAGCAGGATAATCCTGTGTCGTTACGTCGGCAATAACTTGGGGGAGATCTTGAGGAGAAGCTATACGTACCATATAAGGTTTTATTTCTTCAGACATGCGCTCAAAATTGATGTCCTGAAAAACCCCTATTATAGTGTACTGGATTTGCTCGCCGCCTTCGCGGTCACTGCGCAAAACCATTCCTATCGCTTCTTCCTGGGAAATATTCATGGTTTTGAGCACTGTTTGGTTGACCAATACTTTGGCTTTTGAGAAGTCGCTTGACGTATCTTGAGGGGTAAAATTGCGCCCAGCCAATAGTTTGACCTTGAGTGTGTTGACAAAATGCTCATCGGTAAATGCAAAACGAATCACCGTTGCGCTGTTCATACTTTCCCCTTCCTTGTACATTGAAATATCGTTGGGCACAAAACGCCCCGGTAAGCCGTCATTCCGGATACATTGTTTACCTCGGGCAAAGCCGTTAACTGGTTGCGGAAAGAGCCAATTTGTGGGCGGCTTCCTTCTGCTCGAATCGGGAAAATCACTTTTTGATTTTTTTCAAACCCCATGTCCTCTTTCAACAAATAATTCAATTGCCGCTGGATGACGACGGCTCCAATGATCAATACCGAAGAAATAACGAATTGGCTCACCACCAGTACCTTGCGGAAATTGATGGCCCCTCTGGAGGTTTTGGTATCCCGCATACCTCTAAAAAT
Source organism: Haliscomenobacter sp. (assembly GCF_016718685.1). Lineage (GTDB taxonomy): Bacteria > Bacteroidota > Bacteroidia > Chitinophagales > Saprospiraceae > Haliscomenobacter. The sequence continues at coordinate 1,748 of NZ_JADKCX010000030.1, read as the reverse complement.
GCTCAGGGGATTAAAGGAAGAGAGGTAAAAAGCCGGGTAACTTCCCGCAATCACCCCGGTGAGCAATACCAGCCCCACAATAATGCCCCAGGTAGACCAATCCTGCGTCAATTGCAAACTCAAGGATGCTCCTGTAATCTGGTTGAGCAATGGCAACAAGAGCCACACCAGTGGCACGGCTAAGCCTACAGCAATTAGCGTCATCAACATACTTTCGCTCAAGAACTGCCCCATAAGTGACGAACGCCCGGCACCAACCGCCTTGCGCACACCTACTTCCTTGGCCCGACGGGTACTGCGGGCGGTGCTCAGATTCATAAAATTAATGCAGGCCACCAGTTGAATGAACCCGGCAATCAAGAGCAACATATTCAGGAAGCGCTCGCTGGTGCCTTTGGACATGGCCAAGTCTTCTGCGCTGGTATGAATGGCCCGGACGGGTTGCAGGAAGAGCTTTTTCTGCATCTTCATTTGGCGCAGCTGATCGCCGCCATTGCGTTCGATAAAGGCCGCCAGTTTGGCTTCAAAAGCCTGGACATCGGTACCGGGTTTAAATTTCAGGTAGCCAAACAAGAAATTGTTGCCTGCCCAGCTATTGTCGCTGCGCACGTATTCGCCGATGCCCCGGGAGTTCATGGGCGTAAAAAAGTCGGGCATCAGATGGCTTTTGCCGAGGGAGTTGTTGAATACTCCGGTGACTCTGTAGGTCTCTTCTTCCACCTGCCCGGTAACTTTTAAGGTTTTGTTCAAGGCATCGGTGGTGTTGAAGAGTTTAATGGCCAATGCTTCCGAAATGACCATTGACTGCGGTGCATTCAGGGCTTTTTTCGGATTTCCGGCTAAAAAATGGTAGTCAAAAGTTTCAAAAAAAGTACTGTCCACTACGTAGCCAGTATTTTGATAAAAAACCTTGTCGCCCACTTTAAACAGGTAGCGGTCCACCCCAAACGGCGCAGGGTCAACTACCCGGGTAGAACTTTCCACCTCGGGAAACTCCGCTTGCATGGCTGGAACAATCGGGGGTGAGCAGGTTGACATCCGATGAGGATCTTTGGTGTCGGGAAAGTTCAGTTCAGTGGTTACCCGGTACAAACGCTCGGCAGCGGTGTGGTGTTTGTCGTAGCTGCGCTCGTCCTGCACATACAGCAAGATGTACAAACAGCAGAGCGTGCCGATGGTAAGCCCAAAAATATTGAGCGCGGCATAGAGGCGGTTTTTGGCCAAATTGCGGATGGCGATGTTGAAATAGTTGCGGATCATGGTCGGATGAAATGTGGTGGTGGATGATGGATATGGGCTGGGCTTACGTTTGATCGCAAAGGGTTTGAGGAAGCCTAGCACTTCGAGGATGTATTGAAATTTTGCTTTTTGCACCCCAATTTGTTCTACCTGATAAAAGAATTCTTCGTGCAAATCGCCTTGCACGTTTTCCAACAGGTGCGGGGCACAAAACCACTCTAACAGGCGATCGGCCCAACGGGGTGGCTGCGGCGTGGGTTGTTCGAGGCGGCTCATAGGCTTGGGTCGGTTTTGGGGTTGCTAAAACGGTTCCACAAACTGCTGCGGATCTCCTGGATTTCTTCGAGGGTGCGGATGCCAAAAGCGGTGACTTTGAACAATCTTTTGCGGCGGCCTCCCCTTTCGGCGGTGGGTTCACCCATTTCGGAGCTAAGCATCCCTTTGTCTTCCAGGCGTTGTAGGGCAGAGTGTACCTGATTGAGCCGCAGGGAGCGTCCGGTTTGGGCAAC
>NZ_JADKCX010000029.1 GCF_016718685.1 Haliscomenobacter sp. | reverse complement strand
CCGGATCACATCCTGTACCTGCCGATCTTCGATTTTGCTTTCCAGCCAGGAGATGATGTCCAGGTATAGGAAAGGTCTGCGTTCAAAGGGGTCAGCCTCCAGTTTGAGCAATTTTTCACGCAGGGAGATGAACTCATTGCGGAGTTCTTGTTCCCGCATGCGTGGAATGCGCCGCAGAAACCGGAATACTTCCCGGTGAACCGCGCCAATATCTTCCATTTTGGACAAAAAGCGGTATACCGATTTCACCTGGTATTCTACCAATTGCGCATTCCCCATTTCAAAATGTGCGATCAAATTCAGAATTCGGGCAAAAACCTGAATGTCTCCCCGATAATCAGGATTTTTTTGATTGATGATCAGGTTGAGGTAAGTAATGGCGTTGTCGTTGTCACCACTGCCAAAATACAAACAGGCAATGCGGTAATAAAACACCAAAATTCGGTGGTGATCCCAGTTGTACTGGTCATTATCGATGATTTCCATCAATTCGGGAATCAAGGCGATCCCTTCAGAAAAAGTACCTTCTATAAAGTGCTTTTGAATGGCGTGAATGTATTTGAACAAAAAGTACAGGCCTTCGATGTTGTTGTCATCGGCCATATCGAAACGCTCAGGAAAACTCATTAGATTGTCAAACACTTCGGCGTAACGCTTGTAGTGCAGCATATTGTAAAGGGTGCTCAATAAATTGTGCAAGCCCTTGAGATAAAGTGGGGTATGCAGCTCCAGCATGTCTGGTTCGCGTTCAAAGAGGTCGACCCAACGTTGTGCATAGCGATAACAAGCGGCAAATTCCTGGTTCATGTGATAATACCACATATGGGCCTGGTTGTAATACACCTTGCCCATAAAATCCAGGTTTTTGTAATCCGTTTTAGGTAGTTTGGCATAAAAAAATTCCTTGACCTCCTGGGCGTCTTTTTCATTGCGAACGTAACCCACTTTGAGATACAAGCCATACAATTGCAAAGGCCAGATTTGAAATATGCGGGTTTGTTCGATAATCCGGGTTAGTTCCAGTGTTTCGGCTGCCAGGCTATCGGCACGCCCTCGATGCTGCGGGTGATGTGTTGGCCTTCGATGTGCTTTTCAAATTCCAGAACCCCCAAGGCCAGGCATGGTAATTCCCACTTAGGCACGGCCCTTCGCTTTTTCCAACATGTCTAAAGCCTGGCGGTAAAGTCCTTTGTTGTAGAAGTACCCGGGCATAATCTACCATCTCACGGATTTGAATATCGTTGGCATTTTTGGTACTCAGCAGCCGCAAACTGGTCAGCAATTGTTTATATAGATGCGCTTTGAGATTGGAGAGCTGGCTTTTTTTGACTTCCGGGATTTTCTTCAAAATAATATCCTCTTCATACTCCCCTCGCTTCTCCAAAAAATCAAAAAGTTGCAGGAAAAGAATGTCTTCTGATGACTGGTTGCGTTTAACAAACAAGCGAAAATGCCTCTTTTCGGCTCTAGTTAGGGAGCGGATCAGTGCCACTAGGTCATCTGTTTTTTGCTTAGGCATTGTAGATTCGATTTTATTAATCGATTAAGAGTCAAGAACTTTTGGAACATTATGTTGTTTACCGACTTGTACTAATTTTTGATTTTGATTTTAAGCCGCTTCACCAACAAAATATCTTTGAAGACAGCAAACATACAAAAATCCGCACCAATGAGTAGCAACAGGATTTACATATTTGACACCACCTTAAGGGATGGGGAACAGGTTCCAGGGTGTAAATTGAACACCGATCAAAAGATCGAACTGGCTTTAGCCCTGGAAAAATTAGGGGTTGATGTGATCGAGGCAGGCTTCCCTATTTCCAGTCCTGGCGACTTTGCATCGGTGGAAGCCGTTTGTAAAGCCGTGAAAGACCCCGTGGTTTGTGGTCTTTCCCGCTCGGTGGAAAAAGACATCAAAACCGCTGCCGAAGCGTTGAAATATGCCAAACGTCCACGAATCCATACGGGTATCGGGACATCTGATTCGCATATTCTGCACAAATTCAAGGCGACCCGCGAAGAGATCATTGAACGCGCCGTAGCAGCTGTAAAATACGCTAAATCCTTTGTAGAGGATGTAGAATTTTACGCCGAAGATGCAGGCCGTACCGACAATGAGTACCTCGCGCGGGTCATTGAGGCTGGTCGCTGCCGGAGCCACGGTTTTGAACATTCCAGATACCACGGGCTATTGTTTGCCCGAGGAATACGGACTCAAGATCAAGTACCTTTACGAAAATGTAAAAGGTATTCACAAATGTACCCTCTCCACCCATTGCCACAACGATCTGGGGCTGGCAACTGCCAATTCCATTGCCGGAGTCCAAAATGGAGCACGCCAGATTGAATGCACCATCAACGGCATCGGTGAACGTGCAGGCAACACTTCCCTGGAAGAAGTGGTGATGATTTTGCGCCAGCACCCTTATCTGGGCTTCACCACGGGCATCAATTCCAAACTATTGAATCCCACCAGCCAATTGGTGAGCGACCGCATGGGGATGCCTGTGCAGCCCAACAAAGCCATTGTTGGCGCAAATGCCTTTGCACATTCTTCCGGTATCCACCAGGATGGGGTGATCAAGCAGCGGGAAACTTACGAAATCATTGATCCATTGGAAGTCGGGGTGGATCAATCGAAAATTGTACTCACTGCGCGCAGCGGCCGGGCCGCTTTGGCTTACCGGGCCAAAGAAATTGGCCAAAATCTCACCAAAGACGAACTTGACCGCACTTACCTGAAGTTTTTAGAATGGGCTGACCGCAAAAAAGAGATCGACGACACCGATCTAGAAGGCATTATTGCTGAAGCAAGAGAGTTGGCTGCGGTACTTTAACAAAATATTACCAAAATATTACTTTGCATTAAGAAGCATATCAGTTATTTCATTCGTTCTTTAGATCAGAAGAAGGTTTCTCATTTTGGTGTATGCCAAAGAAACCTTCTTCTGTAGGACGTTTCATTTCAAGTGTCTTATCTAATCCTCTGGCTCAGGAAAAATGAGTACTTATTTTTGCCCCACTACTAATGAATTGAACCCAAAACCATCAGTCTAATTCTGACAAATTATACTATCCCATGGACAAAAAAATTGCAGTACTCCCCGGCGACGGTGTCGGCCCGGAAGTAGTCGAACAAGGCGTAAAGGTATTAGAAGCCATCGCCGATCGATTCCAGCATCAGTTTACATTTCATTACCTAGATGTGGGAGCTGCCGCCATTGAAAAATTTGGGGTGCCGCTTCCCAGCAATACCCTGGAAGTTTGTCAGCGCTGTGATGCCATTCTTTTTGGGGCAGTTGGTGATCCCAAATACGATGATCTTAGCTCCGTGCAAGGCCGTCCAGAACAGGGTATTCTCCAGTTGCAAAAAACTGAGCTTGTTTACCAACATACGCCCAGTACGTACTGTACCTTCTCTTCTACACCTTTCACCACTCAAAAAGAAGAGCCAAAAGCTGATCTTGTATTTATCGAAATTAACCGCGGGATTTATTTTGGTGAAAAAGGCCGCAACCCCGATGGAAGTGCTTACGATGTAACAACCTATCACGCCCGTGAGATTGAGCGCATAGCTCGTCTGGCCTTCAAACAAGCGACTAAACGTCGGGGTAAACTTACCCTGGTGGGCAAAGCCAGCGTCCTGGAAACTCGCTTTTGTGGCGTGAAACGGTGTGCAAAATTTCCAAACAGTTCCCTAGCGTAAAACTGGAGTTTTTGCATGCCGACAATGCAGCCATGCAAATTATCCTGAATCCCCGGGAATTTGATGTTATTTTAACCGATAACTTGATTGGAGATATCCTATCGGATGAAGCGAGTGCCATCACAGGGTCTATAGGTTTGCTGCCTTCCGCTTCGATTGGAGATGGTACCCCTTTGTTTGAACCCATTCATGGCTCATTCCCCCGGGCAGCTGGTGAAGACATTGCCAACCCCATGGCCACCATTTTGTCCGTAGCCATGATGATGGATCATTTTAAATTGTATGAAGAAGCTTCGGTCATTCGGCACAAAGTGCGCCATGCCCTAGAAAAAGGTATCGGTACTGCCGAATTGCACCTGGATACAGTCTATTCCTGCTCCCAAATGGGCGACATGATTGCCCACCTGATTACCGATCATTATGAATTGCCACACAGCAATAGTGTGATGGGAGAAAGGGTGGCGACGATTATCTAGGAGGGTTCGAAGTTCGTGAGTTCGGGGGTTGCACACAATTTGGCCCCTCCCGAACTCACGAACCCTTGAACCCCCGAACCCTCTAAAGTATATCCGATTCCTCCTCCCGAACATCAGTGGTCCGGCTCACATAGAAATAGAAAAATACCAATCCTACCCCTACAAAAAGCAGCACGCCGGCAAAGTAAGCGACATCATCATCCATGCCCACTGCATCAAAGAAGCCCCCGAACAACAATCCGACGCCTGCCATCAAGGCAACGATGCCGTGTTTGAGCGAGCGCAGTTTGTCAACGGTATTCCGGCGAAAAATACTGGCATCGCGCCCAGATTCGATTAAGGCCAAACGCACCTTGGTACGGTGGCTAAAATACAGGTAGAAAAATACGATGGTGGCAATAAACGGCCACACTACCGCATTAATGGCCACCGCAACCATTGGTCCTTCCATGTGTTTTTATTTTTTAACTTAGCAATAGTAATCTTGTTGAAATCGAGCAAAAATGTTGCATTGTTTCGAACGCTTTTTTTGACGGGTTTTCTTTGTACCGTAAATCAAGCTCTGCAAATTCATGCGCATCATTGGTAACATTGAACATCCTATCCTCAAAATCACGGTTTTTAAAATGGAAAACCGCATTTCCGTCAAATTTGAATCGGGGCTTTATGAACAAACCTATAAGTTTCGCGATGGCGAAGGGGTGGAGACCTTGGAAGATGTTGAAAAAGTAGTGGATGTCCTTTTTCTGGCACAAGTGTTGCAGCATCTGAATCAGATGCACGAAATAAGAAATCAAACCTTAAGCCGAAATATTTTTGTTGAAGAAAATGATGAGTTTGATCGAATCATTTAATAAACCAAAAATCACCGTGGGTACTCACTCAAAAAATTCTTGATATAGCCTTGCACTACGGCCAGCCCCATGTTGAAATCTTTGTTGTTGTTGATGACCAGATCAGCGTGTTCTATGTGTGGTTGGACGTATTTTTCAAACGTGGGCGTCACGTGGTGTTCGTAGTGCGCTCCATTTGGTCGCGACGGATCCTCCGAATCACTTTGAGGTTTTCTTTGGCGTGTAAAAAAATGCGCAAGTCGAGCAGCGCATTAATTTTTTTGTAGTGAAAAACGAACAAACCCTCCACGATGATCACTGGTGCCGGGCGAAATACACGCATTTGGGGCTCGGCGTTTTCATTGTTAAAAGTATATTCCGGGCGTTGTACCACTTGGCCAGCCAGGAGTTTTTCCACATCCAGCAAAAAAGCTTTTTTATCGATTGAGCCAGGTAAATCAAAATTGTGGATACCTTGATTGTCTTTCTTTTGCTCAGAACGAGGTTTGTAATAGTCATCTTGTGACACCACACAAACGTCGGCCTCGAGAAAGGGCTCGCGCAGCAACTTGATAAACGTGGTTTTGCCGGAACCACTTCCTCCGGTAATGCCGATAACCAATGGTGAATTCATCGAATTAAGTTGAATAGACTTGTGTTACAACAAGTCTAATTTTTAGCATTCACCAGGCCCACCAATTCGAGCATGGTTTGTGAAGGGTAAGTATTTGCGACAATGGTAATCGGTTTTGCCTGGGGGCCAGCCTTGCCATTTGAATCAAATTTGACCACAATTTTGCCTTTCCCCCAGGTTTGATGGCTTCTTTGGGCCATTCTGGCACCGTGCATCCACACGTGGAATGCCCGTTGGTGATCACGAGCGGCACTTTTCCGGTGTTGGTAAATTCGTAGGCATGGGTAACCACTTCGCCTTCTTCCACCTCACCAAAATCGAAAGAATGACTATTGAACTCCAGTTTGGCTACGTTAATCGTATCCTGGGGTTCAGCATTGGCGGACACTGGATTGCGGATGATGTCGGAGTTGTAGATCAATTCTGGGTCGGTAATCTCCTCGACAGCTCGCTGGTCTTCTTTGGACTTATTTTGACAGGCGAGTACAAAAAGCAAAAAAATGAACAAAGAAATGTAACGCATGGAATTGATTTTTTTTGAGCTTTACAGCGCGAAAATAAGAAGGTTCTCTTGAATTTTTGATCTTTTAAGTGCTGGGACATTATTAATATTGAACCAGCACTTATCTTAAGCTCTTTAGCAGATGAATGTTTATTTGATCGGTTTTATGGGTTCCGGCAAGTCCTATACTGGGATGCAGCTTGCAAAAGCTTTGGCCTTGCCTTTTGTGGATTTGGATACCCGCATGGAAAAGATAGAAAACCGAAGTATTGCCAACATTTTTGAAGCAGAAGGAGAAGCTTATTTCCGCGATTTGGAAGCAAAAACCCTACGCGATACTCTGGCCGACGATCCTGCCATCATTTCTTGCGGCGGTGGCACCCCTTGTTTTTTTCAAAACATGGACTGGATCAATGCCAATGGCCTCAGCATTTACCTCAAAGCTGATGTACCTCTTTTGGCCAGGCGACTCCAAAAAGGCCAGGAACAAAGGCCACTCATCCGCGGACTTGATGAAAGTGAATTAGAACGCTTCATTGCCTCTCGTTTGGAAGAGCGGGAACCTTTTTATGCCCGTGCTAAAATCATCCTCATTCAGGAAAACAACCAGTCGCTGCTGGCTCAATTGCTTGCCCTTTACCAGCAATACCTTAACGAATACGCTTGATTTTGGGGGCATTATGACTTGTTCTTTTCCGCAATCTTGCGCAGTTCGGCTTCAATAAACACCTTTGAAAGCCAGTTCCCCCGCAGCATCACGCCAATTTGTTTCCAAGTGTTGTCAATGTTGTCAAGCGGGTTGCCTTCCAGCAGAATCAAATCAGCGGATGCCCCCGGCTGAATGGTCCCAAATTGGCCGCTCTGGCCAAAAAAACGGGCAGGATTGGCCGTACCACTTTGTAAAATGACCTGAGGAGAAAGACCCGCCTCAAACAAACTCTTCATTTCGTGGCGCAGAGAAAATCCGGGCACATTGAACACCTGCGGCGCGTCCGAACCCAACAATAGATCTACTCCTGCTCCGTGCAAGGTCCGTAAAGTTTTTTGGCGCAAAAGAATAAAGCGCTGCCAAAGCACCTCACTGTACCCATTTGCGGTAAGGTTCTGTTTGTTTTGCCGCCACTGGTACAAAGTTTTGGAAGGCATGTATTGCATTTCGGATTCATTCGCCAAAGCGACTGCATCGATTGGAGAAAACCAGCGGGTAAACAAACTTTGGGTGGGTACTACCCAAACGCCCTGCTTTTTGGTTTCGGCGGCCAAGGCATCCAAAAGTTTTTCGTCTGCATGGGGCACGTAGTTGTAGCCAAAAAAACCGCCATTTGGGTTCTGTTGCAGGTACTCCGCTGAAACCAGCCCTTCCAAATACCCATCGATGTGGTCGACGGAGGCATAACGCGATGCCAGGGCGTGACGGATGCCCACCTCTACGGGCACGTGCCCTGAAAATGGCAAATTCAAGGTTTGTGCCGTTTTGGCCAGTATCAAAAACCTCACGTTTGACGCCGGGATGAATTTTTAAAAATCATAGCCATCTTTTGAATTGGGTAACCTTTTGTCGTGCTTCTTCCGGTGTTTTAACCGAATTGCCATTCATTGAGGGACTGGAGGTGAAAATCCGAGGGCCGATGATTTTTTCATCCATCACGTCTTTCCGCAGGCCCAAATGATACGGATCGCCCAGCATGCCCCGAATGGTGGTCACGCCATTGGCAACGTACAAAAAGAGCACGCTGCGCACCTCGCTGTCGTCACCGTTGACGGGTGTCGGGATATGGGCGTGCATTTCGGCAAGGCCGGGGATGAGGTATTTGCCCGTAGCATCAATGGCTTTGGCTTTTTTCTTTACTTTCAACTTGCTGGAGGGGGCCATTTTGAACACTTTCCCGTCTTTGATGAGTACGGTGTAATCTGGGAGCAGCGTTTCACCCGTCATGGGAATGACGTTGGCGTGGGTGAAAGCCGTCACTTTAGATTGGGTATTGCCGATGTACAGCACCATAACAATCAGGAGGGTGGTGAATAGTGTTCGCATTACGGATGGATTTTGGAGGTAAATGTGGCAGGTAAATGTAGCAATTTGGCCCGAAAAGCGTAAAAAAAATAGATTCAAATCGATACAAAAATTATGCTGCTAATTTCTAAAGCAATTTTGTCTCAACTATAAAGTAATTCAAAATGGACGTTTCAGCCTATGAACAACTCGTAACAGGCTATTATCTTTTTGAGAGCATGCCGGATAATGTAATCGATAACTGGTATCGATACATCTGCACCGATGGCGAAAATTGCAAAGAAGTAGAAGCGGACTACCTGCCCATAGATAACGAGATGGTTTTCTTTTGCAGCATCACCGGAGGCAGGACTAAAGTGGAGTTGTTTAAAAATGGCGGTGAAATTAAAAAGCAAGTTATAGCTTATTAAGACAAAAAAGCCGCAATGATTTTAAAGTCAAATCATTGCGATTAAAAATTGCGGAGATGGAGGGATTCGAACCCCCGGTACCCTTGCGAGTACACTTGATTTCGAGTCAAGCCCGATCAACCGCTCTGGCACATCTCCAATGCGGGCAACAAAAATAACAAAAGGGGCTTAGTTTTACATGCCCAAGGGCATAAAAATCCAAATAGAAAGGAAATTTTCTGGCAAAAAAGTTCCCGAATCGGCTGGCCCATAGTATATTCCTTACAAAATTAAGATACTATGCCCATTACAGCAACCTCTTCCAATCGCCCGATGGTTATCCTGCTGAGCGCAGTGCTGGCATTGATCCTATTGATGTTGAGTTTCCCCGATCAAAGTCAATGGCTCATCACCCGATATATGGTCAACTCAAGTCGGGGTTACGAAAAATACATCGAAACGCATCCCCAAAGTCCTTTTTTGGAAAAGGCCAGTTGGCGTTATGTTCAGTTAAAAAACGACCCGGCGCTATTTCTGGATTTTGCCGCCGATTTCCCCAAAAGCCCCAAGCGGGAAGAAGCGCTTTGGACTGCGGCTAAAAAACTGCGCAGCGCCGCCGTGTATGCCGAATACCTCCACCATTTTCCCGAAGGAAAATTGGCCAAAGCTGAGGGGGTCAACGTCAATCGCTTGCGCATCTCGGCTACGGTGTATAAGAATGAACAAAAACGAGCTACTACCCTCCAATACGGCAAAGTAGTTGATCTGGAAGGCAATACTTATCGCAGCATCCAGTTGGGAGGATTGGCCTGGACAGCCGACAACCTCAACCTATACGTCAAGGGCTTGTCTTCCTGTTTTCAGCACCATAATGCGTATTGCCGACGTTTTGGTAAGTTGTATACCTGGATCGGCGCTCAGGAAGCTTGTAAGCGTCTAGGCTCTGGTTGGCGATTACCCAGTTTGGAAGAATGGGAAAAATTGTTTCGAGTGTATGACCAGGAAAGGAATTTTCAACACGGTAGCGCCAAAGCTTTTAATGCGCTGCTCCGGGGGGGTAAAAGTGGCTTTGAAGTTCGGGGTGCAGGGTATTTCACGCCAGAAAGTGGTTTCACCGGGGCTTATTACGACGCCGGATTTTGGACAAACACTCCAACAGTTGGCTTAGAAGCCTATCAAGTTTTATTTCTGGGGCGCTCCAAAATGGCATACCACGGCTTTGCGGCACAAGGATATGCGCTTTCTTGTCGCTGTGTAAGGGATTCTTTGTAATTTTTTGCTGTTGTAAGCGTAAAAAAAATTGCGCATTCTATTTTTTTGAATTAACTTTGAATTTCAAAGTACTTTAATGAATCCAAACCAACGCTTTTTCTACAGCGTTTTAGCTACCCTACCCGCCTTCGTGTTGAAATGGCAACAACGCGATTGGGGTACTGCGGAGCTACAGTTTTTGCTGTATCCCGTCCAATTTTTGGTACAGGTTTTCACTGGACTACCAGCCCGTTATGTAAAGGATCAAGGCTATCTATTTGAAGGTTTTGTGATTGAAAAATCCTGTGCGGGGCTCAATTTTTTGGTCATCACCTGGTGTGCCTTGGCCTGGTTGAGCATCCAGAATGGGCGCAATTGGCGGGTGCAAATTGCTGCTTTGCTGCTGAGTGTTCCCCTCACGTATGGGCTGTGCATTGCTGCCAATACCGCCCGGATCATTTCGGCGCTATGGGCCATGCGCGTTCCGGGTTTACATGGAGCTGTTGCCCACGAGAGCCTGGGCGTGGTGGTTTACCTTTTCGTATTGTTGTTGGCTTGTTCGTTGTTTCATCACCTCTTAACCCATCCCAAACATGCAAAACTGGCGTAACCCCTGGTGGATTGCCACGAGTGGCATATTTCCCGTTGGCGCTTTGCTGGCCTTAATCGGACAGATTTTTTACATCATTGAGCCACTGTTAAGTCCGGTACAAAAAAACACCTGGTATGCCTTGGGTGGGGGTTTGGGAATACTCTGCATGGGGCAACTGGCCTATTTTTTGTATTTGCGCATGCGTAATAAAAAAAGCAGTTTGGGATACACTCTCCTCATTTCCATGCTATACGGTGCCTGGCTTTACAGCTATGTGGCCTCGGCTGAAAATTTGATGCCGATTGACACTCCCACCTGGATGGTGCCCAACGACGCCTTTTTGTATCCATTTGGATTGATTATGCCTACCCTGGCCTTTTCTTTGTACAGTTTGATTGGCTATTGGACCAATTTTGAAAAAAATCCCAATCCCTGGACCAATTTGGCCGGGGCCGTGAGTATCCCCGTCGCCATTTATTTAGCTGTCAATCTCATTTTTATCAATCGCGACTTTTACTTTTTCCGATATTTTGAACATTTGGGCGTTGTCGTATTGGTTGGTTTTACCATACTTTTTTTGTTCTTGCTGGGGCGGAGCGCCTTTATTCTGGCTCATCGCAACAGTTTGAGTTGGGCCCGGTGGCAAATATTGATCAAAGGCCTCTTGGGGATCGTTTTTCCCATCTGGGGACTGATGCTCAACAATGGAGATATCAACCATCACATTGATAACATTTTCGGCGATTTTTCCGGCCCCTGGTTTTATGGATTGGCCGTCGTTAATGGAATTTTGTTTTGTCTGCCAAATTATCCGCAGCCCTGGTACCGATTGGCCTTGTTCATCGCCCGTAGCTTGTGTTTTCCGTTTATCGTCTATTTTGGGCTCGTTTTTTTGCCTTTTTTGCCCATGGCTCTTCCGGCCATCCTGTTTTTGGGTGCCGGTTTTTTGATGCTGACCCCGGTGATCCTGATCATTTTACAGGCCTCCACTTGGGTTGACGACCTTAACTATTTGCGTCAAATATTCACTTTCCCACGGGTACTGGGGATGGGAATTGCCAGTTGGCTCGTTTTACCCACTTTTTTATACTTCAATTGTTTACAAGATCGGAATGCGCTTCATCAAGCCCTGGATTATGTTTATGCACCAAACCTGTCAACTACTGAAAAAATACAAATTTCCAATAAACGCTTGGCCAGGGTGTTTACGACCATTCGCCTCAACAAAAAGCGTGGTTCCTGGGAGCCAGGATCAACCACCATGCCCTATTTGTCGCATTTCTACAACAGCATTGTGCTGGACAACCTGACCATTTCAGACCGCAAACTGGATAAGTTGGAAGCGATCTTTTTGGGTGAAGCACTGGAATATTTTCCAGAAGCCATTCAGCGCAATTCCGTACCCAAAATCAGCAGCGCCACTGTCGACTCCAAGTGGAATGAAATTGACCAATCCTGGCTCAGCACCGTTGCGCTGGAAATTGAAAACCCCAGTGAAACGCTGAGCGAATACCGCAGCATTTTTGAGTTGCCCGATGGTGCCCTGATTCAGGACTATTACTTGTACATCGGTAAAGAAAAGGTCAATGGCGAACTGGCCGAGAAAAAAACAGCCACCTGGATTTATGAGCAAATCGTGAACAATTCGCGGCGCGATCCGGGATTATTGAGCTATCTAGATGCACGGACCTTGTCATTGCGGGTGTATCCTTTTTTGGCCAAAGAAGTGCGAAAAACGGGGTTTACGGTGATCCACAAGGAGGCTTTTCACCTGCACCTGGATCGAGCGCATGAGCTGACTTTAGGCGACATCAGCAAAAACAGCACGATGACCAGCCCCATCATTTTGGGCCAGGGAAAACTTGCTTACATTCCTGCTGCTGTAGAAGAAAAACTGCCCCTAGTAGACCTACCCCCACACTACCATTTTATTGTGGACTGCTCTGCTCAAAGCGCCAAAAAGATCAATGCACTGATTGCTAAAATTGAGTTACTGATTCGGTCAAGAAAATACCCGCTTGAAACCTTACATTTTCACTTGACCAATCATCGCGTAATTACCCTGTCGGACAATACCAACTGGCAAGCGGCCATTCGCAAACACATCAAACAGGGAGGCTTTTTTGCGGAGCGTGCCTTTGAGCAGATTTTGTACCACTACGCGAGCAAACCGCTCCAGCATTACCCCGTCATGGTTTTAGTTGGAGGAGATCGCCTGCCGATTATGCCTGGCTTTGCGCCCCATTTGGCACATACCGTTTACAATGGCATGCGTTACTACTACCTCGGTGACGATTTTTTGGAAACAAGCGGTTTTTTAGATCGATCAGAGCTCGTTGAAATCAGTCAAACCCCGATCCAGGCCCGGGCCTATCCCAATGCTGAAAGCCCCATCGCTTATTTATCAAGTTCTTCTCTCATTCATCTACCTGGTTATCAACCCAGTGGCGACCTAAAAAAAGGCTCTTGGGAATCAGCAGCCTTGCTCCAAGCCGAATGGCAATACCAGGAAATGCACCCAGAATTGGGCGATAAAGCCTGGCTGAGTTTGATCAAAAAAAGTTTTGAAACTGGACTACTTACCCCTGAAACGGCTTATTTGGTCTTGGAAAATGAGGCCCAACGCCGCATGTTGCGCGTCAAACAACAACAAGCCCTGCAAGGGAAAAAAGCGTTGGATGTGGGTGAAGACCCCGTGCGGATGTCGGAGCCAGGGTTTTGGTTGTTGCTGGGATTGTTGTTGCTGGCAATTGGATTCCAAAGGAATACCTTATTGCTGGTTAAAAAATTGTGAAAAAACGAATCCAGCAAGCCTACATTAATCCCAACTGTTAACAAATCCAAATCATCGCGTTAAAATAAAGTTATACCTGTATCTTTCCATTAAACTTGTATTTTTCGGTTGAGTCTAAAGGACAACAAAACCAAAAAATCCTGTTTATGAAAAAGATGATTGCTCTGCTGGCACTGATGGTGCCCATGTTTATGCTTGGAATGGCTGATGTAAACGCACAAGGCCGCTGGGAATTTTTAGGCAAACGTGCGGTAAATTATGGCCTAGACCGCGATGTCATTCCAGTAACCTGGCGCGATGGCGCTTTTGATGGCCTAAAATTTGAAGTGAAGGGCGGTGCGCTCAACATGCGCAAGTGCATCGTACACTTCGAAAATGGCGGCAAACAAGAAATTGAACTGCGCCACAACTTTGGCCGGGGAAGTGATTCCAGAATTGTTGATCTGCGAGGCAACAACCGTTTGGTCGAAAAAATTGAATTCTGGTACGACACCAAAAACATTGCCCGAAACAAGGCCGTGATCTTTGTGTACGGTAGGCATTAAAAGAGGGTTCGGGGGTTCGGGGGTTCGAGGATAACCCCCGAACTTCGAACCCTCG
The DNA here is from genome assembly GCF_016718685.1 of Haliscomenobacter sp. Lineage (GTDB taxonomy): Bacteria > Bacteroidota > Bacteroidia > Chitinophagales > Saprospiraceae > Haliscomenobacter. The sequence goes on along the minus strand of NZ_JADKCX010000029.1, from coordinate 69,353 downwards.
AACTTTTGAACCCTAAAACGCATTGACCCCATTCACCGTAGTGTACTTGAAGCTCAGCTTCTTATCTGGATAAACCCGTTTGAACGCCGACTGGCACATCAACGTAGCCTCGTGGAAGCCACAAAGAATCAGCTTTAATTTGCCAGGATAAGTATTGATGTCCCCAATGGCATAAATGCCCGGGATATTGGTGCTGTAATCAAAAGTATTGACCTCGATGGCATTTTTTTCCTACATTGAGTCCCCATGTACCCAATGGACCCAACTCTGGAGCCAAACCAAACAGCGGAATCAGGTAATCCGTTGAACGCAAAACCTCTCCTTTCTCCTTGGTGTCAATCACTACATCGGTGAGCACACCGTTGCCGCGTAGACCAGTCATTTGAGAATCTGTCAGCAGGTCGATCCGCCCAGCATGAGCCAGTTCATGTACTTTTTCTACGGAATCTGGTGCTCCACGGAAATCTTTGCGGCGATGGATTAAGGTAACTTCACTGGCCACGTCTGCCAGGAAGATCGTCCAGTCCAGTGCAGAGTCGCCGCCACCAGCAATGACCACCCGCTTGTTGCGGTATTTTTCGGGATCCCGAATGATGTAATCAATGCCTTTGTCTTCAAAACGTTCCAGATTCTCGAGCGGTGGTTTACGTGGTTCGAAACAACCAAGCCCTCCAGCAATGGCAATGACTGGTGCCTGAATTTGCGTGCCTTTGCTGGTGGTCAGTTGGAAATGACCATTTTCGAGTTGTTCGAATTTTTCAGCACGTTCACCCAAGGTAAAGGTTGGATTGAAAGGCGCAATCTGTTCCATAAGGCGATCTACCAGATCACCTGCCAAAATGGAAGGATACCCAGGAATGTCATAGATGGGCTTCTTGGGGTAAATCTCCGCAAGTTGCCCCCCTGGCACTGGCAATGAATCTACCAAATGGCAGCGCATTTTCAACAAGCCCGCCTCGAATACTGCAAAAAGCCCTACTGGCCCTGCTCCAACAATGAGAATGTCTGTCTGGATCATTTTTATTTGGATCGATTTATAGCAACAATGTGCGCAAAAATAACACAAAAGCCTACCTAAAGTGTGTGATTTATGTCACTTATCAATGCCTCAGGCTGGCTTAATGTTCTGTTACGATGCTTTTTGTTTGTTCACGAAAAAACCCGGATGTAAACCGCATTCAGTTTTTCCAGTTCCTGCCCAGCGGCCTTCACGGCCCTTGCCTTTCTGGGTACAATGGGTACAGCCAATTGAACCATACCCCTGGCTTTCCAGGGGGTGTTGGGGCAACTTGTACAAGGAAGACCAATACAGATAGTCGCCTTCACTTAGGTCAATCAAAGGATGAAATTTGATGATATCGCCCTGCTGCTCAAAAATGCGCAGGTGAGCGCGAAAGTCGGTTTGATACGACATCAGGCCAGAAATCCATACTTTGTGATCGGCTTTGATTGGATCGAGCGGAACTACCTTATTGATGGAACAGCACATTTTGGGATGGTCTCTCCACCATTCTTCGTCGCGGGTCAGCGCATTTTGCGTAGGGTCCGGCAGTACTTCTACCACATTGAGGTTGTACAGCTTGGTCAACTCTTCCTTGTAAGCAATGGTTTCTGGAAAATGATAAGTCGTGTCGATGAAATGGATCGGCTGATTAGGCCGGTTGTCGGAAACCAGGCGGAGCATGAATGCGGCACTGGCACCAAACGAAGAGGTCATCAGAACGTCCTTTTCCTCAAAAAAATCGTACAATCGTTGTATACGCTCCTCAAAATTCAGTGGGCCAAAAACTTCGTTCAGGTAATCCACGCTATACTCCTCTACATCTAGATCAGGAGCAGGTAAGGCTTGCGTTGTCGTCATAACTTTTTGTCAGTTGACAAAGTTGAAGGGTTGAAAAGAGGTTGAAGAGTTGAAAAAACAGGCAAATTCAGCTTAAGCTCAAGCGACCGTCTCTTCAACTCTTCAACTTTTCAACTTTTCAACTTCTATGGTTTTTTCAAAAATTCAATACAATCTCCAGTGCAATTGCCCCCACATGCACAACCCGCCATGCCCGTTAGCAAGGTGGAAGTGATTTGGTTGAGCATGCGCACCTTATGTGCGAAATCGCCACCCAGGCGATCCCGAATCTCATTCAATTTGGGCAACAAATCTTCCACTTCTTCGGGCAGCGCGGCTTCCAGAACCTGCCGAAAGCGCTTGGCGAAGGTGGGCGATTGCCCGTTGGTTGAAATCCCAATTTTCAAAGGCCCTCGGGTCACGATTGAACCGAGGTAAAAATCACAAAGATCAGGTGTATCCGCAACATTGATCAACTTACCCAATCGTTTTGCGGCCTCTTGCACTTCCCGATTCAGTTCAGGAATATTGGTAGCCGCAATGACCAGGTCATGGCCCTGCAAATCATCCGGGTGGAAAGCCCGTTGATGAATCTGTACAAAGTGTTCTTGAGCAGTGTTGAGCAAGGCTTCAATGTCAGGATTTATCCAGGTGGCTACCATTGTAACCCTGGCTTTGGGACTGCTTTTGAGGATAAACGAGAGTTTTTCGTACCCTACTTCGCCGGCACCCACGATTAAGGTTTGCAGCGTGTGTAGTTTTAAAAAAACTGGATACAACTCGTTTCGCTCCATATTAGACGGTAATGTGTGCATGTGTAACTTTCCCTGTTTTGTGCGGCTCGTTCTTTAGGCGGTCGCCGAGCGAAGCCGAGGCGAATTCAGGGTGCAAAGCTACCACATCTCCTACCACAATAATCCCGGGTGAACTGGCATCGGCTAATGCTACCCGTTCGGCAAGGTTGTGTACCCGTCCAAGTACTACTTTTTCTGCTGCGGTTGAGCCATTTTGAACCACCATTGCCGGCGTATCCATTTTTCCCTGTGCAGCAAAAATGGCCATGATATCAGCCAGTTTGCGCATGCCCATCAAGATGATTGTGGTTGCGGTAGATTGAGCGGCCAGTTCGATGTCTTTAGAGATGGTACCCGCACGGGTTGTTCCGGTAACGACCCAAAAACTCTCGTTGACGCCCCGGCAAGTCACCGGAACACCTTGCAAACCAGGAACAGCAATACAAGAGGAAAGGCCAGGAACGATGTCCACTTTAATTCCAAACATGGCCGCGTGAGCCATTTCTTCGTAACCGCGACCAAATACAAAGGGGTCACCACCCTTCAGCCGCACGACGTGACCGTGGTTAATGGCGTATTCGACCAACATCCAGTTGATGTCTTCCTGAGGATGGGTATGTTTGGAGGCGCGTTTACCCACGTCGACCAAAATGGCTCCCGGACGCGCAAGATCCAAGACCTCTTCGCTCACCAGTGCATCGTACAACACCACATCGGCTTGTTGCAGTGCTTTCCAAGCTTTGATGGTGAGCAGTTCCGGATCGCCCGGACCTGCTCCCACGAGGGTTATTTTAGGGATGATGGGAGAATTCATGTAATTTTGTTTGAGTTCGTGGGTTCGGGAGTTCAAAGGTTCGAGGGTTATGCGCGGTAATAGTCGCCTACCACTTTTTTATCGACACCGTTGGATGTCACCAACTGGGCTTCGCGCAGGGCGATCACCGAGTTGACGAAGTGCTCGGCCTGAGTGACATAGTCACCGGCAAAGTTTTCTTCTGGCTCATATTGGTTGATTTGCAGCACCAGTTCCGCAAAATTGCCCATTTCGGTATAGTCACCACTTTCAACGTAGTGGGTTTGGAAATCGTCGATGACGCCTTTTTGGGTATTGCATTTGACGTCTTTGCTCAAAAGCAGGCCTTTAGCCGCAACCACAAAAGCGGAATAACTAGAGTAGATGGCATCTGACCACTGGCTTTGCTCCAACGCTTCCCGCGCAGCCGCAATTTTTTCCACCGCATCTTTGAGAATTACCCCAACCATGTCCAACATGACCCCTGCGCACTCCCCTACTCCAATTTCCTGTTTGTACAAGTGATCCTGGCCCCAGTCGAAATATTCTTCCTGAGTCATGGTTTTGAGGTCAGCCAGCGGTTTTAGCAGTGCGTAGAAATACTTGTCGCCCTGACGCAGGAAATAATCGTTGTAGTACTCTCCTTCCAGGCCATTTTTTTCAAAATCGTCCAACACATACCGCACCACATCGGGAATACGTTTGGTAGGCACTTTGACAATTTTGTCGGCGATGAAGCCGCGCCCATCAGGGGCAACTCCACCGCCCAAAACGACCTGCATAGCTGGAATAACCAAATCCCCGTGTTTGAATGAACTGCCGTGAAATCCCAGGTTTGCAGCCATGTGCTGGCCACAAGCGTTCATACAACCACTAATTTTTATTTTGAAAAATTTCTCATCGATCAAATCAGGGTACTCTTCCCGAATCAATTCTTCCAAAATATTGGAAAGCCCCGTACTGTTGGTCACCCCTAAAGCACAAGTATCTGTACCGGGGCAAGCCGTGATGTCGGCCGTAGAATCGGCGCCTGGAAGCGCCAGTCCCAGTTTGTGCAATTCATTGAACCACAGGGGCAATGCTTCCGGGCGAATGAATTTCAGCAGAATGCCTTGGTTGATGGTAAAACGAATATCATCTGCAGCATACGCTTTAATGACTGCGGCCAAGGCACGTGCTTTATGGGAAGGCAAGTCGCCTAGTACTATACGTACATAAATCCCGTAATAACCTTTTTGCTTTTGTTCGAAGGTATTGGTGCGCAACCATTCGTTGTACCAATGTTCATCTACTGGCTTTACATCGGCAGGAATGATTCCTGTACCTAGTGGAGCCTGCTCTGGAACCAAGTTGTGATCGATGGCAACGGATTTATTTTTCAGGGCTTTCCACTCTTGCTTCACCAATTCCATCCAGGCCTCAAACCCCAGTTTTTGGATCAAAAATTTCATCCGGGCCTTCATGCGTTTTTCTCGTTCGCCGTAGCGATCAAAAACCCGCAAACCAGCTTCCATAAATGGAATGATTTGATCCTCGGGCAAAAATTCATACGCCAGAAGGCCAGTAATGGCTTGGGCACCCAGTCCGCCACCAACCAAAACTTTAAATCCGCGCTGCTCTACCCCGTCAACGACCTGTATTCTGGGGATAAACCCATAGTCGTGGAAATAAGTAAAGGCAGAATCCGCGTCGCTGGAAGAAAAGGCGATTTTGATTTTGCGACCCATTTCCTGGCAGATTGGGTTGCGTAAAAAATATTGGAACGAGGCTTCTACATATGGCGAAACGTCAAAAGGCTCCTGGGGATCGATCCCCGCAGTAGGTGAGCCGGTGAAGTTGCGTACGGTGTTGCCACATGCTTCGCGTGCAGTAAGGTTCAATTGTGCCAGTTCCGTCCATACTTTGGGCGAGTTGGCCAATTTAACGTAGTGCAATTGTACATTTTGGCGCGTAGTAATGTGTAAATTTCCGGTAGCATAACGATCCGATACATCAGCGATACGCACGAGTTGCTCAGAATTTATCCGACCATAAGGAAGTTTCAAACGAAACATTTGTACCCCTTCCTGACGCTGGCCGTATACCCCACGGGTGAGGCGATAGAGGCGAAAGCGCTCGGTATCTTCTCTCCCGCGCTGGAAATCGCTAATGCGGCGCTCCAACTCTTTGATGTCTTTCTGATCTACTGGGCTTACGCTGGAAAAGTCAAATTCGTAATTGCTCATGGTCAGGATTTTGCTCAATCCCACGATTAAAATCGTGGGTTGGATCGTGGGTTATGGATTAAAAAAAAGCCCTGTCGGGTATGATCCGGCAGGGCTTCTTATGCTAAAGGACTGAAAGTTCGTATAAGCTATACCCCTGCCGATTGGCTGAAACAGCACGCACAACAACAACCCATCATTGGGGAAGCAAGTGTGAGCAGAGGATTGGATATTAAGAGCATATTTTGCAGTTGAAAGGTTATGGTTGAAAAGTTGAAGAGTTTGTGTTTCGGTGTTGAGAAATTGGATTACTTAGAATTCGCTAAGTGGCCAACTTTTCAACTCTAAACACTTCAACTTCCCTTTCACAGTGCAAGTATATGGTCATTTTTTTTATCAAACAATTATTTCAGTAATTTTTTATCATTTTTTTGATGTCAAAACACTTGAACATACTTTCATATGTCCCTATAATTGTGCATTTTGGGCAAAAAAGTGGCAGATCGATGCTCAATCTGTCACTTTTTTGATTACAAACTTAATTTAATCGCTTAACAGCCTCCAAAGGCTGGATAAATTTGCCGGTGAGTTTTGAATTGCGGGTATCCATGCCCGTTTCGTTCAAAATCTTATAGGCTTCTTCGGTGCTCAGACTGGGCTTGATGCTTTTGAGTAAACCCAGAAGCCCGGCGACATAAGGGGTGGCCATTGAAGTCCCGTTGTAGGTTTCATATCGGTTGTTGGGTATCGTGGAGTAGATGCCAACTCCTGGAGCAGCCACGCCAAGCGGAAGGTCTTGCACGTAGTTGGAAAACTCCGCACGATTCAAATCGGAGTCTACTGCGGAAACACCAATTACCCCTTTTGAATTGACCGGGCTAAAATCAGTAGCATTGCGATTGGAATTCCCTGCCGCAACTACTACGATCGCCCCCTTTTTGTTGGCATAACTGACGGCTTTGTCGTAAGCTTTTTGCCGCGACTGGTTGCTGGGGCCACCCAAGGACATGGAAATCACGTCGGCACCAGCGTCAGCAGCTTTGATGATTCCATTGATGATGCCTTGCTGGGTACCAAACCCTTGATCCCCTAACACCTTTACACTGGTGAGGGTAGTAAAGCGGTTGTCCCGTGAATAAGAAGCCACCCCTACTCCATTGTTGGATACCGCTCCGGCGATGCCAGCACAATGTGTGCCATGCCCTTTGAGGTCGCGGTCTGAAGCTGCGTCAATCGACTTGAAATTGCTTTTGATGTCTTCGTGGTTACCATCCACTCCAGTATCCAAAATGGCAATCAGCGCCTTGCGTACGGGTTTGACCTGGTTTTTGTCCAGATAGTCATACAATTTGTCCATTTGCATGCGCTCAAAACCCCAAAGATTGGCTACACCGGGATCATTGATGCCAAATTTGGATGGCAGTTTAGCTGGCAAATTTCCAGTTCTGAAAGGTTCCACCTGGATGATTTCATTCTCTTCCGCCCAGGAAACTGCATTGGCACGGCTGAGGCGTCGAAGAATGTTGACTACTTTTTTTGATCCTGCATCAGGAATGTCTACTACATAATAGTTGTCCAGTTCCGTGGATGCAACATCTTTAGGGAAAAAAGCCCGTTGGAGCTTTAAGTCGTACTTTTCAGCAATTTTAGCCAATTCGGCTACTTGGTGCCCTTCCTTTAATTCCAGCAAAATTTCGCCTTTGGCATCCAGAGGGATGCTCGTATGATAAGGAAAAGTAGTGCTTACAAACTGGCGATAAAACCAAAACATGGCCACCAAGGACAACACAACCCCTAGCCAAAACCCTTTTTGCCAGCCCGCCATTCGACTGAAAATGGCACCAAAGACCCCGAGAAACAGCATGTCCCGAAAAACCGTTTGAAACTTGTAGACCATTGGCGCATGGACGGTGACCAGGCTCATGGAATAAAGCACCAGAGCGAGGAACATCAGGCGGCTAAAGTATTTTTCAGCCTGTTCACGTTTCAAAGCGAACCAAAGTGCCAGTGCCACGAAGGCTACGACGAAGCTAAGACCATATAACGCGATCATAAACAGAGATTAAATTTGGTGGAATTTAAGCTTTTCCGGCTTACCATGCCACATTGCACATTGATTATTCGCCCAACGGACACTCTAGCTGGATAAACCTTCCCGTTTCAACCGATTCTGGATTGGGTTTGTTCTGTAGACGAATTGTAACGCGAGTCTGTGATGAAAATTACATCCTACATATAAAGAGCTTGATTAAATTTGCGCACAATTCCGCTTTCGGACACAAAAACAATTAAGAATGGCAACTACAGCAGAACACCTGCACTGCGTGATTATCGGTTCAGGTCCCGCCGGATACACTGCCGCTGTTTATGCGGCAAGAGCAAACATGAATCCCGTGCTTTTTACCGGCAAAGACCCCGGTGGCCAGTTGATGATCACCAATGATGTAGAAAACTATCCTGGTTATCCCAGTGGCATCATGGGCCCAGAAATGATGGAAGATTTCCGCAAACAGGCGGAGCGTTTCGGTACTCAGATTCGTTATGAACTGATCAATAAGGTAGACTTTAGCGGTCCGGTACATAAACTTTGGACAGAAAGTGACCAGGAAATACACGCTGACGCGGTGATTATCGCAACCGGAGCGAGTGCAAAATGGCTCGGGCTGGATTCTGAGAAAAAATTCTGGAGCAAAGGAGTTTCCGCTTGTGCAGTGTGTGATGGTTTCTTTTTCCGTGGACAAGAAGTGGCGGTTGTTGGTGGCGGCGATACCGCTGCGGAGGAAGCCACCTATTTGGCCAAACTTTGCCCCAAAGTACACCTCATTGTGCGCCGTGATCAACTGCGTGCCTCGAAAATTATGCAGGAAAGAGTTTTAAATGCTGAGAATATCGTCATACATTGGAACTCCGAAACGCTGGAAGTCCTCGGTGAAAACGAGGTAGAGGGCGTAAAGCTCCTCAACAACAAAACGAATGAAACATCCGTGATTCCGGTCAAAGGATTTTTTGTAGCCATTGGCCACCAACCCAACACCGACATATTCAAAGGTTGGCTGGACATGGATGAAACCGGCTACCTCAAAACCGTGCCAGGTCGTACCCTAACCAATATCGAAGGAGTTTTCGCCAGTGGCGATGCCCAGGATAACATCTACCGCCAGGCAGTTACTGCTGCTGGAACTGGCTGTATGGCTGCTTTGGACGCGGAGCGTTATTTGGCAGCCAAGGGAGTTATATAGGGTTCGAAGGTTCGGGAGTTCGAGGGTCAAACAGCAACTCGAACCCCCGAACTCCCGAACCCCCGAACCAATAAAAACACTTAAACGCTTTAATCATGTCAACTGCTACTGCAACCCGTTTTCGCGCTGGGGTACTTTTTGGAGAAGAAGTAACTGAGTTGCTCAATTATGCAAACGAAAACAACTTTGCATTGCCTGCTGTGAATGTCATTGGTACCAACTCGGTCAATGCAGTTTTGGAAACAGCTCGTGACGTAAACTCTCCGGTCATCATCCAATATTCCAATGGTGGTGCTTCCTTTTTTGCTGGAAAAGGATTATCCAATGCCGGTCAGAAGGCCTCAATCATTGGAGGCATTTCTGGTGCTATGCACGTACACCAGGTAGCCGAAGCTTATGGGATACCCGTAATTTTGCACACTGATCACTGTGCAAAAAATATCCTGCCCTGGGTTGATGGTTTACTGGATGCCAGTGAAAAGCATTTCGCTCAACATGGCCATCCTCTGTATAGCTCACACATGCTCGACTTGTCGGAAGAACCCCTCCATGAGAACATCGAAATTTGCGTGGAGTACTTCAAACGTATGGCCAAAATGGGTATGACGCTGGAGATTGAATTGGGCGTTACCGGTGGTGAGGAAGATGGTGTTGACAATTCTGACATCGACAACTCCAAACTTTATACCCAACCTGAAGAAGTAGACTATGCTTATGAACAGTTGAAGGCGGTTAGTCCAAATTTCACCATCGCGGCAGCTTTTGGCAACGTACACGGGGTGTATAAGCCCGGAAACGTACAGTTGACACCAAAAATCCTGAAAAATTCACAGGACTACATCAAGGCTAAGCACAATTTGAGTGGAGCAACGCCCGTCAATTTTGTATTCCACGGTGGCTCCGGTTCTTCCCGTGCCGAAATTCGAGAGGCCATCGAATATGGTGCCATCAAAATGAACATCGATACGGATATTCAGTGGGCTTACTGGGCTGGTGTTAAGGATTACTACGTGAAAAACGAAGGTTATCTGCAAGGCCAAATCGGCAACCCAGAAGGCGCCGACAAACCCAACAAAAAATTCTACGATCCACGTGTATGGTTGCGTGAAGGCGAAAAAAGCCTCATCGCCCGTTTAAAAGTTGCTTTCGAAGATTTGAATTGCATCAACCGGAACGCGTAATTTAGTGAAAAGCGAATAGTGAAGGCAATTCGAGTTATCAGTATTCTTTTCATTTTTCAGCTCATTCGCTTTTCACTTTTCACTTTCATTTCAATGTATCGTACCTCCCTCCTCCTCTCCCTACTGATTGCATTCAGCGCCTGCCAAAACGGCCAACGCAAAGAAACCGACTGCAAAACCCTGCCGCAAGCCATGCTTCGCCCGGATATGCAGGGGATAACCGAGCACAAGTTTGAAGTAAAAGGAATTGACAGTGAAGAATTTGTACGTTTCGCCAATGGTAAATCCCTGACCATTCTACAAAGTGGATGTGAAAAAATTCGCCAAGAGTTTCGTTTTGAACTCAAAGAAAACCCGACCACTGACGATGCAACCTATTGGACTGATCAGGCCATTCTCAATTTGGCAGCTTTGGCAGTTTTGGATCCTCAACTCATGCCCCTTGGCAATTGGGTCATGATGATCCGAGCGCAAAAAGATGACATTCGTCTCGCGGAAACCAAAGCCCTCGAAGGCGGATTTTATACCAAAATCGACCGCATCACCAGCAACGACAGGGTTTTTCTGATCATTACCCTTTCCAACTTCTCCATCTGAGCATTTTCCGTTCGTCGAAAAAAATAATTCATTTACAATCAACAACTTACACTTAAAATCTACCCAGACGAGTATTTAGTTTAAACTGAATGTTATTCGTAATTAATTGTAAATTAATTTTTTAACCAAAAAAATGACAAGATTTAGCAAATGCTGAACTGACAAATTTGCACTTGAAAAATTTGACTCCGACCTCAGCTTTTTCTACTTTTGACAAACAAGGCTTATCAATACACTTTGAATCAGCGAACAGGAAATGTATTATTCAGCAGCACCTAACATCCTTGCAATGTCTTATCTGCGTCAGCAGCACAAATTGCTTTTGACCAAATGGCTTACCAAGGGATTTATTCCTGATCATCCACTGTAATCATCACTTTACTACACGAGGCATCCACAACCGTCTCCTTTTTGGACTGACGCGGTTGTGCCACCATATTAAGTATCAGTAAGTTAGTAAATTCGCTCCGCTACCCAACCAGGTCAGCGGAGTTTTTGTTTTGTATATACTGCTAAGTAGCTATCTTCGCGGGGCGAAAGGATTAATTCATCCTATTGCTCAATAAATGCTCTTTAAAATCAATCAACCTGTCATCATGAATTTTGATCTTATCGTTATCGGCAGCGGTCCGGGTGGTTATGTTGCAGCCATTCGTGCATCTCAATTGGGTTTGAAAGTAGCCGTGGTCGAACGGGAATCATTGGGTGGAATTTGCCTCAACTGGGGCTGTATTCCAACCAAAGCACTCATCAAAAGCGCCCAGGTTTTTGAATACATCCAACATGCCGAAGATTACGGCATTAAAGTAGGTACTTCTAAGGCGGATTGGGAAGCAATCGTCAAACGCAGTCGCGGAGTTGCCGACGGCATGAGTAAGGGGGTAAACTTCCTGATGAAAAAGAATAAAATCACCGTCATCAATGGTCACGGTGCGCTGACGGCCAACAAAGAAGTGGAAGTAACCGATGCCCAAGGTGCCAAAACCCTGTATACTGCCACAAGCGTCATCATTGCTACGGGTGGACGAGCCAAAGGATTGCCCAATGTGCCCATCGATGGCGAAAAAGTGATCGATTACCGCAAAGCCATGGTTTTGGAGAAACAACCCAAAAGTATGGTGGTCATTGGTGCTGGTGCCATTGGGGTTGAATTTGCGTATGTCTACGACGCCATTGGAACCGAAGTAACCGTAGTGGAGTTTTTGGAGCAGGGTTTATTGCCCCGTGAAGATGCCGATATCTCCAAAGAACTGGCCAAAGTATACAGCAAAAAAGGCATCCGCGTGATGGCCAATTCAGCAGTAGAAACGGTAGATATTTCCGGCAAAGGATGTGTGGTTAAAGTAAAAGACCGCAAGACGGGAAATATTGAGGAGATCAAATGTGATGTTGTGCTCTCCGCAGCTGGAGTGGCCGCCAATATTGAAAACATTGGCCTGGAAGCCCTGGGTATCAAAACCGATCGCGGATTGATTCAGGTAGATGAATTCTACCGGACCAATGTACCAGGTATTTATGCTATTGGCGACGCCGTTCCTGGTGCAGCCTTGGCTCACGTTGCCAGTGCAGAAGGAATCATTTGTGTGGAAAACATCACGGGACATCATCCACAACCACTGGATTACAACAACATCCCATCTTGCACCTATTGTGTGCCCGAAGTAGCCTCAGTTGGCCTTACCGAACAACAAGCCAAAGAAAAAGGCTACGAGGTAAAAGTTGGCAAATTTCCTTTTAGCGCGTCAGGTAAAGCCAGCGCAGCGGGTGACAAAACCGGCTTTGTCAAAGTCATTTTTGATGCCAAATACGGTGAATTTTTGGGCGCTCACATGATCGGCCAAAATGTAACCGAGTTGATCGCAGAAGTGGTGACCGCCCGCAAACTGGAAACCACTGGCCACGAAATCATCAAGTCCGTTCACCCCCACCCGACCATGAGTGAAGCAGTGATGGAAGCGGCGGCAGCGGCTTACGGAGAGGTGATTCATATTTAAGTTGAAGAGTTTAGGGTTGAAGAGTTGAAAAGTTGAAAAGTTGTGGTTAGTGCATGATTATTGTTCTTACACAAAAGTCATATTCTTAATTTAGGGCACTGACCTTGCACAACCAATACTTTTCAACCCTAAACTTTTCAACTTTTCAACCCAATCTCATGCCCATTCCAGTCACCATCATCACCGGTTTCCTCGGAGCAGGCAAAACCAGCTTGCTCAATCAAATCATCGCCAATCATCCGGAGAAAAAATTTGCCATCATCGAAAATGAATTTGGGGAAGTACCCATTGATGGCGATCTCGTCATTGGCGCCCAAGAAAACATTTTTGAATTGGCCAATGGCTGCATCTGTTGTTCGCTCAACGGGGAACTCATCGAGACTCTGAGTCAATTGCTGGATTCTGGAAAGACCTTTGATCACCTCATCATTGAAACGACCGGAATGGCCGAGCCCGACGCCGTTGCCCTTTCATTTGTCAGTGATCCGGGCATTCAAGCGGAATTTCAATTGGATGGAACCATTTGTTTGGTCGATGCAGTAAGTATTCAGGAGACGCTGGCGGAGCGCGAAGAAGCTGTGAAACAAATCACGTTTGCCGATTGCATCATCATCAACAAGGCCAATGACGTGCAAGAACACTACCTCGCTGCCCTGCAAGCGAATTTGCGCGAAATGAACCCCTTGGCGAGCATCACGACCGCCAATTATGGCCGAACCGAAGCCAATTTATTGCATTTGCAAGCCTATGAAACCGGAGAACTTGGAGCAAAAATAAAGAAGGTGGTTGGAGGCCCATCAACACGATCATCACCACCATTCCGATGTGGCCGCGCATGGTTTCACCTTTAACCAGCCCTTCGAGTTGCTGGCCTTCATCCATTGGAGCAAGGTGCTGTTGATGATTCAGGGAAAAAACATCTACCGCATCAAGGGAATACTGGATGTAGGAAATGAACAGGCAAAAATGGTTTTTCAATCGGTACGCACCCAGTCCGCATTTACCCGCGCCGGCGAGTGGCCAGAACATGAGCCTCGCCTTTCCAGAATTGTGATTATTGGAAAAAATCTAAAACGGGAAGCTTTGGAGAAAGGCGTTGCGGAGCTGCCTGAGTAAAGGTTGAGAAGTTGAGGAGGTTGAGAAGTTGAAAGAGCGTTTAGGGTTGTAAAGAAAGCTGGAGTCAGTCGAGTGAAAGTCGAAGGTAGTCCATTGTCACTCGCGTAGCCTCAACACTTTCAACACTTCAACTTTTCAACTATATCTTCTGTTCCGCCAACGCACTCATCTGGTTCCACAAGCGCTCATGCGGCGCATCGGCAACGACCTTCACCAGTTCTTTGGTTACCGGGTGCTGAAAAATCATGGAGCGGCAATGCAAATAAATGCTGCCGTCATTGTTGGGTTGAGTATGTCCGTATTTCAGGTCGCCCACGATGGGGCAGCCAATTTTTGACAATTGCACCCGGATTTGGTGGGGTCTTCCTGTAATGGGTTTGACCAAAAGCAGGTGTTTACCCTCCAGCGCACCGATCAATTCATAATCCAGATCCGACTTTTTGGCATCTTTAGAGCGGTTGCTCATTTGATCCAGGGCCTTGGAGATGTTTTTCTCGTGGTCTTTCAGGATGTAGTGCGTCAAGTGCCCTGCTTCTGGGGAAGGGCGGCGCTCCGTAACGGCCCAGTAGTTTTTTTCTACCTTCCTTTCTTTGAACAGTTCATTCATCCGCGTCAAAGCTTTGCTCGTACGGGCAAAAATGACGGCACCACTGACGGGCCGATCCAATCGGTGCACTACCCCCAAAAAAACATCTCCCGGTTTTTTGTACCTGAATTTGATGTAGTCTTTTACATAGTCCACCAAAGGTGTATCCTCCGTTTCATCTCCTTGAACCAGAATGCCCGCAGGCTTGTTTACCGCGATGAGATGATTATCTTCGTAGATTACTTGTAAGTTCATTCCGCAAAGTTATGAAATTAACGCTTGGCTTTTCCCCTTGTCCCAACGACACTTTTATTTTTGATGCCATGATCCATGGCCGAATTGATACTGAAGGACTCGAATTCGAATTATTCCTGGGCGATGTTGAAGCATTGAACCGCCGCGCTTTTGCCACCGATCTAGACATCACCAAGCTCAGTTACCACGCCTATGCCCACTTAACCGATGCCTATGTTTTGCTGGATGCGGGCAGTGCCTTAGGCAACAATTGTGGGCCGCTGTTGATTGCCAAAACGGCGATTATCAATGCACGAATTCCCGATTTAAAAATTGCCATTCCCGGTAAATTGACCACTGCCAATTTTTTACTCAGTTTGGCATATCCTAAAGCCACCCATAAAATTGAGTTGCTTTTTTCAGAAATTGAAGAAGCTGTGCTCAATGGCACGGTGGATGCGGGGTTAATCATTCACGAAAATCGCTTTACCTACGCCGAAAAGGGCCTCGTAAAGCTCATTGACCTAGGCGAATTTTGGGAACAAACCACCGGAATGCCCATCCCGCTGGGGGGCATTGCCATCAAACGCAGTTTGCCGGCAGAAATCATCACAAAGGTAAACCGCATCATTCGCCGCAGTGTGGAATACGCCTGGGCCAATCCGGCGGCATCCGAAGCCTTTGTAGCTGAACATGCTCAGGAAATGGATCCAGCGGTTCGTCGACAGCACATCGATTTATACGTCAATCGCTTCTCCGCAAATTTGGGTACTCAGGGGCGGGATGCCGTACAATATTTATTCAAAATTGCCCAACAAGAAGGCATTATTCCACCACAGAAGCAAGCTCTTTTTGTACATGATTAGCACCTGCCTCTGGCGGTTTTTTTCACTCACATTACGCATTTTTTACCGCAGAGTACGGGGCAGGGAGTTCCGCGGAGTTTTAGGAGCACCTGCGGTGCAGAGAGGTCTCGGAGGCTAGCTGAAGTTTGACCTCCCTTTAGCAGTCACACTATTATTGACTTGATTTTAGCAAGATTTTCCTGGAGCCCTAACTCCTGCCACCGCAGGTGGCAAACTCCTTAAAACTAAAAAAAACTCCGTGAAACTCCGCGTGTCCTCCGTTACTCTGCGGTAAAAAAAACATGTATGAAATCGTCATTGCGTAAAACTACTCCGATAAGCCAAAGGCGTTGTCTGCTTCACCATTTTGAACTGGCGATTAAAATTGGACAAATTATTGAATCCACTCTCAACCGAAATGGCCGAGATGCTCATCTTGTCCTGCACCAGTAGTTTACAGGCGTGCTCAATGCGGATTTCGGTGATAAACTGAGAAAAAGTACGGCGGGTTCTCTTTTTAAAGTAGCGGCTAAAAGCCGACTCACTCATGTTGGCCAAACGCGCCATATCGCCGAGGTGCATTTCTTCCTGATAATTCTGAATGATGTAGGACAAAACGCCATTGATCCGGGCCGAATCTACTTCATTTTGTAAGGACATGGTGCTGTTGGAAAGTTCCTGCACATCTTCACTTTCACTTAAAATGGTCAGGATTTGAATCAGCTCCATTAAGCGATTTATTCCGTCAATTGCTGGAGCCCTTCAATTTTGGGTGCCACTTTGTTGAGTGTTTTACGCCCAAAATTCAGGCCTCTTTTTGATTTTTCCAGTAGATTTTAAGGCTTGAGCATTCAGGCAGTTCCAAAAAATTTGCTCCCCATAAAATCTTCCAGAAAATGGATGACCATAGATCTTGCCCGCAAAGAATCGTCTTTGGCGTAATACTTTTCTTCATTGCGGTAATAATGCGGCAGGTAAGCCCCGATCATACACAAGTCACCCGGCTTGAAAATAGAAATATTGCTCCCCACAAATCGTTTTCCGGTGCTTTCTAATACCAGAACAATTTCATACTCAGGATGATAATGCCAGGGTGCAGCAAAATATGGTGCGTTTTGTGCAAAAAGATTGAAGGAGGAATCGGGGGTGGAGTAATTTTAGAACTGCGTTGTGAAACTTGTTCAGGAGTGAGAAGTTGAGGGGTTGAAGTTGAGGTTGTAGGCTGCGACAAAAGCGGCTTTGTGTCAAATCACCCAAACCTCCTCAACTCCAACCTCCCAACAAATAAAATAGTGGATATTTTCCATACCTAGACAAAACATAAGCAAAAAAGTATCAGAAATCGGCAAGATTTCAGTATTTACAGCCAATTCAAATTCCGACATTTGTATCGCACTCATTTAATTTTTAGAATAAAATTTTAAACAAACAACCTTTAGCAGCATGAAAAGACCATTACACGGAATGATGCTAGTTTTGACACTTATGCTGAGCTGTCAATTTGCATTTTCCCAGACCCGCCAAATTTCGGGTAAGGTTATCGATGCCAATGGGGAAGCCCTCATTGGTGCATCCATTGCCGTAAAAGGCACTACCACCGGAACTGTTGCCGACGCAGACGGTGCGTATACCTTGGCTGTTAGCAACGACGCTACATTAGTCATCAGTTACACGGGTTATGTGACGAAAGAAGAAGTGGTAGGTACCCGTACCGTTGTAGACATTACACTGGAAGAGAACATCTCGGAATTGGCCGAAACTGTGGTAGTAGGTTACGGTACCCAACGCAAAAGTCAATTGACCGGAGCCATCTCCTCCATTAGTTCAAAGCAGATTACCGAATTGCCGATTACCAACGCCCGCCAGGCCCTGCAAGGCCGTGCTGCGGGGGTAGACGTAGTACAGGCGGGTAGCCGCCCGGGATCTGGACCAACGGTACGTATTCGTGGCCGTCGTTCCATCAACGCATCAAACGATCCATTGTACGTTGTAGATGGCATTCCACTCGCTGGCGGCATTGACGACATCAACCCGCAAGACATTCTATCCATGGAAGTGTTGAAGGACGCTTCTGCTACGGCCATTTATGGTTCCAGAGGGGCGAATGGTGTGGTCATTATTTCGACTAGACGTGGAAAACCTGGAAAATCGGTGGTAAGTTTTGACACCTATTATGGTATTTCCGAAGCTTTGGGTCAAATTGACGTAATGGATGGCCCTCAATTTGCGGAGTACAAGCGGGAATCTCGCCGCGCAATTGGCACTTATCCCGCTGGTCCGGCAACGCCTGAAGCCGATGCTAAGTTGTTTGAACCAGTAGAGCTGGATGGTTTGGCCAAAGGCCGCAGCACCAATTATCAAGATTACATTCTGCGCCAGGGTGCCATTCAAAGCCATCAATTAGGGGTATCGGGTGGTGACAAAAAAACCCAGTTTGCCATTTCGGCCAACTACTTCAACGACAAAGGGATCATCCACAATCAAGATTTTACCCGTTATACTTTTCGCTTAAATTTGGACCATCAGATCAGTTCCAACATCAAAATTGGTACTTCCACCCTCTTGGTATACAGCGAGCGCAACGGGGAAACCTTCAATCCCCTTGGTGTTACCCTTCGTGAAAATCCACTGGAAGCCTTACGACGACAATGGCAACCTGATCTTTTTACCTACTTCGGATGGCTTACAGACCAACCCGATTGCAGAAATTGCACCCGGTGCAATCATAGATTTAACCAAACGTACCCGGATGTTTAGCAGCCTTTACGGGGAATGGGAGATTATTCCAGGTTTGAAATACCGCGTGAACTTTGGTCCCGACTTTACCAATCGCCGCTTTGGGCGGTTTACGGGAAGCCAAACCCAAGCTCGCCGAGGTGGATCGGCAGTTGCAAACACTTTCTATGAGTACGGGTTCAATTATACCCTGGAAAACATCTTGAACTACGGCAAGAGCTTTGGCAACCACAGCTTGAACATCACTGCACTCCATTCGTTACAAAAAGACAATTTGGAGACCGCTAGCATCGATGTTTTAGGAGTGCCCATTGAAAGCCAACAGTTTTATGCTGTGGGCCAGGCATCTACCGTTAACAAACCGGGTTCTGGTCTTACGGAATGGACCCTGAATTCGTATATGGGTCGGGTAAACTACGACTTTGCTGGAAAATACCTGATTACGTTCACTGGACGTTATGATGGTTCTTCCCGCTTTGGTGCCAATACCAAATACGGTTTCTTCCCATCGGCAGCCATTGGCTGGAACATCAGTGAAGAAGGGTTCTTAAAAGGATCGAAGTGGTTGGAGCAATTGAAATTGAGAGCGAGTTATGGCTCAATCGGTAATACCGCCATTGATCCCTACCAAACCCAAACTTTCCTCGCCCCTACCACTTATGCTTTTGGTACAACTGGTGCTTTTGGCTACCGCCCCAGTACCTTGGGTAACGCTGATTTAAAGTGGGAATCTACTGCTACTGCCAACATCGGTTTGGACTTCTCTCCCTTTGGGCTGGTCGGGTATACGGTTCTATTGAAGTATACCAAGCCAATACCAGCGACTTGTTGTTGCGCGATGAATTGCCTGCAACCAGCGGTTTTTCCAACGTATTCCGCAACGTAGGCCTTACCTAACCAAGGCGTGGAACTTACCTTGTCGACCGTAAACGTCAGCAAAGCCGACTTCCGCTGGAGTACCGATTTGCAGTTTACCCACAACAAAGAAGCAATCCTTGAATTGTTTAATGGTAAAGTAGATGACATTGGTAACGCTCGTTTCATTGGTCAGCCTTTATCTGCCTATTTTGACTACAAAAAAATTGGCATCTGGCAAAGCAATGAATTGGATCAAGCCACCAAGTACCAACGCAAAGTGGGTGAAATCAAGGTAGAAGACATCAACAACGATGGCAAAATTGACGCATCTGACCGCACTGTTCTCGGTTCGCAAGTACCCGATTGGAGCGCTGGCATTACCAACCGTTTTGAATACAAAGGATTTGATTTGTCATTCTTCGTTTTTGCACGGGTAGGCAGCATGTTCCAGAGTGGTTTCCATTCTACTTTTAACACCCTCGCTGGTCGCTACAACAACCTGGACATCAACTATTGGTCGCTTACCAATCCGAGCAACGATTTCCCAAGGCCAAACCAGAACCAGGAATCTCCGGTGTACGCCTCAACGATGACTTATTTCAGCGGTAGTTTTGTTAAAATCCGGAATATCAACCTTGGCTACAATATTCCTACGAAGAAAATTACCGGCTTACGGGTGTATACCAGTATCCAACAGCCTTTCATTTTCTCGGAATACCGCTCGAAATACAAAGGTATCGACAATGAAACGGATGGTACAGTCAATCAGGATCAAACACCTTCTGTTCGCCAAATTACTTTTGGAATCAACGCCAAGTTCTAATTTTAAAAACCTAAAAAAACAGATAATAACATGAAAAAAGTACATGTTATCAAGTTGATATCTTTTGCCATGGTGCTATTTTTGGCACCTGCTTGTGAAGATCTGCTGGATGAAGTTCCGGTGACCCAAGTGAGTGGCCTGTATTTGGATACAAAAAGCGGCTTTGAAGATGCCGTGAAAGCCACTTATACTACGCTGCGGGATTATTATGGCCGGGAGACGGCCATGACCATGACGGTGTTTGGTACCGATACCTACACCATGGGGGCGGATGGTAGTTACAAATTTGTGAACCAGTATACTTCACAAATGGATGGCCGCCTTGGACCAACCAACGACATCTGGAACTTCTTTTACCGCGCCATCAATACAGCCAACGCTGTGATTGACCGCGCCACGGTAACCATTCCTGGCTTGGATCCCAACATTCAAAAGATCAGGGTTGCTGAAGCCAAGTTCCTGCGGGCGCATGACTATTTCATCCTGGTGCAAATGTTTGGGCCAATCCACCTCACTTTGAAGGAGAACAAAGAAGTACAAAAGCAGCAACTCGTGCTCCCGTGAAAGACATTTACGCTGCCATTGTTGCCGATTTGGAATCTGCATTACCAGCGCTACCTGTCAGTCAAGCCGATTATGGTCGCGTCACCAAAGGGGCTTGTGAGCATTTTTTGGCACGGGTGTATTTGACCAAAGCAACTTCTGAGGCTGCTGCCGCCGACGATTTTTCCAAAGCGGCTACCTATGCGCAGAATGTAATCAAAAATTACAGCTACAAACTGCTTCCTGATTTTGCCAGTGTATTTGCTCAAGGTGCCGGAGAAATCAACGATGAGGTGATTTTTGCAACCCAATACACTTCCGACCCGTTGACCAACATTGGTGGCACTGTTGGTACAAGTACCACGGGTAGTGGAAATGGTGCCATCAATCAAAGCGGCTGGGGGAACAACGCCCACCTTTATTTCGGGATGGAATACGATACCCAAGCAGGTATGCAGCGGGATGTATTCTATGGTCGTCCTTTCAAACGCTACCGCCCAACGGATTATATGTTGAGTGTAGTATTCAAGGAATCTGATCGGGTGAATGATTCTCGGTACAAAAAGACCTTCCGCGACACATGGCTATGCAACAAACCAGGTACGTATACCAACGTGTTTGACAATACCAAGAAGTCTTTGACTTTTGCTATGGGTGACACCACCATATTCATCCCAGGTTATGAAATGTCGGTGGAAGAACGGACCAAGCGGAAATATCAAGTATTGGTACCCAGCCTGTACGCAGCTAACCGCTTCCCAACCATCATCAAATTCATGGATCCGCTGCGCCCTGACCGTACCTACGAGCAAGGTAGCCGGGATTTCCTCATGTTCCGTTTGGCGGAAACCCACTTGATTGCCGCTGAAGCACTGATCAAACAGAACAAACCTGCTGAAGCCGTTCCTTTCATCAACGCCGTACGCCGCAGAGCAGCATGGCCCGGCAAACAAGCTGCAATGGAAATCACGGAAGCACAAGCTACCATGGACTTCATCATGGAAGAAAGAGAGCGTGAATTGGCCGCTGAAATGTTCCGCTGGTTTGACCTCAAGCGTTGGGGTAACCTGGTACAGCGGGTAAGAACATACAATCCAGATGCTGCACCAAACATCAAAGATTTCCACGTGTTGCGTCCAATTCCTCAAGATCAGATCGACCGTACGACGGACGGCAAAACTAGCTTCCCACAGAATCCTGGCTATTAGTCCTTTTTTGAAAATACTATTGATTCTTTTTAGCAAGGGAGAGCTGTTGATTTTCAACAGCTTCTCCCTTGCATCTTTTTATTCTTAAAAATAAAACCCATTTCTAGCGGGTAAAACGCCATTCTAACCGTCTATCAAGTGCTAGAACCTTACTAATCGACAGAATTCAACGCAGAGATTTTGGATTTCAGCGACTTATTTTTGAAGCGCAATGCAGCGCATTGTAATGAAAAAATAAGGAAGATGAAATTCGAAAGATCAAGTTGAAAATGTCGATTAATAAGGTTCCAGCACTGAACTACCTGCTACTACTACAATTTTTTTAACAATCAAAACAAGAGTATGGCAACTCGCAGAGAATTTATCATCAAATCAGCAATGGCTGGCGCAGTGGCTGGGATTTCAGCTAAGAGTTATGCCCGCATCATCGGTTCCAACGACCGGGTGCGTGTAGGTTGCGTAGGTTTTTCTGACCGTTTCAGATCATCCCATGTACCTCCCTTCAAAGCGCTGATGAAAGAGATGAACTTTGAAATGGTGGCCTTGTCCGATATCTGGAATCGCCGTCGGGAAGAAGGGAAAGCCTTTATTGACAAGCAATTGGGCAGCGACGTCAAGGTTTTTAACAACAATGACGATCTGTACGCCTCTAAAATGGTAGATGCAGTCTTCATCAGCACTGCCGATTTTCAACACGCTCTGCATACCATCGAAGCGGTAAAAGCAGGGTGTGATTCTTATTCTGAAAAGCCCTTGGCTGAGACCATGGAAGACAACCGCGCGGTGCTCAAAGCCGTGAGGGATTCCAAAAAAATTGTACAAATTGGATCGCAGCGCCGCAGTGGTGCCAATTACCACGCGGCCAATGATTTCATCAAATCGGGCAAATTTGGCCCCATCGTGATGGTAGAATTGATGTGGAACGTCAATCAACCTGGTCGCTGGAGACGGCCTGAATTGGTCAAAAACCTCAAAGAATCCGATGTAGATTGGAAACGCTATTTGATGAATCGTCCTTTTGAAGCTTTTGACCCCCGCAAATATCTGGAATACCGTTTATTCTGGCCTTATTCCTCCGGTATTCCCGGACAATGGATGAGCCACCAGATCGATACCGTACACTGGTTCAGCGGGTTGCCTCATCCGCGTAGTGTAGTGGCCAATGGCGGAATTTATCAGTGGAAAGATGGCCGTACAAACGCAGATACCCTTACAGTGGTATTTGACTACGGCCCCGCCAATGATCTAAAGTCTGGTTTCCAGGTGCAATTTACTTCCCGTTTTTCAAACGCTGCCGGAGACACCAAGGAATTGTACTATTCCAATGGTGGCATGATCAATTTGGATACCAATGAGATTTCTGCTACAGGTGGTTTGCGCGAGCGTGAAGCAAGTGCAATGGGTCTGAAAGCGAATTTGTTGCAACCGCTGAAGCTGGAAGGCATCAAGGTAGAAACGGATGCCAATACAGGTGGAGATAGTTTGACGTTCAACCACATCAAAAACTGGATGGAATGTGTGCGTAGCCGCAAGGAGCCCAATGCACCTATTGAAGCGGGCTACCAACACTCCATTGCCACCATCATGTCCAACGCCGCCTGGCGCACGGGTGAAAAAGTCACCTTTGATTCCAAGCGGCAAGAAGTGTTGGCCGGGGGCAAAGTTTTCAAATACTAATGTTGCGCGGAACATCAACACATTTTAATCGCTCAAAAAAGAAAAGCACAAAGGACTCAAAGAAGCGTGCGTTTTTGCCCAATTTCTTTAAATCTTTGTGCTAAAAAGTGCGGATATTGTTTGATTCATATTAAGGTCAAATAAAAATTTATGAACGCACAGTTTTCACTACAAGGTAAAGCCATCATTGTAACCGGAGGTACGGGGATATTAGGAGGTTCATTTATCAACGGGATTGCTGCCGCTGGTGGTGCAGTGGGTATTTTAGGAAGGAACGAAAAAGTAGCTCAGGAAAGGGCAGACGCCATCAACCAAACCGGAGGCAAAGCCATTGCACTGATTGCCGATGTAATGGATGAGATTCAACTGTTGTCAGCAAAACAAAAAATGCTCGATGCGTTTGGTCAAATTGACGGCTTAGTGAATGGAGCAGGTGGTAATATGCCAGAAGGGGTGGTTGGCCCCGACCAGGATATCTTTTCACTGAACATTGATGGCATGCGTAAAGTCATGGATCTCAACCTGTATGGGACCTTGATTCCAACGCAGGTTTTTGGAAAAACCATCGCCGAAAAAGGGGGAAGTATTGTAAATATTTCCTCGGTATCTTCTACTTCGGCGATCACCCGGGTATTGGGCTACAGTATGGGCAAATCCGCTGTCGACAGTTATACCCGCTGGTTTGCGCTTGAATTGGCCAATCGTTACGGGGATAAAGTTAGAATGAACGCCCTGGTGCCTGGTTTTTTCCTGACCGAACAAAACCGTACCCTGCTGACCAATCCCGACGGTACGTTTACCACACGCGGGCAATTAATCGTGCAAAACACCCCATTCAAACGCCTGGGGCATCCGGATGAATTGATCGGTGCGCTGGTTTGGTTGCTGAGTGATGCTTCGGCATTTGTGACCGGTACAACAGTAAATGTCGACGGAGGGTTTTTGGCGTTTAGCGGCGTATAATTTCCTCTTTTACACCCCAACTTTATGCATAACTGCGGTGGCATAGTTTTCTGCAGGTCTCAAGGTCGGGTAAATATTAAGCTAGGGGTGGTTAGAATAAGCCCAAGAACATTTATTTCAAACACCTGGAAACCTCATCACTCAGAATCACCAAAGAGTATGCCCAGGGTGGGTATTCAATTTTTTCAAATCTTTTTTATCTTTGAGGGAAGTCGCTGCTCACCAAACCATTGCTCCATGTTACCCGAAGCGTTGAACGCCCTACAAGATTCTCTACGTGAAAGTTTGGCTAAAGACGGCCTAAGCAATGCGCTTTCAACCCTAAAAAAAGCCTTGCCCGAGCAGACCGAAAAATACAACCTGGTTTTTCAACTCGAAACCCGACTCAACCGGATCAACAAAGACCGCATCAAGGGAATACTTTCCCAGGAGCAGCTCGAAATCGCCTACAATCGCCTGAGCGATGACATTCTAAGTTTGATCAACAACCTTGGTGCTGAGGACTTCGAAATTCCTTCGGCTTCCGCTGCCCAAACGGGCAAAAATCTGGTGCAGTGCTCTACCAGATCCCCGTAAAATGGAGCTAGACCCGGAAAAGACTTACCGCTGCATCGTCCGTCTGGCTTTTAATGAAGAGATAATCGTTGAAAATCTGGACCTCAATAAAGATACCGTTTTAAAACCCGTGCGGGTTTCCGAAATCATGGAGGTTGAGTTGAAGGATCCGAATGACGCTCCGGCTTTTAACATCCAATTGATCAACTCGGCGGAGCAATTTTTGGAAGAAAACGCCTATACCGAATGGCAATTCAAAGTCAAACCCATTCGCACCGGGGAGTTGCCCTTGCTCCTGGTTGTGGCGGTAAAAGAATACATCCGCAATCGGCCAGTCAAACGTGAAATTGTCCTGGAAGAAATTATCCATGTCGTTGCTGAGCCCGTTGAAAATGTTGAAGATACAGCCGAATTTCAAAGCGCTGGCTATACCTTTCTGTACTCCTCGGCCCCGGAAAATCGAGGTGCTGGGGCCCTGGTAACAACCGTTTTTCAAGGCAAGTACAACATGGTCGCTTCGGTTTTACTCATATTTATGATCGCAGCAGGCATTTGGGCGATTGGCTCCAGATTTGGCTGGTTTAAAGCGAAATCAAAGGTTATCGAAATACCAGGAGAAATCAACAAGAACAATTCAACCCGGGATCAGATCAACAATAAGGATACCGCTGGCGAAACAAGCTTACGACCTGCCGATACTGCTGCCCTTATCAACATCCAAGGAACAGCCGATTCAGCCAATAAATCAACAAGCCCCCGAAAGATGTTAGGGCCCCAAAAGAATCCCCGGCAAAAACCCCTGGATAAACTTAAAACACCAACTAAAAAAAGCCTTCAAGCACCCCATGAGAAACCTAAGGTAGCACTTGAACCCATTCAAAAGCCAGATCTGTCCAAGATACGCAAGTCTGGTTTTACCATGGTGAAAGTGGAAGGAGGAGCCTTACTGCTAGGACGGCATTATGAAGCAAAAGCCTGCCCTGCGGGGGAAGTGCAGCTCCGCAGCTTCAACATCGGAAAATACGAAATCACCCAAGCTGATTGGATGGAGATCATGGGAAAAAATCCGGCGTTCAATCGAGGGTGTTCAGATTGCCCGGTAGAAAACGTTTCCTGGAACGATGTTCAGGCCTTTGTTCAAAAGCCAGCATAGCCCGTAAAAAGAAGTACCGATTGCCCTTTGAAGCAGAATGGGAATACGCCGCGCGTGGAGGCCAAAGCCCACAAGATTACTTATACGCAGGCAGCAAACGTCCGACTGAAGTGGCCTGGTTCAATACCATCAATGATTTTACCCATAAAGTTGGTTTGAAAAAGCCAAACAGCCTGGACATCTACGACTTGAGTGGCAATGTACGAGAGTGGAGTCAAGGCATTTTCCCTCCTTACCTGAATTGCAAGCCGGAAGATGCTGAAAAAATGGCTTTACGTGGTGGGTCTTGGGCGAATCAAAAAGGGAGAATCCGCATTATTGACCGCGTATCAAAAAGCATCATATCGAGACAAACAAAGTGGCTTCGCCTGGTTGAAGAGCGATAGTCCTGTTTTACCTCGGCCAATGCTGATACAACAAGAAAACCTAGGGTAGATCGTCTCAACGGGTATTGCTGAAATTCTACATCACCAGAAGCTGTTTTGGGTGAACTATTGAGCAATCCTGCATCAAAAAAAGCGCTGACCCTCAACCTTTTAATGCCATACCCCAATTCAGCGCGCAAGCCCGCGTTGAAGGGCCTAAAATCTGCGTATTCCATCGCCTTGCTGTTGAACACCAATCCTTGGTCGTAGGTATTTTCTACCGATTGATTTTCAATTCTTTTGAATTTCAGTTGCCCCGAAATAGCCAGCGCTCCAAATCCTCCAATACCCGCGTTAAATTTCCCTACCCGATAATGCAGCAAAACGGGTACTTGTATCCCAAAAATACTGAATTGATACTGTTGTTCAATGGTCAATTTTTCGACGACGTATTCTTCTGTCTCGGTCGTTTTAAAACTCGAGGTATTGAGGGTTAAGCCCGTGGACACAAAAAAATCTTATCCGTAAAATCGTACTCGGCTTCTAAACCTATCCCTGAACCAAAACCAGGAGATGATTGCCAACTTTTAACCTCATTGGGTACATCAGGGTTATTGAGTTCCTTACCTGTGGGGAATTCATAGGTAGCCAAGGAAAAAGCCGGCCCTGCCAAAAAGCCCATGCGCACTTTTTGTGCCTGGGCACAAATCGAAAACAAACTGAATAGAATCAAAAACCTGAAGTGTAGGGTTGTATTCATTTTTGTTGGTTTTGCTTCCTAAGTATTTATATTTTAACACAATGGACACAAAGGAAGGCACCAGGGGCACAATGAAGAGTGTGCATTGGTGCTCTTTGTGCCTTCCTTTTTGCCCTTTGTGTTAATACATTGCCTTAGGTTAATTTACGGTCACCATCTCCTCGGATTCCCAAACCGGTGGTACACTACAATCCCGGCATTCATGTAAATGTCTTTGGCATCAGGGCTACCTGAAAAGCTGATCCCATCCAGGTAATCCGAAAAACTTACCCGCATACAACCTTCAAGGGCCAAAGTAAAGGAATCTGAAATGTCAAACTTCATCCCCAAACCGACTGGCACGCTAACCCCCAAAATGGAATTACCATACGACCGATCTTTTTGAATACCTGCTTGGACGTCTTCACTCGATCCTGGATAATTTGAAAAATTGGTATTGAGTACCCCCCCAAGCAGGCCAACTCCTGCAAACAAATAAGGAGATATCAAACGATCCATGTTTACATTGCCTGCCGCATCTGTATAATACCGACTGGAGCCAAATGGCTCCCATTCACCAAGAATGCTCAATTCTACCAGGTTAGTGCTGAAATCAAAATCCCGCAACTCCCGTCCATAATAATTATCGTCATCCCCTTTGAGTTTCAGATAAGTAATTCCACCGCGAAACCCGAGCCGATTCGAAAAATTGGTTCGGGCAATCAAGCCCAAACTTGGGGTAACATCCTGAAAACGGGGGGTAAGTGTTGGATTTATATCTCCAGAATACCCTGCTACTCCTGCAAAAAAACCGCCTTCCCATACCGTTTGTGCCTTGATCATTGTGGCTGCAATGATCAAGTACAAAAAAAGTACTCCTTTTTTCATACTTAAATAGTTTTTGGAACATGAAACACGCATTACTGCTTTACGTCAAGCACGAATTCAACCCGACGATTTTGGACCCGCCCCTGGGGGGTCTTATTGCTCGCGATGGGTTTGGTTTCACCGAAACCTTCATGTTCTATTCGTTTAGCGTCGATAGAACGTAAAAGAAGGTAATCGTAGCATGACTTGGCACGTTTTTTTGAAAGACTCAGGTTGAAGTCCTCTTTGCCTTGGCTATCTGTATGCCCCTGTATCTCAAGTTGATAAGCAGGATAACGATTCATCAGCGCAGCCACCTGATCCAGAATTTTTTTCGAGCTGGGCAGCAAAATGGCGCTTCCGGTTTTAAATCGCACTTCTTTCTTTGCGCGCAGTAGTACAGCCTGATCCTCTTTGCGCAACTCCGGACACCCCAATTTGCTGAGCAAACCAGCCAATGTGGGGCAACGGTCGTCCAGGTCAATGAGGCCATCTTTATCTGTATCCGGGCAACCATACTGATTGGTCGTATCGGCTATCTCCGGGCAACGGTCATCGGGGTCGGGCAAACCATCACCATCGGAATCGGGACATCCTTTGAAACCCAGAGGGCCAGCCTGCTCTGGACAGCGGTCATCCAGATCAATCAGGCCATCCTTATCGGTATCCGGGCAACCGTACTGGTTGGTAGTATCCGCCACTTCCGGGCAGCGATCGTACTTGTCAATGAGGCCGTCACAGTCGGTATCAGGCTCTGGGCAACCATTGGACCCAGGTAAGCCTTTATCGTCTGGGCAGGGGTCATCCTTGTCCGGCACCCCATCCCAATCGGTATCCGGACAGCCGCCTAAATTGGGTAAACCCGCAACATCTGGACAGGCATCATCGATGTCAGCAATGCAGTCGTTGTCGCGGTCTGGGCAACCTTCGGTTTCTACAATACCCGAGTCTTGGGGGCATTTGTCGGCAGTATCCATAAACCCGTCACGGTCGGTATCAGGACAGCCGCCACTAATGAAGGTTCCCTTTTCTTCCGGACAGGCATCTTCAGCGTCTTCAACACCATCACCATCCGAATCTGGACAACCTCGTCCTGATTCAACTCCTTTCAGCCGTGGACAAGCATCAATTTTGTCCACAAATCCATCTCCATCACTGTCACGTACCCCCATACGAACAATCAGATTTATTCCTGCAACTGCATACCAATCTCGTCGTTGTGGGTTCCCCGTTGCGCTGATTCCGTCCAGATAATCGCTGTCGGCAAAGCGTAAGCCTCCCTCCAAAGCCAGCGTTGTGGTCTTGCTCAAATCGAAGCGCAAACCTCCACCAAAAGGAACGACCGGTAATTGTACGGAACGGCTGTTTTTTTCATCGGCTACAATAGGCGGTGCGATGTTTTCGTCAACCTTGAAGTCGACTTTGTAATCTGTTTTGGGTTTAAAAGAGGCAAAACCCAGTCCAGCAAAAAAATAAGGCGTGATTCTGGGGCGGTAACGGTATTTGCTCTCCGGATAATGAGATTTGCCAAAAGGGTCCCAATCAAAGGTAAAGTTGAATTCACTGACCTGGGTGCGAAAAGAAAAATCACGGGAACGATGAGGTGCCTCAGCCGGGAAATTCAGATCACTTCCGCTCAGTTGAGCACTCATCCCAATTAATCGAAAGGAAAAAGAAGGGGTCAAATAATAGCGAAAAAAACCACCATACGCCGGATTCACTTCATTCAATAAAGGATAAACCTCAGGATTAAGATCACCCTGGTACCCCGCGCCTCCTAATACCAATCCAGTTTCCCACCTTACTTGTGCTGTGAGCCAAATGGGCAAAATACAACACAGTAAAGCAATGGTGTAGTTTCTCATGCTTTCTCTCATTTTCGCGGGTTCGCATAAACCTCCCGAAATTAATAATTAACTGAAGTAAACCTGGAAGACTATTGATTTAACTCGCAACTGTGGGTACGGAGTTTGCTGGGAAAAGTATGCTTTTTTTAACGAATTTTTAAGAATTATGGTATTAAGCTGGGATAAAAATATAAATACGAACAAAAAAAAGGTGAACCCCAATAAGACGGTTCACCCCAGTACCAGTAAGCAACAAAGAGGGATCTTTGTAATCCCTGTATCTTCAACTAGATTGTGTATGTTCCTTTTAATGCCTGCATAAAATTAACGTCTAGAGAAATTACTTGTAACAAATAGTTATTCACAACAAGTGGAAAACTTTCACAAAAACCTAAAAATCAACACAATGCAAAGGCGATAAAGTTATCCACATGTGGATAACTCAAAAAGAATGTGGAAAACTCAATTGGAAGGAGCGTTCAAAACAGGCGCTTTTTTTGAAAATACCAGGCGAGTAATAAACTGATGACCAAGGCCAATACGATGATAAAATACACCGCAAATCCGCTGGTTTGAAAAGGTAAGGGTACATTCATTCCAAAGAAACTGGCAATCAAGGTAGGCACTGCCAGGAAAATGGTCACCAGGGTCAGTCGATGAATGGTAACGTTCATGTTATTGGAAATGATGGATGCGTAGGTATCCATCGTACCACTTAAGATGTTGCTGTATACATTGGACATCTCCAGCGCCTGACCATTGTCAATAATGATGCCTTCAAATAGGTCAAATTTTTCTTCATCTTCACGGATGCCCAGAAAATCTGTCCGCTTCATCTTCAAGCTCAAAAGGTCATTGGCACTGAGTGAGTTCACAAAATAGACTAAACTTTTTTCGATACTCAGCAGCTGTTTCAACTCGCGGTTTCGGCTGGAATGGTACAATTCCTGTTCGATCAAGTTGCGTTTTAGATCGAGTTTTTTCAGGCAAGTCAAAAAACGGTAGACATTGTGCTCCAAAATCTGGAGCACAAATTGAATGGATTCGGCAGGGTCAAAATTTTTCACTTTGTCGTCCAAAAAACGCTGCAATACCGGATTTTCAATGGAAGTAATGGTAATCACGTGGTCATCGGCGAGGATGATGCCAATCGGAACGGTGATGTAGATGGCGTCGTTTTCTTCCTCGGTCGGATTGAGCACCGGGGTGTTGACGAGGATGAAACGGGCTTCGTCTTCAATTTCGTAGCGGGAACGTTCGTCAATGTCCAATGAGTCGGTCAAAAAGTCCAGAGGGGTATCAAAGGTTTGGGCTACTTCTTCCAATTCTTCCTGAATGAAGGGGGGGGTAATATTGACCCAACAGCCCGGCTCGGGTTGCTCTAGTTCCTTCAATCGACCATCCACTTTGAGGTAATATCTGACCATAACGTTTGGCGTTTGGGTTCCAGAAGTTGAACAATTGGACTTGTTCCGGCAGTCAATCGTTCCGACTCCTCAATTCGCCCGCAAACTTAACAAATCTGTGCTTAAGTACTGGACTAAATCAGCCTCAAAAACGGTTTAATGTTTCATTTCGTATCTGATCGATAAATGTTTCGTACAACACGAGATCTGCAGCCCTGGCTTCGGGTGCCCAGGAAGCTGATTTGTCTTGCATCAACAGGAAATAATCCATCACCAGATCACCTTGTTGCTCGAGGTTGAATTCGGAAATATGAGTAGCGCACCTTAGCGCCTGCAAACCACCGTAATTGTATCCCATCGCACTGCGCTGAGCCTGCAAAGCCCGCGGAATGTAAGCCGCTCCTTGCTGATAGTATTGCCATACATGTACCAACTCATGGATGAGAATAGCATCCGAGAAAGCCCCCCAACTGTTGATGGTGAAACCAGAAACGTATACAATACCTGTAAACCGGGTACCAATGCGGGCAGATTCATCGATGCGCACCAAATCAAGCGGAATGGCATTGCCAAAAACCAGTCGCGCCAGGAATTTTTCGGAATCATAGAGGGGGCGGGTACTGCGTTTTAGTGCGTTCGCCAATATTTCATACAGGTCCAATACCAGGAATAAATCCAACAAAAAAAAGCAAGCTTCCCAGGGTTTGTAGAGGGTATTCCACCTAAAAAAACGCCGGATGCGTTGGGGATACGTAAAAGCAATCCAATACAAGTGCAGGACATAAAAAGCCCTGGTTTTAAAATGGATTTTCAAATTCATGCGCCAAAAATAACTCCCTGCTCACTAATCTTTTTGCTTAATTTGCAAAAAAGCATCGTAACCATGCGCTTTTACCACCGAAGTAAAATCGCTATACCTAAAGTATTCAAACTTGATTACCCTGCGTTTCATCGTTTTGACATCAAACAAGATAGCGAAATACAATAGATCGTATTTGGGTTTGACGGCGTTCGCAATGGCCCAGGGCAATTGTGGCCAAAAAATCAAACCACCAAAAAGAGGCTGCACGGCATTGTGTCCTTTGGGCAGCAAGGAAATGGCGCCAGTCCAGAGAAAATAGTCGGTATCATATTTGCTGGCAATGCCATTGATTTTTTCTTGTTGAATCCCCGGGGTAAGGGAAAGGTCGCTGAATTGGACTTGTTCAGAAAACCATTCATTGAGGTCGCGAATGTCATTAAAACGATCCGCTTGGCTTTCTTTAAGGTTTTCGACATCCAGAAATACGGTTTTTAAGCCTGATTTAGTGGCGACCTCCTGCATCAAACCTCGAAACGAATTCTGGCCATTTTCCGTATCGATGTACAAAACAGGGTTGTCCTTTTTTTCATTCAATTTAAGGTAAAAAGGATTGACCACCACGATCTTGGGAATCCCTAAATTGGCTCCTCGAAGGCTTTCTTTGCGCTGGTTCTTTTTCCAGTCCTCCATGTTTTCTTCCGCTGCTATTCTCTCGTTGTAAGCCTTTTGCCCCTGTTCAAAAGCAGCTTTAAAGGCCGCATCCTTGATGAATTCGTCAAAGGCAGTGTTCAGGAAATTTGATTTTTTTACTTCTGGTTCCTGTTGTTGTTTTTCTTTGATGCGGTCAAATTTAGAGCGCATTTTGGTTTTGCTTGTGTTCGTCGTGGTATCTATTTTAGGGCTTTCGGGTTCGATTGCCGTGGTTTTTAGCAGAAAAAAGTCCAGATTTTTGAAATGCTGAGCCATCTCAACAAAAAGATCGTCGAGCATAAGTTTTGTTTCCTGATCTTCAGGATGCTGTTGGTGTAGTTTCCAGGCTTTTTGCAAGGCAAAAACGGTGGCTTCTTTCTTGTCCAGGCTTTGCAAAAACTTAAATACCCGCTGAATTTCCCCTTCAATGCTGTCTATTTTCACTTCAAAACTGTAATCTCCGTCATTCAGGTATTTGGCATGCAGGTACAAAGACTTAAGCAGGCATTTTTGGAGGTACAGGGATGGGGTTTCTCGTTCCAGCAAATAAGCGGTATAGATGGCATCAGACAACTCGCCATGCCGCAAATGCAAGAGTGGCAATTCAAATCGAGCCATTTTCTGCGCGGCAAAAAAGCGCTCTTCCGCAAGCACAAAATTTTTGGTGCCGGCCCCCGCTTTGTTCTTCAACGCTTGGGCAAGAGCCAAACGGCGTTGGCCGATATTCGGGTGATCACTTTTAGTGTCGTCAGAAAATTCATCTTCACCCTGAATGGCATTCACGGTATTGAGCCAATAGCCATCGGGAAATTTGAAATCTACGGTTTCAAAAAAGGAGCGTTCAAAAGCAACTTCGTCAAATGGGAGGTATGAATATTTAAGGACATCAAAAACGGTGTTGAGGGTGGCGGTGCTGTAATCCGTTTTAAGCATCAGGTCCAGGCCTTTGGTATCTGCAGCGGTTTCCAGTTCCTTGGAGTAGCGGTTTTTGGCCAAAATTTTATCGTCAAAAGTAGTGGAGCCCAACACGGAACGTTGAGTTGGGTTGCGCTCAATGGATTGTGCCTCTAAAAACAAATCAATGGGATGCCCTTCCAGCACATGGATAATTTCATGGGCAATAATGTAGGCCAGTTGGGCTTCATTTTCCAGCTGAGCCAACAAACCCAGGGTTACAAATATGGCTCCTTGCTCGGTGGCGAACGCATTTACGGCCGTTGAACGCAATGCATACACCCGAATGGGTTTGTTGGGCGGAGTCCACTTGGTCAACTGTCCACATACTTCGTTTAAGTACAACGTAACCGGGTCATTAAACAAAACAATCCCACTTTGCAACAAGTCATCGAGTACAAAACTGGACTCAAGTGCAAAATTTTCACGGTCTTTTTTCTCCTGGGTGTTGTAGTCCGCGCTGGCTATTTTTTTTATTTCCGATTTGTATTTTTTACTCGACGGGGTAATAAAATCAGCCGGTATGGTCCCGCTGCATTGCAAGGGCTGGTAATGGTTGAAGTCTTGTGCTCCAACTACTAAGGTAACCCCAAAAGTCATCAAAAAGAGAATCAGCTTTTTCATTAAAAATGAGTCGTGAATGAGGAATTGATTACCAATCGAGGTCGGACACAAAGCCAGACAATTTAAGTCGTCGCTGGTTTTTACGCAAATACAATTCTTGGAGCAGGATATCCCAGCCAACAACTTCTTCCTCAATGGAAGAAGAAGGTGCAATTAATGTTGACCGACTTTCCCGGGTCAAAAATTCATCATTAGGCGTGAGGCTCAGAAAACCCCACTCCGAAGACCCCGTTTTTAGAATTACGGTACCAAGATTACCCTCAGCATTGAGGCGAATGTGGGTCGGGGCGTCATAATCCGTGCGCAGCCGGGTACTTCTTCCATCCGTTTTTCGCACCCAAACCCCACTTTCCGGCCCAATAGACTGATCCAGTCCAACTCCAAAAACAACGGTACCCGCAGGCGTAATCGCTACAGTTTTTATTCCCAAATCGTTGGTGAAATAACCTGGCAACCCAGTCCGCAAATTGGTAGTCGCCACCGTTATAGCCGGGCCATAAAAAGAAAGGGTACTGTTCGCATTGAGCATGTATAATGTTTGGTTGTTGGCATGCCAATCAAACCAAAGTACGCCGGAGGTATTGGGTAGAATGATCATTGTACTCAATGCGGTATCCGTCACGATGATATTTCCGGTAGCCGTTTTGAATGCAATTCGGTCATGACGGTAATTGATGCTGGCTTTGGTAATGTTAGCACCCGCGGACAAGGTTTTGACCTTGTTCAAATTTGGGGTGGCGAACTTCAATACGCCGTTTTCCACAAACAGAATTTCATAATTGACGGAAGTATTGACATTGCCACCATCCGTATATGGCCCTTCATATTGCGTTTCGTATGCGGTACAGCCAGCGCAAAAAAACAGGCAGGCGAGCATCAATATGGGATAGAAAGTTAATTTCATCTTGTTTTGGGTTTAAGGCTTGTTGTTTGTTCGGGCTGAGGCCCATCCCCCCCCCCCCCCCCCCCCTTTTTCGTCCTCTTTCGCAAAAGGCCCTTCGCCCCCCAAAAAGCCTCTAATGGATCAAAAATCCAGCTCCGACGTGAAAAAAGAACAAAGACTGTTTAAAGACCCGAAAAGCCACATCCTTGTCGTAGCGTCTGTTGTTGTCTTTGACATAGTCACCACTAGGCTCAAATGGTGCAGGGAATTCATCTCCATAATTAAGGGCATTTAGCGCTTCATTGGCAATGGGAATATCCGCATTGAAGTTTGCACCAAAGTCCAGAATAATGTTATCAGCTACGATCAGGGTACTGCCAAAGGAATAGCCCAAACTGAAGCGGTTGGTTTTTAAATCGAGACCCAGAGGAGCATGCGGCCCTCGAAAAGCATAGTTGGTGCGTTTGTCAAGAATTTCACCTGTAATCATGGTGTATCGCAGGGACCAGCCGACATAAGGGCCCAAAGGCGCCAAGGCACCTTTTTTTAGGTTATAGCCACGGGTACCAAGCCCAAGCGACACGCCATTCAGGTTAAAAAATAAATCGTGGCTGTCGTTCTGGCCATCCACAAGGGCACTGTTGGAAGGGGTGTAATAGGTTTCACTCATGCCAGTTTTGATTAGATCCAGCAACAACCGTACTTGTCTCTTCCTTGATACCACATAGTCTAAGCTGGCACCCGCCTTCCAATTGAACGCAAAACCGCCCCCATTTTCGCCATAAAATACGCTTCCACGGTTACCAGCAGTAGGGCCTCCTAATGCCGGGAAAGCCATTAAGTCTGCGTGAAGACTCAATCTTTTGCCCAAATATCCAGGAGCTTGTGCCGGAAGAGTTGTGTTCAACAGTATAAAGAAGCTCCCACTGAAGAGCAAAATAAAATAATTCATATACAGCGTATTATCTATTGTAATCAATAAAAATAAAATGATATCACAAGATTCACACTAATTTTAAACTTTTGCAAGTTGCCCTCAAAATTATTTTGTTAATTTTAGCATGGTGCACAAAACTTGACTTACGATGGCTTATTTTTAATCAAAACGAATGGCTTTTACGGGATTAATCCGACTCACCAAATAGGAAGGAATGATTAAAAACAGCAACGTAACCAGCAAAGTCCCCACGTTCAACGCCAGAATCGTCCAGGGATTGAGGTAAATGGGCGCATAGGACAAGTAGTAATTTTCTTCATCCAGCCGGATGAGTTTGAAGTATTTCTGCAACATGCAGAGGGAAACCCCAAGAATGTTTCCCCACAGCAATCCATTGAGGATGATGTAGGCGGCGTAATACAAAAAGATGCGGCGGATGCCCCAGTTGCGCGCCCCCATACTTTTAAGCACCCCGATCATATTGGTGCGTTCAAAAATGAGGATCATCAGGGCGGTGATCATGTTGATGATGGCTACAATCACCATCAAACTCAGGATGACCACTTCGTTGATGTTTTGCAAATCCAGCCAATTAAAAATACCGGGGAATTTTTGGCGGATGGTTTCTGCGTACAACTCATTGGGGATATGGTTGTAATAAATGTCTTCGGAAAGCGGCTTGAGGTCGTTGATGTCGTCGAGAAACACCTCAAATCCAGCTACCTGGTCTTCTTTCCAGCCCAATAATTGCTGAATTTTACGAATGTCGACCAGCGCAAATTGCCGATCGTATTCTTCCAGACCCGTTTTGTAAATGCCACAAATTTTAAAGCTGCGTTTGAGTTGCTCTCCGTTTTGTACAAAATGCACGATGAATACATCCCCACCGCCACTTTAAGGCGGTTGGAAGTGGTGCGCGAAATCAGGATTTCGTTGGAAGCAACCGTGTCTTCCATTTGAATCGCCCGGCCTTCCACCAAATATTGGCTCAAAAATTGCCAATCAAAATCTTTACCCACCCCTTTCAGAAAAATGCCCTCTATTTCATCCTTTGCTTTAATGATTCCCCCCTTAAATGCATAAACCTGGATGTGTCGAACCCCGCCATTGGTGTGTTTGACCCGTTTGACTTCTCGCCCTAAAATTTTTTGATTTTCGACGTAAGATACCCGAGTAATGGTATCCAAATGGGGATAAAAGGCCTGGTTTTTATCCAACCAGGATTCCTCCAGCAGGTTTTCGTACACACTGGCATTGGTGATGTGAATGTGCCCCCAAAAGCCAAAAATTTTGCTACTGATCTCGCGCTTAAACCCCGTTACCAAAGCGGTAGCACAGATCATCACCGTGATGCTCAAGGCTATGGCAATAACTGCGATACGGATGATCACCCGCGCGAAAGACTGCTCTCCCTCGGCAGCTACTTTTTTGGCAATAAAAAAGGAGTAATTCATGCGGGCAAAGATAAGTTGAAAAGTTTAGAGTTGAAGAGTTGAAAGGTAGTTTGAAAGTTGGCAAGTTGAAAAGACCATCTAAAAGTGGCGCACCATCTATCTTTTCAACGCTTCAACTCTAAACTTTTCAACTTAATAAACCACCATCTTCATCGTCTTCGCATCTTTCCCCGCCTTCAACGTATACAGGAGTACGCCAGTTTGGTTCAGTTCGCTTTTTTGTAGTACAATTTGATGGTGGCCTGCAACATAATCGCGGGTAATGGTTTTGAGCACCCGTCCAGACAAGTCAGTGATACACAATACGGCAGAGCCAGGTTCTCCTAGGTCAAATTCGATGGTGGTCGAAGTGCTGAATGGATTGGGCGCATTGGGATACAATTGGAAATTATAACCAGGCGCTTCCATCACCAGGTCTCGTTGCAAGAACAATTTTTTCACTTCACCCGCTTGGGTATAGCCCTCTGGTGCTAAATCTTTTTCTTCCAAATGGAATAAACCCGCTGAATTGACGGACGATTTAGCCCGAAAAGTCAAGGTGGCCAATTGGCTTCCTTTTTCAGCCGATTTTACCCAAGACATGCGGATCAGACCGCGCTCCGCCTCATTCAGGCCAAAACTCTCAACTCCAGCAGCCCCGTATTCGATAGCAACAAATTGCAGTGCATGGGTGTGATAAGCCAGCGTAAATTGTGCTCCGGCAGCATCTGGTAGTGCTGAAAGATCGAGGGTAAGTCGGTACTCCTGGCCAGCACGTAATACTTCCGGAAGGCCACTGCACAGCAGGGGAGCCTCCGCAATACTGCGCAATTCTGGCGCAGCATGAAGGCTTTCTCGCGCAGCATTCCCGCTGATGTCGCCCATTTTTACGGCTACGAAATCAGCACTCAGTAGCTCGCTATTCAGGTTGTTAAAATTTCGTAGCTCTGGAAATGGTGTTGCTAGGGGATCATTGTTGTCGGCAAAACGAAACGATGCATCCACAAAACGCCAACTCGGGCATTTTTTAAATTCCAGATCCAAACGCAAAATGACTTTGCGAATCTGAATGATGTCCAGCGTAGAAACATAGCCTGAAAGGTCAACGTCAGCAGCGATGAATTTGTACGGATTGTCAAAAGGAGTTTGCCCCAAAATGTGCTTGGTGATCAGTACAATATCGTAAGTACTCACCCCATCCAAATGATTGAGGTTAAGGCTGGGGCTGATGGTATAGTCGTTGTTTTCTTTTAGTTTTTGGAAGCTATAGGCTCCTTGAGTGTTGCTGTAGACTTCGGCATTTTGGATCCCGCTCAAGTTGAGTTTTACCTGCTCAACCGGATTGTTGCTGAACGTTTTGAGCACCCCTGAAATACTGGCACCACCTTCTTCCTGGCACAAACCCCGGTTGTCTTGTACCAAAACGTAGGTTTCACAATACCCATAATTGCCATGGATATCCCAGGCGTAAACG
The DNA here is from genome assembly GCF_016718685.1 of Haliscomenobacter sp. GTDB lineage: Bacteria > Bacteroidota > Bacteroidia > Chitinophagales > Saprospiraceae > Haliscomenobacter. Next base: position 30,393 of record NZ_JADKCX010000029.1, on the reverse strand, counting down.
TAAACCAGTACCGTATATCGGTCATCGCAAGTTAGGGCGATACCAGTATGATTGGGATCAGGTTTTTCTTTGCCACTTTCTATGTCATCTGCTCGATGAATCGAATAGCCTACGATTCCCGAACAATCTTCAACTTTGCTGGCTACAAAATCTTTGGCCCAAATCAGGGCTGCGCCCGCATCCAGATCACCATCACCATCAATGTCTTCTTCTTGCGGTAGTGGCATGAGCTCAACCACCAGGCCATTGATACAAATGGGCGAAGGCCCTTTTACATCTCGGATTTCAATTTGTAGCATTTCCCGGCTGGTATTGCCACAACCATCCGCTGCAACAATTTCAATTTTGTGGATACCAATGGGTAATTTTTCTTGAATGCGAAATCGTGGATAAGTCCCGGTTGGTTTAAGGGTACGGTCAACTTTTCCATCGGCTTTTTCATCGTAGAAGACCTGAATCTGTAAATTCTGGGCATTACAGTTTTCGGCGATGGAAAAAGTATAGTTGACATCTCCGGTACAATCGTTGTTGCGGGCGTCAAAAATGCGGCTGCCAATCAAGGTGATTTTGGGTGCCTCATCGTCGAACACCTTAATCACTTGGGTATACTCCCAGATTCCCCGCGATTTGAGCAAGGGACGTTCTTTGCTACTCGTCCAGTAGCCCTGGCTATTCGGAATTTTATTGTCGACGATTTTATCCTGGTCGATATAAGTATGTCCATCGGGGTGTATCAATAACCAGAAAGATGTATTGCCCCGTTCCCCATCGCCGTCGTAATCACGGTCCAAAACCACCGGTTCCGTACCGTCCACGTATTCACACCAGTTGATGATCGACCAGGTACGGAAGATCTTATAACATTCCTGTCCACTGGCCGTGAAGCGCACATCAGTAACGTTGAAAGCCAGAATATTGCAGCCATTTTCCTGGTGCAACAAGGTGTTGCCTGGTGGGATTTGCAAACAGTGGACGAGAGGTATCACGGGGAAAACGAATCGTATAATCTCGAATTGCACTTACGGTAATGACCTGGTAACATTCCGGGCTACGTTGTTCATTGGGTTTGCCCAAATTGCGTACCACCTGCCAGCGTCTGGTGATGGTACCCACCCCGCAATTGTTGCGTTTGTCGAGTGTAGGCAAAGCCACCAGGCTCAGCAAACCACAGGGATCGTTCAATACCCGCGCTGCACCATAATTGTTAAAATTACTCAGGTTGATGTCGCTGCAAAGCGTACTGGTATCTGCGGGAACGGCACATTGCAGCAGGGTTTTATCCTCCACCGTTACGTCCATCCAACATCTACTGATGTTCCCGGCGGCATCGCGGCCAATCAATTCAACCCGTACTTTAGTGCCCACATCGCAACAAAAGAATTCTACCCGATCGGCGGGAAGGGTATAAAAAATGCCATTTTCCAACGTTACAGCATCGGAAGTATCGATTACACCATTAAGGTTATCATCAAAATTAACGGTACAGGACGTCGGAATTACCCGGCGTACCTTTAAGGACAATAAAGCACAATTATCAGTACTGCCTTCATCGATGTCAGCTACGGTGAGGCGGTCGTAGCCATTGCTGATGCTGACCCGGATGGTATTGTCGCAGCGCATCTGGGGCGCAATTTTATCTTTTACCTGTAACTCCAGCGAGTCGGTACGGCTATTGAAACAAGGATCGCTGGCATAAAAAATAAACCGGTGTTTGCCTACCGGAACACTGCCCATTACACCATTGCTGATGGGGTACACGGCATCGCGCCATACCGAATCCCCTACACTGGGTCGAAAAACGTAAGATTTTACTTTTACCGTCAGTTGTACTGCATCACAATCGCTGAATCCGATTTGGTAGCTGCGTTGCAACTGATCAGGAGTAATCGGAATCGAAGCGGTACAATCCATTGGCTGGGTTGAAACCACAATCGGTTTGGACGGCTTGCTGATGACTGGCGCTTCCAAATCGCCAATTTTGATCAAAGTGGTATCGGTGTGCACAATTTGTCCGGCACACCAATCAAAAATTTTCAAGGTTTGCACAACTTTCCGGCCCCGGCGACAAATCAAGATTTCACTCACTTCCCGTTGAATCGTCAGGCTGCAATATTCGTGGTTAAAAATGGTGGTGTCCCCTACCCCATTGATCCAGAATGGATACAACATGGGCGTGCGTATCCCTTCAGGAATACAGGAATGAATGGCCGTATCGCGGGGGTAAATCAATTTTTTCCAATCGGGACGCAACAACACGATGAGTTGGGTGGTATCCCTGCGATTACCCGCCAAGTCTTCGACCGAAAAATTGCGGTAAATTTTTACAAAAAAACTACTGTCACAATCGCCAACAACCACCTCATCCTTGACTTTGAAGTTAAGTACGCGGCCGCAATTGTCGGCAAAAACGGCCTGGCCCGTGTAATACTTGTAATTCGGATCATGCCAGGAGGCGGGTACATTGAGGATGCTGTCGATGTCAAAACACAACCATTCGGTGGTTTTTAAATCCCAATCGGTGCTTTTGATCAAGGGTTTTGCTTTGTCTTCTGCAAGCAGAGTGCTCTGGCAAATGATGTTGCCATTGAGGTTATCTCTAACCAGGTAGGCAAAACGCCCCGCTCCATCTACTACATTGCTGTTGAAAGGATTGCGGTCGTTGACAATAACCTGCAGACGGCTCCAATCCGTGTTTCCATCCCCACCCAACAGTACTTGCTGCGGACTGAGGTTAACCTGACAAAACTCATCGAGAGAAAAAACGAGATCCTGACGGCAACTCAAGGCGAGGGGACGACTTTGGGGCGATGCGGGCGACCATGAAGATGACATTTGTGGCAGGGTCGCATTCCACGCCCCCACAATTATCCAATACAACCATGCGGCAGCATACAATAATCGCATAGTTTAGTTTGATAGATCGCCTTACAAAGCTTGAACTGCACTCCTTTCGTTGTAAAAGCAGTACCGCTCGCTCAAAATTAACGCGCATTTGGGTAATAAATGGTTTTGGGGGAAGAAAAGTTTGGTCTTTTTAAAAACAAAGCAAATTTTTAGGGTTTTGTAAAAGTTTACTTCTCGTGACCAAACAAAAAAAATTCCCATTTTCTCGCTACCTTTCCGCCCATAATTCGCTGCAAATATGTGCAAATCAACGCGAGGCTATTCCATTGCATTGCTTCTGACCCTCTTTACCCTGCCTCTTTTCGCCCAATCTACCGAGGTGCCAGGTGACACAGCCAGGCAAAACAACCCCATTCCCATTCCGGAACTGGCCGAAGAGCTGGGCAATTCCGAATTGTTTCTGCGCAACCAATTGCGACCAGCATTGCTGCGCAGTGCGGTTTTGAGCGAGGTGCAAGCATCCGTCGATTCGCTGCGTCGGGCAGCCGATAGCCTGCAAAAGACCTCCAATTACGTGTGGGAACAACAAGTGTCGAGCCGCATCAGTGGAAGTTTGGCCGCGCGGTGGCGCAGGTATTGGCGCCAGTCGCAGTCCGACGAAAACCGCCTGCAAAGGTATTCGACTCAATTGCAGAACCTGCGTGATGAACTCAGCAAAAAGAAAACCATCTGGGATTTGACCGAGCTTTCTTTTTCCAAAGACATCCCCATCGAAGTGCGTCAACGGGTGGATTCCCTGCAATTGGAACTGTATAAAGCCGACTCGGCGCTGCTGCGGCGCTCCAATGAGTTGTTGAGCCTGCAAAGCAGTGTGCTCGATCAAAAGCTATTGCACCAATACCACCTGGCCAATATGGAGGGACTTGAAAAGTTGGAATTGCAAAGTATGCTCAGCAACCGCCGCCAAACCCTGCTGGAGCTGCCGGTCAGTGGCCAATCCAGCGCTGAGCAAAGTTATCGCCAGGTTGCCCTGGATTATTTCAAAAAGGAATTCAACGAGTTTTTGCGCAACAACCGCGATCGGATGTTTCTGCACCTGATGTTGTTTTTGGGCATCGGACTGTTTTTTATGCTCGGCAATTCCTTTTTCAAAAAAGACCGCAAATACAATCGGCAAAATGAATTCAATCTGGCTACGGAGATCGTTTTTTCCAAACCCCTGACCACGGCCTTTTTGATCACGCTCCTGATGACACCTTTATTGTATCCCAATCGGCCCTCTGTGTTCAGCGAAATGATCGTGATGGCCTTGGTGGTGCCTTTTGTGGTCATCGTGCCGCGTTTTGTCATTCCGAATATCCGCTGGAGCATTTATCTGGTGGGGGCGCTGTTTTTTGCACACCTCATGCTCAAATCGGCCATTGCCAATCAGGTCATCTTCCGTTGGTTCATCCTGCTGGAAAGTATCCTATTGGGTTTGTTTGTGTTTTCGGTGGGTTTCCGCGACCGTCAATGGTTCCGCGAGCCGCTGACCAGTGCTGTGTTTGCCCGCATCATGCAGTTTGCCGCACCGATCTTTTTGGTGGTAGCCAGTATGGCGGCATTGGGCAATATTGCCGGGTACGACACCCTGGCGGAGGTATTTAACTTGTCACTTGAAAAAACCATCCTCACCGGATTGATCATTTTTAGTGCCACCATGGTTATTGAAGGGCTCCTGCGCTTTGTGCTCAGCCTGCGTCCACTGGAAGAAGGCAGCGCTGCTGCCCAAGACCGGGGCACTTTTCTGAGCAGTTCAAGTAAGTTGTTGCGCATTGCCGGGGTTTTGGTCTGGATTGGATTTGCACTCAATGCACTCCGGCTTTTGGGGCCGTTGGAATACGCTTTTGGCCAATTCTGGAATGCCGGATATAGTTTTGGGGCCATTCGACTTACCGTTGGTGGCGTATTGGGCTTTACGGGTATCATCGTTGGTGCCTGGTTGATCGGCAGGCTGCTGAAATACCTTTTAGAAGACGAAATTCTGGAGCGTTTCAAGTTTGAATATGGGGTACCTATGGCAATTGGGCACCTGGTACATTATTTTTTGGTCTTTTTGGGCTTTTTATTGGCTGCGGCATACGTCGGTTTCGATTTACAAAAACTGAGTCTGGTCATTGGCGCTCTGGCCATTGGGCTCGGCTTTGGTTTGCAAAACTTCGCCGCCAATATCCTGGCCGGGTTGATCCTGATTTTTGAACGCCCTTTCCGGGTAGGTGATATCGTCATTGTCAATGGTGAAGAAGGCGAAATTCTGGAGATTAAATTGCGCAGTTGCACCATTCGAAAAATTGACGGGGGCATTTTAGTGGTCCCCAATACCGATTTGGTCAACAAACAGGTGACCAGCCACAGTTGGTCGGCAGGCCCCCGGATGCACGAACTGCCCATTCGCACCAATGCCAATTCTGACCCCAAACGGGTGATGGAAATGGCCAAAGCCTGCTCCATTCGGGAAGAAGCCATCCTGACTCAACCGGAGCCCGTGGTTACTTTTGAAGGCATTGAGGCCAGCGGTCAACAGCTTTCCGCATCCAGTTTTGGACCAATCAACCCGGCGGGCAAGCCAAAAACAGCCTTTCATCACGGATTTACTCAACGTTGAAGAACGAGGGATTGCTGTAGCTGCCAAAGAAATTTGTGCCAAGGGGGCGATTCCTTGAAAATTATTTTTTTTGCCCCCCCGATTCTGCTTTTTTATTCTTAATTTTCAATTAAGCTAAAATTCCCGGCATGGTTTTGGGAATATTTCAAAGAATTACTTGTACTTTTGCAATACAACTAAAGCAACACCAAACTATTTTTTAACTGCTTTAAGATTATTCAACTAAAGCTTTAAATCGGAAACGGTATGACACAATTGATTACGAACAAGCCGATGGCTACGTTCAGCTTTGTGCTGCTCCTCATCATCTCTGCCATCGCGTCGGTTTATCCGGCCTCATTTCCAACACCGGCTGAGGGAGTAACATTTGATTCAGGAAACGTCGCGTGGATGCTGGTCGCCTCCAGTATGGTACTGCTGATGACACCTGGACTTTCTTTCTTCTACGGTGGCATGGTAAGTCCCAAAAACATCATCTCCACAATGCTACAAAGCTTTATTGCGCTAGGCATTATTAGCGTGATCTGGTATGTAGTAGGATTTAGCCTAGCCTTTGGTGATTCAATCGGCGGTTTTGTAGGCAACCCAATGACCCACTTCATGTTCAATGGAGTAGGTACTGCACCTGCCGCCAACACTGGCATCAACCAAGGCATTCCTTTTGTACTGTTTGCAGCCTTCCAGTTGAAGTTTGCAATCATTACTCCAGCCCTGATCACTGGTTCTTTTGCTGAGCGGGTGCGTTTCTGGAGCTACATCATTTTCATTGTACTCTGGAGTATCCTGATTTATGCGCCACTGGCACACTGGGCATGGCATCCAGAAGGATTTTTGTTCAAAATGGGTGTTCTGGACTTTGCAGGTGGAACCGTAGTACACATCTCTGCGGGTATCGCTGCCCTGATTGGTGCAAGAGTACTGGGTAGAAGAAAAACCCACATTGAAGGCCAATCTCACGCGGTATTGTACACACCTTATGTGATCCTGGGTACTGGTTTACTGTGGTTCGGCTGGTTCGGATTCAACGGGGGTTCAGCTTTGGCAGCAAATGGCCAGGCCGTAACTGCTTTTGTGAACACCAACCTCGCTTCTGCTGCTGCTGCGATTGCCTGGATTCTGGTAGACACCATGCGTGGTCGGAAACCTTCCGCTTTGGGTGCTTGTATCGGTGCGGTAGTAGGTCTGGTTGCCATCACGCCTGCTTGTGGTTACATCAACTTTGGACCAAGTATGTTGATTGGTGCCGTAGCTGCAACTGTATCCAATTATGCAGTAGTGCGCAAGTCTCGTACTAGCCTGGACGATACCTTGGATGTATTCCCTTGCCATGGTATTGGTGGTATCGTCGGGATGTTGATGACTGCCATCTTTGCTACTGAGGCATTCGGTGGCGTAATTGCTACTGGCAGCCCTAAACTGTTGATCAGCCACTTAATTGCCCTCGCAATCGTGGTTGCTTATACGGGTGTAGGTTCCTGGTTGGTGTACAAATTGACCAACTTGATTTCTCCACTGCGTGTATCTGAAGATCAGGAAGAAGAAGGTCTGGACATCAGCCAACACGAAGAAACTGTGGTCGAATTGGCCATGTAATACGGAATTTATTTCCACCACAAAAAACGGGTTTGGTGCATGGCATCAAGCCCGTTTTTTGTTATAAGCACTATTCTATTAAACGATTTTGCCTGGCCAGCTTCAACAACATCTGTGCATTGTTGGCATTGAATTTCTGCATCAAATTTTTGCGGTGCGTTTCCACGGTGAGTGGACTTAGAAAAAGTTGTTTGGCGATTTGTGGGCCAGTCAAGCCCTCATTCAAGAGTTGTAGAATTTCCGTTTCACGGCGAGTCAAAACAGGCACTTGTTGGGTGGCGACGTCAATGTTTCGGTATTGCTCCAAGATTTTTTCGTTGGCACCTTTGCAAAGGTAAATTTTACCCACCTGTACCTGTTCAATCGCTTCAATCAACTCCTGTCGTTCCATGTTTTTGAGCAAATAGCCATTGCCGCCGCGTTGCAGGAATTGGGTGATGATGCCCGTTTCATTGGTGGAAGATAAGCCGATGATTTTGCTCTGCTTATTGGTCTTGCGGATCTCCGCACACAGCGTCAAACCATCCCCATCGGGCAAACTGATGTCCAGCAAAATGATGTCAAAAGTCCTTTGTTCCAGCAAAACCAAAGCCTCTTTTGCTGTTTTCACAGAAGCTGCTACAACAATTTCCATATGTGCTGCCAACATGGTTTTGATCCCGTCTGTAATCAGGGGATGATCATCGATGACCAGAATGTTTGTCATTTTACAAAGATAAAAAGTGTGGAAGTTGAAGGTTGAGGGGTTGAGGCTGCCGCGAGCGACTTTGACAAAGCTTTAAGTTCAAATTTAGAATTTCGCTCCATGTCGCGAGCTCAGCCTCAACTCCTCAACCTTCTCAACTCCTCAACTTTCCAATACAAACTCCATCATCACCGTAGTGCCTACTCCTTGGGTAGAGTCGATGTTGAGTGCTCCATTGAGGTAATTGACCCTGCTTTTAATGGTGCTGAGGCCCGCCCCTGTATTGTCTTCGTTGGCGTTAAACCCCTGGCCATTGTCTTCGATGGTGATGTTTAATCGTTCCTGATGTTGGTTGAATTGAATGATGGCTTCGGTCGCTTGCGCATGTTTGATGATGTTATTGAGCAATTCCTGTACGATGCGGTAAAGCATGATTTCGGTGTTGGGATTCAATCTTTTTTCCATCCCGTAAGCTTGCAGGCTGATGTTTAACAAACGACTGGTATTGATGTTGTTGCACAAATCCTGAATGGCGTTGATCAAACCCAGTTTCATCAGTACTTCGGGCATGAGGTTGTGGGCTATGCGGCGCAATTCAACGGAGGCAGTATGGGTTAGTTCCATACTTTTTTGGAAAAGCGGGTTTTCTCCCAGGATAGGTTGCTCGTGTTGCAAGGTACTGAAATACATTTTTACGGTAGAAAACAAGCCTCCAAGGCCATCATGCAGGTCTTTGGCAATACGGTTGCGTTCTGATTCCTGGCCAGTGATCATAGACTGTAGCGAGCTTACTTGTTGTTCTTTTTCCAGGGAAAGGATTTTTTCGGCTTGCAATTTTTTGTCCTGCTCCAGCAGTTTGCGACGGGTTTGGTCGTTGCGTACTTTCAAACCAAAAAAGATGCCTCCCAAAGCCAGTAAACCTAGGGTCACTATCAGATAGTTATTGCGTTTTTTGATGGCCAGGTCTTTTTGCAATTCTGCCGTTTTGAGCTGCAAAATTTCAGTCTCCTTTTTGCTGTTTTCAAAAGCAGCTTCGAGGTAGGCCGTGTAATGGCGGGTTTCGGCTACCAGAATACTGTCGTTGAGTTTTGTATATTCTTGTAAGTAGCGATAAGCCTGAGAATAGTCCTCTTTTTTTGCAAAATAGCTTCCTAAATCATGACAAATCCGATAATATACATCTTTAGTATTGGCCACCAGCGCCTGGGTTTCGGCTTTGCGTAAGTAGAGGTAAGCCGAATCCAAGGCATTGAGTCGAAGATAAGTTCGTCCTAAAGCATGGTAGTATTGTGCGGTCTGGTATTGGCCACGCAGGGCTTTGTCCAGCGCCAATTGGTAATTGGCAATCGCTTGGTGGTAAGCCTGGCGTTTGAAATGATACAATCCGATGACGTTATAGGAATCTGCCGCCAAGCCCAAATCCATTGAACTTTGAATAAATCTCAATAAATCTGTAACATATTTCTGGGCAGAATCCATTTGATTCAAGGCCAAATAATTGTTGATGAGGTAATTGTAAGAGTAAGCCATTTGCAAACTATCGCCGCGTTTTTGAACCAATTTGAGCAAACGTTTGCTCATGGCAATGGCTTTTTCGTGGTTCTTGGTTTCCCCCAAAGAGGCGATCAGGTTTTGATAGGGGAAGATTTCCAAAGCGGTGTCTTTCAAAGCATGGAAGGTTTCAACGGCCCTGGTATAGTGGTACGCGGCGCTCTGCAAATCACTTTGCATATACGACCAATTGCCTCGGGCATTTTGAATTTTTCCCAACATATCTGGTCTTTTCAAGGCTGAAAATAGTTGCTCAGCCTCATCCAAATGTATTTTTGACTGTCTGTAGTTCCCCAAATCGAGATAGGTATTGCCCATCAAATAGTGGGTACGCGCCTGTCCGAGGCGGTAATTTATTTTTTTGCTCAAAGTCAGGCCTTGTTGGGCATATTTCATTGCTGCTGCTGCATCGTAATAGCCTACCTGATTACCCAAATCCATCAATAATTTCACCTGGTTTGAGTCGGCTTTGGCTTTGCTCAGTTCACGTTTCAAGCTATCGGCCAAGGCATCGCCAGCTTGTCCATTTGCCTTGATTATCAGCAGGAATGCATACAAAAAAAGACCTATTCGGCTAAAAAAAAGTGTATTCATATTTACGAAAGGTAAAAGTTTGACATCCAGACAATACAACAAATGTAGCGCTTTTCCACCTGCGTATTGGCAGAAATCATATACCTGAATCCAGGTAATTATTGCGGCTTAAAACCCTGCCATTCAGGGATTGTGCGGAGGTCAATGCCCACCTAATTTTGTGGTATCAATTTCAGCAAATACATCTTTGACCACACAAAATCTCCTGAACATGAAATGCCTATCTCTGTTGTTCACTCTGGCCTTTGGACTGGCCTTAAATGCCCAAAATACCATGAAAGAATTCATCATTAATGACGAAGTAGTAGCTGCCCAAACCATTAGCCAGCTGGAGTCCGCCTATAAGGTCAAGTTTGTACCAGGCAATTATTGGTACGACCGGATGACGGGTGCTTTTGGCCGTAAAGGAGGCCCTTGCACTGGAGTTGGTATCGCCGGACTCAATATTGGTGGCTCACTCAAGTCCAATGCTTCCGGCGGAGGTACAGGGGTATTCATCAATGGACGCGACCTTCATCCCCAAGATGTGGCAGTTTTTCAAACATTCATGCAGGTCATTCCCGGGCGCTACTGGATGGACGTTTATGGCAATTTTGGCAGTGAAAATGTTCCCTTTGCCCTTGGCAATGTCTATCAGTTGTACCAGGCTCGTTTTGGTCGAGGCGGAAAAGCTACTTCTTATTACAAAAACAATCCTTGGAGTGGTGAAACCACCAGTTTCGGGGGTGATGGTTCGTTTATGTATTTTTCTTCGAAAAAAACGGATGGTACTACGTATGAATACTTTTCTGACCACTAAGTCTATTTATCCACGTTTTTAATAGCCGTTAAGCCACACCATTTTTATTTCTCCAAGATGATTGCACACAAATTTAAAATTTAATCAAAACACATTAAAATGAAAAAGCAATCTTTGGTTGGCTTTCTTTTTGCAGTAAACATCTGCAGCTCCGTTTATGGACAATGGCAACCAGTCAACAACAACACCGCAACCGTCACAACTACCAACGTCGGTATTGGCGTTGCCAACCCCGATGCAAAACTCCATGTGGGCGGCGGGGTCCGTTTCAATGATTGGGCACGTATCGGGGGCAATACCGACGGGTATGCCTGGAAATTGGGCATCTCCGGCAACGTCATCAGCCGTGGTGGGCGAGTTATGTTAGGTGCAGACAACAACGACCGCATTGGCATAGGCCTGACCAACCCTGACGCTAAACTCCACGTCAACGGCAGCATGCGCGTCAACGACTGGATGCGCATTGGGGGCAATACCGACGGGTACGCCTGGAAACTAGGCGTATCAGGCAACATCATAACCCGTGGCGGCAACGTCATTCTGGCTGCTAATCCCAACGACTTGGTCGGCATTGGTTCCACCCGTATCCCCGCCGGATTCAAAATGGCCGTGCAAGGAAAAATCATTGCCGAAGACCTGAAGGTACTACAGTTTCAACATTGGCCAGACTATGTATTCCAGAAAGACTACACCCTACTGCCCCTAAACTGCCTCGAACAACACATTCTGGAAAAAGGGCACCTACCAGGTATCCCGTCTGCACAGGTCATTGAGGAAAACGGAGGGTTTGACCTAGGGGAAATGCAACGTAAAATGCTTGAAAAGATTGAAGAGTTGTCGCTGTATGTAATTGAGTTGAACAAAAAGGTGCTGGCCCTGGAAGCGCAAAACCAAGGCTTGCCAGACAAAGTTAAACGCTAGCGGTTGTTTGGCCTTCAGAACCCTCGTCTCCCCAGACTGAGGGTTCTGAAGCAAAAAAATGCTTACCTTTCGGGACACAACACCGCCAGATCATGGAAAAACATCCGAATCAAGTCCTGATTGAAACCTTTTACACTTGTTTCCAAAACAAAGATTACCAGGGCATGCAGGCCTGTTATGCCGATGATGCCACTTTTAGTGACGAGGCTTTTCAAAACCTCAATGCTGCTCAGGCGCGTGCCATGTGGGAAATGTTGATCCGTCGGGGTAAAGATTTACACCTCGAATTCAGCAAGGTAAGTGCCAATGATACTTCGGGCAGTGCTTATTGGGAGGCCACTTATACATTTAGCGCCACAGGCAGAAAGGTGGTCAATAAAATCAACGCTAGTTTTGAGCTTGAAGGGGGAAAGATCAAAAAACACCTGGATCATTTTGATTTTTACAGCTGGGCCCGACAGGCATTTGGGCCAATCGGGGTAATGTTGGGTTGGACCAGTTATTTTAAAAACAAGGTGAGGACTACAGCCATGGAGAACTTAGCCAAGTTTATGGAAATGGTGTGAAATACCATCATTTGATGGGGGTAATTTGCACTTGTATGCACCTCCATTTGCCTTTCTGCTTTTTGTAGGTGTCAGTGTAAATGGTATGATCGGTTCTGCTTATCCCATTGACCATTCTTATAGCAGTCGTTTTTGACCTGACCAAAGCAATATCGCCAAAAATACGGATACATTGCTCTCCATAAGTAAAGGAAGTACAGCCACTGCTGTCGTAGTCGGTGGCCCAGTTTTTCAGGTAAGTTTCACGGTTTACAATGCGTCCACTTCCTTCGATACACACAAAATCAGGGTGAATGATTTGGTCGTGCGCCTTGACATTTTGCGTGATGAAGTTTTGAATAAACTGAGCATTGATGGCACTTAGTGCTAAACTGTCGTTGTGGGCACGCATGATAGTAAGGGTTTGGGGATGAACTTCAATTTGAGTAATTGAGCTGCCTAAAAGGCTGTTGTACAATATAAAAAGAACGACAAGGAGAGTCATGGTAGTCAATTTTATGGATGTGATTGGGCCAAACTATTCCATCCACCAGCAAGAGACTTTCAAAATCTTGCTCATTTTTAGTCTTGTGCAAATCCACCTAAAGAAGCCGTAAATTTGCAGGGCAATGTAAAACACCTCTGCTCATGGCACTAAAATTTCCAGGAACCAAACAGGATGCTTTTGAAAAAGTATTTTCAAAAATTCTCTACGTTTCTGACTTTTACGAGATAAAACATTGGAGTTACGACTTTATTCTAAACCAGCAAGACAAGGCTGGCTTCAACGACTGTTTGTGTCTGGTGTACATTCAAAAAGGGAATTTTTTATTTGACCTCTCCAGGAAAGCGCACGAAATGCACTCTGGGTATATTTTGCTGGAAAAACAAAACTACGAATACAACATGCGTCCTTCGGCTGGAGCGTGTACCATCTTCAATTTTACCACTTATTTTTACCAACAGTTTCTAACGGAACTGAATCTGGAGCATAGCTTTTTCTTTTCCAATCCAAATCTCATTTCTCTGGTCTTGCAATCAGACCCTGAAACCGATTACCTGCACCACCAGATTTTGCAGCAATTTAATGTTGCGTCAAAATTGGAAATGGATCACCTGGTGCTTGACTTTTTCAGCCAGGTTGTGCGGACCATTAACAATCTCCCGCCAGAAGAAGAATCCAGTTTTATCTTGCCCACCAACGGACTAAATGCAGTAGAACTTGCCCGGGAGTACATTCATAAAAATTTCATCCATGACATCTCCCTACAAGAACTATCCAGCAACTGCTATGTGAGTCCTTTCCATTTTAGCCGGGTCTTTAAAAAAATCACCGCTTATTCGCCCCATCAATACCTACAACAAGTACGATTGAAACACGGCGAAATGTTGCTAAAAAACAGCAGTATGCCTGTTGCAGCAGTGGCTTATGCCTGCGGGTTCAGTAGCCCGGCCTATTTTGCTACTGCCTTCAAACAGCGGTATAAACTAAATCCGGCACAGTATAGAAAGTCGATATAAAAACGTTTCATCATAAATACTTACCCAATTTAATTTCAGAAACATGCCTGGACATCGATGATTATGAGCCAGCCACAGGGAATACTTGCCCGATTGCAGATTGTAAGGTTTTATGATAAATATTGATGCTACCTTAGACAACCTTTTTTTTATTGTTGCTAAAAGGCTAGCAAAACTTAACGTTTTAAACTCTACAAACATGAAAAAAATCACTCTTTTTGTTGCAGCGGGTATTTTTAGGAATTCTACTTCTTTCCAGTACGTATCGAAAGGCTGAAAACAAGTACAATTTCAGCAAAGGCACCCCTGAAGTAAAGTCGATGACAGCTTTGGCCTTTGGCCCAAGTGGCGTATTGTTTATTGGCGATTCGCAAAGCTCAAGCGTTTTTGCTGTAGAAGTTGAAGACACCAAAAAGGCAGCAAGTGCACAGTATGATGTAAAAAACATTGATGTAAAAATTGCCGAGGCACTGGGTACGACCAAAGAGAATGTTTCCATCACCGATATGGCGGTTAATCCCGTTTCGAAAAAATTATACATTGCCGTAAAAAGTGGCGATGGCACACCGGTGTTGCTTACACTCTCGGCCAACAACGAGCTCAAAGCCGTTTCGCTTAAAAACGTAAACTTCTCTTCAACTGCAGTCAATAACCCGCCCGACGCCAGCAAAAAAGACCGGCAAGGCAGACCATTGAGCTTGATGTCCATTTCAGATATGGGTTTTGAGGATGGTAAATTGTTGATCAGTGGCTTGTGCAACAAGGAATTCAGCTCTTCTTTCCGCAGCGTCAGCTTTCCGTTCACAGGCAAAGCAGAAGAAGAAGCCACTTTGGAATTGTTCCACGCCAACCACGGCCGGTTTGAAACGACTTCACCCGTGCGCACTTTCGCTATCACCAGCATCGAGGGCAAAAAATACGTAGTGGCCAGTTATACCTGTACGCCGCTGGTGCTTTTCCCCATGGATGAACTGAAGCCTGGCGCACACGTCAAGGGCAGAACCATTGCCGAAATGGGCAACCGGAATACGCCAAGCGACATGATTTGGCTGAAAGATGGCGACCAAACTTTCTTGGTGATGGCCAACGACAACCGCCCAGCCTTTAAGGTAAGTCATGAGGAGATCGCAAAGTTCCAGGGAACTTTGACTGAAAAAGTGGAAGGAACGGCTGGCACCAATTTTATCATTTTGCCGCATGAAAAAGTCATACAATTGGCTAAATTGGATGAGAACAAAGCAGTAGTCATTCAAAAGAAAACCAATGGCGACATTGATCTTTGGACTTCAGATGGCAAAAACATATAAACTACATCGCATAAGAAGAGTCAGGCTGTATGTACCATGCAGCCTGGCCTTTCTTTTTCTCCTTGTGCTAAATGCTTGTCAAAACCAGGACGGCACGATTGAACTGGTGTGGAACAACCAGCGGGCGACAGGCATCCAGATACCCAAACATCTTTTGCACAATTTTTCGCAAGCTGCTGCTGATCCTACCTTAAAAATCGTGTTGGAAAACGGCCACAATCAGTCCATTTTGGGCAATTTTGTATCCGATAATTCTTCGTTACGGTTTGAGCCGCTCATCCCCCTAACTCCAGGGCTTACTTATCAAATTGTGCAAAACAACAAACACATCGGGAAACTATTTGTACCCTTCGATAAGGATGAAAAAGCACCCGAATTACTGGCCATTTATCCCAAATTGGATACGTTACCGGAAAATTTGCTGAAGTTTTACCTACAGTTTTCCAAACCCATGCGTAGCGGGCAAGCCCTGCAATTCATCCATCTGTTGGATAAAAACAAGGATACCCTCCGCGATGTTTTTTTGAATTTACAGCCTGAATTGTGGGATACCAGCGGAACCGTGCTCACCTTATGGCTCGACCCCGGGCGGATCAAACGGGGCTTACACTTGAACCAAAAATTGGGAAATCCTTTGAAAATGAACGAGACCTATCAGGTGGTGGTTTCGCAAGCGTGGAAAGACCAAATGGGGCTAAAATTGTCAATAAAATATACCAAAACTTTTGTCGCCGGAAAGCGCGACGAGCAAGCACCCAATATTCAACAATGGCAATTGCGGCTACCCAAAGTGGGTACTGTGGACCCACTCCGCATCAATATTCCTGAATCCCTTGATTATTATTTGTTGAGTGAAACCATTGGCATCGTCGATCAAAACGACAGTCCGGTAAAAGGAGAAATAAGTGTGGAGGCCAAAGCCCAGCAAGTGATTTTTTTACCATCAAAACCTTGGAAAGCACAACCTTACCGCATGCAGGTTGACGCTCGATTGGAGGATTTGGCCGGAAACAACCTCAACCGAATTTTTGATCGGGACATGACGAAAGAGAAAAAAAGAGAAAAAGCGTATTATGAACGTGGGTTTCTGCCAACCACACCCTAACCCACACCATCACACCCACACCCTATCTACCCCGTCGACTCCCGCACCACCAAATCCGATCTTAACAAAATCGTCTGCGTCAACATAATATCCGCCGCGCCATTCAAGTGGTTGATCAAACTCCGCGCTGCCAACTCCCCCATCTCGTGTCCAGGGTAATGAATGGTGGTCAGGTTGGGGTCTACAATCCTGCTTACGGGATCATCATTGAATCCCACCACGGCAATGTCATCTGGTACGCGCAGTCCATGCGCTTTCAAACCAATCACGCAGCCGGCAGCACAATTGTCATTGGCTACAAAAACGCCATCTGGCCTTTGGGGTAAAGCATGGATAAATTTGGCCGCAGCAGCACCAGATTCCGGGCTCAGATCACCCAGGTAGACAAGGTTCATGTCCAATGGAACACCGAACTCGGCCAAGGCCTGGGCGTAACCCCGAAAACGCTCACGATAAACGCTTTCAGTGCTCGATACGGTAACGTGTACGATGCGACGGCGCCCCTTGCTCAACAAATGTTTGGTGGCTTCGTAGCCCGACTGTACATTGTTGATGCGAATGTTGGTGAAGGTGTTGGATTCGGGCGTACGATCAAAAAAGATAACTGGGATGTTTTTTTTGGCAAACTTTTCAAAGGAATCCAGGTTATTGGTGTGGTACGACAGGGACACCAGAAGCCCATCTACCCGGTTGTTGAACATCGTTCTTACGTTGATGCTTTCCCGCTCAGCTGATTCCGATGACTGACTGATGATCAGATTGTAACCCGCCTGGTTGGCTACTTGCTCAATCCCCGCAATGACTGCAGCCATAAAATAGCTGTTCAGCCGCGGAATGATCACTCCAATGGTATTGGTTTGTTGCTTGCGCAGGTTGCGAGCAAATTGATTGGTTTGATAGCCGTATTTTTCGGCCAGATCAAACACCTTTTTTTTGGTTTTGACACTTACCACTGGGTCATCCCGCAAGGCCCTGCTCACGGTAGCCACCGAAACATCTAATTGAGCCGCAATATCGTAAATGGTGACTTCTTTCTTTATTCTACTCATGACACAAGGGCGAATTTGCAAGGATAGGGATTTGGTGGAAAGGTGTTTAACGAGCCATATAGCATTGAATATCAGTGTCGTTTCAAACTCTTTTGACTTAATTTCGCTAAACACAACAAAGATAGTAAAAATCACCTGTAAAAAACAATGTAATCGGTTACATTTTAGTTACTCAAATTACACAGGGTTTCATAAATCAAATTTGGAACAAAGGATTTTTGTGCTGAATTTGATTTATGAAACCCTGTGCAATTTGTGGCTAATACCCTTTTAATTTATGGATCAATTCTTGACAAACTTTATCGATCCCATATTTTTGCCACCAAAAATGAAATTGGCAAAATAAGTACCCGCAGGGTAGCTGGCAATGTTCAAATTCAACGAACCAGCACCAAGACTGCCTTTGTCAAAATTGAAAGCCCCCACCTGTCGTCCGCTCAAGTCCAACACCCGTACCAACAAGTCCTGATTCCGCGGGAGCGCGTGTTTGATCGTCACCTCGTTGACTGCAGGATTGGGGAAAGCAAGCTGAATGTAACGCCCCAGTGCCTCTTGCAAATCCTTCAAACTGGTCACGCCATTTTGGTACAACTTGGTGATTTCAGCTGAAGTCAGCGCAGCGTTGTAGATCTTCACTTCGTCTAGTGCGCCAATGAAGTATTGTCCACCTTCCACCGAGTTATTGCCGATTCCCAAGGGGCGCGTGGTCGGGTTCAGAACGCCTGTGGTAGGTTTGCGATTGGCCTCTACCCCATCGATGTAAATGACGTCATCTGTACCATCGTGAACCATCGTGACATGCCACCACTCCCGCAGCAGTAGTTCGTTGCCGTCTTTGGCATCCATGTCTGAGATAAAATTGGGGAACTGGGTGTTTTTGCTGTTGGTCGTCCAAACAATCCTGCGGTGTTGTGGCAGAGAGATTTTCCAACGTTGATCCCAATGACCAAAATCGAGGACGTATGCTTCCGCATCTTTCGTGTTGGTGCTGTCCACCCGAATCCAGAAGCTCACTGTGGTGTAATCTGAAATGAGTTGAACGGCATTGGGTACCAAAACGGAGTCTTGTACACCATCAAATTTCAGGGCTTTCCCACCAGAACGAAGCCGATTGGTAACCGTTTCAAACACCGGATTTCCACCAATCGCGCCGTGGTTGTTGTAGGGGGTAGCATCGTTGGCATTGCCTTCAAAAGGATACCAGGCCACCAAGCCGGGTTCACTAGTGACCAATTCGGGTTTAGTGGTAGCAGTGACGTCGGCATATTCCGAATTATTACCCGCGCCATCATAGGCATACACCTCGAACGTGTAAGGCGTAACGGATTCCAGTCCAGATACAACGATTGAAGTTGCAGTGCCGCCCAAAGAATCTACAACGACTCCATCAACCAAAACTACGTATCCAACCACTTGTCGGTCGTCGGTAGAAGCCGTCCAGGAAAGAATGGCGGTAAAGGTGCCTACATCCACTTTTAGCGCAGCCGGTTTACTCGGCGCAGTGGTATCAGGAGTGGGATCTTCACCGGTTATTATGGTAATACTGGTCATTCCCGACTCATTACCAGCGGAATCCAGGGCCGTAACGGCGAAGACGTAACTGGTGAGTGGCTTCAAGTTTTCCACTTTAATATCCGATTGTGCAGTTGTCGCCACTTTTTTGCCATCCTGGAACAAATTGTAGGCCGTAACCCCAACGTTGTCGGAAGCATCCCGCCAATCTAGGTTTACCGTAGTATTTGTAACTACCGCTAGGAGGTTCAATGGAGCATCCGGTGCGAGGGTATCGCTGGAAGCTGGCGCTACCGCTTGAGCCTTGTACAAAGAATCCACTTGTGCATCACTCAAAGCCTTGCTAAAGATGAGGATATCATCCAAAGAGCCATCTACAATTGAGCCGCCGTCGATGATGTTATAGCCAATCCCCAGGGGTTTGGTCGTTTTGTTCAGTTTGCCGGATACATTTTTGAACGCGACCAATTTTCCATTGATGAAAATTTTGTCCAGCGTGCCATCGTGCACCATGGCCACTTGTGTCCAGGTTCCTACCGCCAGGGCGTTGCCATCTCCTGAATCCATATCGGAAATGCCCCCCACGTAGTTGGTCGTCCACACGGGTTTTCCATGCGCAGGCAAGGAAATTTTCCAGCGCTCTTGCCAGCCGCCGAAAGACAACAGGAAGGCTTCCCCGTTGCCGGGCAGGTTATTGATTTTGGTCCAAAAACTGACCGTGGTGTAATCTGAATTGAGCTGGGTGGAATTGCTGGCGCTAACTTCGGTGGTTTTGCCATCCAAAAGGAGGGCCTTATTGGATTTATTGAACCGATCTTTATCGAGAATGGCTTTGCCTAGGTTGGCATGGTTGTGGTAGGCTGTTGCATCTTCAGCATTGCCGTTGAAATTGTACTCCGCCACCAGATCGCCCCCAATTGTGGCAGGCAGTTTTTGGGCATTGTATAAATTGGCCACTTCTACCGCGGTCAAGGCTTCATTGTACAACTGCACATCGTCCAAGCTTCCTTTAAAAAAGTTGCCATTGTCGATGTTGTTGTAGCCCAAAGCGAGGTCGTATTTGGTAGCATTGAGCAAACCAAGCACTGCCTTTTCGTTCACCTTAACCCCATCGAAATAGATGATGTCTTTGGTACTGTCGTGTACCATCACCACGTGGGTCCAGGTATTGACGGCCAGGGGGGTGCCCGAATCCATGTCGGAAATACCATTGGCGTAATTGGTCGTAAACACGGGCTTGCCGTGCGCGGGCAGCGAAATTTTCCAGCGCTCTTGCCAGCCTCCGTGTGAAAGCAGGTAATATTCACCTGAGCCGGGTAGCTCTTTGACATTTACCCAAAAGCTGATCGTGGTCTTGCCAGTATTGTACGCCACCGAATTGGCCACTTCAATCCCTTCCGCTCCGTCAAAAGAAACCGCGTTGTTGGCCAAACCAAAACGATCAGTGCTGGGCACCGATCCGTGGTTGATCCCATCGTTTTTGTAAGCTGTAGCATCATGCAAATTGCCCGCCATTTTGAATTCAGCGACCAATGCTGAAGAGATACTTGGAGCAGTAGTTTGCAGGATATGCAAAATATTTACTTGTGCCGCGCTCAAATCGGTGTTGAACAACTGTACCTCATCCAAATCACCATCAAAAAAGTTTCCGCCATCAATCGGGTTGTACCCAATGCCCAGGGGATGTTGGGTGGAATTGAGGTTGCCCACTACGTTTTTGGAATTGGCCAGTACGCCATCCAGGTAAATGAGATCCTTGATGCTATCGTGTACCATCACCACATGCGTCCATTTTCCCGGAACGAGGGCATTGCCATCACCCGAATCCATGTCAGAAATGCCATTGGTGTAATTGGTGGTAAAAACGGGTTTGCCGTGACCCGGCAAGGATATTTTCCAGCGTTCCTGCCAGCCACCATGCGAGAGGAGAAAAACCTCACCCGTAGCAGGCAATTTGTTCACTTTCACCCAAAAACTGATGGATGCTTTGGGTGAATTAAGCGGCGCGGTTGGCGGAGCCGTCAACTCAGAAGAGGTTCCATTGAACCGATAGGCGGCATTGCCCGAACCAAAGCGGTCGGTTCGCAAACTGAGGTTTTTGCCATCGGCGTGATTGGCCAAAATTCCCTCGTCCCTGGTATTGCCCGTAAAGGAATAATGGCTCAACAAACCTTTGGCCACAACAGGAACGGCACTTTGGGCGGCATACAATGTGCCAATTTGTTGGGCCGTGAGGGCTTCGCCAAAAATGGTGAGCTCATCAATGTCTCCATTGAAAAAATTGCCACCATCTACGGCGTTGTAACCCAATGCCGAGGGGTTTGGTGGTGTTGTTTAGGTTTCCTACTACGGCTTTTTCGGCCACTTTAACCCCGTTCATGTAGATGAGGTCTTTGGCGCCATCGTGCACAAATGCCACGTGTTTCCACACACCTACCGCGAGGGTATTCCCATCACCGGAATCCATGTCGGAAATGCCGTTGGTGTGATTGGTCGTCCAAACGGGCTTGCCGTGGTTGGGCATAGAGATTTTCCAGCGCTCTTGCCAGCCGCCAAAAGACAACAGAAAAACTTCCCCTTGTACGGGCAGGCTTTTGACCCGTACCCAAAAGGCCACTGTTGTTTTGGGCGTGTTTAATGCAGCAATGCTGGGGGCTTGTAAGGTGCTTTGTCAAAAGGATAACTCGCTACGGAAGTTTGCCCGTACAGTGCTCCGGTACAGAGTACCCAGCACAAGAGGAGTTTCAACATGTTGTAGTTTGAATTTCATTGGATTTTGGTTTTATGGTTGTTTTACAATTAATTGGGCTTTTACCCGCCCATTCGAGAACAGTTTTAACCAATACGCACCCGCAGGCAGGTAGGACAAATCCAGTGGGCGACCGCCTACGGATTCCAGCGTCCAGGTCTTGATCATTTTTCCGTCGAGTTGATAGAGCTGGAGGGTTCCACGCTGTTTTTTCCAATCTGTATCTACAATTTGGATGGAATGAACGAAGGGATTGGGCATTACCTGTAAGGGCTCGCTGGCGATTAAAGCCTGTTTTGTTTGCGTTGTAGTGTTGTTCGTGTACAGTATTTTTACTTGATCGGGAGGAAGTGCATGGTTGTAGATTCGAACTTCGTCCAGCACCCGGCAAAATTGTATTGGGCGTCATCAGGCCACATTTGCCCAAACAGCATGGGCAAGGTTGTTGTCCTGATTTTTCCGGTGAACGGCGCCACCGTTTCCAGCTCACCATCCAGGTAAAGCGCCATATAGCTGCCATCGTAAGTTGCCGTAACTTGATGGTAAGTGCCAGGAAGTAACTCAGTAGCCGAATCCAGGTCTTTGATGCCATTCAGGCTATTGACCGTCCAGCGAAGCTGGCGGGTAGGCGTAAGTGATAACTTCCAGCGTTGTTGCCAACTGCCATGCGACAAAAGGAAACTTTCCCGATCGGGAATGGCATTGATTTTGAACCAGGTACTCAGGGTAATCGCCTGGTCAAAATTGAGCAGCGGGTGATTGGGCACCAGGATGTGTTGGATGTTGCCATCAAAAGAAAAAGCTTCAGAGGAAATGCTATTGCGGTCGGAACTGATCCGGGCCCGCATCACCGTGCCCATCCAAATGATTGGGCCCCTGGTCGCGGGCATCGCCCTGGAAAGGGTAAAAGCCACCAGTTCGCCAGTGGAGGGGCAAAATTGCGCACCCAGATTTTGGTACTTGCGCTTGTTTTTAATCCAGCGGGGTCTTTCACTTCTACACTGATGGTATATACACCCTCTATGGATGGCGCACGCCAATTCGCTTGATTTCCAGTTTCTTGCAAGGTTCCACCTGTTGCCTTCCAGGTATAGATCAAAGCATCTTGGTTGGCATCGCTTGCCCGAACGTTAAGCGTCAAATCGCCATTGGGCCGTACGTAGCTCGCCGATTTTTCAATGGCCGAAATAAGGGGCGCTCGGTTGATGGCCACAACTATATTCAGGAGCAAGGTCGCGGTATCAGATAGTCCTTCCGCGTCTTGTACAATCAGTTTGAGTTCGATTTGGCCAGGCTCGGCTGGGGCTTTTAACTGTACTACTTTGCCCGTGCCAGTAAGTTCACCTTTGCTAAGCGACCAATGGTACTCCAGGTTACTGCCTTCAGGGTCGAGGGCTTGGCCAAAAACACTGACGCCATCGTTGATCATCAGCGTGTCTTCTTTGAGGCCGATTCCCTGGATGCGGGGCCGGGCATTCAACTTTATTTTGGTTTGCTGGTAGTCCACCACTACCCCATCCACCAGGAATTTATTTTCGTGATAAGTTGCCTTTCCTCCGGCGGGGGTGAGCACCAACAAGACCGCTTCATTGGGCGGAATCGAGACGGTGACTTTACCCTGCACATTGGTTTGTACAAAAGTCTCTTGCAGGGTATTGTACAGGTCTACCGGCACATTGCCCAAATCCAGTTCTACGCCTTGAACCGTGGCATAGGAATTGAACAATAAGTAGCTGGGATAAGCTTCTTCGCGGAAAAAGTCCGTTTTTAAGAGATCCAAACAAAGGATTTTTTCAACATTGGTCTTTTTGACAATGGCCCCCAAGTAGCCAATTGAACCCGTGCTGTACAAGGAGAGGTTGGTTGCGGCCCATTTTCCAGCCAGGGCATCTCCAGTAGAAACGGGTGATTTTCCATTCAGTTTTTCCCGTAATGCTTCATAACCGATCACCCGCTCGGGATCGTATTGATTGGACCAGGCCGCAGCATCTTGCTGCGCATCGGTCAAAAAACCAGGGTAAAACAAACGGTTGGCATTGCTCAGGTTGAGCATCCATTTGCCGATGGCTCGGGCAAAACGTTTGTCGTAGCGCAACATCGGCACGAGCGCTGCGGCTTGTTGTAAGCCATTGAGTTGAAAAGCATAATCGTTGCCCGCGTCGTTGGCTTCACCCACCAGTCCCGAGACCTCAAATCCGCCCCACTTACCGACGATGGTACCCCAACCCCGCAAGGCTCCACGATTGAAAGACCAATTGAGCATTTTTTCGATGTCGTATCGGGTGTTGAGTTCGGCGTTCATTTTTGCTGCCACGTAAGTTCCGTAGGGCAATTGGAGTTCGTAGGAGGGATTATCGGGCCAGGAATTGAGGAATTCCATGCACCACTCTGCCCCCTGGAGGTATTTTTTGTCGCCCGTTTTTTGGTAGGCATGGTACAACATCCAGGCAAAAGCCCCGGCGGCTTCGGGTTCTTTGACACCAGCGACCAAAGGTTTCATTTGTTCAAAATTCCAGGCGCGGTAATTCAGGTAAGCGCTGGTCCAAGGCGCGCTGCTGCCACCCATTTTTTTGGAAGCTTCCAGGAGCCGATCGGCAATGCGGATAAACTGAAGTTTAGACTCCCCAAACCCTTGTGGATAAAGATCGGTCAACTGATAAAAATAGACGTTGGGCATCATATCGTACCACCAATCCTGGCCACTGTGGGTACTGGTATTGTTGAGGTAGAGGTTTTCGCCATTGGCTTTGTTGAAAAAATCCTGGGACTGTACCAGCCAGTTGCGGCCAAACTGGTTTTGTTTGTCAATGCCCAATAAACTGGCGCCTACCAGCGAAGGCAACACGTTGATGGCTTCATTGCCAACGGTGGGTTTGACCCCACATAAGTCGACAGGCCAAAAACGGGCGATGCTGGATAATTTATTCCCGCATTTTTGAAAAAAACCAGGGGCAGATAGGTTCCGGTTTTGGTGACATCGTACACAAAGGAATCGTACTTCTCCGCCACCTGCGCCCAGTTGCGGATGTTGAATGGGGCTGGGTTGGTTGGGCATTTGTTCAATGCGGGGAATGGCGATTTGGCCTGCTTGGGCAAAGGCGAAAATGCCGATGCTCCAGAAGGAAAGTAAAAGTGATGTACGAAACTTGATGACGCTGATGCTCATATACAAATGATTGTTTTTGGAATTGTTTACTGCCGCAGCTTCATTGGCTGTGTAGCTGGGCCTTGGTTTCTAGGTGGTGAAATCTTTCCCTGCGCCGCGAGTGTTTTTCTTTAACACCCCTAAGTAAACCGTCCAACCTAACCACGCCTTAGGGCGGCGCTTGCAGTAAATGGGATGCTAAAATTTCACAACTGATCAATAACCCGGATTCTGCACCAAAAAAGGATTCAAGTCGAGCTCCGTTTGTGGCAATGGCCACAACTCGTGTTTACCCACCTTAAAGTTTGACAAGTACTGAGGAGCGATCCCCCAGCGTACGATGTCGAAAAAGCGATGCATTTCGAAGGCCAGTTCCACCTGGCGCTCGTGGCGGATGGCGGTCAGCAGCGTAGTCTTGTCCGTGGCACTTACGGGAGGTAGTACTGTTGCAGGAGTAGCGGACTGCGCCCTGGCTCGTGCCCTTACTTCTTCCATCGGGATTTTTGCTGCGGGAATGTTGTTGAGTTCAGCTTGGGCTTCGGCTTCCCAGAGCAGGACTTCTGCATAGCGAATCGCCGTATAATTGATGTCGCCATCTGCTTTTTGGGTCGCTTCCTGGTCCGATTGCAGGTACTTGAGCGGACTGAATTGGGTGGAAGAAAATGAAGCAAAATAGGTCACTCCGAAATAGTCATCGCGGTTGCGGGCTACGCTGAATTTGAGTCTGGGATCGCCTGCTTCAAAAGCATCCACCAATTCTTTGGTCACTTCGGCAAAGCCGTAACCGCCGCCGTATTTTTTGGAAGCCCACCACTGGTTGAGGGAATTGCCTACCCCCAGTTGCAGGTTGCTGTGCTGGATTTCCCACACCGATTCGCTGTTGTTTTGGGTGTTCTTGCGGAAGTTGTCCCGAAAATCAGGCACCAGCTTGTAGATTCCCAGGGCTTTGATTTTCTGGATGTAGTCCAAAGCACCCGCCCAGTCTTTCTGATAGATTTTGGTTTTCGCGGCCAAAGCCAGCGCCGCTCCTTTGGTCGCCCGGCCCACTGAACCAGTAGAATAGCTCAATGGCAGCACCTGCGCCGCACTTTCACAATCCAGTAGAATTTGGGCTTGCACTTCGCGCAAAGGGGTACGGGGAATTTTGAGTTCAGCAGGCGGCAGCAATCTGGTGATCAGTGGAACATCGCCAAAAACCTGCGTAAGGATGAAATAATAGTAAGCCCGTAAAAACTGGGCTTCGGCTAAAATGCGGCTTTTTTGGGCGGCATCCATCTCAATGAGGGGCACTTTGTCCAAAACCGTATTGCACTGGGTGATGCCGTTGTAGTTGAGTTTCCACAAATCGTTGAGCTCCTGGGTACGCGGCGTATGGGTCAAAAAGTCAAATTCAGTCAATCCGGGCCGCGAGCCATCGCCACCCACTACCGCTTCATCGGAGGCGATGACGCCCAGGCCCCAGTAAAAATTGTTGTTCTCGTTGTTGAACAACAGGGCATTATAAGCCGCATTCACGGCTTGTTCAGCATCCTGGGCCGTCTTGAAATAAGAACCCGCATCTAGGATGCCGATGGGTTCTTTCTCCAGGATGTCCGCGCAAGCAGAACAAACGAAAAACAAACACAGGCCAAACAATTGTTTCCAAAATCTCATACAGCACTTGATTAGAAAAGAGACCCCAGCGGACGGCTTTCACTTCTACAACCTGCCCAGCCCCCCCCCCCTTAAAATTCGTTAGGAATAGTAATCAAACAGGTCAAAAATCCAGGTGAAATCCCAGGATGAAAGTACGTGGGGCGGGCACTGTTCCCCAATCGATGCCTACGGCAAGGTCGGACGATACGTTGTAGCCACGGGTATCGTTGGTATTGGCCTGGATTTCTGGATCAAGGCCGCTGTAACGGGTGATGGTCAGGGCATTTTGTGCGCTCAGGTACAAACGAGCGGCCCCAATACCCGGCCAATTCAGGCTTTTTTTCAAGTCATACCCCAGGGTGATGTTTTTGATCCGCAGGTACGAGCCATCTTCCAAAAAGCGGGTAGAAATGCGGCGATTGCCATTGCGATCGTCCACACTCACTTTGGGGATGTTCGTATCCGTATTGGTGGGCGTCCAGCGGTCTAAAATGTCGCGGTAGGAATTGAATCCTCTGGATTGGGTTTCGTAGGCAAAATTCCCGTAGAGGAAATACACGTCGTTGCCTTGTACGCCCTGGGCCAAAAGGGACAGATCAAAACTCTTGTATTGCACATTGAGGTTGAGTCCATAAATGAAATTGGGGAAAGGGCTACCCAGGTGAGTCCGGTCTTTGTCGTTGATGGTGCCATCCTGATTCAAGTCGGCGAATTTGACATCACCAGGGCGGGTATCCAAGGTTTGAAAAGGGCTGGCGGCGATTTCCTCCTGGGTTTGAAAGATGCCCTGCATTTGGTAGAGGAAAAAAGAACCAATCGGGTAACCCGGTTCGGTTTTGGTGATGGGGCCATCGGAGAGGCCAAATCCACCCAAAATGGGTTCAGAATCGGCCACGGAAAGCACCTCGTTGCGCACCAGGGAAAGGTTGCCCGTGATGCCGTAGTTCCCGTCTTTGAAACGCGCCCGGTAATTGAGATTCAGATCGACGCCCTTGTTTTCCACTTCTCCGGCATTGACATAAGGAGGATTTGACCCGCCACCCGCCTGAGGAACAGGAACGCGCACGATGATGTCGCTGGTGATTTTTTTGTACACATCCACCGTAAAGTTGAGGCGATCTTTCCACAAACTCAGGTCGAGGCCCAGGTTGAATTGCGCGGTGGTTTCCCACTTGATTTTGCTGTTGCCCGTTTCAATCAGGCGCGCTCCCGTGGCCACTTCTCCGCCAAACGAGTACACCCGTTGACCCGTTTGCACCAAAGAACTGTAAGGATAAAGGCCA
This sequence comes from Haliscomenobacter sp., assembly GCF_016718685.1. GTDB lineage: Bacteria > Bacteroidota > Bacteroidia > Chitinophagales > Saprospiraceae > Haliscomenobacter. The sequence continues at coordinate 2,911 of NZ_JADKCX010000029.1, read as the reverse complement.
ATTTCCTGGTTGCCCAATTCGCCGTACGAAGCCCGGATTTTTAAGCCAGAAATCAATTTGCTGGAGGCAAAAAAAGCCTCATTGGATACATTCCAGGCGGCAGACACCGAGGGGAAATACCCGTAGCGGTTGCCTTCTCCAAAACGGGAAGAGCCATCCCGCCGCAGCGAAGCATTCAGCACATAACGGCCCGCATAACTGTAATTGGCCTGGCCAAAAAAGGAGTACAAGCTCCATTCAGTGCTGATGCCTGAAGCACCAAGATTGGTCAAGATTTGTGGCACGGAATTGTTGATGTTGCGGAAAAGCGGATCGGTGCGCGAAAAATTATTGGCCGAAGCGCCGAGGTAATTGGTGCGGTTGACGATGGCTTCCATGCCCAGCAAGATCGAGGCTTTGTGTTGGCCAGTCTTCAGGTTGTAATCGAGGGAGTTGTTCCAGACGAGGTTTTGTTCAAAAACCCGCGATTCATTGAGCGAAGTGGGGGAATAAATGGCTGGCGACAACCTTTCTTTGAACAGTTTTTCGTTGGTAAACAAAAAATCACCCCCCAGATTGGTGCGAAAATGCAGGTTTTTGAGGGGTTGCAGTTCGGCAAAAACATTGCCAAAAACCCGGTACCGTTTGATGTTCCAATCTGTCGCCTCGTTGAAGGCCAGTGGATTGGCATTGCCGTCGCCGTACAGGCTGGGATCACCCAATTCCGAACTGGTTTTGTAATACGTCCCATCCTCCCGCGCAACGCGAAAGACTGGCGCAGCAATCAAGGCGTAACGGATGCCGCTCAATTCATTGCCAGGGCCTCCCCCATCGCCGGAACTACCGATCAGCTTGCGGTCAGAAACAGAAAAAGACAGGTTGTTCCCCAGTTTTAACCAGGAATTGCCAATCTCACTGTTCATCCTGACCGAATATTTTTTGAAGCCTTGCCCGGTATAAATGCCTTGCTGGTCTAGGTATTCACCCATCAAATAATACGATCCGTTGGGACCACCGCCGGTAGCACTCAAATAATAGCGGCTCATGGGCGCGGTACTGAAGACCTTGTCCAGCCAGTTGTTGTCGGGCAGCGTATCCAGAATTTGAGGGTCATAGCCCGTCAGTTGCCTACGCGGATCGCGCAAGGCGTTGGCATTTTGAATGGCTTCATTACGGATCGTAAGGTATTCGGCGGAATTCAGCAATTCGGGTAGGTTAGTGGCTTGTTGCAGCCCCTGGTACATGTCGAAAGAAAACGAGGGTTTGCCCGATTTTCCCTTTTTGGTGGTGATCAAAACCACCCCATTGGCTGCCCGGGCACCGTAAATGGCGGCAGCGGCGCCATCTTTGAGCACTTCAATGGATTCGATGTCGTTGGTGGAAAACATGTTGATGCTGCCCGTGGTGGGCACCCCATCAATAATAAATAGAGGATTGTTGTTGCCCAGGGTGTTGACCCCACGGATGCGAATCGAAATGTCATCGCCCGGTGCGCCCGTAGCCTGGGTGACTTGTACCCCGGCCACCTGTCCTTGTAGCGCCTGATCGAGGCCTAAGACCGGGAGTTTGGCAATGTCTTTGGCTTTTACGGAACTGATGGACGAGGCTACATCCGAGCGAAACTCACGTTTGTACCCCACCACCACCATGTCTTGCAAAAGTTGGGCTTCGGTTTCCAGTTGAATGACCAGTGGAGTGGCATCCTGAACGGTACGCTCAATAGTGGTATAACCCAAAAAACTGAAGATCAGGGTACTTCCTTTGCTCGCTTCCAGACTAAAGGCTCCGGCTACATCGGTGACTGCGCCAGTCTGGGTTCCCTTCACTTGGATGTTTACCCCGATCAAGGCTTCCTGATTGGCGGCATCTACCACTTTTCCGCTGAGTTGAAGTGTGGCAGGAATTTGCCCGAATAAGGTGCTGATCCCCCACAAAAGCAGCATAGTTAAAGGTAAAAGTTGCTTCATATCGTCGAGTGCGCGCAAAGTCAACTCCGAATATGTCATCTTTGTAACTTCACCAACGCTCGCAAAATTACCTTGAGAATAATTGCGATTTTGGCACTTTCCGGCAAATCAGTCGTATCTTTTAAGCAATATCCAAGAAGTTTTTCTTCCTATTCCAAAAGAAAATTTTACAATGGAAGTTTTTCTCCAAATAACTCCACTCAAAGAGTCGGATGTTTTTGTGGTATTGGATGCGGTCAACAATCATTTTGATTACCCCATGCACAACCACCCCGCTTTGGAACTCAATTTGGTCAGCGGGATCTCTGGTACCCGCACCGTGGGGGACTCGACGCAGCATTTTCAGGAAAACGATTTGGTATTTATGGGACCCTACCTCTACCACAAGTGGGATGCCGAAGTCGCCCTGCAACCAAAAGGCAAAAACTACCGCGTGATCACCATTCAGTTTGGATCCGACCTCTTCACGGCGCATTTGTTACAAAAAGAGCCTTACCACAAAATCAGGAAACTCCTGCAACGCTGCGGACGCGGCATCCGCTTTTACGGCAAAACCTATGAGGATGTCTTTATCCGCATGAAAGAACTGACAACCGACAAGGGTATGGACAGCGTGCTGGAGTTTTTCAAACTGCTGGATGTACTTTCTCGCTCGACCGAATTCGAATACTTGAGCAGCGAAGGATTTACCCCACAAGCTTCAAAAACGGACAGTCGCCGCATTCAGATTGTGTATACTTACATTTTGGAGAATTTTTCCAACCACCTCATGAAAGTATCGGACGTAGCCAGCCTGGTCAACATGAGTGATTCCTCCTTTAGCCATTTTTTTCGCAAACACGCGCACCACAGCTTCAAGCAATTCCTGATTGATCTGCGGGTACGGTTTGCTTGCAAATTGCTCCTGGATTCGGAGCAAACCATCACCGAAATCTGTTTTCACTCGGGCTTCAACAATGTGACCA